>CAYZWU010000049.1:0-40651 GCA_964482235.1 uncultured Phycisphaerales bacterium
AGTAATAGAATAGTTGCGCTTTGTGGTGGCTGAGATGGGCCACCATGTGCAGGAGACGATGCCCAAGAATCTGCTCCCTTTCTTCCCAAGGGGCCTTTGAAGGTTGGTTAGCGAGCTTGTCCTCGTCGCAATTGGCCACCATATCGAGAGCCAGCTGCTTGTCCTCTGCCAGAAACTCCTTTGCTTCAGAGACGCTCCCTATGGTTGGCATCTTCTCCGCCGGCGGCAGAGTCTCCTCCTCTGAGAGACCGATGGCCTCTCGGACCTGGAAGAAGTCATTGATATCGACGCCCTCCGGCAATCCCCAATCGCCCGTTACGTAACCGTACATGGGGGCCCCACAAGAGATCGCGAGGTGCATGAGAAGCTGGCCGGTCGTCATCCAGTTGCTTCCGTCGGACGGCTTCCAGTCCAGACTCTCTTCATCCACATGGTCGAGCAGACCCTGCGTCGCTTTATAAACGGACTCGATTTCGCTTGTGATCAGTTCTGTCCAGTTCATGGGAACTCCTTTCATCCGCGATATTCAACTAAGGTACCCTACGACCGTCACGGACCACATTCCAGCAATTCGTTCCCGATGACTTTTTCGACGGTCTCGACTGTACGCCGCTCATGTTAAACTCTTGCCCTCGAGTGTCGATGGTCCTCTCGACCAAAGGAGGCGAACAGGAAGATGGCCGACCGAGTTTCACCTTCTCTCATCGTGCACGGCGGCGCCTGGGACATCCCGGCCGATGTTCATGACGACCATCTGCGCGGCGTGCGGGCCGCTCTCGATGCGGGGAGCAGGGTTCTCGCCCGCGGCGGAACGGCTCTCGATGCAGTGGAAACCGCGGTGACGGTGATGGAGGACGACCTCACCTTCGACGCGGGCCGCGGCTCCTTCCTCAACACCGACGGCTCGGTGGAGATGGACGCAGCCATCATGGACGGCCGCGACCTGGCCGCCGGCGCCGTGGCGGCGCTGCGCAACTTCCTTCACCCGGTCCAGGTCGCCCGGCGGGTCATGGAGGAGACGGAGCATATCCTTCTCGCCGGCGAGGGGGCGGCCGTCTTTGCCGCCCGGATGGGGTTCGAGCCGGTCGCAACGGAGGCCCTGCTCACCGAGCGGGAGAAGGTGCGCCTTCGCGCGCTGATGGCAGATCCCGATTTCAGGACGCCTCACGCCTTCAGCAGGTGGGGGAGGGATCCCGGACGGCGGCCCTCTTCCACTGACGACGGCAAGAGGGGGACCGTGGGCGCCGCGGCGCGCGATCGGAACGGCGACATCGCGGCAGCCACGTCGACTGGCGGGACGCCGAGGAAAGTTCCGGGACGGGTGGGCGACGCCGCGCTGATCGGGTGCGGCACCTTCGCCGACAACAGGGCGGGCGGCGTCTCGTGCACCGGGTGGGGCGAGTCGATCATCCGGGCGGGCATGGCTCGCGCGGCCATCGACAGGCTGCGCACGGGCGAAAGCGCTCAGGGCGCGGCCGAGCAGGCGCTGGCGGATCTCGACAGCTACATCAAGGGGCTCGGCGGCCTGATCGTCGTCGACCGATCCGGCCGTCTGGCCGCGGTCTACAACACGCCGTACATGGCGCGCGGATGGTGGGAGCCGGGAATGCAGGAGCCCCGGGTTTTCATTTGAATTGTGCCGCTCTCGCCGGGCTGGAATAATGGCGCTGACCGTTACTGTTGCTTGATGATCCTTGCCGGAAGGGCCGCGGACCGCCCCTCCCAGATACAGGTTTCTCGAATCACGGTCCGATGAGATTGAGATGAACCAGACCGACGACCCAGGCAGGAGCCGGCAGGAGAGCCGAGCGATGCGCTTTGGCGCCGCGGCCATCGTTCTTCTGGCGATTTTCGCCTTCCAACCCGCCGCGGATAACAAGTACATCTGGGACGACTACGACTACGTCTACAAGAATCCCCTTCTCGATGCGCCCGACGGCCTGGAGCGGATCTGGTTCGGGCTCAGCCAGGAGAGCGGGCCGCCCGGCGAGTGGTGGCGGATCTGGTTCGGCGGCGGCGACGAGGACGATCCCGTTGCCGTGTCGTGCGAGACGCCGCAGTACTATCCCCTGGTCTTCACCACCTTTCGCCTGGAGCACTCGTTCTGGGGCGTGGATCCGGCGGGCTATCACTGGACGAACATCCTCCTCCACGCGGCCAACGCCGTGCTGCTCTTCCTGATCCTCCGCAAGCTCGGGCTGGGCATCGGCGTGGCGTGGCTGGTCGCGGCTCTTTTCGCCGTGCATCCCGTCGAGGTGGAGTCCGTGGCCTGGGTGTCCGAGAGGAAGAACGTCCTCTCGGGCTTCTTCTACCTGGCCGCCCTGCTGGCCTGGCTCAGGTTTTCCGACCTCCTCCACGCCTCGAAGCCGGGGCGGTGGTGGTTCTACCTCCTCTGCATACTCCTCTTCATCTGCGCCCTGCTCAGCAAGTCGGTGACAGCCACCTTTCCCGCTGCCGCCGGACTCGCGGAGTGGCTGAGGCGCCGGCCGATCAACGTGAGGCTGATCGCGCTGCTCGTCCCCTTTCTCGTGATCGGCTACCTCTCGGGCATCTTCACCGCCCATCTCGAGAAGTACCACGTGGGAGCCGGCGGAGTCGAGTGGGGATTCACCATCGTCGAGCGGTGCCTGATCGCCTCGCGGGCCCTCTGCTTCTATGCCTGGAAACTGGCGGCCCCCCTGAACCTCTCCTTCATCTACGAGCGGTGGGTGATCGACGCTGCTGCGGTCTGGCAGTACATCTTTCCCCTGATCGTCGTTGCGGCGGCGGGCGCCGCCTTTCTACTGCAGAAACGCGTGGGGCGCCTGCCCTTCTTCGCCATCTGCTTTTTTGCCGTCACCCTCTTTCCCGCCCTCGGTTTCGTGGATTTCTATCCCCAGGTCTTTTCATTCGTGGCGGACCACTTCCAGTACCTGGCAAGCATCGGGGTGCTGATCCTTCTGGCCTCGGCCGTGGGCTGGATCCTGTCGCGCATCGGTTCGAGAAAGAAGAGACAGCAGACCGCCGTGATGTGCGGGATCGTGATCCTGGGGACTCTCGTCTTTCTCACGCGCGATCAATGCCTGATCTACGAGAACCAGGAGACGCTCTGGCTCGACACGATCGAGAAGAACGAGAACGATTTTCTCGCTCACAACAACCTTGGCTACTACCTGATCGGCAAGAGGAGGTGGGCCGAGGCGGAGCAGCATTTCAGGGCCGCCATCACGAACAATCCCGACTATTACGACTCCCACCTGAACTTGGGCGGCCTTTGCCTGACGTTCGGCCGGCTGAAGGAGGCCGAGTCGTACGGCCGCAGGTGCGTGGCTCTCGATCCGTCCCATCCCAAGGGGCATTACGTGCTCGGCGATGCGCTCACGCGTCTCGACCGGCTCGACGAGGCGGAAGGGTGCTTCCTTGAGGCGGTTCGACTCGGTCCCGGGATCGTTGGACCGCGAAAGAAGCTGGCTGCCCTCCTTTATCGGAAGGGCGAGGGCGCCAAGGCGGCAGGACAGTACAGGGAGGCGCTCGACATCGCGCCTCGCGACGGGGAGCTCCTGATCGGACTGGCTCGCCTTCTGGCTGCTTCTCCCGATGATGCGGTCCGTGACGGCACCGAGGCGCTCCGGCTCGTATCCAGGGCGAAGAAGATTTTGGGACAGCCGACTGCGAGGCTCTATTCGACCTGGGCGGCCGCTCTCGCCGAAACGAGTGACTTCGACCAGGCCGTCCGCATCCAGCTGCAGGTCGTCGAGTACGCGCCTCCCGCCGAGAGGCAGCGCGAGAAGGCGGCCCTCGATCTCTACCGCGCCGGGAAGCCGCTCCGCGAGGTGGCCTCGCCGTAGGTTCTTCTGCAAGTTGATTGTAGGGTGAAGCGGCGTTTCATTCCGCCAGGCACTGGCCGTGCCGGCAATCAGAAGTGCGAATCCCGTCAATACGCATCGGCCGGATCCAGTTTCTCGAGCTTCTGCCGGATCTGCCGGTAGGTCTTGCGGTCGCCGGCGGTAGCGTGGATCGCGGCCAGCAGCATCTGGACCGCGGCACCGCCTTCGCCGCGTTCGGCGAGCGGCTTCAGGCAGACCAGAGCCTCTCCATCGACACCGGCGCCGGCAAGGAGAAGGGCGCGGAAGAGCTCTCTGGCCGGATCGTCCGCCTGCATCGAGTCGAGGCGCTGAAGAGACTCGTCGAGTTCGGCCGCGGTCCTGTCCGGAAGAACGGAGAAAATGAAAGGGCCGGAGCTCTCGAGTGGCGTTCCATCGCGATCTGCCGTGTGGAGGAAGAAGTGGTAGGTCGCCCCGCGTTCGAGCTTCTGTGCGTCGGCAGGAAAGGGAAGGCCGGTCGAATCGGAGCGGGCAGTCCAGAGGATCCGGTCCCTCCAGCGAAACTCCACTGTCACGATGCGGCCCTCCCCGGGATCGGACCATTGGAAGGAAGGCTCTGTCTCCCTGCAGGCCAGCAGCGGGGCGAGGGTAATCACCGTTTTGTCTTCAACAGCAGGCGAGCGCAGAGCGGCTGCCTCATGAAAACGTCTGGCAGCGGCCTCCAGACCATCGAGAATCCCTGACCGCAGCGTAGCGTCGAGAAGCGTTTCGTCGAGAAGACCGGACTCGCAGAGCTGAGCCACTGCAGCCGGGCTCGCACACTGATCCAGCCGTTCGAAGAGCCCCTGCAAGGTCGGGGAATCGTCGAGCGCCGGAAAGAACAGAGCGATCAGCAGGACGGCGGCAGCTGCCGCCGCTATGACCGCTGCCCGGCGAAACGGGCTTGGCCGGAACAGCCGTCTTGTTCCCAGCCCCGCGAAGCGCCGATGGTCGGGTGCGTGCGCTGCCGCAGGAGCTCGGGCCGACGGTTCATCCGCGTCGATCCATTCGGAGGCGAGGCGGACCGCTTCCAGGCAGGCCATGCACTCGGCGACGTGCTCCTCCACGTCGCGCCGCTCCTTCTCGAGAAGCGAACCCGAGGCGTAGCCGGCCAGCATGTCCTCCGATGGGCAGAGCGAGCTGCCGCCTGATCCAGGCTGATCGGCAAACCCGAGGAGGAGGCCGAGGGCATCCTCTTCCTTTCCGGCTTTTCCCTTGCTGGCCCTTTCCCAGGCGTTCATCACTGTTCTCCTTGCATGGACGTTGGACTGCTCTCACGCTGCCCGAGCCGGCACGTAAGCTCCACATCATCGATGCAGCCACCAGGAGGTCGTTTCACTGGAAATCCGGTAATTTTCGAAAAACAGTCGGCTGCCATCTGCTGCCGGGATTCCCGTGAGCGCGGGAGCAGGTCCTTGATGTCGGCTTCCGAGAATCCCGACCGTTGCCGGACATCCTTCAGGAGAGCTTTCCGTATCCGGTTCAGGCGGCGCGAGACCTTCGCCTCGCTCCATCCCTTCATCCCGGCCAGGCTTTTCTGTGTGACACCCTTCATGTATCGAAGGAGGAGCAAAGTCCGATCGCCGGACGCGAGCCCTGCCAGAGCTTGCTGAACGGCCGTCTTCAGCTCGGCGACCTGATCCCGGCTCGCGAACTCCAGGCTGTCCGATTCGAGGGGAGCGCTCCCACCGGCAGTCGTCTCGATGGCCTCCGCGGCGAGAGGCTGCGGCTGGGAGGATCGCTTGCGCGCCGCAGCCAGTGCCCGGCGAAAGACCAGGGTCCGCAGCCAGCCGCCGAGAGGGCCGGTCCCTTCGTAGGAGGCGATAAGGCCGCGGCTGTCCGGGCCTCCCCCGAACAGGTCCCCTTCCAGATCATCGAGAACCTCGGGCTGCAGCGACCGGTCCCGTGTGAAGGACCTCAAGGTCGCCTTGAGGTCGGCGCGATAGGTCCGGCGGAAAGCCTGCCACGCCGCCTCCGATCCGGTCTCCATCGCTGAGACGAGAAAGAGATCGGCGCCATGAAGCCTGCTGATCAATCCCTGGATCGAAACCTGTCCCCGGCCGGCTTCCTCCTCTTCGTCGAGCCGCGCGAATCGCCTGGCAGTCGATCGCGCCATGCGGTGAAGAAAGGCATCCTCCGAGCTGCCGCTCACCTCGGGCCAGCGCCTCGTGGCTTCCCGCTGCGCTTCGGCGAGCTGCAAGCGAAAGCGGTCTCGAAAGAGTGCAACAGCTCCTTTGCCTCCTTCGAGAAGCTCCTTCGCCCATCTTCGCTCGTCTTTCAAGTTCATCTCTGCCAAACCCGTACCGGTGGGAAAGTGGCTCACCAGAATCTTCCACTAGGTGCAGCGTCATGGCGACAGATTTTTTGCACTTTCTGGAAAGCCCGCGAGCTGCGACGTGTCAATCAGCGCGGGGGATCAGGCCGGGAGCGGCAAAGAAGCATGACACCGTGATCCGATCCGGTGATATAATTGCGACTGGGAGAAGCGCTTCTGATGATCGGCTGGAGGAGTCATGAGCGCTCTTATCTGGGCTTGCCTGACGCTGCTGCTCGCTCTGCCGCAGGCGGATCGAGAGCCAGTGCGCGTTCTCACGAGCCGGGACCTTGCCAACCTTTTGACGGAGGCGGCACGGCGCGATCCCGAGGAGCTGGATGCGCTGGTGAAGGCGGAAAGACCGCGAATCTCCAGGGCGCATCATGCCGTTCTTCTCGATGCGGTTCGCGCTCGACAGAGCGAAAGCGACCGCGATGGGGACGAGAAGATCGAGACGGCGCACTCCATTGCGCTGGCCTACCAGAGGGTCACCGGAAGCAGCGTCCTTTGCGAACGCTCCTCGATCTTCGCCGGGTGGAATGGCGAGCAGGCGGTGCAGAGGATTCGCATTGAGGCAGCGCGGACCGAGGCGCGCCAGGCCGGGGTGAAGGGCGAGCTGGAGCGCACGGTAGAGCGTCTTGAAGAGGGCATCGCCGATCTGAAGGTCCTCCGTGACAGGCTGGCAGCTGCCCGGGTCGTTCTGCAGATGGCCGAGCTTCGCTATCAGCAGGGCCGGCATCAGGACGGCGCAATAATGGCGCGGGAGGCCTGCGTTTTCTTCGAGGCGGAGGAAGACGACGTCGGTGTCGTGGAGAGTCTTATCGAGCAGGCCCGCCTCGACCTTGCCCTGAACCGGCACTCCGAAGCCGAGGCGTCGGCGACCCGCGCCGAGGCCCTGGCCGGGACGCTGAACCACCCCCCTCTGGAAGGCGAAGCCCTGGAGCAGCTCGGCGCGGTCCATCATTATCAGGGACGCCCCGAGGGCGTGGTCCACGCGAACCGGAGAGCCCTCGAGATCTACCGGGACCTCGGCGACCGCGGAGGCGAGGTCCGGACGCTGAACAACATGGGCACCGCCTGCATCCAGCTGGGGCGCTATCAGGAGGCGGCCAGGGCGCTCCACCTCTCCGTTTCCATCAAGACCGAGATGGGGGACCGCATTTCGGCCGCCCTCAGCCTGATGAATCTCGGCATAGTCTATGGATTCCTCGGGGACCATGAGCGCGCCCTGGACTGCTACCTCAGGTCGAAGGATGTGCTGGACAAGGCAGGATCGCCTCTCGATCGTCGAAAGGTCCGGCTCCTGCACAACATCGCCATCTGCCGCCAGCGCATGGGGGAAGCCCGGGAGGCGCTCGAGGACTTCCGGCAGCTCCTGGGGCTCAGGCGGAGCCTGAAGGATCGGCGCGGCGAGGCGGTGACGCACTACAAGCTGGGGCAGATTCTCATGGAGCTCGGAAGGGCGGCCGAGGCCCGCGAGGAGCTCGACGAGGCACTTGCCATCTACGAATCGCTGGGGCACCGGCTGGGCGCCATCGACGCCATGAACGCCCTCGCGACCCTCTGCCGCCGGGATGGCGACCGTGCGTCCGCCCTCGAGTTCCTCGACCGGGCCGTCGCGATGGCGCGAAGCCTCGGCGCGGCGCCGAAGGAAGCAGTTTCCCTGGCCGAGATGGGTCACATTCACTTTCTCGAAGAGGAGCATGCCGCTGCCGTGGATTGCTACGAGAGCTCCTTCGCGCTGATGGAAGCCATGGGAATCGGGATCACCGCGCCGGCGCTCAAGATCGGGCTCGCGTCCGAGGCGGAGGAAGGGGCGGTCTCCTACCTTCACGCCGTCTACGAGCTGGACCGGGAAGAACCCGGGGCCGGACACTGGCAGCGCGCCTTCACCTGGCTCGAGAAGTGGAAGAGCCGGGCGCTTCTCGACGCTCTCGGAGAGGACCGGAGGCTGTTGACCCGCAAGGCGGACCGGGCCGACCTGGAGCGGGAGAAGGATCTGCTGGGACGGATCAGCCGCGAATCGGCGAGGATGCGCGACCTGGAACCGCGCTCGCCGGAGCGGAAAGAGATCGAGGAGCGGGTCAAGCGGCTGACCTTCGAGGTCGATGAGGTCCGGGAGAAGATCGCCCTCTCCTGCCCGGGCTATGCGTCGCTGACCTCGGGAGAGTCGTTCGGCCCGGCCGCGATTCAGAAGGAGGGGCTGGACAGCGAGACGCTCCTGCTCGAGTACAGGGTGGGGAAGGGGGCAAGCTATCTCTTCGCCCTGACCGACAGGGACTTCAAGGTGCTCCGGCTTCCTTCCGTCGAGGTGTTCGACGGGAAGGTGCGCTACCTGCGCCGGCTCCTGGAGCATCCCGCCTCCGATGCGCTCCCGCCGGGAGAGTTTCTCGACATTGCCGGCGAGCTTTACGAGATCCTGGTGGCGCCGGCGCTTCAGGATCCGGATCTCGACCGGCCCTCGCTGGTCATCGTGCCGGACAATGTCCTGGCCTTCCTGCCCTTCGAGGCGCTGGTCGCAGGCTCCGGGAAGGGCGGGCAACGCCGCGCGCCGCGTTCTTTCTCGAAGGCCCGGTTTCTTCTTCTCGAGAAGCGGATCCTTTACTCGCCGTCGGCGGCTGCCTATGTCCAGCTCCTGCACAAGCGGCGGGCCGGGGAGGAGCGGAGGCCGGAGGATGAGGGCGTGGCAGTCCTGGCGATGGCCAATCCTGCGGCAGCGCCCGGCGCCCTGGGTGAGCCGGAGCCCGGAACAGCCCCCACGTCAACGGGACTACCGGAGATCCCGGCTGCCGTTATCGAGGTCCAGGCCATCGCGAACCTTTTTCCCCAGTGCGACCTCTTTCTGGACGCAGCGGCAACCGAGGAGGTGCTCAAGGCGCCCGGTGGACTCGACCGGCATCGGATCGTGCACATTGCAGCCCATGGTCTCCTTCACGCGGAGAACCCCCGCCTTTCCGGACTGGCGCTCGCTTCCGATCCCCTGGGCCGCGAGGATGGCGTCCTGATGATGATCGAGGTTCTCGGCCTGGCGGTGGACGCCGATCTGGTCGTTCTTTCGGGCTGCCGGACCGCCCTGGGGAAGCGCCTGGCCGGCGAGGGGGTAATCGGCTTCCCCTGGGCCTTTCTCTACGCGGGCGCACGCAGCGTGGTCGTCTCTCTCTGGGCGGTGAACGACGCGTCCACGGCAAGCCTGATGACGGCCTTCTACGAGAACCTCGTACGCAGGGGCCTTGACAAGGCCGAGTCGCTGAGGCAGGCGAAGATCGCGCTCTTTCGCGGTAGATATCCTGCGCCCAAGCACTGGGCTCCTTTCATCCTGATCGGCGAGGGGGGTGGATTGTAGCTTGCCAGGCGGCTTGACGGTATCTTTGCCCAGCGAAAAAAGGAGATGCTGTAGGAGAATATCCGATGTGCCGATAGATAAGACTCAGGGGACGTCTCAAACCATATCACTTATCTGGTAGCGGGGGCAGGATTTGAACCTGCAACATCCGGTTTCTGGAGATTTCAATGGCCATCCGGTCGAAACATGATTTGATCCAAAATTGATGTTGACAAATTTAAGGTGACACTTTAGAAATAGCCACATGAAGTACTTCAAGCGAAGACTGGAGAATGAGCTAGAAAGAGCCTCGAAGTATTTTTCAGCAATCATCTTAGGCGGTCCGCGCCGGGCAGGAAAGACAACGCTTCTTCAGCATCTCTACCCCGAAGCAGACTACGTGCTGCTCGAGGATCCTGACTGGATTGCGCGCGTTGAGGCGGATCCGAAGGGTTTTCTGGACGAGCGAAAACTTCCGGTAATTTTGGATGAAATCCAGAACGTGCCCTCGCTCTTCAACTACATCCGGTCGCGCATCGATGCAAATCCTCGCCGAAACGGTCAGTGGTTATTGACGGGATCGCAGGAAGCGTCGCTGATGCAAGGCGTCACCGAGTCGATGGCGGGGCGTGCAGCGGTTTTCCAGCTGCTCCCGTTCTCATCAGAGGAATCGAGTAAGGTGTCGCCTCTGAAGGGTGGTTTCCCCGAAGCACTGGCCAAGCCGGCCGCGGCCGATATCTGGTTTCGATCCTATGTCCAGACGTACCTGGAGCGGGATATCCGTTCGGTCAGTTCGATTCGCGATCTGGCTACCTTCAGGCGATTCATGGCGCTGCTCGCGGCTCGTTGCGGCCAGATGCTCAACAAGACGGATCTCGCAGCTCCCCTCGGGGTTTCCGTGCCGACCATCACCCAGTGGTTGAGCATACTCGAAATCACAGGCCAGATTATTCTCGTCCCCCCGTTCTACGAGAATTTCGGGAAGCGCCTCGTAAAAACGCCCAAGCTTTACTTCATTGATTCTGGACTACTCTGCCATCTGCTGGGAATCCCCGATGAAAAGACACTTTCCAATTCGCCATTTCGCGGAGCTGTATTGGAGGGACATGTTGCTTCCGAGATCACCAAGCACCGGCTCCATCGCGGAAACGACCGGGGACTTTATTATTTCCGTGACCGAAGAGGCCAGGAAGTTGACTTTCTCGTGGACCAGGGAAATCGTCGATTGATGCTCCTGGAGGTCAAGGCGACCAAAACACCCATGCCCGGTGATGGGAAAACCATGATGCAGCTGTCGAGCAGCATCAAAGGATACAAAATCTCATCTTATCTGCTTCACTCCGCACGCGGTTCCGAGGAAGACCCATCCATTCTGTGCGAGGGTGTCAAGGCCGTTGGGATGAGACAGATTCACTCGCTGCTGTGATGCGGCTGGCACTCCGTGCATCAGCGACACCATTCGATTCGAGGTGCAGCAATAAGAACCTGCTGCTCGGGATGGAGCGGCCGGATGCCCGCAGGTGTCATTCAACACTACTTCTTCCGGGGCGGCTCGTGCCGAGCGCTCTCGAGCATAGCGAGAGCATCCTTGAGGGCGCGCGGATTCTTCTTGTGCGCGAGAACCGTGACGCTGGCAATGAGATCGCCTGTTCCCACCCAGGCGCGTGTCATGTACTTGAATTCGCCGGGTTTGGGTGCAGGATCCGTGACTGTGTAGTAAATTCCGTCGACTTTCTTTCCCTTCAGCTTCAGGAGCTTCGCCTCTTTCTCCACAGCCTGCTTCAACATGCCATCGAGCTCCGCATCTATGAGACCTTTCAAGCCCTCCTGACCACCGTAGCCCTTCATTTCGGGGTGATCGAAGAAGGTCATCTGGATGTTGAACTCCTTCCCCTTCCGGGGGCGAAGGGCAAGAGTCGGTCCGGGCATACGGCGAGCGGGCCCCACGCTGTCGAGCCAGGTCGCAGGGATGTCCAGGACCAGGCTGCCGTGATCCTTGACCGAGTAAACCTTGAGACAGGTTTTCCCCGCAGGGGATTTTCCGATGTGCACCGCATCGAGGACGGCCTGGAAAAGAGCCTCGTCCGAAGGTTCGAACAGGGTTTTCGAGATGTGCAGGTCGATCCAGTATCCCTTGTGTGCCAAGTAGGCGTTCAGATGCTTCTGGTTCAGCGGGATCTCTTCGATCTCCTTGACAAGGTACTCAGCGATCGCCATACCCTCGCGTTCCCACAGTTTGATATCGCTCTTGGGCAGCAGGGATTGCTTGACTCGTGACCAGTAGTGATCGCGCGCTGCCTTCGCGTCGCCGGGACTTGCGGCTTTTTCCAGAAAGAGAGACAGGTTCAGACCAGAGGTCTCGTTCACAGCCACGAGGTGTGCCCCTTCATCGTTCTTGGAGTACTCCTTGATCTCCAGCGCGAAGCCGGGCACATCGATGGCCACCTGCCACTTCAGTTGAGGCAAGGTCAACGAGAGAGTCGCATCATCCGGTTCCCCGGCCGGAGCGCTCTGCGATGACTGCATACCTGTGAAAGAGATGACTGCTGCTACAAGTAGTGATCCCAGAATCGATCTTTTCCTGTTTGCCCTCCATATGTCCCCGATTTTTGCTGCAGCGGATAAGTGAAAGAGACCCCAATTTACCTTTATGCCGGATCGAATGCCGTTCAAAAGTTCGAATGCGACGTACTCTGATACATCAGTTTGTTGATGGCGGGAATCGTGCGGGCTCGGTATCCGGTATGCGAAGATGGCGGGGATTGCGCGGGCTCGGTATCACGAAGATGGCGGGGATTGCGCGGGCTCGGTATCCGGTATCAGCCGCCCACCGCCTCGGCGAGCGCCTTGGCCGTGATCGACCCGTGCGAGGCGTCGAAGACCGGCTTCCCGTCCCTCAGGAGGACGGCCTGGGGCGACTGGTGGGGGACGCCGCTCCTATTCGCGAATTCGAGCGATACGGGGCGGTGCTCCACGACGAGGACCATGGCGCAGAGCGGTTTCCCCTCGCTGCGGTTCTGCAGGAACTCCTCGTACTCCCTCAGGGCGGCCGACGAGATCGGGCAGCGGGTGGAGTGCTTGAAGACCAGCACCGGCTCGCCGGTCGCCTGCTCGAAGAGCCTGTCGAGATCATCCATCGATTCGAGAAAGAGATCGGCTTTCATTCGGGCCTCCACGAGGTGTAGACAGCGCCGCCGGGCGACGTGAAGAAGGCGCCGTCCTCCCTGGAATAGCTGAACGAGCGGTCGTCCTTGAGGGCGTTATAGGTCCACCACCAGGCACCGCGGCTCACGTCCCAGAGGACCGGATGCTCCCTGAGCCAGAAGAGCGGGTAGCTGCCCGTCGACTGCCTGGGAGGCTCGCCCTCGCCCTTCTCCCTCTTCCATCGATCGAAGAGCTCCTCGCGCTGGTCGGGCGTCATCTCCTTGTAGGCGTTATGAAAGACGAGAAAGATCTCGAGGTCGGCCACGCACTGCCGCTTGCCCTTTTCACCCCCCCTCTGGTAGGCCCCGAGAAAGGCCTCCCGGACCGCTTTCACGGTGCTCGGATCGAAGGAGACGGCCTCGTCCATCTCCCAGGGCCTGCGGAAGGCCATGATCTCCATCACGGCCTTCATGGCGTGGTTGAACACGTTGGAGTTTGGCCGCGTCAGGCTGCGGAGGGCTCCCTTCTCCACGAGGGGCCGCGTGGCATCGAGGATCTCGGTCCTCGTGCTCGAGAGCGAGTCTTCCCCCTCGATCCGGTCGACCACGTCGCGGCCATCGGAACCGGCCTCGCCCCGGCCGGGGGCGGGAACGAAGCCGTTTTCCTTCTCCTCGGAGCAGGCCGCCGGAAAGAGAAGCAGGAGACAGAGGATCAGCCCACGATGAAGTCGTCGTCCATGGGATCCCAAGTGAATATCCCTCCGATGAAGTCGAAGATCTCGCCGAAGTCCACGGCAACGTGGGCCCCGATGAGAAGGAGATGAAGCTCGACGCGGAGGTCGTAGTCGCCGTGATACCAGTCGAGCACGTTCAGGTCCGGCGTGCTGATGAAGGCGAGCCCCAGCTTGGCCCGCGACCGGACGCAGACAGGGAGATGCCTCAGGCTCTGGAAGCCGACACCCACCGACGTGTCCGTGGCGAAGATCACCTTGGCCCACTTGGTGGCGCGCAGGTCGATGCCGAGCCCGGGCCCGACGTTGACGCCGAGGCGGGCCACGTCGAAGAGATCGAAGATCCTGTTGGGGATGTAGAGAAGCGCCGTGCTCAAGACCGACTGCTCCTCCTCGTCCTCCTCGGCGGCCTCTTCCACGGACTCTTCCTGCTCGACAAGGGAAAAGAGAGCCGGCACCTCCATGAGAGGCATCGCTCCCGTGTAGACGCCGTAGTCGGGCAGCGCGGCCGTCTTGTTCGCCGGGACGGCGCATCCGACCGAAAGGAGGGATAAACCGGCGAGAAGCAGGAAAAATACGAAAACGAAAGGCATGTTCTTGTTCCGGCTCATTTTTCGAATCCTCTCTGTCAGGTGCCTCGATAGACCGCTGGATAGGATGGAAAGGGGCCACACCAGTCAAGGACCATTGTTACCTTCATCGGGGCCGTGAAGTCAACTCCATTCTGCAGCCGCAGGCGATGGCCGGGAGTAAACGGTTGCGGGGTGGTTTACAGGCTTTTTTTCCCGTACCATGGGCGGCCTATGACAGGCTCCGAACAGTCACGGTCGATGCTGGTGCTCAAGGTCGCCTCCTTCTGCGAGGGTGCGGCCTCGTGCCTCTTTCTGCAGTTCCTGGTGCTGCACAACCGCGTCACCCTGGGGCAGGAGAGCCTGCTCGTCGGCGCCTGCCTTCTGGCATTCCCCGCCGTTCTGATCTTCTTCATGAACAACTTCTGGGGAGCCTTCGTCGACTCCACCGGCGGCTTCTGCTTCGCCGAGCGGATCGGGCTCCTCGGCTACAGCCTCTGCCTCTTCTCCCTGATCATTGCGGAGACGTCGGCCCAGGCCATCATCGTGGTGACCGGCTTCTCGATCCTCTACGCCTCCCTGCGCCCGACCCTGCTCTCCCATGCCACGGTGCTGATGGAGCACCGGCGGGCGGGCGCCATCTCCGGGATCCTGCTGTTCCAGAGCGCCGGCTGGTTCTTCTCGGGGATCCTCTACGGCTCCCTCTTCCGGGAGAGCGAGCCGTGGACCGTCTGGATCATTCTCGGTGTTCCGGCCCTGATCAGCCTCATCATGGCAGTCCTGATGCCCCGTTGGATCGGCGATCCCGGCACGCGGGCCGAAAACGTACCCTTCTCCGGTGTCCTGAAGAAGGGAGCCGGCAAGGTCCTGCTCGGCGACCTGAAGGCGATCTATCGCAATCCCGGGCTGAGCCGGGTCTGCCTGGTGGTCTTCCTCACCTCCACGGCGAACTGGTGCTTCTTCGGCATGTTCCCCGTCACCTACACCGAGGAGCTGGGGGGGGACAAGAGCATGCAGGGATGGACGATCTCCCTCTCCACGATCACGGCCTTTTTCGTTTTTCCGATCATCGGCCGGCTGGTGGACCGGTTCGGCGGGAGGTACGGTTTGATCGCCTGCCTGGTGGTCTACGTGGTGGACTATGCCCTCTTCTGCCTGATCAGAAGCCCGGTATTCGCAACGGTCCTCTTCTGCGTTCCTGTCTATCCGCTCTTTCTTGTCAGCGCCAACGCCGTGGCCGCCGAGGAGACGCGAACGGGCCAGCGGGCCGGCGGCATGGGGGTCATGGCCGGCGTGATGTCGATCTCCGTGGCGTCGGGCAGCCTGCTGGGCGGACTGGTGGGCGACGAGCTGGGGCTCAGGGCGATCTTCATCGCCTCGGTGGCCGTCTCGGCCCTGGCGCTGGCCACGTTCCTGTTGCTAGTGGGATTGCAGCGCAGGGCAAGGAATAACAAGGGCGCCGATCGATGAGAAGGGTCGATGTCACTGCTGCTGTTCCAGCCGTGGGTACCATCGTTCTGGCATGCTCCCTCGATCTTCTGGATGACGGAACAGCCCTTTCAAAAACCGCTCGTCTTGCGCTCCTTTTCCTCTGGATCGCGGGAGTCCTGAGGGCCGGTCGATTCTTCGCCCACAAGGCGGAATCCGGTGAAAGGGGAAGCGGGACGATCCTCGCGATCTTTCTTTTTTCCTATCTCTATATCCTTCTTGCGCTGCTGCTGGCCGGGATCTTCGATCAGATCAACACGATCGTGGTGACGATTCCCGCGGCTCTGGGATTTCTCTTTCCGAAGCCGTCCCTGCCTGATTTCGGCATGGATGGGGGCGAAGCCGCCGGCGGCAGCGGCGGCGGGCTCTTGCGATTCTTGAAGGAGCATCCCCTCGCCGCGCTGGTCGTGTTCCTTTCCCTCGGACTCGTTGTGGCCAACACGGTCTTTGCCGTCCTTCTGCCGCCCTTCGCGCACGACGATCTCTCCTACCATCTGGTCTTCCCCGCGGAGTGGATGCAGAAGGGGACGATCGAGACGCGGGCGATTCCCTTCGGCAACCACTCCCCGCCCTACTACCCGATGAACACGGAGCTCTTCTATCTCTGGCTCCTGCTGCCCCTGCGCGAGGCCTTTCACCTCAACGCGGCCCAGGTGGTTTTTCTGGGTGTCTCCGTACTCGCTCTCCGCAGCATCTTCCGGCGGTGCGGTGCCGGCCGGGCGGCCTCGATCACGGCGGCGAGCCTCTTCTGCGTGAGCCCCGTCGTGGTCCCGGAGCTCGCCAGGGCCTACGTGGACCTGGCCTTTGCCGCCTTCTTCCTGATGGCGCTGGACAGCTGCCTCGCCTTCCGGGAGCGTCCCACGACTAGCAGGTGGCTCCAGTTCGTCGCGATCTCGGGCCTGTTCGTCGGAACCAAGATCCTCGGTGCGGTGCTGGGCCTGCTCTTCGTTCTGCCCTTTTTCGGAATCGTCCTCTGGTTTGCGAGAAGGGAAGCCCGGTCGGTCTCTGCCGTCCGGGTGGTGAGGAACCTGCTTTTCGGCGTGATCGTCTTTCTGGCCTGCGGGGGCTGGTGGTATGTGCGCAACTACCTGCTCACCGGCAATCCCGTCTTTCCGCTGGAAGTGGAGATCTGCGGCGTGACGCTCTTTCCGGGCGCATACAGGAGGACGGCCCTGCCGGAGAGCCTCTACTCGCAGCTGCTCGATTTCTTCGATCCGGTTCTGCTCTGGCTTTTTCTCGCCGGCGCCGCCGTGACCATCCTGGCAGCCGTCTGGAGCCGGCGGCCGATGTTCCTTCTTATCGGTATCGTCGCGCCGATCTACCTGGCGCTGCTCTTCGGCCTGGTGGTGCCCTTCAACTATCCGCGCTTCGTCCTGGCCGCCTACGGACTGGCCTGCGCCGTCTTCCTCTTGCCTCTCGGCGCGTCGCGTCCATGGCGCCTGATGGCCGAGTCGGTGATCGCGGTAGGGCTCATCGGCATTCTCTTTTTCGAGAAGAGCCGCACGGCCCTGCTCCTGCCCCTGCTCGAGCCGCGTCTTGCCGGCGACACCCTGGTCTGGGGCGCCTTCACCCTGGGCTGCTTTGCCCTGGTCCTTCTCCTGATCCTCTGTATCGGAAGGTGGAAGCCGCGTTCGGGCATGATGTCCGCACTGCTTGTTGCCGTTCCGTCCGTACTTCTTCTTCTCTTCTTCAACCTGGCATCGAGAGTTGCCGATCCCGGCGGCGCCTGCTTCGTCGAGGGATTCCGGAATGCCAGGGAGCCGTTCATCCTCGTGCACGAGAAGTACTTTGGGAAGAAGGTGGCCGTGACAGGCACGAACCAGTCGTTCCTCCTCTATGGGAAGGGTTTTTCCAACAGCGTCGCGTACGTGAGCGTGAACAGCAGGCAAGGCTGGATGTTCCACGACCACGTCAAGAATTTCGAGGGCGACAGGACGGCGCTGATGGAAGACCGCAACGGCGCCCGCTACTACAGGAATCGCGCCTCCTACCCGGACTGGATCGTCAACCTGGATACCTGGGGTGCCGATCTCCTCGTCTGCTCGCGCCTCATGCCCTGGAACCAGGGCAGGGAGAAGGGCTACGTCTACGATGCAAGGGGCTTCCCCCTCGAGTCGATCTGGGCCGAGCGCCACGACCGGAAGTTTCGCAAGGTGTTCGAATCGCCGTTCTACAAGATCTTCGAGGTTATCGAGTAGAGGCCTCATGCCTCGCGGGATCCTCGGCGGGATCGAGGCGCTTCCGGAGCGGCAGTTCCACCGGCATTGAAACTCCCACCCCATAAGATTAAAGTAGCCTCCATGAAGATTGCCATGATCGGAACACACGGCGTGGGAAAGACGACCCTCTGCTACGAGGTGGCCGCCTTTCTCAAGAAGCAGGATATCAGCGTCGAGCTTGTCAAGGAGGTGGCCCGTTCCTGCCCCCTTCCCATCAACAAGGATACGAATCTCGATGCCCAATCATGGATCATTCACTCCCAGATTGCCGAGGAGATCCGGGCCGGCACCATGGCGGAGTACGTGCTCTGCGACAGGAGCGTGATAGACAACTACGCCTATCTCGTCCATGCGGCCGGCGGGCAGCCTCATCTCGACGGCCTCGTGAACGGCTGGATGAAGAGCTACGACTTCCTCTGGAAGGTCCCTGCGATCGCCATCCCTTCCTTCGACGGCGTGCGGGACATGGATGCGCGCTTCCAGCGCGAGATCGACAGGCTCGTCGACGGGCTGATCGAGAAGAACGGCGTCTCCGTCTTTCGGCTCGATCCGGAAACCGAGCGCGATTCGTGGATACACCAGATCACGAAGATCCTCCTGCCGGGCGGCCGGGCCCAGGAATCGCTCTTTTAGCCCGGACATTTCTTCCGATTTCGTTACGAGGAACCATGAGGTACCATGTGGCAAGGCGCATTGCGCGATTCGACCGGAGGCCTGTTTTTAACAGGTCGAGGATCGAATCGTGTGATGCAACGCAGTCCACGTGGCACCTCATGGCTCCGCAGTAGAAAGCGGATGAAATGTCCGGGTTAGGCTGCGCGGAATCAACACCACTGCAAAGGAATGAAGATGATGAAGAAGCGCCTTCTGGTCCCCCTGGCCTTTTTACCGGTTCTCCTACTTCTCGTTGCCGCTGCGGCGACGGCAGAGGAGAAGCTGCCGAGCGACCCGGCGATCCTCACAGGGAAGCTCGAGAACGGCGTGACATGGTTCTATCGCCAGCACGACAACCCGCCCGGCAGGATGGCGCTGATGGTCAACGTGGATACGGGCTCGTTCAACGAGACCGAGGAGGAGCGCGGCCTGGCGCACTTCCTCGAGCACATGGTCTTCAACGGATCGGAGAACTTCGCGCCGGGCGAGCTGATCCCCTACTTCGAGAGCATCGGCCTCACCTTCGGGGCGGACGCGAACGCCTACACCTCCTTCGACCAGACGGTCTACATGATCTACCTCCCCGACACGGAAACGGCCCAGGTCGACAAGGCGCTCCTGGTGCTGAGCGATCTCGTGTTCCGCGCCCTCCTTCTCGAGGAGGAGATCGACAAGGAGCGGAACGTGATCATCGAGGAGAAGCGGGCTCGCAAGAACGCTCAGATGCGGCTGCGGGAGAAGCTCTGGCCCCGGCTGTTCGAGGACTCCCGCCTGGCCGAACGGATCCCCATCGGGACGGAGGAGGTGATCCTCGATGCGCCGCGTTCACGGTTCGAGAAGTTCTACCGAACCTGGTACCGTCCCGACAGGATGACGGTCCTGATCGTGGGCGACGCCGAGCCGGAACGCGTGCTACCCCTGGTCGAGAAGCAGTTCGGATCGGCCAAGGCTCTGATGCCGCCCGGCGATGAGCACGGCCCCGAGTTCCGCTTCTTCGACAGGCAGCGCGCCCTGGTGATCACCGATCCCGAGGTCACGAGCTGCGACGTGCAGATGGTGACGATCAGGCCGACGCGCGGCCCCGTGACCACGGTGGAGGGGATGAAATCCCTCATCACCGAGTCCCTGGCCTGCGCGATCGTGAACCGCCGGCTCGAGGAGCGCATCCAGAAGGGCGAGGCGGCCTTTCACGAGGGGACGACGGGAGTGCACTTCTTCTTCGGAGGCGCTCTCGTGATCGAGGCTTCGGTGAGGGGCGAACCGGACAGGTGGGTCTCCATGCTCGAGGAGATGGTGATGGAGGTGAGCCGGGCCCGCGAGCACGGCCTGATGCAGCAGGAGCTCGACCTGGTCAAGGCCGAGTTCATGGCCTCCACCGAACGGATGGTGCGCACCGAGCCGACGCGGAATGCCCGCTCGTTCCTCATGGAGATGAACAAGGCGGTGAACGAGGGCGAGCCGGTCCTCTCGGCGGAGCAGTCCCTCGCCCTGGTGAAGAGGCTTCTCCCGGAGATCGAGATCGACGATGTCTCGGCCGTCTTCTCCACCCAATTCGAGCCCGGCACCTTCACCTACATCGTGACCCTACCGGAGAAGGAAGGCGTCAGCATCCCCGGGAGCGACGACGTCCTCGCGGCGGCGCGGGCGTCGCTGGCCCGCAAGACCGAGTCGCTGGAGAAGAAGGAGGGAGCCAGGGAGATCCTGACCGAGCGGCCCGAGCCGGGCAGGGTGCTGGAGAAGGAGAAGGACGAGGATCTCGGTATCACGAGCGCCTGGCTCGAGAACGGCGTGCGCGTCCATCACCGCTTCATGGATTACAAGAAGGACACCGTGCTGCTCGGCATCAGCCTCGCGGGCGGGGGCATCGAGGAGACGGTGAAGAACATCGGCATCACCCAGGCGGCGATCCTGGCCTTCAAGCGGCCCGCCACGAGCAGGCTGACCTCGACGGAGATCGCCGACCTGATGGTGGGGAAGAACATCGGTCTCCAGGCCGATCTGGAAATGGACGCCCTTGCCGTCACCCTGATGGGATCCCCCGAGGACCTCGAGCCCGGCCTCGAGCTCGTGCACGCTCTCCTCGTGGACGGGAAGATCGAGAAGCCGACCTTCGACATCTGGAAGTCGAACTACCGGCAGCAGATCGAGGCGATGCAGTCGATCCCCGATTTCCATGCCGCCTCGGCCATGCAGAGCCTGGTGAGCGGCCATGATCCGCGCCTTGTTCCCCTGACGGTCGAGCAGCTCGACAGCCTGGCCCTGCCGCCCGCGCAGAAGTGGCTCGACCGCCTTTTCAGGGAGGCGCCCATCGAGGTGGCCGTGGTGGGCGACATCAGCCTCGAGAAGGCGATGCCCCTGGTGGCCCGCTATATCGGCTCCCTCCCAGTGCGGAAGCGCATTGCCACGTACCTCGACCCGCTCCGCCGCCTCGACCGTGAGCCCGGCCCGCTGGAGGATCGTGTCAGCGTGAATACGATCACGCCGAAGAGCACGGTCCTTTACGGCTTCCTGGCCTGCGGCCACGGCGATGTGAAGAAGAGGCGACTTCTGAAGCTGGCCCAGCAGACCCTCTCCAGCAGGCTGACCACGCGGATCCGCGAGGAGCTGGCGCTGGCCTACACGATCGGCGCCCAGTATCAGATCCTCTGGGCCTTCGACGACACGTCGCTCTTCCTCACCGGCACGCCGTGCGATCCCGGAAAGTCGGACGAGGTCGTCCGCGAGGTCGCCGCCGTTTACGCGAAGTTCGCCGAGGATGGACCCGCCGCGGAGGAGCTCGAAAAAGCCAAGCTGCAGATGATCAACCAGATCGATCAGATGAAGAAGGAGCCGCAGTACTGGTTCAGCATCATGCAGCACCTCGATTTTCACGAGCTCGATCTGGACGACTACAAGAACATCGAGGCAACCTACGAGGCTTTCACGAAAGAGGAGGTACGAAACGTCTTTCGCGAATACCTCGAGCCGGAGCGGACCATCTCCGTGATTGCGGAGCCTGTTGGAGCAGCGCGGGAGAAGGTCCCCGCCGGGGGAGTGAAGAAGTAGGACGGGAGGCGTCGATGGGCGGATCGAACAGGGCGAAGATTTCGCGCCGGCGGTTCATGGGAAACGGCATCGCGGGGGGGATCGGGCTCACCGGCGGGGCGCTGCTCGGCTGGCCGTATCTTCTGACGGGATGCAGCTCCGAGGGGCGTCGGCCCAATGTGATCTTCATCATCACGGACGATCAGCCGGCAAGCACGATCGGCTGTTTCGGCGGAAAGGTCCACACCCCGCACATCGACAGCCTGGCCCGGGGCGGCGTTCGGTTCACCCGCGCCTATGCGTCCACGCCGGTCTGCACCCCGTCGCGCTATACCTGCCTCACCGGCCGGTTCGCCAGCCGCTGCCGGGACGAGCGTTTTCTTCGCGACAATCCGCCGGGCTCCCAGTCGGACGTGCGGTGGAACACCGATCTCGAAACCGACGGCTTCAACGTGGCGCGCGTGCTCCAGAAGGCGGGCTATCGCACCGGCTTCGTGGGGAAATGGCACAACAGCCCCGTCTCCAGGCGGGACAACATCGAGTCTCTCGGCCTGATCCGTCCGTCCGTGGACGCCGACCCTGGCGACAGCGAGACGGCCGCGATCCTCGAGCGAAACCAGAAGCGGATGGCCGAGATCCTGAAGGAGTTCGGATTCGACCACGCCGCGAGCCTCTACTTCGGCAACATGGATCAGATCCTTCCCCGGAAGCTCCGCGCCCACAACATGGAGTGGGTCGTTCAGGGAGCCGTCGATTTTCTGGAAAAGAGCGGGGAGCAGCCGTTCTTCCTCATGATGTCGACAACGCTGCACCACCTGCCCGATCCAGCCGAATCGCTGAGCGCGGATCCGCGGATCACGGGGGCGGGATACAGGTCAACGGCAAGGGGCCTGATGCCTCAGCGCCAGGCCATGGCCGGGCGGCTTCGCAAGGCGGGCGTTCCTCAGGAGACGGCAGCCTCCACCTGGCTCGACGACGGGGTGGGAGCCGTTCTCGGGAAGCTCGACCAGCTCGGCCTTGCCGACGACACGGCGGTCTTCTTCTTCAGCGACCACAACAGCGCGGCAAAGGCCACGCTCTACGAGGGCGGCGTGCGCACTCCCTTCCTCTTGCAGTGGAAGCGCGGCATCGAGGGAGGGCGAAGGAGCGACAGCCTGGTGGAGAACATCGACTTCGTCCCAACGATCCTCGACATCTGCGGCGTGACGCCGCCCAGGGGGATGAAGATCGACGGCAGGACCCTCCTTCCCATGCTTGCCGGAAAGGAGAGAGCCGCCCACGACGACCTCTACCTCGAGATCGGCTGGACCCGCGCCGTTGTCACGTCGCGCTACAAGTACCTGGCCGTCCGCGTTCCAAAGGACTACACCGTCGTGATCCCGCGCGATCGCCCGGAGATGAAGAAGCCGTGGCACGTGGGGATCTGCGTGCCCTTCCAGGTCCAGGCGAGCCGACTCTATCCCGGCTACTGGGACAGGGACCAGCTCTATGACCTGGAGAAGGATCCGGGCGAGCAGACGAACCTGGCCGGCGATCCCGCCCACGCCGAGGTGCTCGCCGAGATGAAGTCCCGCCTGCAGCGGCACCTGGCCGCATTCCCGCACAAGTTTGCGGAGCTGACCGGGGGATAGCGGCGGTCACTCGACAACGGCAATCCAGAGGTTGGACAGCTCCGTGCCCACGAGGGCCTGCATGGGAATCCGCGTTCCGGGCGGCAGGGACGTCGCGACGGTCCGCTCGATCGTTCTGACCCCGTTGTCCGGCATCGGATCGAAGTGGATCCTGTGCTCCCAGGGCGGCATCAGCCAGAAGTCGCCGTAGGGGGTGGGAGTCGGATCGAGAAGAACGCCCGATCCGGAGATGAGCACGACGGGATTCGTCTGCGGCCAGCCGATGATCACACCCGTAGCCGTGCTTCCCGCCGTGATCGCGCCGTTGATGTAGAAGTGCGTGTGGAACTCGTCGGCGCCCATGTCGGGAAAAACGAAGAGGCCGGTCCGCGGGTCGCCCTCGAAATCCTCATCGGGCAGGCCGGGGGCGTTGCGGTCGCCCGTTGAACGGCAGGGCGAGTCGAAGGTGAGGTGGAAGTCCTTCTCCGCTGCGTTCACGAAGAGTGGATCAGCGTCGATCATCCCTTCTCCCCAGTCGAGCGTGCCTCCTGCCTCGACCTGGATCGAAGCCTGCCCTCCCTTCACGTCTGAGTGGTTGATCGTCACCGAGGATTTACTGTCGATGGAGATTTCCGGTCCTCCGGGGGCCGTGTTGTCCCAGAGGATCGTGTTGACGATGACCGTCGAGGAGGATCGATCCACGATGGCGACTCCGCCGCCGAGATAAAATGACTCGTTGCCGACGATGGTGTTGTTCACCAGTACCGGCAGCGAATCGTTGCAGCAGATCCCGCCGCCCTGCTGGTAGCCCGTGTTGGCGGCGATCATGTTGTTCCGAAGAGAGGCGCCTGATTCGTAGAGGTAGATTCCGCCGCCGTCCCCGTTGGTCGTGTTGTCTGCAATGATGTTGCCCCTGATCTCGGGAGAGCAAGACGTGTCGCAGTAGATTCCGCCGCCGCCTCCGAAGGCCCAGCCGTCGGTGGCCATGTTGCGGGAGATGACGTTTTCTTCGATCATGGGTGAAGATCCGTCGTAGCAGCAGATGCCGCCGCCCAGACCGGGTGAAACTCCACCCGAAATCCTGTTCGCGGAAATGGTGTTGCCCGTGATCGACGGGGATGAGGCGCTGCAGAAGATCCCGCCGCCCCGGCCGCCGTAGTAACCGATAACGACATTCTCCGAGATCAGGTTGCCGCGGATCGAGGGAGAGGAGTTCTCGCAAAAGATCCCTCCGCCGTAGTAGTCGTTCGGCGTTGTGCCCACGGTCCCGATCCCGTTGGTCAGGGTGAAACCTTCCAGCACGGAACCCGGCCCCTCGCCGCTGGAGAAGGTGACCACGCTCCCTGTGCTGTTCCCGTCGATAGTCGTGAAAACCGGCCCGTTCTCGCTCGTGACCACAACGGCCTTTCCCAGGAAGTCGATGTTCTCCGGATAGGTCCCGTCCCGGACAATGATGATGTCCATGTCCTGAGCGGCGTTGATCGCGTCCTGGATCAAAGCGTGGTCGTCAGGCACGTAGATCGTCTTGCCGTACGCCAGCGCGGGAAGAAGAAGGAGGCAGAGGAGGCAGATAAAGGCAGTAGTCTTGATCATGGGAAGATTCTCCAAGTATTTGGATCGTGACATGCCTTCCCGTTTCGCAATTATCATACCGGTGGATGCCGGCTTTCACCCGGCGGTACGCCGCGGATCCAGGGGATGGGCTCTTGATGCAATCCTTTGTGCAGCAAGTCGATACGGGACGATGATTGCCCTGTTCCGATGGGGGGGGCTGATCGCCGGTAGAAAGCGCCTTTCAGGGCATCCAGGACAGAGCTCTTCCTGTTACGCATCGGTAACAAGCGACGGGACAGGCATTCAACGGTCCGTCATTTGACCGCGGATTCTTGCGGGCTGTACAGCCTGTCGATCTCCAGGAGGTGCGTGATCCACCAGTTCTTCAGGAACTCGAGGAGTTCCCGAGGCACCGTTTCCTGATGCTGCATCGTGTCCATGCAGAGGGAGACGGTTTTCTTCTTGTACTTCTTGTGAAGCTCCTTGTGTGCTTCGTATTCGGGATAGCCCGATTTGAGCATGTACTCTTCTTCGTCACGGAAGTGGTCCGTCGCGTATCTCGTCATCCGGGTCAAGGTGTCCGATATGACCTCCGAGTCCACGTTCGCATCGCTGTAGTCGATCAGGTTATTGATCAAACTGATGAGTTCCTCGTGCTGCTGATCCAGGCTCGGGACATGAACGCTGAAACCGTCATTCCAGATTATCTTATCCATTCGAGGCCTCCTGATTCCTCACCATTTCGTTAGCAAGTCATCTCTTCCATGACCGAGCTGTCCTCGCCGGACATCTCCCCGAACAGTGTCCTGGAGATCTGATCCTGCCTCTCGGCATACTCGGTCTGTGCGGTTCGACGGCAGCTGTCGACAAAGTCGAGGTTGTCCGCGAGAACGATGACCACGTCCATGTCGATGGCACCGTTTCTGGCCATCACGAACAGCCTGGAAACGGCTTTTTCACCGGTATCTCCCTGTCGGTAGGGCCTGTTTTCGGTCAGCGCCGTGTAGATGTCCGCCACGGCCATGATGCGTGATCCAAGAGTCAAGTCGTCGCCGCAATGGTGGAAGGGGTATCCCTTGCCGTCGAGCCGTTCATGATGGAATGCAGCCCATTCGGCAATCTGTCTCGGGAAGCCGATCTCCTCGAGAAGCCGGTACGTGTGATAGGTGTGCCCCTTGATCGTGGCCCACTCCTCGCTGTTCAGCTTGGACGGCTTGTCGAGAACCTCCGCCGGAACGGAGAGCTTGCCCAGGTCGTGCAGCAGGCCGGCCACCTTCATGTAGAGCTGCTCCCTCGCGGAAAAACGCATGAGCTGCGAGAGGGCCAGCGCCGTTGCCGTGACGCCCGAGGAATGCTTTGCCGTCCAGGGATTCATCGAGTCGACTACCCTTGCAAAGATCTCGGAGATGTCCGTGATCACTGACGAGGAGATGTCGGTCTTGAAGTCACCGATGGACTGCAGAAGGAGGCTCTGGACTCGATTCGAGACACAATCGAGCCAGAACGCTTCGGTCTTGGCCAGACCCTGAAAGGCCTTCAGGCAGTCGGGATGGATCGTTTTCATTCTGAATTCGTCGAATCGAGAGGCGATGCTCGAGGATTGATCCAGGATGTTGCGATCCCTGTCGATGGCGATCTCCACCTGATCGCCAAGGGCGATGATCTGGCCTCCGAGAAACGCCATGCGGTCGTCTGCTTCGCGATAGGCGCTCATCGACCAGGGTGTGTGGTGATGGAGGATGTTCGATGCGGCCTGGGAAAAGATATCGATGTCCTTCAGCAGTTCGTACCCGAGCTTGGCGTGCCAGCGAACGAGGTACATCTTGTTGTCACGGATCGCCTGGACTCTCCTGTCCGTTCGTATCATGGCGATGTCGTGCAGGGTGGCTGCCAGGAGGAGTGCGAGCCGGTCCTTGTCGCTGAACTCCATCTTCTCGGCCAGCTTCATGACGATGTAGGCCACGCGCTGCTGGTGTCCTGCAATTTCCGGTCGGATGAAATCCATGGCATCCGACAGTGATAGAACCATTCTCGGAATCGAGATTTGACCATGGTTGATCAACTCTGCACCCCCTACCCACAATCCAATCGTAATTGTCTCCCTGATCCGCTGATGGGATTCCCTGATGTTGCAGCGTCGTGCGGACCGACTTACACGTGTTTCGGAATTGAGAGGAGGGAATATGAGGAAAAACTTGGATCGCGGTGCCCGCAAGAGACCGGACTATGGCTGCAACTGCCCGATGGAGTAGAATGGATGGCTGGTACCCTCTATCAGTTCCGGAGGTTTCGGATGTCCCGCACATGTTTCGTTGCCCTGTTCGCTGCTGTCGCCGTGGCGGTGATGGCTTCATCCTCGCCGGCTCAGATCGATCCCGATCTGCTGGCCGGCATGAAAGCCCGCTCCATCGGCCCGGCCACCATGAGCGGTCGAATCGCTGCCATCGACGTCGTGGAATCGGATCCCAATGTCATCTACGTGGGCTCTGCGACAGGCGGTCTCTGGAAGTCCACGAGCGGCGGATTGACGTGGGAGTCGATCTTCGATGACCAGCCCGTCGCATCCATCGGTGCCGTCGCCATCTTTCAACGGAGTCCGGACATCGTCTGGGTCGGCACGGGCGAGGCGAATCCCCGCAACAGCGTCTCGGCAGGCAACGGCGTCTACAGGTCCATGGACGGGGGGATGACCTGGACGCACCTGGGGTTTCGGGAGAGCGGATCGATATCCCGTATTCTCCTTGATCCTCTCGATCCCGACGCGGCCTATGTCGCCGTGCTCGGCAGGATCTGGGGCGAGGGCGAGGAGCGGGGCGTGTTCAAGACAACGGACGGCGGAAAGAGCTGGAGCAGGATCCTCTTCGTGGACGGCAGGACGGGCGCCGCCGATCTCGTGATCGACCCGGGCAATCCTCTCAAGCTGTTTGCCGCCATGTGGGATTTCAGGCGCTGGCCCTGGTTCTTCCGCTCCGGCGGTCCGGGCTCCGGCATCTACGTGACCCACGACGGCGGCGGCAGCTGGAAACGGCTTTGCCATCACGATGGACTTCCCGAAGGCGACCTCGGCAGGATCGGCCTGGCCATCGCGCCGTCAGAGCCGTCGATCGTCTATGCCCTGGTGGAGTCGGAGGAGATCGCGATCTACAGATCAGAGGATGGAGGGGAGAGGTGGAGCCTTGCCGGCAAGGACCGCCAGGTGGGCAACCGGCCTTTCTACTACGCCGATATCCGGGTCGATCCCGCTGATCCGAACCGCGTCTACAGTCTCTGGTCCATTGTCAGCGTGTCGATCGACGGGGCCAGGACGTTCGAGCCGTTGACCTCCTTCGGCGGCGTGCACCCCGATCATCACGCCCTGTGGATCGATCCGGGCGACCCCGAGCATCTGATCAACGGCAACGACGGAGGGATCTACATCAGCCGCGACCGGGGCGAGAACTGGTGGTTCGCCAGGAACCTGCCCCTGGGGCAGTTCTATCACATCCGCGTCGACATGGATGTGCCGTACAACGTCTACGGCGGCATGCAGGACAACGGCTCGTGGAAGGGGCCGAGCGCCGTCTGGAAGATCGGCGGAATCCGCAACTTCCACTGGCAGGAGCTCTACTACGGCGACGGCTTCGACACCATGCCGGATCCGGAAGACTCGATGAAGGTCGTCGCCATGATGCAGGAGGGATACCTGGCGCGGTGCGACCTGCGCACCGGCGAGTCGCGCAGCATCCGGCCCGCGCCTCCGGGGGACGTGGAACTGCGCTTCAACTGGAACGCGGCCCTGGCCCAGGACCCCTTCGATCCGGGCACGATTTATTACGGCAGCCAGTTCGTGCACAGGTCCCTGGATCGCGGCACCACCTGGAGCGTGATCAGCCCGGACCTCACCACCAACAATTCGGAGTGGCAGAGGCAGGATGAGAGCGGCGGGCTGACTCTCGACGTGACGGGAGCCGAGAACTACACGAGCCTTCTGGCCATCGCGCCGAGCCCATTGCAGAAGGGGCTGATCTGGGTCGGCTCCGATGACGGGCGGCTGCACGTGACGCGCGACGGGGGGGAGTCGTGGGTCAGCCTGGAGAAGAACCTTCCCGGCGTTCCCGCGAACACGTGGATTCCCCAAATCAGGCCGTCTCGCTTCGATCCGGGAGAGGCGTTCGTCGTGCTCGACGACCACCGCCGCTCGAACTGGACGCCCTACGTCTACAGGACCGCGGATTTCGGAGCGACCTGGACGAGCCTGACCACGGACGATCTCTTCGGCTACTGCCTGGCGATCGAGCAGGATCCGGTCAAGCGGGACCTGCTCTACCTGGGAACGGAATTCGGGCTCTACATCTCGCTGAACGGCGGCAGGAGCTGGTTCAAGTGGAAGCACGGGCTTCCCACCGTTTCCGTGATGGACCTCGTCGTTCATCCGCGGGAGCACGATCTCGTCTTGGGCACCCACGGCAGAAGCGCCTTCATCCTCGATGACGTGCGGCCGCTCAGGGAGCTCTCCGATTCCCTGGTGGAGAAGAAGATCCACCTCTTCACGCTGCCGCCGGCCCAGCAGTATCGTTCGAACCGTGCCGCGGGAACCCGCAACGCCGGGACGAACGAGTTCCGCGGCGAGAACCGGCCTTACGGGGCGCTGATCACCTTCTGGATCGACGCGCCGGAACTCCCTCACCCCGACAGGAAGAAGGAGAGGGAGCGCGCGCGGCCGGCGGAGGACGTTGGGGGGAAAGAGGACAAGGAATCAGCGAAGGAGGGGAAGGGGCCGCAGGTCGCCATCGACATCGTCGATCAGGATGGCGAAACGATCCGATCGTTCGAGGAGAAGGTCCGCCGTGGCGTCAACCGTGTGGTCTGGGATCTCAGGAGAAAGGCCTTCAAGGAGTTTCCGAAGAGCAAGGAAGAGTGGTGGCGCGACCGGGGCGGGCCCGAGGTGCTCCCCGGCACCTACACCGTCAAGGTGAAGTACGGCGAACTTCAGGCTCAGGGAGAGGTGACGGTCCTCGCCGATCCCCGCTCCGATCTCACCATGGAAGAAAGGAAATCCGTTTTCGACTTCATCATGCGGGCGGGGTGTCTTCAGGAGACCATGGCCGATGCGGTGGAGCGGATTCACAAGACACGCGATGACGTGGATGCCGTGCTGGCGCGGCTCGAGAAGGACGAGGCCGATGGGGAGGAAGAGGGGCCGGCGAAGGCCTTGATCGAGGCGGCCGGGGAGCTGAAGAAGAGCCTGGACGAGAAGGAGAAGCTCTTCCGGCACATCGGCAAGAAGCAGGACATTCCCCCGCAGCGAAACGTTCGCCGGAAGCTGGGCTATCCGATGCGGGCGGCCGCGTCGTCGTGGAACAGGCCCACGGCCGCGGTGCTGCGTTACATGGAGCAGGGGGAGGCCGCCTTGAGGGCGGCGCTCGACGAGCTCAACGCCTTCTTCGAAAAGGAAGTGAGCGATTTCCGGAAGAAGGTGCGTGAAGCGGGAGTCGAGCTGCTGCCCGAGGTCGCGCCGCTGAAGATGCCGGAGTGATACCTGACCGCGCCGATACCGCACGCCGATACCGAGCCCGCGCAATCTCCGCCATATTCGGGTACGGATGTTCCGAATCCGGTTACGGCGCAGTCCGAATATGGCGGAGATTGCGCGGGCTCGGTATCGGCGTGGTAAGTGAAAAAGCGACAGGCGCCGCAGGGGCGCCTGTCGCTTTTTCGCTTACCACTTGTAGAAGTAGAACGAGTCGGTGCGCAGGATGATCCAGTCAATGGAATCGCCGACGTACACCGTGTAATCGTACGAGCCTGACGGGGCAGCTGCCGGAACAGGCTGCGAGAACGTGTGCCTGACGGTTTGGCCCGGATTCAGGGTGATGTTCCGGTAGTTCAGGACCGGATTGAGGAAGATCGACGAACCGGCGAATGTCCCCACCATGCAGGTGGTGAAGAAATCGAAGGTCATCGGCTGCGTGTCACCGTTCTGGATTCCCACCTCGAAGGAGATGGTGCCTCCCGTTGACGGCACGTACATCGGCCCATGGAAGATGAGGTTGAATCCGGGCAGCACGACGGGCGTGGGATCGTTCCGATAGAGGACCGGAATGGAACTGTACTGGCCGGTCACGATATCCAGATCGCCGTCGTTGTCCCAATCTACCAGAAATGGCCGCGAGTAGGCGTAGAGCTCGATCGCCTCGCCGCCCACGGTCAGCTCCTCGCTGCCCGAGAAGAGTGGAGCCCCGCTGACTCCCTGGTTCTCGAAGAAGCGGATCTTGCCGGGACCTTCGCCCAGAATCATGTCGGGCAGCGTGTCGCCGTCGAGATCCGCCCAGACGGGCGCCGCGTTGTAGCCCACATTCATGTCGACACCGCCGTCCTTGACGAACTGCTTCGTCGAGAAGTGGGGCGCCCCGGCGGTCCCGTCGTTGAGGTAGAGGGGCACCTTTCCGTTCGCGTCGCCCACGAAGAGATCGAAGAGCCCGTCGGCGTTCCAGTCGCCGGTGAAGGGCATGGAATAGCTGCCCACATCGATGTTCGAGACGCCCACCTGCACCCGGCCAGCATTGGTGAGGACGGGATTCTGCGCCGATCCAACGTTGAGGAAAAGGTGAACCGTGCCGTCATACTCGCCGCAGATGAGATCCGTCAGTCCGTCGTTGTTCCAGTCCACGCCATGTGGAGCCGCACCGATGCATCAGCCATACCCCACGCTGATCACCGACCCGTCGGCTTCCAGCATCACGCTTCCGCTGAAAACCGGATCGTTGTCCGTTCCCACGTTCGCGAAAAAGTGGATGTTCCCGTTGTAGAAGGTGCCGATGAGAAGGTCCTTGGCTCCGTCGCCGTTCCAGTCCAGGACCGCTGGAGCGGAGTGAAAGTTGTCCGACAGGATCGGATCGCCGTTGGAGAGCAGATACTGCGCAGGATGGAATTCCGGTGTGCCCTGGCCGAAGGCCGGACCGGAGAGGAGTGCAGCTGAAGCGAAAAGCGGCAAGAACAGCAGGAATTTCATCGTGGGGCTCCTTAACTTCGAGTCATTCTCAAGTCATGCGCGACGGGCGTCACGCTGCTGTCAGGTGTGTTTCCTCGTCAGGAGGCCGTTTAGATAGCGTGTTGCGATCGAGAATTCCGACCTCGATGATAGTAAATCCCATTATATATGACTTTGCTTTCGAGGCGAGGGGGTTGGTGTATTTTCTACTCTCCGGCCGAGTTCCGGAGCATCCCGGCGGCGGGAGGGAGAGGCCGTCGATCGATTGCTGCGTGTCTGAAAACGGGATTTCGGGTTTTGGGGCGGTCAGATGAGGGAAATGGGTCGAGGATCAGCAAGCCGGAGGGCTATTCATCATCTTCCATGGGGACCTTGACGTCCCTGACCAGGAATTTTTTGTCCTTCTTCTTGGCGAGCTCTTTCGCCTTGGCTTCGGCTTTGTCCTTCTCGGGATAGGGAAAGCGGGCGACTTCCTTGTAGCTTTCGTCAAAAATCACCCAGATGAGTTTATGACGCATCGTCGCCTTGGTGGCTTTCTTGCGGGATGTGGTTTTCTTTTTCTTTTTTGCGACTTTTTTCTTTTTCTGTTTTTTCTCCTTTTCCGCTGCTGCCGCTTCCGCAGCCTTTTCACGAATTCGTTCGCTGTTGGACATTCTCTTGGCCATAAGTGAACTCGTTTCTGTTAGGGGTCAGATGCTGATAACATAGGTGCGTCATTGTAAAGGTTTAGGGAGGAATGCCAATTTAATTATCGCCGAAGTGCCTCTCATCTCCGCCTGCCGCCGCGCCCGCCTCTTGCGCCGCCGCGACTGTTGCCCTTCTCCTTGCCCCACTCCTTGATCTCGTTGCGGACGATCTTGTCCCGCGAGTAGAGGGACCGCAGGGCGTTCCTCAGCTGGCTGTCGTATTCCATGTACTCGCCGCGCATGATCCTGGCCGCCGCCTGGGCGACGATCTTGATCTGTGCGTTGCGTTCCTTTGCCACGAGCTCCTCGAGCTCGTCGGCAAGGGTGACGCTGCGCGAATGCCTGAAGGCCCAGACGAGCGCCGTCTTGACGACGGCCTTTCCGCGTTCCGCCTTGTACCGCTCCTTCATGATATTCGCCACTTCGGGATCGTCGAGGAAGTGTCCCAGCGAGAGGTACGCAGCCATCCGGAAGATCTCTTCCTTGCTGGCCACGAATTCGAGGAGAAGCTTCTTGGCCGATCCGTTCCCGGCACCGCACGGGCCCAGGGCGCGCAGGATGTCTTTTTTCAGCTCCTTCTCCTTGGTCCCGGGAAAAAGATCGAGCAGAGGCTGCATTGCTTCGACAGCTTTCATCTCCTCGAGAGTCACGACGGCGCAGTTGGTGATGTGGCTCGATTTGTCGGCAAGCCATCGCATCGCGACGCCGGCGGCGTAGGTGAACTCGGCATAGCCCATGGAACGGATGCATTCGGCCCTGTCCTTTTCCTTGCCCAGCTTCTGGATGGCGGGAAAGAGAAGATCGCTGATCCGGTTGTTCTTGAACCGCAGGATCGACTTGACGGCATCGTTTCGCTCCTCGTCCGATCCCTTCCTGATCGCGGTGAAGAGCTTCTTCAGGTGGTCCGGAAGCCCCTTCACCCGCAACGCTCCGTGGGAGACGACAGCCTTGTCGAGGAAGTCGAGCAGCTTCGACTTGCTGAGCTCGTAGACCTTCTGGTGCAGGATTCTCCACTCGCCGCCGGTCTGGACGTCGACGACGATATGCTGCGGCACCTTGACGGTCGAAGAATCGAAGAAGCGCGATCTGACCTCCCGCTCGTTCTGCATCAGGGTCTTGCAGTCCACCTTGCCGAAAAGAATGCTGACCGGCCTTTCCTCGCCGTTCACCTTCTTCATCTCCTCGGCGTGCTGGTCCATGCACGTGGGGAGCACCACGAAATCGCTCATCCGGGAACGCACCTTGGCGTCGCGGTAGACCTGGTTCAGCATGCGGAGAGAGGCCGGTTCCGTGCTGGTGTGCATCACGATGAGCAGCGGTTTCTGCGTTTCCACCGCCTTTTTCAGGGCGCTGTCGAGATCGATCTCCCAGGTGAAATCGTCCGCTGCCTGAAGGGGCGCCTGCAGCAGCAGGGCGAGCAGGGTGCACAGAAGCAGCCTGATGGGAAGAAGGAGCGAATCGTCATGATCTGTCGCGCTGTTCATCTCGAATCTCCGAAACACAAGAATCATGGGAGCGGCCGCTTTTCACGACGCACCAGATAACCGTGAGATCGACCTCCTGGTTTCGAATATTTACAAAGTGAAATAATTAATGTGGGAACCGGGCGGCACAGCGCTGCGTGGCCGCGCGTGCGGTGCTCGCCGGGGCTCTGTGAAGCGGTGATGAGTGGAAGGTCAGGAGTTGAACAGGGGGCCGTAGAGATACTGGTTGAGGTATTCGATCGTTTCTTCGTGCGCCACGACCTCCTGAGCCAGGATGTCGCCGCTCGTGACGATTCCGACGAGCTTGCCGTCCTGGACGACGGGGAGATGGCGGAGGCGCTTCTCCGTCATCACGGCCTTGCATTCCTCGAGAGTGGTGTCGGGACGGCAGACGGCGACAGGCGAAGTCATCGCGTTGCCCACGGCGGTTTGCGCCGGGTTCTTTCCCTCGGCCACGATTCGAAAAAGGCTGTCGCGCTCGGTGAATATGCCGACCACATTTTCTCCGTCGGTCACGACCAGTGAACCGATCTTTTTCCCTGCCATCTCCCTGGCCGCCTCGAGAACGGTCTTGTTCCTGCTGATCGAGGCGACGACGGTTTTCTTCTTGAGTATCTTTTCAACGGTCTGCATCAAGTTGTCTCCATCGATAAGTTAGCCTCTCTCCGAGGAGAGAGGCTCATTTATTCTATGTTTATCGAATAAGTTATGTGCATTCGGCGGAATCCCTATTCCGGCCGTCTTACCCGATTCTAGTAGCATGGCCGACTGGCGAATCAACGCCAAATGTCGCGGGCGGGCATCGGGCTCGGTCCAGCCGGCAAAGGCCATGCACTGCGGCACCGATTTGATTTAGAATGAACACCCGGGTAGCCGTGGGCAGAAATGCGAGTCTGTCAACCCGAAGGGAGCCATGATGATCGACGACGTGATAATCGAACCGATGTCGGAAAAGTGCCTCCTGTGGCGCTGCCTTCACGGCGGACCGCTTTCCCGCGAAACCGTCGACCAGTGGCCGCCGGGAACCGAGATGCCGTGGGAACGATACCGGGAGCGGAATCTGCCGCTTCTGACAAAGATCGTGAGAATCTACGGGACCTGCGCGTTCCTGGCTCGCGACGGCGATGCGATCGTGGGAATGCTTCGATTCTACCCCAAGGTTGTCTGCAGCATGGAAGGGGCGGGCGGCCTCTGTCTTCTGCAGGAGCATCCGGCGGGACCGGCTGACGACTTCGGCGGCCGCGACCTTCCAGGCCTTGGCCGGATCGAGGACATCCCTCTCATCTACGAGATAACGGGCAGCACAGGACATTCGTTCTGGGAGAAGCTGGGATTTCGCCTCGTCGATCGGCATCCGCATCCCGAGCAGCAGGATCGAAGCCAATACCTCGAGTTCATCGAGAAGCTCGAGGAACAGGCGGCCTCCGTGGGGATATCGCCCGACAGGGCGAGGGACCGACTGGTGATGCGGTTCGACCTGACGTCAGCAGATTGAGACCAGGCGCCGGGCGATATTGGCGTTTCACCCGACGCCGGCATGAAAGGAAGGCACATCAGAAACCCGGATCGATGACCCAGGCTCTGATGTGCCGTTGCCTGCAGTCGATCAGAGAATCACTGTTTCCACCACGTTGGTCTTCTGTTCCATCTGCAGGGCCTGAAACCAGATCATGAGGCCTGCAGCCTGCGGTGGTATCGACAGGGTCCACGAAACAGTCCCCTCAGGATCCGTTTTCTCCATGGGGCCCGCCTGCTTGGGATTGGCGATGTCGAGCTCCACGTTGAGCGGGGGGATGTAGTAAAAACCCGGGCCGTAGAGGCTGTAGGCGAGCCACGTGGATGAACTGGATGCGCCGCAGTAGACATCGAACCTCCCGTATCCGCCGGCGAAGATCGGATCCGAGATCTGAAAGGAGAAGCCCCTGACGCGCGTGATCGCCACGAGCTGGGCTCCAACGGGAACCTTCAGGTTGCGCCCCGTGCTGTTCCAGGTGTCGTGAACGATGATGTCCGTCACCGTTCCCTGGGCGTTGGTCGTGTACCCCACGACAAGAACGTCGTGGCCGATGCCGTACTCGTCGTCGTCGTTGTTCCAGTCCTCGCCGTAGGAGCCTCCGGGAGTGTAGGCGCCGAAATCCCAGCTCTCGATCGGGAAGTCGTCCTCTGAGTCCTCGGTTCCGTTACCCATGCTGTTGCCCTGCTGGTTTATCAGGTTCCAGTGGGTGAAGTGGGCGATGACAGTGCGGTCCCCGTCGATCTCGGCCTTCAGGAAGCCGGCCAGCTCCTGCAGCGTGTATCCCCCGAGATTTGCATGGGTGCCGAGCGTGGCGGCGGACATGTTCTGGGCCGGCTGGCCGCCGCCCGTTCCCTTTGCCGCGAAGAAGGCGTTGATGCCGGCCGCCACGTCCTTGCGGAAGGTGCCGACGTGACCCCCTCCCCCGGGACCCGAGCCGTTGGTGTTCATGTACCAGCCCATGTCGTTGACGGGACGGGCGCCGCGCTGGGCATTGGGGCCCGCGGCTCCGCCCGCGGCGCCGTCAGCCGTGTAATCGTGCCACGTCGGGCCGTTGCCGTAGTTGGCTCCCATGTAGGGAGGGTTGAAGGGGTTGCCGTCCGCCGAGCCGTCCGCCAGCCCGTTTCTGTTCTTCATGTCCTCCCAGTGTCCCACCAGCATGACTGCCGCCGTGGGAGCGCACCAGGCGTGCCAGAACGAGTTGGGCGGCGGCGGAGGCGGCGCCGGCGGACCGGTGGCGTCGAATCCGTCGGGATAGTCGTACGGCTGGCCCCAGTCCGGCGCCAGCCCCTTGATGAAGACATTGCCCTGGCCGGATGCAGCGGCGCAGAGGCCGCCGACACAGATCAGGAGCAGGATCGCGGTTCTAATCGAAAATGTCATGATGCACCTCCCTTTGGGACCTCTGTCTGTCAGTGATCTCTTTTTTTGATTCGAGCTTCGGTATCGAGGCAGCTCTTCACCATCACCGAGGGAAGGGGAGGAAAGAATTGCAAAAAAAAGGAGACCTTTTCTCGAGATGAAGGATCGACTCCTGATCTGGCATGGCGTCGGTTGCTGCGTGTGATATAAATTGAGTATGTCAAAAGACATTCGAAGATGATGCCGGATCCTGCAAGTGCGTCGATCCGCTTCAGAGGATCCGGTGACTCGGTCCGGGGCGGAGTCTTCTTTCTTGGATCCCGGACGGACATATCGACGGAAGGGAGGAAAAGCGTGACAGGGACCAAAGGCACGGCTCGAGCCGTTCCGCTTTTTTTGCTGTTCGTCTATCTCGTTGTTTTTGCCGTCTGCGCCGTCTCGCCTCATGACCGCGCCGTCTGGTGGGCCGAGAACCTGCCCATCGTGTTTCTGGTGATCATCATCGCGCTGGTGTCGCGTCATCATCTCTTCAGCCCGCTGAGCTACGGGCTCATGTCGATCCTGGTGATCCTTCACACGATCGGGGGGCACTACACTTTCGAGAGGGTTCCTTTCGACTTCGTGACCGATCTTTTCGGATTCTCGCGCAACCACTACGACCGCGTGGCTCATTTCTCCGTCGGCTTCTACGCCTATCCGATCGCCGAGCTCCTGAAGGAGAAGAAGCTGGTGCGGTCGCGCGTCGTGCTGTATCTCTTTCCGGTCTTCGCCATCCTGTCCCTCGCCGCGGCCTACGAGATCTTCGAGTGGCAGTATGCGCTCCTCGCCGAGAGCGATGCGGGCGCGGCCGTGCTCGGCTCGCAGGGCGATGTGTGGGACGCCCAGAAGGACATGCTGGCCGACGGACTGGGGGCGGTCTTTGCGGTTTTGCTTTTCGGTGTGAGGAGCAAGGGGTGATCCTTCTGCAACGGCCTGGCGCTCAGCGGCAGCGCGAAATGCAGCCCGGCTGGAGCGGCTTGTTAGACGGAGTCCGGTGGCATGTCCACGTCTTGCGCTCCATGCCAGAAAGCTAAAATCCAAATCGTTTTCTTTTCCACTCGATAGAAAATACGATAAGGAGAGACTACTATCTCTCGATGAGGCAAATATTGAAACTCAGGAATCAGCCGGCCTGACTCGGGATAATCCTCCAGGCGTCGCAGCTTCTTTTCTACACGGACGCGAAATTGGTTTGCTGCTCTGGGACTGTCGCGCCGAATATACGCCAAAGCCTCCAAAAATTGTGAACGTGCCGACGGAGTGAGGCGGACTCTCACGATCTGTCACCCTTGAGAATTTTGTCCGCCTCCTTGAGCACACTATCCAAGGAGAAACCCTTTCCGTAGGAGATCTCTTTTTCACCGACCGCAAGAAGTCGAAGCAATTCTCGCTCTCTCTCAGACCGCTCGTATGCGTCGATGCTCAAGAGAATCGCGGCAGCTCGTCCGCGTTGCGTAACAACTATAGGCTGCTCCGACCCTTGCAACTCTTTTAGGACACCAGCAGCGTCCTGCCGCAACTCACTTATAGGGATTAGCTTGGGAATAGTAGCCATACGATACCTCCAATGGTGCTTTCTATAGTACAACAAACGATACTATATATTTACTCCCAAATTTGCCATATCCCGTCTAACGAGAATTCGATGGACCTGGGTTGAATGGCCGGATCTCGGTCACCTCACCTTCAGGCCGGCAATTCCCCAAACAGAAGAGAGCGATCCATGAAGATCCAGGCTGCCGGATCCTCACGAATCGCTCTCATCGACCGGGCGCGCCCTTTCCGCACCGCGCTCAGGCCCTTTATCGGATCATCAAACCCCGGCTCTCAGGAGCCAGTAGTTTCCCATCTCGGCAGGCGGAAAGTCGTTGCCCATCAGGTTGTTTGGATCGAAGCCGCCTTGCGTGTTCGATCCGCTGTAGAAAGCGTCTCCTCCCTGGTACGGCGTGGACTCGTCCGCCGGCCCGACATACTGGCCCGGCGCATAGGAGATCGAGCAACCCACGAAGAAGACTCCGTTGACCGTCACCGGACTGCTCAGGGTGAACTCGACCACCGTGTCCGTATCCACACCCTGGACCATGCCCGGCTGCTGGGCGATGAGCACGCAGTCCGAAGGATCGCCGTCGTTGGTCGGGTCGTCCCACACGTAGAGCGTGCAGGGCGTCCCGTTACCGGGTGAATAGCCTGGATAGCGCTTGGACCCGAAGGCGGACTGCACGGACGTCAGCGTCTCGCCGCCGGACACCGTGTCGAAGCGGTGCATCCAGCAGAAATCGCCGCCATTCGAGAAACCCCAGAGGTTCTCCGTGGACTCGTCATCGTACTTGTAGGCGGCCCACGACTGCTGCTGGTGGATGCCCAGGTTGACGATGTTTGTTATCTTGTTCATTTGGGCTACCTGCATCCAGGCCTCGAAACCTATGGCGGAGTGAGGAACAGGAAACATCCAGCTCGCCGTTCCCTGGGAATCGCTCATGCTGGGCGATGTGGCAAGCTGCGGTGCGATCAGGTCCAGGGTCACGTTCAGCTGGGGAACGAAGGTGCTGCCCACGCCGTGCAGGCTGTAGACCAGGAAGGTGAGATCGTTCGGCGTCCCGTCCGTGGCCGTGAACGTGGCGATCTCGCCGCCGATGATGTGATCGGGATAGAGATCGAGCACGAAGACATCGCTGTCGCCGTAGGATGTGTAGGTGCCGAGATTAGAGCTGGCCAGATCCTGCAGGAAGACCTCATCGCTCACGTAGCGCGATCCCTTGTCGTCGCGATCGTCGTTCAGCGGACCGTCGCCGTTGCCGCCGTTCCGCTTGTTGTAGTTGTTCCAGTAGTTCGTGATCACAACGTGCTTGTCGATGCACAGGTCCCAGCACTTCTGCTGCCAGGAGCCGGGATCGTAGGGCGGTCCGCCCTGGCTGTAGGGCCCGGAGCAGGGGCCTGAGCTGCTGTTCTCTTCGCCGTCGGTATAGACCGCCAGTGTCCGGTCCTCTTGCGGCCCCAGGAGTGTGTTGTCGTCCAGGTAATCACAGGAGATCTGGATGGCATCGGCGAGGGGAGTCGAGCCGGTGCAGTTGACACCGTCCAGGGTGGCCAGCGTTGCCAGTGCAGTCACCTCGTCGACGAAGCCGCCCGACAGGTTGTTCACGCTCGTTCCGGCAAAGGTGAAGATCACGCACTGGCCAAAGGCATTGGCGCCGAAGAAATCCTGCACGTGCTGCTTGGCGTCGGCCAGGGCGTCCTCGCCGCGGGTGTTTCCCGAGGCGCGCAGCTGCTGCATCGATCCGGTCCGGTCGAGGACGATGGCGATCGACTTGATCCCCTTTGACCCGCCTCTGCCGCCGCCGGGTGGTCGGGGCGTGCCTCGGACGCTCTCGAGTTCGGATGTGAGTCTGCCACCGGCTGCTGCAAGCGGTTCGCCGGGAAGGAAAAGGATCAATAAAATAGTAAATGCGAGTATCGAAAACAAAGTCTTCATGAATCACCTCCGGTTGTTCGAAATGACATTCGTCGCTCAAGATGGCTTTTGTCCGTCCACTGAAGACTTGACACGCCACACCCCTTCAGAAAGAAGCGGCCTGGAAAGCGAACACGATTTGAGGTGTTTTATTGAGAAAGCAGGAGGTGGGCTTGATCAATATTAATTCTACTTGATCAATAGTCCCATGCTGAGCCGATCTTCCGTGGAAAATCCCATAGACTCGTAAAACGCCGCTGCCTTTGCGTTCGAAGCACGGATTTGAAGATTGACCTTGATGCATCCTGATTCTTTGAGTGATTCGATAGCTGTTGCGACCAACTTGGTTCCTGTGCCTTTTCGCTGGCAGGATTCCAAAACCGCGACCGCATACAGCCATCCACGATGGCCGTCATACCCGGCAATACAAGCACCAACAATGTTGCCGGTTTCCTCTGCAACGAAGATGAGATCATCAACCGCGAGTTTGAGATCGATAACGCTAGATGGCTCATTATGAGGAGGATCGTCAGGAAAGACTCTCTGCCAAAGCTGTATCAGAGAATTTCGATCTTCTGGTTGGTACTTGCGGATGTTCATTTTTTCTGCCAATGGTATTGCATTTTAGGGGTATTTACTTGACTCAACCACCCCCTATAGATTGTGGTTTGATCAA
>CAYZWU010000050.1:0-40084 GCA_964482235.1 uncultured Phycisphaerales bacterium
GCTCCGAGCGCGTGCTCCAGGGCGGCTACCCGATGGAGATGCGCTACGCCGGTCCCCGCGAGGCGCTCCTCCATGCCGTGTTCCGCCAGAACTACGGCTGCAGCCACCTGATCGTCGGCCGCGACCACGCCGGTGTGGGCGACTACTACGGTCCCTTCGACGCCCAGCAGATCTTCCACAAGATCCCCAACAACGCCCTCGAGCTCAAGCCTCTCGCCATGGACTGGACCTTCTACTGCTACGATTGCGGCTCCATGGCCTCGATGAAGACCTGCCCCCACGAGAGCAAGGCCGAGATCAACGATGAAGGCGAATACAAGGGCGGTTCCAGGCTCCTGCTCTCCGGCACCATGCTGCGCAAGCTGATGAGCGAGGGAAAGACCGTACCCAAGGAGTTCTCGAAGCCCGAGGTGATCGCCGTTCTCAAGGACTACTACGACAACTTGGAAGAGAAGGTGGAAGTCAAGCTCCACGGCGCTGCCACCGGCGACACCAAGAAGAAATAGAACCATCCGGATATTGACAAGGTACGACTCTATTTACATGGGCGGCGGACAGTCGCCGCCCGAGCCACTTTTTTTAAGGAGGAATTGAATGCCCAGTTATGTCATTCCCGAAAAGTGCGATGGCTGCAAGGCGCTCGACAAGACCGCCTGCCAGTACATCTGCCCCAATGACCTGATGGTCCTCAACAAGGACTCCATGAAGGCCTACAACCAGGAGCCTGACACGTGCTGGGAGTGCCAGTGCTGCGTCAAGATCTGCCCCGTTCAGGCCGTCGAGGTCAGAGGTTACGCGGACTTCATCCCCATGGGCGCCAACGTGACGCCCCTGCGGAGCTCGGACTCCATCATGTGGACCGTCAAGTTCCGCAACGGTTCTCTCAAGCGCTTCAAGTTCCCCATCCGCACCACCGAGGAAGGAACTGCCGAGCCTTCAGGCGGTTTCGAGACCGCTACCGAGGATCTCAAGGACGCCACGCTCTACACCGAGCCGGGTTCCCTGGGACTCGACGCTGTCTGGACCCTGTAGGTCGTTCGAGAACCTGATGAACAGAGTTGTGAAAAAAAACGGAATAGAATTTTTGAGCATAATGGAGGATGAGAACCGTGGCCAATTTTGAAACTGTCGAAGTCACCACTGATCTCCTGATCATCGGTGGTGGTATGGCGGCCTGCGGTGCGGCTGTCGAGGCTGCCCACTGGGCCAAGAAGAACGGTTTGAAGGTTACTCTCGTCGACAAGGCTGCCATGGACCGTTCCGGCGCCGTGGCGATGGGACTTTCGGCCATCAACCAGTACGTCGGTATCAAGGACGGCGACAACACCGTCAAGGATTACGTCGACTATGTCCGTAAGGACCTCATGGGCGTCTGCCGCGAGGACCTGGTGGCCAACATCGCCCGCCACGTGGACTCCAGTGTCCACCTCTTCGAGAAGTGGGGTCTTCCCATCTGGAAGGACGAGGGCGGCGGATACGTCCACGAGGGACGCTGGCAGCTCATGATCAACGGCGAGTCCTACAAGATCATCGTTGCCGAGGCCGCCAAGAACGCTCTGGGCGTTGACAACATCCACGAGCGCATCTACATCACCGAGCCTCTGATGGACGGTGACAAGGTTGCCGGCGCCATCGGCTTCAGCACCCGCGAAGACAAGTTCTACGTCTTCAAGGCCAAGGCTGTCCTCTGCGCCATGGGCGGCGCGGTGCACGTCTTCCGCCCGCGTTCCACCGGTGAGGGCCTCGGCCGCTCCTGGTATCCTCCCTTCAACTCCGGCTCCAGCGCCTACTTCACCATTCGCGCCGGCGCCGAGATGACCTGCCAGGAAGTGCGCTTCATCCCCGTGCGCTTCAAGGATGCCTACGGTCCGGTGGGTGCCTGGTTCCTGCTCTTCAAGTCCCGTGCCACCAACGCCTTCGGCGGAAACTACATGGTGGAGAGGACCGACGAGCTGAAGAAGTGGGGCTCCTACGGCAAGGTCAAGCCCATTCCCGCGAACCTCCGCAACTGGCTCGGCATGCTCGATGTCATGGAAGGCAAGGGTCCCATCTACATGAGGACCGAGGAAGCCATGCAGAAGATCGCCGACGAGTACAAGGATGATCCCAAGGCCTACAAGAAGAAGAGGAAAGAGCTCGAGAGCGAAGCCTGGGAAGATTTCCTCGACATGACCATCTCGCAGGCACACCTCTGGGCCGCCACCAACGTCGAGCCCGAAGAGAAGCCCTCCGAAATCGCCGCTTGCGAGCCGTACTTCATCGGTTCGCACTCCGGCGCTTCCGGTGCCTGGGTCTCCGGTCCCGAGGATCTGCAGACCGCCGACACCAAGGGCCAGTATTTCTGGGGTTATGCCAACATGACCACCGTCAACGGCCTCTTCGGCGCCGGCGACGCCACGGGCGCATCGAGCCACAAGTTCTCTTCCGGCTCGCACGCCGAGGGTCGCATCGCAGCCAAGGCTGCCATCGCCTACATCGTCGACAACAACAGCCAGCCCAACGTGGACATGGCCGTTGTCGAGGACCTCAAGACCACGACCCTGAAGCCTCTCGACCTCTACACCGAGAGCCAGGATCAGTCCACTGACCCGGACGTCAACCCGGGTTACATCCGCCCGAAGCAGTTCATGTTCCGTCTCCAGAAGATCATGGACGAGTACGCAGGCGGCGTGTCCACCCAGTTCAGCACCAACAAGTTCCTCCTCAACAGAGGTATGGAGCTCCTCACCCTCCTCAGGGAGGACTCGGTGAACATGGGTGCCGAAGGCCTTCACGAGCTCATGAGGGGCTGGGAAGCCCTGCACCGCATGTGGCAGGCCGAGGCCCACGTCCGGACAATCCAGTTCCGCGAGGAGACCAGGTGGCCCGGTTACTACTTCCGCGCCGACTGCCCCACGCTGGACGAGGAGAACTGGAAATGCTTCGTCAACCTCAAGTGGGATCGGAACTCCGGTGAATGGGATGTCTTCAAGAAGGATATCCTCAGCCTGAACCTTTCCTGATCCAATCATGAAAGGTCGCCGGCAGCTCTTTTGCTGCCGGCGGCCTTTTCCACCCGACGAAGGAGCCGCTCTTGGCGCACGAGACCGTGACAACCTGTCCTCACTGCAGTCAGGACCTTCTCAGGATGTCGAACCCCGACGGGACCACCTGGGGGGACGGCTACCAGCTTGTTTGCTTCAACGATGACTGCCCATATTTCATGGGCGGTTGGAAATGGATGCGAGAGAACTACAACGCCTCGGTGTCCTACCGATTCAGATACAACCCCGATACAGGGGAGAAGGGTCCTCTTCCGGTCTGGTCGAAGGAGGCCCTTCGAAACTTGATAATCGAATAATATTATTATGGAAGGAACTGCTTCGGCCAAGGCCGGAGCATTCAAGATAAATGACGTCGACAGAAGGATTTGAGCGGTTGAAGAAGGCGATCCTGGACGAGTATCCCCGCATGACGCGGGATGGTTCGTTTCAGTTCGCCTGCCACAGCGAGGTCAGCTGCTTCAACAATTGCTGCGCCGACGTGAACATTTTTCTCACACCGTACGATGTCCTTCGGTTGAAGAAAAGGCTCAATATCGGTTCACAGGAATTCCTGGACAAGTACACCCTGCTCCCCCTGGAGAAGAAGCTCCAGTACCCTATCATCCTCCTGAAATTGCAGGAGGACGAGGGCAAGACGTGCCATTTCGTGGATCCGGAGAAGGGCTGCACGGTCTACGAGGACCGGCCCTGGGCCTGCCGCATGTATCCCATCGGCCTGGCCTCGCCGAAGGAAGGCGACAAGGCCTGTCAGGCGGCGGACAGGGAGGAGGAGTTCTTCTTCCTCATGAAGGAGGAAGGCTGCTGCGGTTTCGGCGAGAAGAAAGAGTGGACCGTGGCTGAATGGATCGAGAACCAGGGCATCCCGGAGTACGACGAGGCCGGCCGCCATTTCAAGGAGGTCGCGCTCCACCCCTTCTTCGAGAGCGGCAAGGAGCTGACCCCTGAGAAGATGGAGATGTTCTTCATCTCCTGTTACAACCTCGACAAGTTCCGGGACATGCTGTTCAAGTCAACCTTTTTTGATCGATTCCTGATCGAAGATGACGTGATAGAGAAGATCCGCGAGTCTGACGAGGAGCTTCTCGAGTTCTCGTTCCAATGGCTGCGATTCAGCCTCTTCGGTGAGAAGACAATCAAAGTGAAGCCGGGCGCGGACAAGTAGTGATCTCTCCGGCGCCCTGGATGAGAAAAAGACACAAAGGAGAGGGAAAATGACCACACGCCTGAAGGCGGATCCTGATCTGGCGTTCATCAAGCAGCTGCGCCAATCGGGAGGCCATTCCCTGAAAAGGTGCTATCAGTGCGCCACCTGTTCGGTGGTCTGCGAACTGTCGAACGGCCAGAACTCCTTTCCCAGAAAGGAGATGGTCTGGGCTCAGTGGGGCCTGAAGGACCGTCTCATGGCCTCTCCCAACGTCTGGCTCTGCCACCAGTGCAACGACTGCACCATTCATTGCCCCCGCGGGGCGAAGCCTGGAGACGTCCTGGCTGCCGTACGCACCGGCGTCTTCCGCAACATGACCTTCCCCTCCTTCATGGGCAAGGCGCTCGACACCCCGAAGGCTTTGCCTTTCCTGATCCTGGTTCCCGTGATCCTCTTCCTTTACATCATCTTCTCGAACGATGACCTCGGCTTCACGCAGCAGCCCAATCTCGACAGGGAAGTGGCAGGCGGCTACTTCAAGAACTTTCTTCCCCACGGCATCATCGATCCCCTCTTCATCGCCGGCAATGCGGTGATCTTCGCTTTTGCAGCCATCGGCCTGATGCGGTTCTGGAAGGGAATGAAAGCGGCTTGTCCGGAGGTGAAGGGACCCGCGTTCTGGCCGAGCCTGTACCAGACCGCCATGGAGATCCTCTCGCATAGCAGGTTCCGGAAGTGCACCACCAGTTTTTCCCGCTCCTGGGGTCACCTTCTCGTTCTCTACGGTTTTCTCTGCGCCATGGCCACCACGGCTCTGGTCTTCGCCGGCATCATCCTGTTCGAATTCAACTCACCGATCCCCTTCAGCCATCCCATCAAGATCCTCGGAAACGTGAGCGCCGTCCTGCTCATTGTCGGGTGTGTGGCCCTGATCCTGCAGAGGCTCGGGAAGAAGGAGAAAGAGACGGACAGAACGGGAACCTACTCGGACTGGCTGCTCCTGGGCGTCCTCCTGACCGTTGCCGTGACCGGCTGCCTGTCACAGCTCGGCCGCTACATCGAGGCGACGCCTTTCTTTGCATACATTTTCTATTTCATTCACATGGTGTCCGTCTTCTTTCTGCTCTGGTATGCCCCTTACTCCAAGCTGGCCCACATGTTCTACCGGACCCTGGCCCTGGTTTTCGTCCGGTCGGCCGGCCTCGAGGAGAAGGAGGGAGCGACGGGTCCGGGTGCGGTTTCCTCCTGAAAAGAATCCGCATGTTTTGTTCTTTGTTATCGCTTTTCACGGTTCTGATTCAACTCGTTCTATGTTAGAAATGACGACTTCTTTACCAATCGTCAATTCGTCATTCCTAAGGGAGATGTTCTAGCCGGACTCGCGCCTGCGGTGTATTCCGTCAGGACGGTTTCGAGTCCATTTCTCAGTCTGGAGTTCCAGATGGCCAACTCAGAGAAAGACAGCAAATCCATTTCAGCCGGTCTGTGTGTCGTGGGCGGCGGTATCGCCGGGCTGACTGCCGCCATCGAGGCCGCTGAGGTGGGACACGATGTGGTTATTGTCGAGAAGCAGCCCTATCTCGGAGGCCGCGTGGCTTCCATGACCTCCTATTTCCCCAAGCTCTGCCCGCCGACCTGCGGCCTGGAGATCAACTTCCGCCGTATTCGCCAGAATCACAGGGTTCGTAGCTTCACCCTTGCCGATGTCGTTTCCGTCGATGGCAAGGAGGGCGACTACACGGTCAAGGTCAGGCAGAATCCCAGGTACATCAACGAGAAGTGCACGGCCTGCGGCGACTGCGCCGAGGCTTGCACCATCGAGCGCTCGAACGAGTTCAACTTCGACCTCGACAAGACCAAGGCCGTCTATCTTCCCCACGCGATGGCCTATCCGATGCGGTACGTCGTCGATCCCGCCTTCGTGAAGGACGAAGCGATGAAGGCCTGCGTCGACGCCTGCCAGTACAACGCCATCGATCTGGAAATGAAGGAAGAGGTCTACGAGATCAAGGTCAAATCCCTGATCTGGGCCACCGGCTGGAAACCGTACGACGCCGCCCGTATCGAGAACCTCGGGTACGGTCGTTATCCCAATGTCATCACCAACGTTATGATGGAACGCCTGGCCGCTCCGAACGGTCCCAGTTCAGGAAAGGTCGTCAGGCCCTCGGACGGGAAGGAAGTGGCAACCGTGGCCTTTGCCCAGTGCGCCGGCTCGCGCGACGAGAACCATCTTCCCTACTGCTCGGCGATCTGCTGCATGGCCTCGCTGAAGCAGGCGGCCTATGTCAGGGAGCGGTACCCCGATGCGGAGATCCATATCTTCTACATCGATATCCGCACACCCGGCAGGCTCGAGGATTTCTACATGAAGATGCAGGAAGACGAGAAGATCTTCTTCCATCGCGGCAAGGTTGCCAGGATCACCCAGAAGGCTGACACGAAGAACCTCGTTGTCGAGGCCGAGAACACGCTCACGGGCGGCATCTCGGAGATGGAGGCCGATCTTGTCGTCCTGGCGACCGGTATGGTTCCCAATTGCAGCGACGCACCTCCTCCGATCGACGCGGTCCGCGATGAGTACGGCTTTCTCGTGGCCGGATCGGGCGGTCCCATCGGCGCCGGAACCTCGCTTCGGCCTCTCGACGTGGTCGGATCGGTCCAGAGCGCGACAGGTGCTACTATTGACGCAATTCAAGCTCTGGCAAGGGAGTAGAGAGATATGGCGGAGATACAAGGAAAAATCGGTGTTTACGTCTGCTCGGGTTGCGATATCGGTAACTGCGTCGATGTGGACAAGCTCGTCGAGGTGGCAGAGAAGGAGTGCAAGGCGCCGGTTTCCCGGCGGCACCAGGCTTTCTGCGATCCCGAAGGATGCGAGCTGATCCGGAAGGATATCGAGTCCGAAGGCGTGGACACGACGGTCATCTGCGGCTGCTCGCCGCGCGTCTGCACGGAGCAGTTCAACTTCGGTCCCGACATCTTCGTCGAACGCGTTGCCATGCGCGAGCTGGTGACCTGGTGCCACAAGCCCAATGACGAGGACACCCAGATTCTGGCCGAGGACTGCATCCGGATGAGTGTGGCCAGGGCCGGCGCCGGCAAGCCGCCCACTCCGCTCGAGGAGACGGTAAACAAGAAGATCATGGTGATCGGCGGCGGCATGGCCGGAATGACGGCGGCCCTCTCGGTGGCCAAGGCAGGGTACGACGTGGCCCTGGTCGAAAAGGAAGCCGAGCTTGGCGGCTGGGCTTCACGGTTCACGGCCACCTTCCCGAAGAAGCCTCCCTACAAGGAGCTTCAGCCTTCGGGCTGGGAAGAGCTCTCGGCCGAGGTCAAGGCGAATGACAGGATCACGATCTACACGAGCTCCGAGGTGCAGCAGATCGACGGCCAGCCCGGCCAGTTCGACGTGACGATCCGGAACGGCACGGGCGCCGCCACCGAGCGGATCGGCGCCGTGGTGCAGGCCTCGGGCTGGAAGCCCTACGAGCCCGAGCGCCTCGAGCATCTCGGCTACGGCCACTGCAAGAACGTGGTCACCAACATCGATGTGGAGAAGATGGCCAAGGAAGGCGAGTTCAGCCGGCCTTCGGACGGCAGGCCGGTCAAGAGCGTGGCGTTCATCCAGTGCGCCGGTTCGCGCGATCAGGATCGGTTGCCCTACTGCTCCGGCGTCTGCTGCCGCGTCTCCCTGAAGCAGGCACTCTACATCCGCGAGAAGTATCCCGACGCCAAGGTCTACATCCTCTACAAGGACCTCCGCTCTCCGGCCCAGTACGAGCTCTTCTATGCCCAGGTCCAGGAGGACGACGGCATCTTCCTCACCAAGGGAGAGGTCAAGGAAGTCGTTGCCGAAGGCGACGACCGCGTGACCGTGGTGCTCGACGAGACCCTCCTCGAAGAGGAGATCGAGGTCACGGCCGACCTGGTCGTCCTGGCCACCGGCATGATTCCCACCACTCTCGTCGAGGGAGAGGAGGAGACGGCCGAGAGCAGCGAAGAGGCGCCTGAGCCTGAAAAGAAGGAAGGCGAGGAAGAGAGCGACGAGGGTCAGGCTGCCGAGGCCGGCGCCAAGATCCTGAACCTCACCTATCGTCAGGGCACCGATCTTCCCACGCTGAAGTACGGCTTCCCGGATTCGCACTTCATCTGCTTCCCCTACGAGACGAGGCGGACGGGCATCTACGCGGCCGGAACCGTGCGGGCGCCCATGGACATCGACATGGCGTCGCACGACGCCAAGGGCGCCGCGCTGAAGGCGATCCAGGCGGTGGAGATGCTGAGCCGCGGCGAGGCGGTGCATCCGCGCGCCGGCGAGCTCTCCTATCCGGACTTACTGCTCCAGCGCTGCACCCAGTGCAAGCGGTGCACCGAGGAATGCCCCTTCGGAACCCTGGACGAGGACGAAAAGGGCACGCCGAAGCCGAACCCGCTGCGTTGCCGCCGCTGCGGCATCTGCATGGGATCGTGCCCCGAGAGGATCATCTCCTTCGAGAACTACTCCGTGGCCATGATGTCGCGCATGATCAAGGCGATCGAGGTTCCGGAAGAGGAGGAGGAGAAGTTCCGCATCCTGGTCTTCGTCTGCGAGAACGATGCCATGCCCGCCTTCGAGATGGCCGCGATGAAGCGTCTCCAGTACAGCGCCGATGTGCGCATCATCCCGCTCCGCTGCCTGGGCAATGTCAACATCGTCTGGATCGCGGACTCCCTCTCCGTGGGATTCGACGGGGTGATGCTCTTCGGATGCAAGCACGGCGACGACTACCAGTGCCACTACGTGAAGGGCAGCGAGCTGGCCGAGTACCGGATGGGCAACGTGAAGGAGAAGCTGAAGCAGCTCGTCCTCGAGGAGGAGCGCGTGCGCATCATCCAGCTCGCCATCGACGAGTACGACAAGATTCCCGATCTGATCAACGACTACGTGGAGGAGATCGAGGATATCGGACCGAACCCGTACAAGGGTTTCTGATCCGGCTCTCTTGACGAGGAGAATTCAGCTGCCGCTGCCGCAGCAGACAATAGAAAACTCAGTAGAAAATAGAGTGACAAACAAAAGTGAGGTTTAACCGAGGTCCGGACGGGAAATCGATCCTGTCCGGGGAGTTTCAGAAAAGGAGACATCGTTATGGCAGATCTTCCCAATACGCCGTTGCTCGATGAGCTGGAGTCCGGTGCATGGCCCAGCTTTGTTTCGGAAATCAAGAGAGCAGCCCAGAAAAGTGACATGAGCAAGGATCTGCTCGGTCAGCTCGAGAAGTCATACAGGAACAAGATCGGATACTGGAAACATGGCGGTATCGTCGGAGTCATGGGATACGGCGGAGGCGTCATCGGACGCTATTCCTTCCTGCCTGACGAATTTCCCAACGTCTCCCACTTCCATACCCTGCGTGTCAACCAGCCTTCGGGATGGTTCTACAACACGAAGGCCCTTCGGACCCTCTGCGACATCTGGGAGCGCCACGGTTCGGGCCTGACGAACATGCACGGTTCCACCGGCGACATCATCTTCCTCGGAACGGTCACCGCCGAACTCGAGCCGATCTTCGAGGAGCTGACCGCGAACGGATTCGACCTGGGCGGCTCCGGTTCCGACGTGAGAACGCCGAGCTGCTGCCTCGGCCCGGCCCGCTGCGAGTGGTCCTGCTACGACACCATGAAGACCTGCTACGACTTCACCCAGAAATACCAGGACGAGCTGCACCGTCCCGCCTTCCCCTACAAGTGGAAGTTCAAGTTCGCCGGCTGCGCCAACGACTGCGTGGCTGCCAAGGCCCGCGCCGACATCTCGGTGATCGGCACGTGGCGCGACGCTATCCGCGTCGACCAGGCCGCCGTGGCCGACTATGTCGGCAACGGCTTGAACATCCAGCGCGACGTGATCGGCAACTGCCCCTCCAAGTGCATGGAGTGGGACGGCTCCAAGCTTGATATCGACAACTCCAACTGCCGCCGCTGCATGCATTGCATCAACGTGATGCCCAAGGCGCTCAGGCCCGGAACGGACACAGGCGCCACCGTGCTGATCGGCTCGAAGGCGCCGATCGTCGAAGGCGCGCTTCTTTCCTCCGTGCTGATCCCCTTCATCAAGATGGACAGCGACGAAGAAGTGGAAGAGTTCCACGATATCATGGAAGAGATCATGGACGTCTGGTGCGAGGAGGGCAAGGCCCGCGAGCGTATCGGTGAGTTCATCCAGCGCGTCGGAATGGGTAATTTCCTCGAGGCCGTCGGACTCGAGCCGACTCCCGAGATGGTCGCCTTCCCGCGCGACAACCCGTACATCTTCTACAACCTCGGCGAGGAGGAAGAGGAGGGCGAGTAATCCGCTCTTTCCCGTTCCGATGGTATTTGTGAAACAAAGCTGAAGCTGAGAATAGATAAGGAGTTCACAATGGCTGAACCGGCGAAAAAGAGAATCACCGATATCGGTCCCCCCAATTACGAGCAGTTCCTGCCGCCCGTGATCAAAGAGAATTACGGGAAGTGGAAATATCACGAAGTTATCAAGCCGGGCGTGATGGTTCACGTCGGCGAGTCGGGCGACAAGGTCTACACGGTCCGCGCCGGCTCTCCCCGTCTCATCAGCGTGGACAAGATCCGCGACTATGCCGACCTGGCTGACAAGTACTGCGACGGCTATCTGCGCTTCACCAGCCGTCACAACGTGGAGTTCATGTTCACCGACGACAGCAACATCGACCCTCTCATCAAGGATCTGAACGAGATGGGACATCCCGTCGGCGGCATCGGCAACGCCATCTCGAGCATCGTCCACACCCAGGGCTGGGTGCACTGCCACTCGGCCGCCACGGACGCCTCGGGTATCGTCAAGGCCGTGATGGATGACCTGGATGAGTACTTCACCAGCACCAAGCTGCCCGGCAAGCTTCGCATCGCACTGGCCTGCTGCCTCAACATGTGCGGCGCCGTGCACTGCTCGGACATCGCCATCCTCGGCATCCACCGCCACGCGCCTGTGACCGATCACGCCAGCCTGAAGAAGGTCTGCGAGATCCCCAGCGTGAGCGCTTCCTGCCCCACGGCTGCCATCAGGCCGGCCACGGTCGACGGCCACGATTCCGTGGAAGTGATCGAGGAACAGTGCATGTTCTGCGCGAACTGCTACACGGTCTGCCCCGCCATGCCCCTGAACGATCCGGACACCGACGGCGTCTCGATCTGGGTGGGCGGCAAGGTCTCCGACGCGCGCACGCCTCCCATGTTCTCCAAGCTGGCCATCCCCTACATCCCCAACAACCCGCCGCGTTGGCCCGAGGTTGTGGGCGCCGTCAGGAACATCGTCGAGGTCTGGGCCAAGCACGCCAGGCCTTACGAGCGCATGGGCGAGTGGATCGAGAGGATCACCTGGCCTCGCTTCTTCAAACTGACGGGGATCGAATTCTCCAAGGAACACATCGACGACTTCAAGCACGCCGGCCTGAGCTTCAACAGAACGGCGCAGCTGACTCACGTCGGTGACTAGTCAACAACAGACAGAGGTAAAGATATGTCGGACATGAAGAGCATCGAAGAAGTGGCTGACGCCATGTACAAGATGGTCAAGGACGCCCAGGGCATGAAGAAGCTCAAGCCCACGGACCTGACCAAGGGCATGGTCGAGATCTTCGGCGATCAGGTGGACAAGAAGCTCTGCAAGAAAGCCATCAAGGAACTCGTTGAAAACGGACGTTGCGTCTACACCTACTTCGGCGGCAGCTTCATCGAGATCCCTCACAAGGAAGGGGCGGAGAACTAGGTTCTCTGCAAGCCGGCACGGTCTTGACGCCCGCCGGTTGTTTCAGATGCCAGTTTCAATGCCGCGCCTTCTCATCGCCGGCGCTGCCGGTGATTCTGGAAAGACGGTTGTCACGGTCGGCCTTGCCGGGGCCTTAACCCGGCAAGGTCGAACCGTTGCCGCTTTCAAGAAGGGGCCGGACTACATCGACGCCTCGTGGCTCTTTGCCGCGACCGGGCGGGTGACCAGGAACCTGGACACCTATCTGGTGGACCCCGAGAGGGTCAGGCGGACATTCATGGAACATGCCGTGATCGACGGTGTGAACCTCGTCGAAGGGAACCGCGGCCTACACGACGGAATGGACGTCGATGGAAGTCACAGTTCCGCTGCTCTTTCAAAGCTAATCGATTGTCCAGTGGTCGTGGTTCAGGATGTGACCAAGATGACGCGGAGCGCTGCCGCCTTCGTACTCGGCAGCCGGATGCTCGATCCGGACGTCAACGTGGCGGGTGTGATCCTGAACCGCGTTGCAGGAGCGCGTCACGAGCGCATTGCGAGACAGTCCATCGAGTCGATCTGCGGCGTTCCGGTGCTGGGCGCGATTCCGAAGCTCCCTCCGGAGCAGCAGATCGAGCTCAGGCATCTCGGCCTGGTGACTCCTCGCGAGGAGAGCAGGACTCGTCAGCTGGTCGGCCAGCTCGCACAGCGAGCCGAGGATCATCTCGACCTGGACCGTCTTCTCGATCTGGCCCGAAACGCTCCGCAGCTCGAAACAGGGGATGCGGATGCCGCGGGCGGCCGGAGGACCGGGAAGGGGCTTTCCGGAAAGGAGAGGGTGAGGATCTGTTATCTGAGCGATTCGGCATTCTCGTTCTACTACCCGGAAAACCTCGAAGCCCTGGAGGCGGCCGGTGCAGAGCTGTTGCCCGTTTCAGCGCTCGAGGCGGACGAGCTTCCTCCCTGCCACGCACTCTACGTGGGCGGCGGGTTCCCGGAGACTCACGCCACGGCTCTGGCGGAGAATGCAACCTTCCGCGAGAGCCTCGCTCGTGCAGCCGAGGCCGGCCTGCCGGTCTACGCCGAGTGCGGCGGGCTGATCTACCTGGCGGAGAGCCTCAGCTGGAAGGGTGAGACCTTTCCCATGGCAGGGGTCTTCCCCCTTCGCATCGAGATGTGCGAGAAGCCTCACGGCCACGGATATGCGCTGTTTGCCGTGGATACGGCGAACCCCTTCTTCGAGAAGGGACTCGAGATCCGGGGTCACGAGTTTCATTATTCGCGACCCGTGACCCTTGATCTTTCGTCCCGGCTCGAAGGTTCGTCCCGGCCCGAAGGGCTGAAGAGCGTGATGGAAGTGAAGCGCGGCACCGGATGCGGCGAAGGCCGAGACGGGCTGCTGCGAAAGAATGTTTTCGGCACATACTTGCACATCCACGCCCATGGATGTCCCGCGTGGGCGGAAGGTGTCGTGAGCGCAGCGGAAAAATACAGAAAGGAATAGAAGCAGCATGGCGCTAAAAAGAACCAAGAAGAAAAAGGGAGGCCTGAAGAGCCTTCGAAGCACGGGCGGCGGCTCATCCGTCGAGACTTCGCCGCTGCGTCCAGTACATGTCGAAAAGATCGCTCCCTGCGTGGATGCCTGCCCTCAGGGAACGAACATCAGAAGGATCCTGGTCACCATCGGTCAGGCCGAGAAGTTCGAGAAAGACCAGGACGAGGCTTTCACCGAAGCCTTCCAGATGCTGTCGGACAAGAACCCGCTCGCCGCCGTCTGCGGCCGCGTCTGCCCTCACCCTTGCGAGGACGGCTGCAACCGCGCGGAAAGGGATTCCGCCCTCTCGATCAACGCGATCGAGCGGTTCATCGGTGATTACGGCATCGAGAAGAACGTCCCCTTCCTGAAGGTCGACGACGCGGGCGACTACAAGGAGAAGATCGCGGTGATCGGCTCCGGCCCTGCCGGACTCTCCTGCGCCTTCCATCTCGCCCGCCGCGGCTACCCTGTCACCCTTTTCGAGGCCTTTGCCGAGACGGGCGGCATGCTTCGCTACGGTATCCCGGCCTACCGCCTGCCGCGCGACCTCCTGGACAAGGAGGTGCAGCGCATCCTCGATCTCGGCGTGGAGCTCAAGTGCAACACCGCCGTGGGCAGGGACATCAGCTACGACGATGTGAAGAAGGAATACTCGGCCGTTTTCGTGGGCATCGGTGCTCACAAGGGCCGCGGCCTCCGGGTCGAGGGCGAGGACGCCTCGAACTTCATGACCGGCGTCGCCTTCCTCAACCGCGCCAACCAGGGCGAGAAGGTCGACGTGGGCGACAAGGTCGTTGTCATCGGCGGCGGCGACACGGCCATCGATGCGGCCCGCATGGCACGCCGGCTCGGCGCCGACGTGTCGATCCTCTACCGCCGGACCCGCGCCGAGATGCCTGCCATCGAGGAGGAGATCGTCGGAGCGGAGGAGGAAGGCGTCAAGCTCGAGATCCTGGCCGCGCCGGTCGGCATCGTTCGCGACGGCGACAAGGCCCGGGCGATGCTCTTCCAGAAGTGCGAGCTCGGCGAACCCGACAGCTCCGGCCGTCGACGCCCCGTGCCGATCGAGGGCTCGGATTTCGAGGTGGAAGCGACCTGCTTCATCTCGGCCATCAGCCAGGAGCCTGATTTCGATGGTCTGGACGAGGTCGGCAATCCCAAGGACTGGGTCAAGGCCGACGAGTGGATGCAGACCGAGCATGACCACCTTTACGGCGGCGGCGACGTGCTCAACCTCGGCCTGGTCACCGGCGCCATCTACCAGGGCCGGCGCGCCGCGCTGACGATCCACGAGAACCTGAGAGGCATCGAGCACTCGAAGCCGAAGAACCCCGCGCCCCTGATCAAGCAGGACAAGCTCAAGCTGACCTACTACGAGGAGAAGGCCCGCTTCGACTGCGGCATGATGCCGGCGGACGCGCGTCTCGGCGAGCCCGAGGCGGAGATCAGCACGGGCTTGACCCGGGAGCAGGTGATCGAGGAAGCCAGGCGCTGCATGAGCTGCGGACTCTGCTTCGATTGCGGCGAGTGCTGGAGCTACTGCCAGGACCAGGCGATCATCAAGCCTCTGGCGGCGGGCGAGAAGTACAAGTTCAAGATGGAGTTCTGCAACGGCTGCAAGAAGTGCGCCGAGCAGTGCCCCTGCGGCTACATCGAAATGCACATGCCGGGTCAAGAACCGGTTTACGATAAGTGATCATTGAGGAATACCATTCCGTTTTACTGTTCTCTTACGTCTTTGCAAAAGGAGAGTTGAGACATGGCCATCTTCGAGCATGGAAGTGTAAAGATTCAAGTTGATGAAGACGGGTTCATGGAAGAGCCGGATATGTGGAACGAAGACGTCGCCGCAGCGCTGGCCACCACCGAAGGTGTCGACCAGCTGGATGACGAGCACTGGAAAGTGGTGAACTATCTGCGTGACTACTACAAGCAGTTCGGTATCGCCCCCATGATCCGGAAGCTCTGCAAGGAGACCGGATTCCCGCTCAAGCGGATCTACGAGCTGTTCCCGTCCGGCCCCGCAAAGGGCGCCTGCAAGGTGGCTGGCCTGGCCAAGCCCACCGGCTGCGTTTGATTCATTTTCGGAAGGGATTGCACCGACAAGCTCCCTCCCAGGCAGCCTGCCGGTGCAATCCTGAACTGATTCCCGTTAAACGCCTCGAAGAGCTGCTGGCAGATGAAGAACGATTCCTACAACTCGACTGAAAGCCGATCGGGCTTCCTCGCCGTCTGCGGCATCAGCCACAAGACAGCGACACTCGCCGAGAGGGAGCCGTTCCACATCAGCCGCAACGAGCTCGTCCCCGCGATCAAGCAGCTCCGTGCCATGCCCGGCGTGCAGGAAGCGGCCATCGTGGCCACCTGCAACCGCCTCGAGATCTACGCCTACCTCGACGAGGGCATGGACACCTTCATCCTGGTCCGTGATTTCTTCCGCACCCTGAGAGGGGTGGATGCCACGGACAGAAGGGGGCTTTTCCACGTTCGCCACGGCAGCACGACGGCCCGCCATCTCTTCCGCGTCATCTCAGGGCTCGACTCCCTCGTCACGGGCGAGTACCAGATCCAGAGGCAGATCAAGGAGGCCTACAGCGCCGCCTGCTCCGCCAAGGGAGCGGGCAAGGTGCTCCACCGCCTTTTTCACAACGCTTTCCGGATCGGCAAGTCGGTCCGGACCCGGACAGGATTGGGCGAGGGGCGGTATTCCGTTTCCGGAGTGGCCGTTCAGGTCATCAAGGAGAGCCTGAAGCCCGACGACGCGGTCCTGGTGGTGGGGGTCAACGAGAGCGCCCGGATCATCGCCGAGGCGCTTGCCGCCGCCGGCCACAAGAAGTTCTTCTTCGCGAACAGGACGCCCTACAAGGCCGAGAAGATGGCGTCCCGTTTCGATGGAGAAGGGATCGGGCTCGACGAGATCCCAGTTCATCTGCCGCGCTGCAAGGTTCTGGTGAGCTGCACCGGAGCCCCCGGCTACGTGGTCGAAGCCGGCACGCTGCAAGAAGCCCTTTCCTCCGAAGAGGGCGGGCCGGCGCTGGTCATCGACATGGCCGTTCCCCGCGACGTGGAGGTGGAGGGCCTTTCGGCCGACCGGGTCAGGGTTGTCGACATGGAAGACCTGAAGATCTTCCTGGAAGCCCAGAAGAACGGCCGCCTCACCAACGTGCCTGCTGCTGAAAGCATGATCGAGGACCTGGTGGGGACCTTCCAGGCCTGGATCGAGTCGGCCTTCGATCCCGGTGTGACGAACCTGGCCAAGGAGTACGAGAAGATCCGTCAGAGGTGCGTGGAAGAGATGAAGGGGCACTTCACCGCAACGGACCAGAACGGTCTGGAAGGCTTCTCCCGGAAGCTGATGCAGAGCTTTCTCAAGGTTCCCGCCCGAACGGTCCTGGAGAACGGGCGTGCCGCCGGTGAGGAAAGGTGCTGTCGCAGGAAGCGAATGAAAGCGGCCGAGGCTGCTCGGAAGGATTGCAATGCTTGAGGATCTACTGAGCGCCAAACGAAAGGCCATACTCGACAGCTGGCGGCAGCGGATCGTGGCGACCTATCCCGAGCAGACGGCAAAGTTCCTGGACAAGGAGAAGGACCGATTCAGCAATCCCGTCGGTTTTTCCATCACCAGCGGGGCGGAGGCCCTCTTCGAGATGGCTCTCGGCCAAGAGCTCGACGAGGAAGCCCTCGCTACGACGCTCGACGGAATGCTCAGGATCAGGTCCGTGCAGGATATCACCCCTTCCCGGGCGGTGGGATTCGTCCTGACGCTCAAGAACGTGGTTCGCGAGGAGCTGGGCGGGGAGATCGGCGGCAAGGGCATTCTCGAGGAACTGTTCCGGTTCGAGGATCGAGTCGACAGGATGGCTCTCCAGGCCTTCGAGGTCTACACGAAATGCCGGGAAGATCTTCACTCGATCCGGCTCCGGAACATGCAGGATGGCCCCTTCCGGCTGCTGGAAAGAAGGAAGAGGATTCTCGAGGATCAGGAGCAGCCTTTGGACCCCGGAACGACATGCGGCCTTAATGAGTGTGACAATCAAGGAGGATGCGGTAAATGAGCGAAAAGAATTCCCCCTTCAGTCCCTTGAAGTGGGTTCTGATATGCGGTCTTGCGGTTCTACTGGCCGTCTGGCTGTTCCCCGCGCTTGGTCGCTTTCTGTTCGGGATCCTGGTTCCCTACGTGGCGGCTCTGGTCTTTGTCGTGGGGGTGATCTACCGTGTGATGAAATGGGGCAAGTCGCCCGTGCCGTTCCGGATTCCCACGACGAGCGGACAGCAGAAGTCGCTGCCCTGGATCAAGAGCAACAAGCTCGACAATCCGCACAGCACGCTCGGCGTGCTCGGCAGGATGTTCCTGGAGGTCTTCTTCTTCCGGTCGCTTTTCAGGAACACCGCGGCCAACGTGAAGGAGGGTCCGAAGATCGTCTACGGCGGCAACAAGGCCCTCTGGCTCGCCGGACTGGCCTTTCACTGGTCGCTGTTCATCATCGTGGTGCGGCACCTGCGCTTCTTCACCGAGCCTGTTCCGGGTTTCGTGGAGCTCTTTCAGGATCTCGATTCGATCTTTCAGGTCGGCGTTCCCCTGCTCTGCCTCACCGACCTGATCATCCTCGCCGCCCTCTCGTATCTTTTCTTCAGGAGGGTGGTGTTCCAGCAGATCCGGTACATTTCGCTTCCCACCGATTATTTTGCCCTGCTTTTGCTTCTGGCGATCGTGATCACCGGCATCTTCATGCGCTACTTCACCAAGGTCCATATCGTGGGAGTCAAGGAACTGGCTTTCGGCCTGATCAGCCTGAATCCCTCCATGCCGGAAGGGATCGGTTTTCTCTTCTACCTGCACCTGTTCCTCGTGTCGGTCCTGATGATCTACTTCCCCATGAGCAAGCTGATGCACATGGGGGGGATCTTCCTCAGCCCCACGAGAAACCTGGCGAACAACAACCGGATGCGGCGCCACGTCAATCCGTGGAACGCTCCTGTGAAGGTCCACACCTACGAAGAGTATGAAGACGAGTTCCGTGACAAGATGAAGGCGGCGGGGATGCCGCTCGAAAAGGACGTGCCTGCGGCCACGGATGACGCCGCGGCCAAGGAAGAACCCGCATAGAAAGGGGACGAGAGTATGTCCGATAAGCCTTTGAATCCCGAGGTTCTGTCGAAGATAGACTTCAGACCTCCCGAGAAGGAGTGGATGGATCCCACCGTGGAATTCAAGAGGGGCAGCTACAACTACGGCGCGAACCCCGCCTCTCTCGAATACCTCGACCTGCCGTGCAACGGCAAGTGGCAGCCCACCGAAGACGACTGGAAGCTTCCGGAGAACTGGAAGGAGATCATCATCAACGGTCTCAAGGAGCGGCTGGACAAGTACCGCTCCCTCAAGGTCTTTATGGATATCTGTGTTCGCTGCGGCGCCTGCGCTGACAAGTGCCACTTCTACATCGGCACCGGCGACCCGAAGAACATGCCCGTGCTCCGCGGCGAGCTGCTTCGCTCGATCTACAGGAAGGAGTTTACCAAGGCGGGCAAGATCCTGGGACGCCTGGCCGGCGGCCGCGAGCTGACCAAGGACGTGATCCGCGAGTGGTTCTCCTACTTCTACCAGTGCACCGAGTGCCGCCGCTGCTCCGTCTTCTGCCCCTACGGGATCGACACGGCGGAAATCACCATGATGGGGCGCGAGCTTCTCAACCTGCTCGGCCTCGGCATCGACTGGATCTGCACGCCGGCAGCCAACTGCTTCCGGACGGGGAACCACCTCGGCATCCAGCCGCACGGTTTCCAGGACAGCGTCGACTTCGCCATCGACGATCTCAAGGACATCACCGGAATCAAGGTGGATGCCCCGGTGAACAGGAAGGGAGCCGAGATCCTCTTCGTCGTGCCTTCGGCAGACTATTTCGGCGATCCCCACTACTTCGGATTCCTCGGGTACATGTCCCTCTTCCACGAGATCGGCCTCGATTACACCTTCAGCTCCTTCGCATCCGAGGGCGGCAACTTCGGCCTCTTCCACTCGGCAGAGATGATCAAGAGGCTCAACGCCAAGATCTACATGGAGGCGAAGCGGCTCGGGGTGAAGTGGATCATCGGCGGGGAGTGCGGCCACATGTGGCGCGTTCTCCACCAGTACATGGAGACGATGAACGGCCCGGCCGACTTCCTCGAGGTGCCCGTGTCCCCGATCACGGGAACGAAATTCGACAACGCCAAGAGCACCAAGATGGTTCATATCTGCGAGTTCACCGCAGACCTGATCAAGCATGGCAAGCTCAACCTCGACAAGAGCCGCAACGATCAGTGGAAGGTCACCTACCACGATTCGTGCAACACGGCGCGCGCCATGGGGCTCCTCGACGAGCCTCGCGAGGTGATCAACGCCTGCTGCAACCACTTCCACGACATGCCGGAGAACACGATCCGCGAGCAGACCTTCTGCTGCGGCTCCGGCTCCGGCATCGGCACGGACGAGAACATGGAGGTCCGGCTTCGCGGCGGACTGCCCAGGGCGAATGCCGTGAAGTATGTTCACGAAAAGCACGGCGTGAACCTGCTCTCCTGCATCTGCGCCATCGACAAGGCCACCCTGCCGGGCCTGGTGGAGTTCTGGGTTCCCGGAGTCGAGGTGGGCGCCGTTCATGAGCTGGTGGGCAACGCGTTGATCATGAAGGGCGAGAAGGAAGACAGGACAGACATGCGCGGCGAGCCTTATGTAAACAACGAAACGGAAACCGCCGAGGAGCAGCCGGCCGGCGCTGCGGCGGCAACGGAGAAGGAGGGCAGTGAGGATGTATGATGCTGGAAAGATCATCCCAGGCCTGCTTGTATTCCTCGGGCTGATTACCTTTCCGGTCTGGTACAACGCCAAGACCGGGAAGACGGGCTACACGCCCGAGCTGGAGATTCCCGAGGGGAAGTGCGTGGCATCCAAGACGTACATGCAGTCTTCCCACATGGACCTCTTGAACGACTGGCGCGACCGTGTCGTGCGCGAAGGCGAGAGGTACATCGAGGTGGACGGCAAGGAGTACGAGATGAGCCTTACCAACGGCTGCCTGGAATGCCACACCAAGAAGTCCGAGTTCTGCGATAAATGTCACGATTACGTGGGCGTCAAGCCCTACTGCTGGGATTGCCACCTGAAGCGGGAGGAGGACGAACTATGGCCGTCGACAGAAGAAAATTCCTCAAACTAGCCGGGCTCACCGCTCTTGGAGCGTCCGGCAGTCAATGTCTTGACCTTCTCTCCGGTTCCGAGGTGCTCAAGGCGGCGGACCATGCCGTCAACACATCGAAGACGCGGTGGGCCATGGTCATCGACGTCAAGGCCTGCAGCGCGAGGGGAGATTGCACGCGGTGCATGGATGTCTGCCACCAGGTTCATGCCGTGCCCGACATCCGCCTGAAAAACGGCGAGGTCGACAAGCAGCACGAGGTCAAGTGGCTCTGGAAGGAGAACTTCGAGAAAGCCCTCCCGAGTCAGGACCACCAGTTCCTGGGCAAGGGTCTGAAGAACCTGCCCGTCCTCGTGCTCTGCAATCACTGCGACCATCCGTCGTGCGTGCGGGTCTGCCCCACCAAGGCGACCTTCAGGAGGCATGACGGGATCGTGATGATGGACTATCACCGTTGTATCGGCTGCCGGTACTGCGTTGCCGCCTGCCCCTACGGCTCGCGGAGCTTCAACTGGAGCGACCCCAGGCCTCACATCAAGGCCGTGGACAAGAACTTCCCCACGCGCACCAAGGGTGTCGTGGAGAAGTGCAACTTCTGCGCCGAAAGGCTGGCCCGTCGCGATCCGGTCACGAAGAAGCCCCTCGAACCGGCCTGCGTGGTTGCATGCCGCGAAGTGTGCAATGCCCTTGTTTTTGGGAATCTGAACGATCCGAGCTCTGACGTGAGAAGAGTCCTGAAGGCGAACTACGTCATTCGGCGCAAGCCTGAGCTGGGTACGAATCCGGAAGTTTACTACATAGTGTGAGGGAGTCATGCTCGAAAAGGCTCTTACAGGCGGTCGAAAGTACTGGGGACTCGTTGTTGTTCTGCTCGGAATCGCGGGAGTGGGCTTTCTGTTCTACCTGAGCCAGCTGTCGAACGGCCTCGGCGTCACCGGCCTGAGCCGTGATGTGACATGGGGTTTCTACATTGCCCAGTTCACCTTTCTGGTCGGTGTGGCGGCCTCGGCTGTCATGGTGGTGCTGCCCTACTACCTGCACAACTACAAGGCCTTCGGGAAGATCACCATTCTCGGTGAATTTCTCGCCATCGCCTCGGTGACCATGTGCATCCTCTTCATCGTGATGGATCTGGGTCAACCGTCCCGTGCGGTCAACATCATCCTGCACCCATCGCCAAGCTCGATTCTCTTCTGGGACATGATCGTCCTGAACGGCTATCTCTTCCTCAACCTGATCATCGGCTGGATCTCACTCGATTCGGAACGGAAGTCGATTGCACCGCCCAAGTGGCTGAAGATCCTGATCATCGTCTCGATCCCCTGGGCCATAAGCATTCATACGGTGACGGCGTTCATCTACAACGGTCTTCCCGGCCGGTCGTTCTGGTTCACCGCCATCCTGGCGCCTCGCTTCCTGGCCTCGGCCTTCGCGTCAGGACCCTCGCTGCTGATCCTGCTCTGCCTCCTGCTGCGGAAGTTCACGAAGTTCGATCCGGGCAAGGAGCAGATCCAGAGCCTGGCCAAGATCGTCACCTACGCGATCTGCATCAACGTGTTCTTCGTCCTCCTCGAGATCTTCACCGTGTTCTACAGCCAGATGCCCGAGCACATGCATTCCTTCGAGTACCTGCTGTTCGGACTGGACGGCCACGCCGCGCTGGTGCCATGGATCTGGATCTCGTTCATGCTGGCGGCGATAGCCATCGTACTGCTGGTCAATCCGAAGACGCGGCGGATGGAGGGAGTGCTGGCCCTCGCCTGCGGGGCGGTCTTCCTATCCACCTGGATCGACAAGGGCCTCGGCATGGTGGTCACGGGCTTCATCCCGTCGCCCGTTGGGCATATCACCGAGTACTCGCCCACGTGGGCCGAGGTGTCGATCACCCTTGGATGCTATGCCGTCGGATTCCTGATCCTCACGGTGCTCTTCAAGATCGCCCTCACGGTGCGTGGGAAGGTGGCGAGCTGATTCGGTTCACTCAACCACGAGCACCATGAGATTGGTAAGTCTCGCTTCGGGATTGCCGAGCAAGCCCACCAGGGCCTGCGTGGGTTTCATCTCGCCAGGCAGCCATGTGGCGGGAACCGTCGCCTGGTAGATGAGAACTCCAGAGCCCGGTATCTGGCCGAGGGATATCATGGCGCTCATGGGCCGGGTGAGGTAGAGATCACCCCAGGACGTTGGTATGGGCGGATCTTCGATGCCGCTGCTCATGGCGATGACGACCTGCCCGTACAGGATATGCCCCACGACCTTGATCTCGAACGCGTTTCCGGGGGCCACGGCTCCGGTGTGATAGAGATGAAGGTGGAACTCGTCGACCCCCATGTCCACATCGCTGTAATTGTGTCGCGGATCGCCTTCGAAGTCCTCGGAGGGCAGGCCCGGTGCGGCGCTGTAGCCGCTGTCCAGGCAGGGTGATTGATAGAGAAGATGAAAGTCTTCCTCGCTCGCCGCCACGAAAAGAGGATCGGCGTCGATCATGCCGCCTCCCCAGTTCAGGGTACAGCCCAATGCAGTGCTCACCGCCCCCTGGCCTCCTTCCACGTCGGAATAGCCGATCTGGAGCGTTGACGGAAATCCCTCGCTTTCCAGCGCGATCTGCGGACCATACGGAGCGGTGTTGTTCCAGAGGATCGAGTTCGTCATCGCGGCTGCGGCCAGGTCGGTGCAGATGATCCCTCCGCCCAGCTCCGCGGCGCTGTTTTCGACAACGGTGCAGTTCATGATGGAGGGAGAGGATTCCCAGCAGGCGATCCCTCCTCCCCGGCCGAAGCTTCCATTGGCCTCGTTGTGGTGAATCAGGCAGTTCTCCACCGTGGGGGAGGAGTCGCTGTAGCAGTAGATCGCCCCGCCGTTGCCGTACGTCCCGATGGCACTGTTTCCGCTGAAGAGATTCCCCGAGATCAACGGCGCCGAGCTCAGCCGGCAGGCGATCCCGCCTCCCGAGCCGGCCGTGTTCTCCCGGAATTCGTTGCCGGAAACGGAAGGAGAGGAACCGTAGCGGCAGTAGAGTCCACCCCCGAAAGTGGACGCCCTGTTGCCGCTGATCAGGTTGTCCACGATCTGCGGGACGGCCCCCTGGGAGCAGAGAATGCCGCCGCCGTTCCGGGCAGTGCCGTTCGTGATCGTGAATCCCCGGATCACGGCATCGGATCCCTCGCCGGAGATGAACGAGACCACGCTGCCTGCCTGCATTCCATCGATCGCGGTCAGGACGGCGCCTTGATCGCTTTCAAGGACGACCGATTTGCCGAGAAAGTCGATGTTCTCCTGAAAGGTCCCGGGGCGAACAAGAATCGTGTCCCCGCTGTTCGATGCGTCGATCGCGTCCTGGATGTTCGGATGGTCGTCTGGTACGTAGACCGTATCCGCCTGGAGAGAGGCGGCGGCCAGCGCGAAGACGGCAAGGCAACAATGGAGGAAGCGGTTTGTTTGCATGATCGCATCTCCCGTGGGCGACACCCGAAGATGACTCGATTATAGCATCAATCCTCGTCGAAAACTACACACTGGCCGTTGTTCTGGTCGGCCAGGCGCATCATCAGATCGATCAATCTGTCCTTGGGCGGCACCCGGTTCCTCCACTGGGGCGGGGGATCTCCCTTGATGTAGGCGATGGTGTGGATCGCCACTTTGCGGCCGTCCTGCAGGTCCCGTACACAGCGAAGGATCGCGTCGCTGTCCGTTGTGATACCCGTGGTGGGGTGGCCGTCCGAGAGGAAGTAGATGCTCTGCACCTCCTCGTCCAGAAGCGCCTCGGTCAGGGCTCCCACCGTGTTGGTGCCGTCCGAGGCGATCCTGGCCCGCTCCACGAACCGCTTCGCCGACTCGAGATTGTCCATCGTTCCCGGCTGGACGCCCCTCCGGTTCCAGATGCGCACATCGCCCGCGAAGGTGATGATGTTGAAGGAGACGCTGTCGTTGAGCGTGTCGATCAGCCGCAGCAGCTCCTGCCGGGCATCGGTGATCCGGTCGTTCCACTCCATGCTGGCCGACACGTCGAGGCAGAAGATCACCTTGCGGCTCTTCATCTCGAGTCCATGGTAGGTTCGCGGCTCCTCGTGCTCGTACTTGGCGATCACCGGCTCGAGTTCCTCCGCCCTTTCGCGAAGGGGAATCTCCAAGGCCGATACGGCTGCCCGTTTCGTTTCAATCTTTTGCCTGGTCGGGCGGGGGAGAGGCAGGGGCTCGTGCTTGATGGCCAGCGGAACCGGGCGGGTCGTCTTTTTCTTTTCTTCGAGATCGAACCGCTTCTCATCGAGCGACCGGGTCTTCTCCTGCTTCCGGAAGCTCTCCATCAGCCTCTTTCGAAGGGGCTCCGTGCGGAGCGGCAGGCTCGGATTGGAGATGGTATGGCGGACCGGCTCCCTTTCTTCCGTCACGAGCGGTTTGCGGCGCGGAGCGGTGACTGCCGACGACGAGGGCCTCTTCGCGGCGCGGCTCAGGTCGAGCGCCGCCGTCAGCCGGGGGACCGTCTTCTCCACAGGGACGGTCAGCTCCCTGCGCTGCGAGGAGCCGGGCTGCGCCACGGGGGGGATCTCCGGCTCCGATTCGGCAGGACCCCCGCTCGGCATCTCCATCTCGATGACCGTCGACCTGTATTCCGGCTCCTCGGTCCGATCCTCGATGGCGAGATGCTGCGCGGCAGGAAGCGAGTCGGTGCTGGTCCTCGCCGGCTCTGCCGAGAAGGCCAGGTCGGCAAGAGCCGATTTCCTGTCAGGCTCCCGGCTCTGCGCATCATTCATCCGCACGGGCGAAGGGAGCCCGGGCCTTGACTGGACAGGGCTCTTGTCGCTCGTTTCGAACCTGTCGATCGCCTCGTGCAGCTCGGGGGCCGGGCGGTCCGGTTTACTGTCCGGCTCCTCGAGAGCGGCCTGCTCGTTCATGAACTCGATCGGCTCGAGGGCTTTCGTGTGGGACAGCCTGTCGAGCTGCAGCGGCTGCTCCTGCCTGGCCCGGTCGACCTGGAATTCGGCGGCGGGGAACTTCGGACTCTCCCTGTTCTCGAAGCGATGCTCCATCCGTGCCAGCGGCTCGGACGACCTCTCCTCGATCAGCGTGTCGGCTTGCTGATCGAGCGGCCGGGTGTCCGCCACCGCCTCGAGAGTCGCGACCTCCTCGCGGATCTCGAGGCCAAGCCGTTCTCCGGCCAGGGCATCCACGTCGAGGAAGAGCTCGCCGTCCTTGTCACCTTCCATGTCGTAGAGCGCCGACGTGACCACCCAGGTGCTCAAAAGGAGCGCCAGGAGCAGGTGAAGGAGTAGCGACAGGAGAAGGCACTTCTGGAGCAGCGAAGCGTGCATCCGGAATCGCTGGCTCGCCAGGTAGCGGAGGAGGTAGAGCAGGGCCAGGAGTCCGAGAAGCAGCAGCAGAAGGGGCCACTTGATCGCGTCGAGAAACCGGAGCAGCGCATTGAGCGCCGACCAGTCCTGCATGGTGATCACCTCGCGGCTGATCGTGCGGTAGATCTGGAACGGCCGTTCGTCGTTTCGTGCGAGCCTGTTCGAGCTGAACAGGAGGCCGTGGCCCTCCATGAAGAGCGCGGGATCCATCTCGTCCAGCCTGCTGTTGACCGGGGCTCCCATGTTCTCCGGCTCCAGTATCTCGTCGTGGAAGACGCGGCAGCGATAGATGTCGAAGCCGCCGAGCCCGCCTTCGCGGTCGGAGCTGAAGTAGATGAAATCGCCTCGCGGCGTCACCGCGACCTGGCCTTCGTGCCAGGGGGAGCAGAGGGCGTTCACCCGCCCGGCTGCCTTGAACCGCGGGAATGGGGGAATCCCCTCCTCGGCTTCGGGCTCGCCGCCGGGATCCGGTGCCACGGCCGAGAAGATGTCGTAGTCGCTGCCGCGGAACTCCTCCCGCAGCGTGGCCTGCCACGCCTCCTTCTCCTCGTCGGTGAGCTTGCGCTTCAGGCGGTTCGAGGAGAAGTAGAGCCTTCTGTCGTCCGGGGAAAGCCCGGGACCGTACTCGTTGAATTGGGTGTTGACGCTGCTGCCGAGATTCTCCGGAGCCGTCCACGACCTTCCGAAGAGGCGGCTCAGCCAGATGTCGTAGCCGCCCTGCCCGCCGGGGCGGTTGGAGTAGAAGTAGAGGTAGCGGCCGTCATGGCTCAGCTCGGGGCCGAGCTCGTCGTCATCCGTGTTGATCGCGTCGAGGGGAATTGGCTCGTCCCACCTTTCGCCGTCCCGGCGGCAGATGAAGAGGTCGGCGTTCTGCCTGGCCTTGCCCCGGGTGAAGATCATGGTGAGTCCGTCGGCCGACAGGGCTGGCTCGTAGTTGTGGGGGTCGATGTTGAGATCGCCCTCCACGAGCCGGGGGTTCTCCCAGAGGATCGTGCGAGTCACCGCCTCCCTGGCCGGCTGATCGATGGAGAAACCATCGGTGTAGTGAGCGACCACTTGCGGCACCACGAAGAGAGCGGCCGCGCACATCAGGATACTGAGGGCGGCGAAAGTGATCACGAGCTTGTGCGATCTTTTTTTCTTCTTTTCAGTCATGGATCAGCCGGTGCTGGTAGCCAATGTTCGCCTCGTCGATGCCCGAGCTCTTGCAGGCTCGCACCGCCGCGGCAACGCGGCCGTGGAGCGCCTCTCGGTCGCCCCGGATCAGGACCTTCTGCTCCGGATTCTGCGCCACCGCGTCCTTGATCGTCTGCTCCACATCGTCGATCGTCTTCACCCGGTTCTGGAGGAAGTAGCTGCCGTCCTTGCGCACGTTGATCACGATCGTCCTGGAGGCGGCGCTCAGCGAGGCGCTCTCCATCCCGGACGGCAGATTCACCTTGATGTCGTGCTCCTCTCTCTGCAGCGTGGACGTGGCCAGAAAGAAGATGATCAGGATGAACATGACGTCGAGCAGGGACGTGACGTTGATGATGGTCTCTTCCTTATCCATTTTTCTGCGGATCCGCATGCCCCGGCTCCTTCCTGTCAAGCAGTCTCTTGTTTCACCGCGAGGGAGATGAACTTCTCCGCGTTTTCGTCCAGATGATCCACGATACCGTCCACCCGGTTGTTGAGGACCAGGTAGATGATGAGGACTGGAATGGCCAGCGTCAGCCCGGCCGCCGTGGTCACCAGGGCCTCGTAGATCCCCTGAGCCAGCACGTCCGACTTGCCGATTCCGGCATTGGTGGCAGCCTGGAAGGCACGGATCATGCCGTAGACCGTGCCCAGGAGGCCGAGCAGCGGCGCTATGGTGGCAATCATGGAGAGGGGCTTGAGGCTGCGCTTCATCCGGTCCACCTCGCGGGCTCCCGCATCCTCGAGGGCACGCTGCAGGGGCAGCTCGCCCCGCGGGATCTTCGGGATGGAGCTCTTGATCAGGTTGCCGAGGATGCACGGATTCTTTTCGCAGTACTCCGTGCCCTTGCCGGGATCGTTTTCTCCCTCCTTGAAGATCGGCTCGAGCCCGGCCATGAACTCCGGCGGGACGATCTTCTTCCTGCGCAGCGACAGGATGCGCTCGATCGTGATGGTCAGGGCCAGCACCGATGCGAGGGCGATGGGGATCATGACGAAGCCGCCTTTCCATAGCAGGGAGAAAATGTCATCGCCGTTCTCGGCCTCCGTCGCGGCCGGATCGTCCGCCGGCAGGGCAAGAGCCGGGGCAGCCGCGAGAACGAGAACGAAGAGGGCGGCCAGGGGCAGTGCGGCATTCCGTGTACGAAGCATCTCCTTCTCCTTGTGTTCTATCCGTTATCCAGGTTCTTCAATCTTTTTTGCGCCACAACAGCCGCGTCGCTCTCCGGATACTTCCGGATCAACTCCTCGTACTGCGCGCGGGCTTTCTCATTCTTGCCGGGCAGCTCCAGCGCCCGGCCCGTCTCGAGAAGCGCCTTGGCGCTCCAATTCGGAAACGAATAGAGGACCTCGACCTTGATCAGCGCCTTGACGGCCTCGTCGTACTGCTTGAGGGAGAAGAGGCATTCGCCGATCTGGAACTGGCTGCGCGCGCTGGTCTCGTTCTTCTGGCCGTGCTTCAGAACCAGGGTGTAGGCCTCGATCGCCTCGGTGTAGCGCTGCTGGTTCTCCAGAGCCCAGCCGCGGCCGAACAGGGCCCTGCCCAGGAACGCGCTCTTCGGATACCTGTCCGAGAAGGAGCGGTAGACCAACTCCGATTCCTTCCATCGCTGGGTGAGAGCGGCCAGCTCGGCCAGGCGAAGCATCGACTGCTCGCCATTCTCGCTTGGGTTTTCCAGGCCGGACAGGCTCTTGAAGTGCCGGTAGGCGGTCTCGTGTTCCTTGAGCTTCAGGCGGGCCTCGCCGGCCTGGTAGAGGGCGATCCCGATCCGCTCCGATTCGGGGAACTCCTTGATCATGGTCTCGAAGCAGGGCGCCGCATCGGCCATCCGGCCCTGGGTGAATCGGCTCCATCCCAGGCGGTAGAGCGCCCTTTCGCGCAGGTCGGCCTCGAGCTCCTTCTTCAGCAGGCCTTCGAGACGACGGGCCGCCGAGTCGTACTGACCTGAGGCGTACTCGAGCTCGGCCAGCTCGAAGACGACCTCCGGAAGAAGGGGGCTTTCGGGATATTCCTTCAGGAACCTGGCGTAGAGCATCGAGGCGGATTCCTCCCCTCCCTTGCTTTTCTCGCACCAGATCCACTCGTAGAGCGCCCTGTCGCAAAAGGCCGAATCCTTGTGCCTGTCGACAAGCCGGCGGAACCGCCTTACCGCGCTGTCCCATTCCTTCTGGCGGGAGAGGGTCACGCCGAGATAGAAAAGCGCCTCGGGCGCCTTCTCGTGCCGGCCGTGATCCTCGAGAAAGGCCTCGAGGTTTTTCTGCGCCTCGCTGAACCGCTCCCTGTGGATGTTCAGGACCGCCTGCTGCACCATGGCGTCGGCTGCCAGTTCGTGCTTGGGATACTGGTCCGCCACGGCCCGGAAATGGCCCAGGGCCGCTCTCTCGTCGTTCCGGGCCATGGCGAGGCAGCCGAGGGTGTAGGCCGCATGGGCGTTGTCGCCGTGCCGGCCGGAGCGGGTGAGCACGCGCCGGGCTTCGTCGAAGCGCCCTTCCTCGTAGAGGATGCGGCCCAGCTCCACGCGGGCGTCGGGCAGAAGGTCGCTCTTCCCGTGGTTGCCGAGGAACGAGGAGAGCGATGTGATCGCCCCTTTCCTGTCGCCCTTGTTCTCCATGGCCAGGGCGGTCTTGAGGGCCGCCACGTCGCTGTTCGATTCCTGCGGATGCCGGCGAATGAACAGGGTGAATGCCTCGATCGCCTTCTCCCAGTCCTGGATGTTGTAGCAGCAGTCACCCTGCATGAAGAGGAACTGGTTGAAGAACGGCTTGTCCGGGACCTTCGGCAGGAGCGCATCGAGAGCCTTCAGGGCGGCGCTCCATTTCTTCCCGTCGTAGAGGATCTGGGCGATGCGGAACCGCGCCGATTGGGCGTAGAAGTGGTCGGCAAAGCGGGCGATGAACTCCTTGTAGAGGGAGTCCGCCTGGGCGCCCTTGTTGGCCAGGTAGAGGTTTTCGGCCTTGAGGAAGAGGAGGTCGGGATGTCTCGCGGACCGCGGATTCTTTTCGAGGAAGGCATCGCAGCATCGTCTGCTCTTCTCGAACTGCCCCTCGCTGTGGAGGCAGCAGGCTTCGAGCCACAGGGCGTCGAGGGCGAGAGGATCCTTGGGGAACTCGCGTGCCAGGGCTGCGAAGCTCCGGCTCGCTTCCTCGTACTTCGCCTGATCCATCAGCACGCTGCCCTGCTCGTAGAGCAGGTCGAGCCGGTCGGGGGATTTGGCAAGCTTGTCGAGAGCCGCTTCCAGCACGCCTTCGGCCCGCACCGGGTTGTTCCGGCGAAGATAGGTCCTGGCCAGCCAGAGCCGCGCCCGGCCGTATTCCGGCGATTTTTCCGTGACGGTCAAAAAGATCTTCTCGGCCTGGCGGAAATCGTCGAGCTCGAGGCAGCAGCGGCCCATGTAGATCCGTGACGAGGGTCCGTGGTCCGACGCGCCGTGGCTTTTCACGATTTCCGCGAAGTCGAGGATCGCCTCGCCGTATCGACCGGCCTGGAACCGGAGGAACCCGAGCCGGAAGAGGGCCTCGGCCGTGAAGGCGCCGTTCATCCGCCGCGCCGCCATGTTGAAGTACTCTTCCGCGTCGGCCGCCTTGTCGAGCTCCCTCAGGCTCTCGGCCAGCAGGAAGGTGATGTGCTGCATCAGCGGAGATCTGTCGCGGGGATCGACGAGGGACTTGAGCAGCTTGGCCGCCTCCTGGAAGAGGTCCAGCTCGAAGCGGGCCACCGCCCCCTGGAACTTGACGCGCTGCAGGTACTCCGGATCCTTGAACTTCTGCAGAAAGAGGTCGCAGCTGCGAACCACTTCCTTCCACTTGCTCTGCCTGTACCGGCTCTCGATCAGGCCCACCAGACCGACGACGGCCTGCGACCTGTCGCCGCCGCTCTCAGCGCTGAACGAGTAGGCGGCTTCCGCCTCCTTCAGGCGGTCGAGGGCGAGAAGGCAGTGCCCCCAGAGGTTGTGGATCTCCTGGCGGTTATCGAGGCTCCTGACGCGGGACAGCCGGGCGAAGAGGGGCTCCGCTTTTTTCCTGTCCCCCAGGGCGTTGTAGCAGAGAGCGAGGCCGAGCCTTGCCTGCTGGGCCTTCTCGTGCCTCGGGTAGTTCCTCAGGAAGGAGCTGTACTCGTCGATCGCCAACGGGTAGAGCTTGCGATTGTAGAGGGCGTTGGCGCTGAAGTAGGCTTCCGAAGCTCTGTCGCTGTCTTGCGCCGCAGCAGCAGGAGGAAGGAGGAGAAGGAGGAAGAGAAGAGCGGGAACGATCGATCGAAACAGGTTCATTCGGGGCCTCCCAGGAACGATCTGTCTGCTCGAAAGGGTGGTATGCTTGATTATCTAATCTTTGAAAGTGATTCGCCGTGACCGAAGTGGGTGCTCGCCAGTCTTGGTGTAATATTATACATTCCTACTCAAGGATATACGAACCGACTTCTCAGGTGTTGCGTCGAATGTTGTTTACTCTTCTATTTCCCTGACTTTCTTTCCCGTTGAGGTGGCATGACCTTGTTCGACTCCGACGCCGATCTGCTCAAGGCGGTCCGCTTCGAGCACGCCGACTCGATTCCTGTCGTCTTTCACATCAATGACGCCTGCTGGCGGCATTATCCGCGCGAGGCTCTCGAGGAGCTCATGGCCGGGCACGAGCTGCTCTTCCCGGAATTCATGCCGCTGCCAGAGGATTTCGAACCCCGATTCGCCGTCAATGCCCGTGCCGCGGAGCCGTTCACCGATCCGTGGGGCTGCGTCTGGGAGACCAGCGAGGACGGGATCACCGGGATCGTCACGACCCACCCGCTGGCAGAGTGGGAAGCCTTTTCGGATTTCATTCCCCCCGATCCGGCAAAGGGCGATGGATTCGGCAGTTATCTCGATTCGGCCGTGGCCGGATCCCGGTCGGGAGAGCGGCTGGAGCGCGGGGGGCTCAGGCACGGTCACACCTTCCTGCAGCTCTGCGATCTGCGCGGGTACGAGAACCTTATCTTCGACATGGTCGATGAGGAGCCGCGCCTTTGGCAGCTGATCGCCATGGTGGAGTCGTTCAACCTGGCTCTGGTCGAGGAGCAGATCGCCGCGGGCGTCCGGTGGATGGAGTACCCGGAGGACCTGGGCATGCAGACCGGACCGATGCTCACGCCCGGGCAGTTCCGCTCGTTCATCAAGCCGAGCTTCGAGAGGATCATGGCGCCGGCCCGCGAGGCCGGGTGCGTGGTGCACATGCACAGCGACGGGCAGCTCCACGCGCTGATCGACGATCTGCTGAGCTGCGGCGTCGATGTGTTGAATTTGCAGGACAGGGTGAACGGCATCGACTGGATCGCAAAGAACGTGAAGGGACGCGTTTGCATCGATCTGGACATCGACCGGCAGGAGGTTACCGTCCGCGGCTCCCCAGCGGAGATCGACAAGCTGATCCGGAAGGAGGTCGCCGCGCTCGGCAGCCGCGAGGGCGGCCTCATGCTGATCTACGGTCTCTATCCCGGCCTGCCTATCGAGAACGTCAAGGCCGTGATGGATGCCATGGAGCGGTATGCCGGTTATTTCAGCGGCTGATCAGGAAAAAAATCGTGAAATCGTGAGTCCATTTTCCCTCAGGCGGGAACATGAGGATGACAGGTGATACCGATCTTCCCCGGCAGAGGTGAGAACCATGGCCAGCGCACCTTATTCAGACCATCCTGAGGAACTCCTCTCCCACGCCGACTTCGTTCGCGGCCTGGCACGCAGCCTGATCCGCGACGACAGCCGTGCCGAGGACGTGGCTCAGGAGACCTGGCTCGCAGCATTGAATATGCCCGAACGGGCGGAGAAGCTGCGCGCCTGGCTGGCCGGCACGGTTCGGAACCTGGCTCTCAAGAACCGGCGCACGGAAAGGCGGGTTTTGAGGAGAGAGCAGGGAGCGGCCCGGCCCGAGACCGTTCGCTCTGCCGAGGAACTGGTGATGAGGGAAGCGGCCAGGAAACGGGTCGTCGAGGCGGTCTGCGCGCTCGACGAGCCGTACCGTTCCGCGATCCTCTTCCGGTATTACGATGACATGCCTCCCCGAACCATTGCCAGGCAGCTCGACATCTCCGTGGAAACGGTGAAGACGCGCATCCAGCGCGGGCTCGCGCGGGTGCGCCGGTCTCTCGATGCCAGCTTCAGCGGAAGCAGGAAGGCCTGGTGTCAGGCCCTGGCGCCGATCGCCGGCATCGAGCTGGCAGCCCTGACAGCGGGAGGCGGTGCCTCGGTTCTGACAGGAGTTCTTGCCATGAGTCTCAAGATCAAGATCGCGCTGGCTGCTGTTCTCTTTCTGGTGCTCACAGCGACCTTTTTCACTCTCTTTGATACCGATGGGACTGATCGGGAAGGGGAGCGGCCTGACCTGCTCGCCGGACCGACGGGTCAAGCAAGGGATGAGGCGGCTTCCAAAGACGTTGAAAACGTCCCGGCGCCGGACCGCGAGCTCCTGCCCCCGAGGGAGAGTACGGAGACGGCGGCGATGCCGGAGTCGTTCCGCAAGGCGATGGGCGCCTTCAAGGGACGGGTGGTGGAATCGGACGGGACGCCGGTGCCCCGGATCTCCGTGGAGATGCTCGGCGTGCACTTCCACGACCTGATCCGGGATGTGAGCACTTTCCTGAGCGACAACCCCCTCGACGTGACCCTCAAGCAGGGAGAAACGGCTACCGCCGAGGACGGGACTTTTCTTCTCGAGGGCGTCTATCCCCGTGCCAGCTATGTTCTCCTCGTCGACAGGGGCGGCGCGAGGCCCTTCACCCGCGTGATCGATCGCCTTCCCGGGCCGGGGGAGACGGTCGATCTCGGCGACATCGAGCTTCAGCCTCATGCCGTGCTCCTCGGCAATGTGACGGACGGCGAGGGGAATCCCGTTGCCGGCGCGAGGGTGCGGGCCACGAATCTGCCATCCTTCGTGCTGCTGTCGGGGATTCAGGACTACCGCGAGGGGTGCTCGATCCTGGTGACCGGCAAGGCTCTCGGAAAGGGAGTCATCGATCCGCCGCCGGCCTTCGACCGTATCTTTTCAGAACTGCCGATTGCCACTACCTTCTCCCGAAGCGACGGCTCGTTCCGCCTGGTGGGGGTGCCGCTCGGCAGTGTCAACGTGGTGGTGGACCTTGAGAAGCACGCCACGACGCAGCGGGGCCCGATCGCTCTGCGGGAAAGTTGCGAGAAGGACCTGGGCGAGATCGAGCTCCTCGAGGGGATGACCGTTCGCGGCGTGGCCGTGGATCAGAAGGGGAATCCCATGCCCGGCGTCGAGGTGCGGATCGGAAATATCTATCTCATCAAGGAGGCAGCCGTCCTCCAGCCGCCCATCTTCACCGATGAAAAGGGTTCCTTCGCCCTCCCGGGATTCGGCACCAACACGGCCGTTGCCGCGGCGCGCCGCCACCCCCAGGACAGCTGGACCGTCGTGAAGCCGTTCTACCCGGCCGGTGGATCGGTGCTTTTCAACATGCCGGCCGGGTTCGACCTGACGGTGAAGGTCGCGGCCGAGGACGGTTCACCGGTGGCGAACGCGGCTCTCAGGCTGCAGAACTGCGATCTGCCAAGCGACATGCGCTTCTATAATCCGCCGGAGAGCCCGGGCGAAAGAGTGGAGTTTACCGAGCCGGGCGTCGTCGTGGTCGAGGATCTGACTCCGGGCAAGTACCAGTTCACGATCACTGCGTCTGGATTTGCCACGGTGAGGAAGAATCTGGAGATCAAGAGCGAACCGGTGAGCCGGGATGTAGTGCTCAAGCCGGCCCATTCGATTCGAGTGAAGGTTCTCGACAAGGAGACGGAGAATCCGGTCGAGTGGGCTGAGGTCTATACTGCCGTCGAGGAGAACGATTGGATCCTCAATCCCTACCGCGTGAGCCGCTGCCGGACCGATGCCAGCGGCCGTGCCAGCCTGGGACATCTGAGATCAGGAAAGCATCGCGTGACGGTTTCGCATCCCGGTTATTCGGTTCTCTCCGGGCAGATCGAGGTCCCATCGGATGATGAAGCCCTGTTTCACCTCGAACGGGGAGGCACTCTGGAAGGGATCGTCCATTCCGGAACAACGGCTCGTCAGGGACCTTACATGATCATCCTGCAGATGCATTGGTGGAACGACTGTCCCGAGACCGATCTGCCGCGTTACAGCGTCACCGATGCGGAGGGGCGGTTTCGCGTCGACAACCTGACCCCCGGGACCTGGTTCGTCGAGGTGGGGCCGCGTCTCTTCGACAACGGGGTTGCCGGCGTGATCGAGGCGGTCATGGATCTGCCTACCCTCGGCCAGGGCGAGGTCAAGGTGGTGTCCGGTGAAACGACTCACCTGGAGATCCGGCTCGGCGAGAAGGAGGTCGAAGCCACGTCATCGGTCTCCGGCCGGGTCCTGGTCGACGGGAAGCCTCCCGCAGGAGTTGCACTTTCTCTCAACGCAGAGGAATTTTTCCAAGCCGAGCTCGATCACGAAGGATGCTACGACCTGAGTCCCATTCCGGCCGGTGAGTACGGCATGGAGCTCTCGTGGAGCTGCGGGAAAAAGCAGAGATTCGAGATCTACAGGGGGGTCGACGTGGAGGCGAACGCGATTCTGGATGAGAGCTTCGACATCAGGACCGGTTCGCTGTCAGGCCGGGTCGTGGCCAACGAGCGGGGAGATCCGCTGGACAAGCGCTGTCTGCTTACCATTCGAACGGACGGTTCGACGGCTCGAGACCGCGTTTCGATCGAGATCGAATCGCAAGCAGACGGGACGTTTCACGTCGATGGCATTCCTGCCGGGAAGTACAAGATCCACAGTGCGGATTACAAAGTCTACTACCGGCCCGTCAAGGGAGTGGAGGTCGTTCCCAATAAGACAGCGGGGCCGGTGATCGTCGTGCAGGCGCTCTACGACTTGGTGGCCGGAAAGGTGGTGCTCACGGACGAGATGGAGGAGGCTTTCTTGCTGTTCCTGCAATTCGTCGCCGCGGATGACCTGGACGGGGGCGGCGTCGGTGTGAGGATCTCGAAGGAGACGGGTGCCTTCGAGACGCGGAGACTGAAGCCCGGTTCATACCTCGTCTACTTGAGCGTGAACTGGGAGGGGGGCTCGAAGCCGTTCCATGTCGAGATCCCGCCGGGCGGGATCACCGGGCTTGAGCTCAATCCCGAGAAGGGGGATTGACGTGGGCGGCAGCACTCCTCAATCGAGGTAGTTAATGATGTTCCTTTCTGTTGCTGGTACCTCGAGTGGTATCTATTTCCTGAAAATGCCATCTCTTATATGATCGATAAAAATCGATATCTGGGGACGATCGGTCACGTGCCCTTGAAGCGAAAGCTTGCGGTGCACCGGGTAATTGGCGATAATTTTCGAACAATGTTGCTCCTCTGCTAGGACGGATTTGCCGTATCCCAGCAGATAGTGGCGGTAAAGGTTGTACCAAGCAGGGTCGGTACAGGTCACGGCAAAACAGATCGCTGTCGTTTCAAAAGGTAGCCTGTAGTGCGGCCCAATTCCTCGGAGGGCGGGTACGATGGGCTACGTATCAGGGTGTCAACACGATGTTTTTATCAGTTACTCCCACAAGGATGATATTTCCATTTCCAAGGGAGAAAAAGGATGGGTCGAGCAGTTCCATGAACGGCTGCGTGTGCAGCTGCTGCAGCATACCGGCGAAGTAGTGGATTTGTGGCGTGATATGAACAAGCTGCGTCGTGCAGAACGATTCGACAGCGCCATCCGTGGTGCCCTCGATCAGTCTGCCATCATGCTCGCGCTCGTCTCCAACAGTTTCTGCAAATCAGACTATTGCCGGAAGGAAATCGACTGGTTTCTCAGCGAGAGGGGACATGAGCTGGCAGGCGACAAGTATGTTCGAGTCTTTCCCATTCTCCTTTACAACCTTTCTCCTGACGCATGGCCGGCTCCATGCAAAGGCACAGGCGCCCACAAGTTTTTTGACGAGAGCATGGAGGGTGTGAGCCAACCTCTTCGCTTCGATTCGAAAGAAATCCGGGGCCGATTCTACAAGCTGTGTGAAGAAATTGTCGAGGCTCTGGGCGAGATCAAGGTTGCAGAATCCAAGAGGTCCGTAGGGGCTGATAGCCAGACTATCGAGGATGAAAAACCGTTCACGATTTTTCTTGCTCATCCCGCCGACAACCTTGGGCCGACGCGGAGGCAGCTTGCAGCGAGGTTGAAACTGGAAAAGGGCATCAAGCTTCTCGACGAGATCCCGCCGCCCCACGATGAGTCGGCGCATGCTGAAACCGTCAGAAAAGCGGTGGAAAGCGTTGATCTCTCGGTCCATCTCCTGGGAGACCAGCCCGGCGAGCCGATCGACGAGTCTGATCGCGAGAGAACCTATCCCCTTGAACAGGCTCGCCTGGGTGTCGAGCACGCGAAGTCTCTGCTCGTTCTCATGCCGGAAGAAGTCAATCCCGAGCTCATCGAGAATTCGTCCCACTCTACATTCATTCACGATCTCTCCACGATGGACCGAGACGCCGAGCATCTCGAACTCATCCGAACCGGGCGTCACCAGATGGTTGATGAGATTCTTGCCAAGCGGATCCGCATCGAGGAATCAATTAAAGCAGAAAAGGAGAAGATGGAAGTTTCGAACGGCTTCATCACCTTCATCGATCTCCATGCCAGCGATGTGGGACAGGCGATGGATCTCATCGGATATCTGACCAGGAAAGAGATCACTCCCATCATGATGCCGGGTCTCGAGATGTCACCGAAGACAAATATGTCTCTCTTCCTGGAGCAGCTCAAGAAATCCAGGCTCTTTCTCTCGTTCTATGGATCAGTGGCACTCAACTGGGTGCAGCAGCGCTTGATAGCTGCCCACAAGCTGATCGTGTCCCATTGCTTGTCGACAAAAATGGGGGTCTACGTCGCACCGCCGTCGAAGTCGCCCGATTACGTCAATTTTCCATGCAAGGTTGCAGTAAACACGGAGGGTTTCGATCCGGCTACCCTTGATCCGTTGCTCGAGAATGCAGGGGGGAATCGATGATCATCGACGATGGGCGCCAGAATCCTTACGTGGGCCTACGACCCTTCGATCGCGAAGACGCTCATTATTTCTTTGGGCGGCGCGAACAGGTGGCTGAGCTCCTTGACCGACTTCACGGGAGCGGATTTCTCGCCGTCGTCGGGAGTTCAGGCTGCGGGAAGTCGTCGCTCATTCGTGCAGGGCTTGTCCCCGCTCTGCTCGGCGGTTTTCTCGTGAAGGAGCGGGACCACTGGCACATCGGGATGATGAAACCGGGTGATGCACCGTTTCGCAACCTCGCCGCCACGCTCTGTGCATCAGGAACGGACGGACACCCGGATCCTGACGAGATCGCGGCGCTCAAGGATGCGATAATCCGAGATCATACCCAGGCGGTGGTTAGCTATCTCGAGAAGAGGCTCGGCACCAACACGAATCAGCTCCTGCTAGTCGATCAGTTCGAGGAGATATTTGCCTATCGCGGCATGGACAATGAGGAACGCCTGGCCGAGAAGAGCCTGGAACAGCGTCAGCACCGAGCCGCCTGTCTGGCTGAAGCAGCCGATTTCGTCAACCTGATCGTGGAACTTGGCGCAAGAACGGATGTCCCGGCGTACGTGGTGCTGACGATGCGCACCGATTTCCTTGGAGACTGCGATGTCTTCTACGGTCTGCCGGAAGCGATGAACCGCGGGAGATACCTTGTTCCACGCCTCACGAGGCGACAGCTCCACGAGGCAACGACCGGACCGGCGCTTCTCCGTGAAGCCAAGCTTGCACCTCGGCTCGTGGATCGACTCCTCAACGAGCTGGGGGATCGGATGGACCGGTTGCCTGTCTTTCAGCATGCTCTTCTCCGTACCTGGGAGTACTGGCAGAAGGGAGGGGAAGAGGGATCGATCGACATCGAGCACTTCGAGGCAGTGGGATCGCTAAATAATGCTCTCTCCATGCACGCAGAGGAGGCGCTCGAGGGTGCTGACATCGAGAAGACCGGAAGGATCTTCAAGTGCCTCACGGATACGGATGAAGGTCATCGTCGCATTCGGCGGCCCTCCAGGATGAGCGAGATCTGTGCAGTGAGCAGCCTCGAGAAGCCTGCGGCCAAGGAGATATTGAACCGTTTTTGCGAGGGGGGGCGTCATTTCCTTTTCTTTTCCGAGAGTGCTGTCGCTGACGATCCTCGTGTCGACATATCCCACGAAAGCTTGATTCGTCAGTGGGACCGGCTGCGGAACTGGGTGGATGAGGAGCGGGAGTCGAGCGAACGATTTCACGAACTCGTTCGCGGCGCAAGAAGAGAGCTGGAAGGAAGAGCAGCCCTCCTGCGCAATCCGGAGCTTCATGTTTTCCACGACTGGTTTGGATCTGCGCACCCGACGCCAGAGTGGGCCGAGCGTTACAGTCGGAAACCGGACGACTTCGACGTGGCGCTCCGTTATCTCGACCGCAGCTGGACAGATGCCGTTCGGCGCCGCAGGATGAAGTGGGGGATCGTGGCCGGGCTATTGCTGATATTCGCCCTTCTTTCGGTCTGGGCCGGGCTGAGCAGCATCGAGGCTGGAAAAGCGGCTCGCAGATCTCGCGATCAGGCGAAAGTTGCCGTTGCCTCGGAGTGGGTAGACCGTGATCCATCCCTTGCAGCAAATATCCTACTTGGTCTGGAAGAACTGAATTTCACTCGTCCCGTGTTGTCGACGATGCACCGTGTTCTGGGACACGCCCTGGCAAGGGTCTCACTCGAGGGGCACACAGACAGCTTGTGCACCGCTGAGTTCAGCCCTGACGGAAAGCGTGTTGCCACGGGAGCATGGGACGGCACTGCCCGCATCTGGAACGTCAAATCAGGAGAACTGCTGGCCACCCTGCCTGGCCACGGGGGGGGGGTCCGGACCGTGATGACCGGCCGGTAGGGGCCATGGTCGTTGCCGCATAATTTCATAGGTGCGTTCGTTTAAT
>CAYZWU010000051.1:0-37094 GCA_964482235.1 uncultured Phycisphaerales bacterium
TTCTCCCCCTGGGCAGGCTGCCGCTTGTATCCGGGAACGACGCCGTCAGCGAGGGAGACGCCGTCGTCGCGCAGCACACAGTAGATCGTTCCGGAAGCCACGGCCAGTGTCGTGGCCGCGGCGGCACGCTTCACGAAGATCCTGCGGTTGATCTGTTCCTTCGGCATGGTCAGCGCCTCTCTCAGGAATCCGACCCGCTCGCCGTGATGCGGTCCAGCACGAACTGCCCTGACGACTTGAGCAGGCGATCCACTTCCGGGCCGTCCAGGTCGCACCTGATCTTTACGTAATATCGCTGAGACAGGAACTCGATGGCCCCTCCCCCGAGGCGGCTCTCCTCTCCGATCCCGACCGACGGTCTTGCGCCGTGACCCTCCTTCCGGAAGATCGAAATGGCGTTATCCCGTTGACTCATGTCGTAGACATGGATCGAAAGATAGGGATTTTCCTCGAGATCCGTCATGTAGTCGCGAGCACCGACCTTGACGAAATCGAGAGCCAGGTAATCCTCGGCGCCGCCGTTGATCAGCTCGAAGAGGCGCTTGCCTTCAAACTCCCTGTATTCATCCGGTTCGCCGATCCCGGCAACCTGATCTCCCTCGGGAAAGAACGTCTTCATCTCTTGAGAACCGGTACCGCTCGATCGATATTCTGTACTATGAACCTGATCATCGCCGCCGCATCCTGCAACAGCCGCAAGAAGCAGGAGACAGGCAAGATTCATGACGAGTTTTTCCTTCATCAGAACTTGCTCCCTTCTCGTTCTTCACGAATGAACATCCAAAAATCGGGAGATCATACTGTAGTCGATCGGCCTGGACCGTTAAATCGAAAAGAGGGAAAGGGGTGAAAGTTGCCGAGGGCGTCCTTCGAGAGGATCGATCCGGCGAAGACTGGGGATCACGGCGCTGCACTTCGTGCCCGGTGCATCACCCAAAAAAAAATTTCCCCCCTTTCGGGGGAAAATTTTTTCCACATTGTCTCTCCTCAGCTAGAGATGGCGGTTGGGGAGGGGAATGACTCTAACTGATTCAAGGATCGTAGTGGAATCTGACTGGATTTCCAGAAATCACATTGCCAGCAGAAAATATATATCATACTTAATTGATCAGGGCAAATAATTTATCTACTTTTTTGAGTTTAGCCCTCCTGAACAACCCCATAAGTAATCACCGCATAAACGACCTTATTCAGATAACATACAACAAGTTAGAGATATCAAAAACGCCATGTCGGTTATAGCCGAAAGGTCACTCCTCGTCGGCTTCCTCCGGGCTGTCAATTTCAATGACTCCGTTCTCGAGAATTGCCTCCTTGAGTTCCTCGAATGCCGGCAGGGAACGGATGTTGTCGAGGTCCCTGTCCTTCTCCATCCAGGCAAAATCGAGAAAGCCCTTCTCCATCGTGGCGGAGAGATGATTGAGTGCGTCATCGGGTCTGTTGATGATCGAGTAGAGGCAGGCCAGATTGTAATGAGCACCTGGAACCGAGAGCGATTCGGGAAACAGCCTGATCAGCTTGAGGTACCACTCCTCCGCATGATGGAAGTCATCGAGCTGCTGATATTCGTATCCGATATCGAAGTAGAGATCGCGCGAAAACTCCTGCTCAAGGATCAATCTCCTGCCGATCAGCCCCTTGAAGATCCGATTTTCATCCACGGTGGCCGTATGCTTTTTGAGCCAGTCCTTCATCTCGCGGATCTTCGACAAAACGGCATCCGAGTAGCCGGCCTTGCCAAGAGAATAGCGCGCATAGGCGGAGAGGTTGAGGTCGCGGTCCTCCAGAATCAGCTCCTCGGATATGTCCTGGATCAACCGAACCCGTTGATAGACATTCCACTCGCGATTGAGCTCCGACTGCGGCGGGATCAGAAGGGCCGCGAGACCCTCTTCCATGGACGGCGGCTTCTTCTCGCTGAGAGCCATCACGGCCAGGACACGGGTGATGTAGTGGAAGTCGCTGTCCAGCGCGATTTCCTTCAACCGATCGACGACCGATGGAGATACATCCCAGAACCCGGCGAACTGCCCGTCGTAGAAACCCGGAACAGCTCCCTCGTGCATCACTTCTTCCATTGATCGGAGGAGCCGGAAATAGTCGTAGAACCGGGTCACGATCTTCTCCACCCCCTGCCTGCCAGGAGTCGACGGCAAGGGGAGATCATCACCCCGACCGGCGAGAGCGCGGGCCTGGGACAGCAGGACCGCGCAGCTGTCCTCTCCGATGATCGACGAGAGGAGAATCTCCGCCGATCTCGGCCCGCCGATCTGCTCCAGGACCTCGACGCATCCTTTCCGAACCATCGGATCGGGATCATCGAGAAGCACCTCGATGTCCGCGAGAGCCTCCTCCTCGAGGAGAGCGATTCTCTGGATAGCTCTGTTTCGTCGACCGTGGTAGGGATCGCACAGCTCGCGCCGCCAGAGAGCGCTTCGATCGACAGACGAGGTTTGGCGGCTCGAAAGCCTTACGGGGTCGAACCTTTCATCCGTTGAAGACACACGGCTATTGATGGGCTCGATGGAACCGGCTGGAAAAGAAGGGTTGCTCAGGGACCGGGCTGCCTGCTGCCCGTCGGAAGTCACGGTGGATTCATCGGCGGGGAGCCGCTTCACCCTCTCCGCAGACCACCAGTCCATCCAGTAGCTCACGTTGATCACCGGCTTCTCGCCCGTCATGAGAGAGAGCGCGATCATCATCAGCTTCTGGCCGCGGCGCGGCAGGGACGGCAGGCTTCCCACGATCGTATCGACGCCTCGCCACTTGAGCTCGCCCTCGAGCAGGACCGCCCTCCTGAACAGGGCCAGGACGTCCTCCTTGCGCCACCCGTCATCGGGCATGCGGCACTCGAGAGGCTCTTCTGTTCTCGACTCCTCAACTTGGAAGACGTGCAGGACTCTCCGCTGAAAGGGTAGATGCATCATGCCGAAGTCCTGTCCGCCCAGCTCGAGCCCGCCTGCAAGGAGTTCGGCATCCACCACGATACGCCTGTAGGCGAGGTTTGCCGAGTACGCCGGCTTCAGGTCGAAGACGAGAGGCGCCACCTGGTCGGATTCCACGATCAACGTGGAAGGAAAGGAGATCACCTCATCCCACTTCACCGAGGAAACCGTCTCGTTCTGATGGTTCACATCGGTGATGACGATATGCGCCATGACGAAGCTGTCGCGCGTTTCCGCCCAGGGGAGCCATGACCACGAATCCTTGGCCGGGATTTTCAAGATCCAGTGCGACAGGTTCCGGATCAGGAAGCGGGTCTCTATCTCCGTGCCGAAGGTGTAGATATCGGTTGAAGTCGAGACGTCGAGGGCCACGGGGCAGGTCTTGAAAAACTGTTCCTGCCTGATCTTCCGGCGCATGAGGCGGAGCTCGCCCTCGAGCCGGGGGTTCGGATCGAGATCGATCGCCTTCTTCAGGAGGATGTCCGCGGTGACGAGATCGCCCTTTTCGAGAAGGTCCCGGACCATCCCGGGCACGAGTCCGAGATCTTCGGGCAGCTCCACCTGGGCGGGCTCCCCCCCGGCCGAAGCGCGCGGGACCGGTGAAACGGCCTGGCAGGCTGGTAGCGCTGCCAGGCCGATTAAAAATACCAGCAGAATGAGAAAAGGATTGAAGCTGGTCAGAGAACCGTGGCTTATTCCTTTGCCTCCTTTTCGGTTTCAGGATCAGTCTCAGCGTCCGCCGCAGGCTGGCAGGCCTCTTCGGCGGCGCTTTCCTCGGCAACTTCGGCAGGAGCCTCTGCTTCGGCCTCTGCCTCCACTGCGGGAGCTTCAGCCGTTTCCGGAACCTCTACTTCCGCTTCCGCCTCGACAGCGGGAGCTTCAGCCGTATCAGTTGCCTCTACTTCCGCTTCCGCCTCGACAGCGGGAGCTTCGGTCGTCTCCGGTGCCTCTGGTTCCGCTTCCGCTTCCGCCTCGACAGCAGGAACTTCAGCCGTTTCAGTTGTCACTGCTTCCGCTTCCGCCTCGGCAGCGGGAGCTTCGGTCGTTTCCGATGCCGGAGCCTCAGCCGGCTCATCAACCGTTTCCGCCGCTTCAGCAGGCGCCTCGGTCGTCTCTGCCGGCGCCGCTTCCGTCTCGGCGGGAGTGTCTACGACGGCTTCGGCAGTCTCTTCCGCGGCCGGAGGAGCAACCGCTGCCGCCTCCGCCGGGGCTGCCGGCTCTTCGGGCAGATCCTGCTCCACATCGATCATGGAAAGGCCGATTTTCCTGTCCGACGAGTCGACCTTGAGGACCCTCACGTTGACCCGATCGCCGACCTTCACGACCTCTTCCGGCTTGTGGACCTTTCTGTGAGAAAGCTCGGAGATGTGCAGCAGGCCCTCGAGGCCTTCCTCGAGCTCGACGAAGACACCGAAATTCGTGATCTTGGTCACGTGCCCCGCCACCAGGTCGCCCGGCCTGTAGCTGTCCGGGATATCCTCGAGCCAGGGATCGCTCTTGAGCTGCTTGATGCCGAGAGCCACACGCTTCTTGTCGGGCTCGACGGTCAGCACGACTGCCTTGACGCGCTCGCCCTTCTTGAGAAGCTCGGAAGGATGATTGATCTTCTTGGTCCAGGAGATGTCGGAGACGTGCAGGAGCCCGTCGATCCCTTCCTCGATCTCGATGAAGGCACCGTACGAGGTGATGTTCCGGACGAGTCCTTCGATGATCGTTCCGGGCGGATACCGCTGCTCCACCAGATCCCAGGGATTGACGTCCGTCTGCTTGATGCCGAGCGAGATCTCCTGCTTCTCGGTGTTGATATCGAGGACCATCACCTCGACCTCGTCGTCCACGCTGACGACCTCGGAAGGATGGTTGATCCTGCGGGTCCAGGACATCTCCGAGATGTGCACGAGACCTTCGATGCCGTCCTCCAGCTTGACGAAGGCGCCGTAAGGCATGATGTTGACCACCGAGCCGGTGACCTTCGAGGCAACGGGATACCGCTCTTCCACGGTGAGCCAGGGGGACTGTGTCTTCTGCTTGAGCCCCAGGGCGATCCGGCCGCGCTCCATGTCGAACTTGAGCACCATGACCTCGATCTCCTGATCGATCTCGAGCACCTCGGAGGGATGGCTGATCCTTCCCCACGACATGTCCGTGATATGGAGAAGGCCGTCGATGCCGCCGAGGTCGACGAAGGCGCCGAAGTCGGCGATGTTCTTGACCACGCCGGACCTGATCTGTCCTTCTTCCAGATCGGAAAGGATCTCGTCCCTTTGTCTCGCGCGCTGCTCTTCGATCAGCTTCCTGCGGGACACGACGATGTTCATCCGAGCCTCGTCGATCTTGATGATCTTGCACTCGATTTCCTTCTCGATGTACTCCGCGATATCTCTCGAGCGTCTGATGGAGACCTGGGAAGCCGGAAGGAAAACGGGAACGCCGATATCCACGAGGAGACCGCCCTTGATCTTCCGGATAACCTTGCCCTTGACCGTGTCGCCCTCTTCGCAGGTGGCGATGACCTTCTCCCATCCCCTGATCCGATCGGCCTTGCGTTTGGAGAGCAGCATCAGGCCATCCTCGTCCTCGATCGTCTCGAGAAGGACCTCGATCTCGTCTCCCTCTTTGATCGCCTCGTCGGGATGAAATTCCTGCACCGGAACGATCCCCTCGGATTTGTATCCGATATCCACGAGGACCTCGTTGTTCAGCACGCGAATAACGCGCCCCTTGAGAATCGTGTCGACCGTGAAGTTCTTGATGGAGTCGTCATAGAGATCCTCCAGCTCCTCATCGGAAGAGCCCTCCATCGCCTCGTTCACAGCGACTTCCAGCTTGTCCACATCAACGTCGTATTTTTTGAGTAACTTCTTCGGAACCATTAATTACCTTCCAGTTCACAACAACGACCGACGCGCATCGGCCGCACGGATGTAACGAAAAAAACGAACAATCCGTTTTCCCGGTGAAAACGGTCTTTATCGGTTAACCGGATCCTCCTCCGGTTCCTTCTCCGGTGGCGGATCGATCGCCTGATCCGCTTCGCTCTTTCACCCTCTTGACGATCCAGGCTGTTACCTCCTCGATCGTCATGCGGGACGTATCGACCCTCTCGACGTCCGGGCCCACAACGAGCGGGGCTATCGCCCGCTTGCTGTCTCTCCTGTCGCGCTCGGCCTGACGGAGCCGGATCTCTTCTTCCGACTCCCGGCCGATCTCCTGCCGGATCAGCTGCCGGGCTCTCCGCCGGGCGCGAACCTCGGGATCCGCATCGAGATAGAACTTGAATGCCGAATCAGGGAACACGACGCTGCCCATGTCTCGGCCCTCGGCTACGAGCGGACCCTTCCGGGCGAACTCCCTCTGCAGTTCCTTCAGCCGGTCCCGGACCGTTCTGAGAGCCGAAACGGCAGAGACGGCCCGGGTCACCTTCTCCTCGCGGATCGCCTTCGCGACTTTCCTGCCATCAAGGAGAGTCGAGCCATGTTCATCGAGCCTGATGTCGATCCGATCAAGCAGAGCGGCCACTTCCTCCTCGTCAGGAGGTTCGACGGACAGTCCGGCATCGAGAACAGCCAGTGTCACGGTTCGATACATCGCACCCGTATCGAGATAGCTCCAACCGAGCTTTTCCGCAACGGCTCGCGCTACTGTACTCTTGCCCGATCCTGATGGACCGTCCAGCGTTATGACCAATCGACTCTCTGTCATGATCGAAAGCAGAAAAGTGTAACAAAAGTGCCGGAAGGGCAAAATGAAAATTCAGGCTTTACGTTTTTTTCCTCGAACCGTCCCCGTCAGCCCTGGAAGGCGAGGAGCTCGAACGATCCCTCCTCCGCCCGGACGTAGAGGACCTCGTCGGCATCCCATCCTGAGAGAACGATCAGGCGGCCGCTGTTTCCGATCGCCGTGTCCCGGGCTGCGTGAAAATGACCGCAGATCACGATATCAGCCCCATGCCGATCGGCAATTGCTTCCACTTCAGCCAGTTGCAGCGACAGGACGCCCTTGGGCTTGGCCGAGAGAGCCTTCCTGGCCTGGCGTCTCAGGAGTCTGGCCAGCCGGAATATCAGGCGGGATGGCAGAATGGCGACCAGCCATCGAACGGGCTTGCTCCTGATAATTCTCTTCATTCGCTGGTAGGCCCGATCGCGGGTGCAGAAGAGATCGCCATGAGTCAGAACGACGCGCGAGCCCTGGATCTCCTCCACCACGATCTCACCGGGAATGACCGCATCGAGCGCCAGAGCCTCCCTCCTGTCTAGGAGGAAGTCCCTGTTTCCATGAAGAATCGTAACTCTCGTGCCCTGATCGATTTGATGCCTGAGCGCGTCGAGAACCGGGCGAAAGGCAGGCAGCGACAACTGTGCCGGTCCGCACCAGAGGTCGAAGAGATCACCCAGGATGAACAACGAATCGTCGCCTGCCACCTGGCTCTCGATGAAGCGGGTGAACCTGCGGACACCCTCGGGATCATCGGGCGAAAGATGGACGTCGGCAACAAAAACGGCGCGTTCCGCCATCTCAGTCCTCGATGCCGTAATCCTTGAGCTTTTCCCACAGATTCTTGCGGCTGATTCCCAGAATCGTGGCAGTCCGGGCGCGGCGTCCGCCTGTGGCGCTGAGCACTTCCTTGATGTACTTTCTCTCCGCCTCCAGCGCGACCTCCTTCAACGTCTTGAAACGCTGCTTGTCGAGGGGCGTCGCTTCCGAACCTTCCTTGAAGCGCTCGGCAATGCCAAGGAGATGCTCCTTCTTGAGGAAGCGCGACTCCCCGGCGAGCACGATCGCCCTCTCGACCGCGTTCTCGAGCTCGCGAACATTGCCGGGCCACGGGTAGCTCATCAAGGTGTCCATCACCGCAGGCTTGACCTCGTACGCCCGGTTGGCGGCAGTAAAAAGGCTGGTGAAATGGTTGATCAGGAGAGGGATGTCATCCTTGCGGTTCCGGAGCGGCGGGAGGTGAACGGGAACCACGTTGAGTCTGTAGAAGAGGTCCTCGCGAAACTTCCCGGTCAGCATCAGTTCCCGGAGATCGCGCTTGGTGGCCGAGATCACGCGGATATCGACCTTGATCGTCCGCTCGCCGCCGACCCGCACGATCTCCCTTTCCTGGATCGCCCTGAGCAGCCGGACCTGCATCGGAAGCTGCATGTCATCGATGTCGTCGAGGAAGATCGTACCGCCCGCCGCCAGCTCGAACCGTCCCTTCCGCGCCTTGTGCGCGTCGGTGAAGGCACCCTTCTCGTGACCGAACAGCTCGGCTTCCAGTAGGCTTTCCGGCAGGGCGCCGCAGGAGACGGCCACGAACTCGTTCTCGCGCCTTTCCGAGTTCAGATGAATGGTCCGCGCGATCACCTCCTTCCCCGTACCGCTCTCCCCGACGATGAGGACGGACGCGGTGCTCCGCGCCACATCGCGGACGGTCTTGAGAACCTTCTGCATCTCGCGCGAGGTGCCGATCACGGCCTCCTTGCCCTCGAGCTTCCCGAGCTGCTCCTTGAGGCGGCGGTTGTCTTCCTTCAACGACTTCAGCCGGATGATCTTCTCGATGGAAAGAATGATGTCGCTGTTCAGGAACGGCTTCAGGATGTAGTTGAAAGCCCCTGCGCGCATGGCATCCACGGCCGACTCGATTGTGCCGAATCCGGTGATGACAATCACTTCCGTGTCAGCCCGAACCTCCTTGGCCTTCTTGAGGATCTGATGACCGTCCGCCCCAGGCATCCTGATATCGGTGATCACCAGATCGAAGATCCTCTCCGAAAGCGCCTCGAGAGCATCGTCGCCCCGCCCCACATCCGTGACGTCGTGACCGGCGGCACGAAGATCATCCCCGAGGGTGATGCGGATCGTCTTCTCATCATCGGCCAGAAGAATCTTGAGAGAATATTGCGACTTCAATCCCTGTTCCTCCATGCGCCGGTTTGCACCGCTGCCACGCTGTCGTCGTTTGATGGTCCTATCTTCGAACGCGCTACTCTTATTTCAAGAAAATTTCATACCCCCATTCTGGATAGTGGAACATGAAATGATTAAAATGGCTTTTCATCTCAGCCATACGTCGTTTGATACGGGAAATCAGGTTTGAGCATGGGTATCATCGAAGATGTCTTTCAGGAACATCTGACAGTTCTCGAATGCAGCCGCGAGCTGCTCGTCGACGGGATCCGCCAGGCGGCGGAGACCATCACGGACTGTTATCGGAATGGCAACAAGGTTCTCCTCTTCGGGAACGGAGGAAGTGCTGCCGATGCGATGCACATCGAGGGTGAACTGATCAGCCGATTCAAGAAGGAAAGGGATGGGCTGCCGGCGATTGCAGTCGGTTGCAGCATACCGGCGCTGACAGCTGCGTCGAACGACTCATCCTACATCACTGCCATGGCACATTTCGTGAAGGCTCTCGCCCGGCCCGGTGACGTGGCCATTGCCATCTCCACAAGCGGCACCTCGGCGAATGTTGTCGAGGCCGCTCGCGCGGCTGTGGCAAAGGGAGTCCATGTGATCGCCCTGACAGGAGAAGGGGGAGGCGATCTCGAACCCATCGCCCAACAAACAGTGTGTGTCCCGAGCAAGGAAACGGCGCGCATTCAGGAGATCCACATCACGATAGGTCACATTATCTGTGAAATCGTGGAGAAAGAACTGTTCGGTCGGTGCTGACGCCACCAGGAGGAAAACACCCGTCTCGCACTTCTAACAATTAGCAAGGAAACGACTTAAGGCGAAAGTGCGTACAGCTTGCCCGCAGGTCAGTCGTGGGATCGAGGATCTTCGATTCGAGATGAAGACGCGATACAAACGGCGGCGCCTGTCGAAATTTTGGAGTATCACCAATTATATGTTATAATTTTTATGAGTATTTATTTTGTTCCTTTTATGTCCGGTATTCTTTTAGGCGAACGCTTAGAGGATGAGAGGGAAACCGGGTAGTGCGGTTTCGCCCGTAAGGATTCTGAGAGAGTGAGATGCACAACGTAATTCTGGTCGCCAACTCTGATAGTGAGGAGCTCAAGGTTCTGATGGAAGAATCTCTGGGCGGCCAGGCCTCCGTGATCTCCTACCACAGCCTCCCCGAAGTATTCCCCGATATCCTCAAGGTGGAGCCGCTTCTTGCTCTCATCGATGCCAAGTCGGTGTCCGAGGAAGAGCTCGGTGTGATCGGCACGCTGAAGAGCACCTATCCCTTCATTCGCATCATCCTGATATTCCCCATGAGCCGGCGGGATATGGCGGCCAGAGCCGTCAAGTACGGCGCCGATGCCTATATCCTCGAGCCCTACTACCTGGACGAGCTCTCCCAGATACTCCAGCGGAAGTTCCTGAACGCCGTCCAGGAGACACAGAAGTCGATCGATACCCGGATGGACACCCTCTCCTCGCTGGTCGAAGGCCTGGCCCCTGAAATAAACAACCCCCTCACCACGATTCGCGGCTTTCTTCAGATCCTCCTGTCCCAGATCCCCGGGAAGATCGATCGCGAGGAGGTCAACGAGATCTACAACCTCATGGAGAAGGAGTCGCAGAGGATCGGTCAGATCGTGCTCGAGATGGAGAACTTCTCCCGCATCCGCCGGCCCAAGAGAGTGCCGATCGACCTCAAGGCGCTTCTGGAACGCACCGCGACCGAATCGATCCGCAGCCTCGATTCGAGCGTCGCCGTGAACAAGGAGATCGAGAACCTTCCGGAGGGCTGCCTCCTCGATGCCGACCAGATCAGGTCGGCCATGACCAGCATCCTCAAGTTTCTGCTGATGGGGACTGACCCGGCAAAGGGCTCCGTCGAGCTGTCCGCATCGCCTTCGGATCGTGACGGTTACGTCAATATCACCGTCCGGGGAAGGCACACCCGCTCCCTTGCCCAGGACCTCCACAGGGTGTTCGTCCCCCTCTATTCGAGGAAGATCATCAAGTTCGGGGAAGAACTGGGGCTTTCCTCGGCCTACGGGATCATCCGTGGACACGGCGGCCGGATCCGCGTCAGCCCGCTGAAAAACGGCTGCCTGTTCCAGATCGAGCTGCCTGTTTCGTAGTCTGGGCCAACCTCCTGGGCCCGCCTTCTCCACCCCCTCACAATTTCATACCTGGGCTCAAGTTAAATCATGCATATCCCGATTATGGGAAGCAGGGAATGTTTCTGAAAATCAACAAGGGGAGGATCGATTGTCCCCATGACAGACCAGAACAAGATCTTGATCGCCGATGCGGATCGGTGTGTGAGGGGCTTCATCAAGAAGACTGTCCTGTCCCACGGTTTCAGGACGGCAGAGACTTGGGATCCGGCAACGGTTCCCGATCTCCTGATAGGTGCGGATTGCTTTCTGATCTTCCTGAATCTCGATCATCCGCAGCTCGACAGGGAGGAGATCCTCTCCAGAGCCCTGCACGTCTCGCCGCAGCCTCTGGTGGTGGTGCTCGTCGAGAAGGAAAGAATGGAAACCGCTGTTTCTCTGCTGGGCAAGGGCGCCTTCGACATCCTTCCCAAGCCGTTCACCGACAACGAGGTTTCGCGGCTGATCGAACAGGCCAGGACGGTGCGGGATCTGACACGAAGGAACTGCGAGCTCGAGACACGGCTATCGGCCACGGAAAAGATGGCTGTCATCGGCAAGCTGGCGGCCATGGTGGCCCACGAGCTGGGAAATCCTCTCGACGGCACGAGGCGGTTCCTGGACCTCGCTCTCGATTGCAGCCCTGACGACGACAAACATCATGAGTTTCTCGCAGAGGCCAGGACGGGAATCCAGAGAATGGAAGATATCGTCCAGAGGCTGATCGCCATCTCGCGGAACGTGCCGCTGGGAGATCGTCACGCCCCCCTGGCCACGCTCTGCACCGAATCGATCGCCCAGGCGGCCAGCGAGGAATCGGGCTCCCGGCAGGAAGGAGAGGCGGCGGGCGAGTTCCAGGTCACGCTGCACGAACCTCTTCCCGATGTCGAGGTTCCCGAGGGGTTGAGCCAGGTCTTTCTCAACCTGATCCGGAACGCCCGCCAGTCGGCCGGTCGTCCGTGCTGCCTGGAGATCTCGGCGCGGATCGAGGAAGCCCTGCTCGAGATAACCTTCGAGGACAACGGGCCCGGCATCCCCGAGACGATCCGCGAGAAGATCTTCGAACCCTTTTTCACGGCACGCGGCAAGGGCTCGGGCACGGGACTGGGTCTCACCGTCTGCCAGAACATTCTCGAGAGCTGCGGGGGAGCCATTTCTGCCGATGCCGGAGCCGAGGGAGGCACCCTCTTCCTGATCCGCCTTCCGCTGGAACCCGGGAAGACAAAGTCTTGCGAGAAGGGATTTTTCGGGGCGCCAGTGCAATGAACAACGGGAAGAAGGGTAGGCTGCTGATCGTCGACGACGATCCCCTCGTGGCGCGATCACTCAGCGAGATGCTGCAGCAGAGCGGGTACTTCGTCAAGACGGCATGCTGCGCCGAGGACGCTCTCGATCTGATCACCGAGAGCGATCCGGACCTGATCCTGGCCGATCTCCAGCTTCCCGGCCAGAGCGGCCTCGATCTCCTCGGCCTCACGAAGGCGAGCCATCCCTCCCTGCCGGTGATCATCATCACGGCCCACGGCACGATCAAGAACGCAGTGAAAGCGATGAAGCTCGGGGCCGACAATTATATAACCAAACCGCTCAACGACGACGAGGTCCGCTTGACGATCGCGAGATCCCTGGAACGCCAGAGGCTGGCCTGGGAGAACCGGGGCCTCAAGAAGAATCTCGACATGCGATTCAACCTGGACAGCATCATCGGCCACGACCACAAGATGCAGAAAATCTTCACCCTGGTGGAGACAGTTGCGGATTCGCGTGCCACGGTGCTCATCTCGGGAAAGAGCGGAACGGGCAAGACCCTCCTGGCGCGCGCCATCCACTTCAACTCGTCGCGCAGGGACAAGCCTCTCGTGGAGGTGAACTGCGGCGCACTGCCGGAGACCCTTCTCGAGTCGGAGCTCTTCGGCCACGTGAAAGGCTCCTTCACCGGCGCTTTCCGGGACAAGGTCGGCAAGTTCGAGTATGCCGACGGAGGGACGATCTTCCTCGACGACATCTCCACCGCATCCCAGGCGCTGCAGATCAAGCTGCTGAGAATCCTGCAGGACAAGCAGTTCGAGCGGATCGGCGGCCTTCAGAGCCGCACGGTCGACGTGAGAGTCATCCTTGCCACGAACGAGGACCTCCGTACAGCCGTCGCTGCCGGACGGTTCCGGGAGGATCTCTACTACCGGGTCAACGTGGTCAACATCGAGATCCCGTCGCTCAGCGAGAGGGTCTGCGACATCCCGCTGCTGGCACAGTTCTTTCTCTCGAAGCTCTGCGAGGAGAGCAAGCTTCCCAGGATCCGGTACCACCGAGACACGTTGAAGGTCCTGGCTTCGTACCACTGGCCCGGCAATGTCCGGGAGCTGGAGAACATCGTCGAGAGGGCGTTCCTGCTGCGCAAGGACAACATCATCCGCCCCTCCGACCTGCCGGAAACCCTCCTCCGCTCGCTCCGGAGCGGCACGGGAAGGGGGAAAGGCGTGAGCAAGGAAGGGACGACGCTGAAGAAAGCGCTGGAAGAGCCGGAACGGCGGATCATTCTCGGCACCTTGAAGAAGCACAACTTCAACAGGCAGACGACGGCACGGGTCCTGGGAATCAACAGGACCACACTCTACAACAAGATGAAGAAGCTCGGTCTTCTCGACAAGGACGAAAGCTAGCCCCGCCCGCCACTCGCTCTCGCTACCCCTTCATCCTGTCGCCGTACTGGGCCTCGTAGTAATCGCGGTACCGGCCGTCCCTCACCCTCTGCCACCACTGGCGATGAGAGACGTACCACTCCACCGTGGCCTTCAAACCGTTCGCGAAGGTCCAGGAGGGCTGCCAGCCCAGCTCCGTGTTGATGAAGGAGCAGTCGATTGCATAGCGCCTGTCGTGGCCCGGGCGGTCCTTCACGAATTCGATGAGCTCGTCGCCCTTGTCCAGGTGGCCCAGGGTGGTCTTGACGACATCGAGGTTGGTCTTCTCCGACTCGCCGCCGATGTTGTAGACCAGACCGGGCTCGCCCTTTTCGAGAACGATCTCCAGTGCGATGCAGTGATCCTCGACGTAGATCCAGTCCCTCACGTTGAGCCCGTCGCCGTAGACGGGGATCTTCCTCCCTTCCAGCGCGTTGGAGATCATGAGAGGAATGAGCTTCTCCGGGAACTGGAACGGGCCGTAGTTGTTGGAGCAGCGCGTGATGATCGTCGGGAAGCCGTAGGTGTGGAAGGCGGCCCGGACCAGAAGATCCGCCCCGGCCTTGGAAGCCGAGTAGGGAGAGTTCGGCTTGATCGTCGTCTCCTCGGTGAAGAAGCCTTCCTCGCCGAGCGAGCCGTAGACCTCGTCGGTGGACACCTGGACGAAGCGCGTCACGCCGGCGGCGCGGGCGGCGTCGAGCAGGACCTGCGTCCCGAGCACGTTGGTGTTGATGAAGACCTGGGGGTCGAGGATCGACCGGTCCACGTGCGATTCGGCCGCGAAGTTGATGATCCTGTCCACGCCGAAGCGATCGAGCGTCTCGGCGACCTTCTCCATGTCGGTGATATCACCCTTGACAAAGGTGTACCGCGGGTCGTTCTCGGCTTCCTTCAGGTTCTCCAGGTTGCCGGCATAGGTGAGGACGTCGTAATTGACCACCTTCCCGCTCCCCGGATTCTTCAGGACATGAAGCACGAAGTTGGAGCCGATGAAACCGGCCCCGCCCGTCACCATCAAAGCACCCATGCTGTCTCCTTCTTTTCGGATCGTACGCGGTTCCCGGGGGAGTCGGCCTCTTGGAGCACATCCGTGTCCCGCTAAAGTACGGAGGCGACGAATTCGGCCAGGGCCTCCTCCCACGGTCTCATGCCGTCACCGATCGTATTTGCCAGGTTCCGGTTCCGGAGAACGGAAAAATGCGGCCTCCGGGCCGGACGGTCGAGCTCCTTCGACGTGATCGGCAGGAGCTTGACATGCTGCCGACCGGAGAGATCGAGAATCTTTCGGGTCACCTCGAACCACGATGCCGAGCCGTTGTTCGAGCAGTGGTACACGCCATGGGGAGGCGACTGCTCGACGATCCTGATGATCTGTGCCGCCAGATCGACGGCATACGTCAGGCAGCCGAACTGGTCGTTCACCACGTGGAGCTCGGACCGCTCCGCCGAAAGCCGCAGCATGGTGTCCACGAAATTCCCGCCCCCCGGACCGTAGAGCCATTGCGTCCGCACCAGCCAGTGCCCGGGATTCGCCTCGCGGACGCTTTCCTCGCCGGCCAGCTTCGAACGGCCATAGACGGACGTGGGATTGACGGGATCGTCCTCAATGTACTCGCCTTCCTTCTCGCCGTCGAAGACGTAGTCTGAGCTCACGTGAAGTATCGGCGAACCGCTCCTTCGGGCCGCAGCAGCCAGGTAGCCTGGCCCGTCGCCGTTGATGCTCATCGCCTTGTCGATCTCGGATTCGCAGCCGTCCACATCGGTCATGGCGGCGCAGTTGATCAGCACATCGGGGCGTACCGAGTCGATGAAGGCGTCGACCTCCTCCGGAATGGTGATGTTGAACTCCTCGAGGTCGGCCTCGATCGTTGTCCAGGTGTCGGGGGCCATTTCCACGAGCTTGTGGCCAAGCATGCCCAGTGCGCCGGTGACGAGGACTCTTTTCATCGGACAGCTCTTTTCACGCCGATCAGACAGGCTTGTTCGAGCCCGTATCCCGTACGAGCTCGGATGCGCGGGCCAGGGATTCGAAGGTGCCGGCGTCGCTCCACCATCCCTCGATGACGTTGTAGGCCATCTCGCGCCTCTCGATGTAGACGTTGTTCACGTCGGTGATCTCGAATTCACCGCGCTTCGACGGCTCGAGGGTCCTGATGATGTCGAAGACCGAGTTGTCGTACATGTAGAGGCCCGTGACGGCAAGATTGGATTTGGGATCGTCCGGCTTCTCCTCGATCCCCACGACGAGGTCGCCCTGCATCTCGGCCACACCGAAGCGGCGCGGATCATCGATCGCCTTGAGAAGGATCCGCGCGCCCCGTTCCTGTTCCGCGAACGCGGCCACCGCGTCGGCGATGCTGTTCTCGAAGATGTTGTCGCCCAGCATGACGATGATCCTGTCCGATGCCACGAACCGTTCGGCCAGGGCCAGTGCGTCGGCGATTCCCCCCTCGCCCACCTGGTAGGCGTAGAAGAGATTGACGCCGAAATCCGATCCGTTCCCGAGAAGCTTCAGGAAGTCGCCGGCGGAGTTGCCGCCCGTCACCACGAGGATGTCCCTGATTCCGGCCGCCTGGAGGCACTCGATCGGATAGAAGATCATCGGCTTGTTGAAAACGGGCAGGAGGTGCTTGTTCGTGACCTTTGTCAGAGGGCTCAGCCTCGTGCCCAGTCCTCCCGCTAGAATAACACCCTTCATTATCGAGCTCCTTTAGCAGCCTTGCCGTCTGTACCAGTCGACGGTCTTTTCGAGGCCTTCCTTGAAACCGACCACGGGCCAGAAGCCCAGCGCCTGGCGCGCCTTGGACGTGTCGGCCACGGAGTGCCGGATGTCGCCCTTCCTCGCCTCGCGGTAGATCGGCGTGATCGATTCGGTGCCGGTCATCTCCTGCAAGGTCCGGAAAAGCTCGTTCACCGACACCTTCTCGCCGGCAGCCACGTTGAAGACGTCGCCGCCGCCCACACGGGAAACGGACGCGAAGATGTTGGCCATCACCACGTTTTCCACGAAGACGAAATCGCGCGTCTGCTCCCCGTCTCCGAAGATGGCGGGCCGCTCGCCGGCCAGGAGCTTCGTGATGAAGAGCGAGATCACTCCCGAGTAGGGCGAGGAGGGATCCTGCCGCGGACCGAAGACGTTGAAGTACCGCAGCACCACGGTGTCCAGCCCGTACGCCTTGGCGAACACGGAAAAGTATTTTTCCCCGGCCATCTTGGTCACCGCGTAGGGGGAGATCGGGTTTTCCCGCATCGTCTCCTCCTTGGGCATGATCTCGGAGTCGCCGTAGGCGGACGACGATCCGGCGAAGATAACCTTCTGCACACCGGCATCCCGGGAAGCCAGGAGGACGTTGAGGGTCCCGGCGATGTTGACGCTGTTCGCGTAGGCGGGATCGTTGAACGAATCCGCCACCGACGCGAGAGCGCCCTGGTGAAAGACCAGATCCACTCCGGTAACGGCCTCGTGGACCAAGTCGAGATCCCTGATGTCGCCCTCGATGATCTGCACATCCTCCACCCCGGCGAGGTTTTCACGCTTGCCCGTGGAGAAGTTGTCCAGCACCCTTGTCTCGATCCCTCTCTTCACCATCCCGTCGACGATGTGGGAACCGATGAAACCGGCTCCACCTGTCACTAGGGCGCGCACCATCGGCTGACTCTCCTCTCCGCTGTTCGAATTCCGATCCTATTCCACCGTCACCGACTTGGCCAGGTTCCTGGGCTGGTCGATGTCGCATCCCCTGCGGCCGGCCACGTAGTAGGCGAGGAGCTGGAGAGGAACCACGTTGACGATGGGCGAGAGCATCTCGGGCAGCAGCGGCACCTCGATCACCTCGTCCGACATCTCCCTCATCCGTTCATCCCCGGGATTGATGACGGAGATCACCTCGCCATCCCTAGCCCTGACCTCTTCCACGTTCGAGACGACCTTGTCGTAGATCTCCGACCGGGTGGCAATGGCCACGACAGGGATATCACGATCGATCAGGGCAATGGGACCGTGCTTCATCTCGCCGGCAGGGTATCCCTCGGCGTGGATGTAGGAGATCTCCTTCAGCTTCAAGGCGCCCTCGAGAGCGATCGGAAAGTTGATTCCCCGGCCGATGAAGAGAAAATCCTCGGCTCGCCAGTAGAGCCGGGCGATTTGGGAGACGTGATCCTTCTGCCTCAGCACCGTCTCCAGGTGGAAGGGAAGCCTGCGTAACTCGGTGATCAGCTCCCCGGCGGCCTGGACGGTCAGATTTCCCCGGCGACGGGCGAAGTAGATGGAGAAGAGAAGCAGGGCCACCAGCTGCGTGGTGAACGCCTTGGTGGACGCCACCCCGATCTCCGGCCCCGCCTGGGTGAGGATCACACCGTCCGATTCGCGGCAGACGGAGCTGTGGTTCACGTTGCAGATCGCCAGCGTGGGGCTGCCCTTCGCCTTGGCTCCCCGCAAGGCGGCCAGGGTGTCGGCCGTCTCTCCCGACTGGGAGATGGCGACCACGAGCCGCTCCGGCCCGACCAGGGGATCGCGATAGCGGAACTCCGAACCGTAATCCACCTCCACCGGCACCTTGGCCATCGATTCGATCATGAACTTGGCCACCTGCCCGGCGTGCCACGAGGTGCCGCAGGCCACGATGGTGATCCCCGTCACTGCCTCCAGGTGCTTATCCAGGTCGTCGAGAAAATCGAAGCAGACCTCGGATCTCTCGTCGTTCAGCCGCCCCAGCAGGGTATTCGACACGACCACCGGCTGCTCGTCGATCTCCTTCAGCATGAAGTGGCGGTACCCGCCCTTCTGGATCATCACGGGATCCCAGTTGATGCGGGTCGGCTCCTTCTCGATCACCTTGCCGTCGACGTCCGTCACGGAGAGGCTCCCCTGTTTCAGCTCGACCACCTCGTTGTCCTCGAGGATCAGGACATCGCGGGTCCGGTCGAGCAGGGCGGGAATGTCCGAAGCCACGTAGGCGCTGCCTTTCGAGATACCCGCCACCAGGGGCGAATCCTTGCGTGCGCAGACGATCTGGTCGGGGTGCTCGGCATGGATCGCAGCCAGGGCGTAGGATCCCTCCAGTTCGTGGAGGGCCGCTCTCAGGGCATCCACCAGGCTGCCGTCGTAATGCTCCTCGATCAGATGGGCCAGCACCTCCGTATCCGTCTGGGAGGTGAACTCGTGCCCCTTCTCGGCGAGGCGGCCCTTGAGGATGGAGTAGTTCTCGATGATGCCGTTGTGAACGACCACGATCTTCCCGGTGCAGTCGCAATGGGGGTGGGCGTTCTCGGTGGAGGGGCGCCCGTGGGTGGCCCATCTCGTGTGGCCGATCCCGATCCTGCCCTTCGGCTTCTCCCTCTGGACGAGCTCGGCCAGCTCGTCGAGCTTTCCGACGCGGCGCACGATCGACAGCTCCCCCTCGGAGATCAAGGCCATGCCCGAGGAGTCGTATCCCCGGTATTCGAGCTTCCGGAGGCCGTCGATGAGGATCCCGGCCACGTCACTCCCAGACAAGCATCCGATAATTCCGCACATATTAGGTTCTCGCCATCACGGACGTTTCGACCAGGTATCACGATCGGCAAGGATCGAGAAAGCCCACACTCGAGATATACTATTCTGAAAGTTTCTTTCGAAAATAGTCCAGAGTCATCTTGAGGCCGTCGTCGAGATCGACCTCCGGCTTCCAGCCGAGGATCTCGCCGGCCCGAGTGATGTCGGGCTGACGGACCTTGGGATCGTCCTGGGGAAGATCCTTGTACGCGATCTCGCTGCGCGAACCGGTCAAGGCCGCCACCTTCTCGGCGAACTCCTTGATCGTCATCTCCCGCGGATTGCCGATGTTGACCGGATCGACTTCGGACGACTCGGCAAGAAGGATTATTCCGCGAATCAGATCGGAGACATAGCAGAACGAACGGGTCTGGCTGCCGTCGCCGAACACGGTGATCGGACTGCCCTCGAGGGCCTGCCCCATGAAGGTCGGCAGGGCGCGTCCGTCATCAAGGCGCATCCTGGGGCCGTACGTGTTGAAGATCCGGACGATGCGGGTGTCCACGCCGTGATAGCGGTGGTAGCCCATTGTCATGGCCTCGGAAAACCGCTTCGCCTCGTCGTAGACGCCCCGGGGCCCCACGGGGTTGACATTGCCCCAGTAATCCTCCTTCTGCGGGTGGATCTTCGGGTCGCCGTAGACCTCCGACGTGGAGGCGAGAAGGAACGTTGCCTTCTTCTCCTTTGCCAGGCCGAGTGCCTTGTGCGTGCCGAGAGATCCGACCTTCATCGTCTGGATCGGCAGGTTGAGATAGTCGATGGGACTGGCCGGCGAGGCGAAGTGAAATACGAAGCGGATATCTTCCGGGACGTGGATGTAGTTGGTGACATCGTGCTTGACGAAAGAGAAACTGTCGTTCCCGAATAGATGCTCCACGTTCCGGACATCGCCGGTCAGGAGGTTATCCATGGCGATGATCCGGTATCCCTTGGCAATCAGGGCGTCGCAAAGATGCGAGCCGAGAAAGCCGGCTCCTCCCGTCACGAGTGCTGTGGACATATGATCACCTCTGATCTCTTGATCCTATCGATTCCAATCGAACCCGGTAGAACACAAACAGCCCTGCTAGCCATCTCCCTCCACAGGATAAACAGGGCCCTTGAACTGCCCCGGAGAAACATCCGAGCCGCGCCCCTCGGAACGGATCAGCGGCCGGAGCTTGTGGATCCCGGCAAGCGTGATATCGAAGTCGACCCTATCCTGGGGAGAGATGGACACGATCTCGGCAAAACGCTTTTTCAGAACGAGACGAAGCTTTTCGCTAATGTTGATCACGTTCGGCCCCTCGCGCATCCAGAACATGACCTCCACCTTGAATCGCGTGTGCCCTGTCCTGTAGACCTCCAGCTTGACCTTGGCGATCTCGGACAGCGACCGGGCAACGGCCACGAGGGATCGCTGGATCGCATCGAGCGACACTCTGGCTGTCCCGCTGGCTCCCTTGGAGGAGATGTAGCGGCGGCTCTCGCTGTTCCACACGTTGAACAGGACGAACTGGATCACGTTCAGGTTGAGGCAAAGGATCAGAACGGCAAGAACAGCGATCACGATCCGGAATCTTTCGACCGTCTCCACGCTCACCAGGGGCGGATTATCTCCCCCGGCCACGCCGGCCAGCTCGGGCGACACGGCCAGCGTCGCGGCTCCCGCGGCGATGGCCAGAGCCAGGACACGGTTGAAAAGGCCGGTAAGACTGCTGATCACCCTCCCCGACTTGGTCATTTTTCCGTCTCCCGTTTCAAGATGCTGATGAATACGCCATATCAATAAAACGTCTCGAGGAACGACGTATCGAACTCTCCCTTGATGAACTGGGGATGCCTCACGATATCGCTGTGAAGCGGGATCGTCGTCGAGATCCCGTCGATCCTGTATTCCTCGAGAGCACGCCGGATCTGGATGATCGCCTTCTTCCTGCAATCGGCATGGACGATCAGTTTCCCGATCATGGAATCGTAATGGGGCGGAATCGAATAGCCGGCGTAGACATGCGAGTCGACCCGCACGCCGCGCCCCCCGGGCTGGAAGTAGCCGCTGATCGTCCCGGGGCTCGGCCTGAAGTTGTCCGCCGGATCCTCCGCATTGATCCGGCACTCGATGGAATGGCCTTCGATGCGCACATCGTCCTGGGTGAAGCCGAGGGGCTGCCCCGAGGCGATCCGGAGCTGCGCCTTGACCAGGTCGAGGCCCGTCACCATCTCGGTCACCGGATGCTCCACCTGGATCCTGGCGTTCATCTCCATGAAGAAGAAGTCCATGTTCTTGTCCACGAGGAACTCCACCGTCCCGGCGTTCACGTAGTCGGCCGCCCGGCAGATGCGCTTGGCCGCCTCGCCCATCCTGTGCCGCTGCTCCTCGGATATGGCGGGACTGGGCGATTCCTCGATGATCTTCTGGTGCCGCCTCTGGAGCGAGCAGTCCCTCTCGCCGAGATGAACGATGTTTCCTTCCTTGTCGGCCAGGATCTGGATCTCGATGTGCCGCGGCTTCTCGATATATTTCTCGACGTAGACGGACGAGTCGCCGAAGGCGACTTCCGCCTCCGCCCGCGCGGCGAGGAAGGCGTTCACCAGGGAAATATCGTTGTGGGCGATGCGCATCCCCCGGCCGCCGCCGCCTGCCGACGCCTTGATGATAACGGGGAATCCGATCTCCTGGGCGATCTCCAGGAGGCGCTTGTCGTCCTCCACGATCCCCTTGGATCCGGGCACCACGGGAACGTCGTTCTCCACGGCCAGCTTGCGGGCCGCGGCCTTGTTTCCGAGCAGTGCGATGGTCTCGGCTTTCGGGCCGATGAAGGCGATGCCGCAGGAATCGCAAACCTCGGCAAAATGATCGTTTTCAGCCAGAAAGCCGTAGCCCGGATGAATGGCCTCCACGTCCGCAACCTCGGCGGCCGAGATGATCCTGGGAATGTTGAGGTAACTGTTCGCGGACCGGGCCGGACCGATGCAGATGGTCTCGTCCGCCATGTCGAGATACCTGGCATCGGCATCCGCCTCGGAATAGACCGCGACGGATTCGATCCCCAGTTCCTTGCAGGCCCTGATGATCCGGAGAGCGATCTCGCTCCTGTTGGCAATCAGTATCCTTTTGAACATCGAGCAGGTTCCTCTCTCGCTACGTCACGCGAATCAATAACAGGGGCTGCCCGAATTCCACGGCTTCGCCGTTCTCCACGAGGATATCGACAACCGTGCCCTCCATCTCCGCCTTGAGCTCGTTCATCACTTTCATCGCTTCGACGATGCAGATCACCGTGTCCTTTCCGATCTTCTCACCCTCGCTGGTGAAGGGCGGCGATTCGGGGCTCGGGGCACGGTAGAAGGTCCCCACCATGGGAGACTTGAATTCCACGACATTCTTGTCGCGAGCCGGGATCTCCGCCTCCGTCTTTGCCGTCTCTTGAGGAGATGCGACTACAGACTGGGAGACGGGGATGGCGCCGGGCTGCATCGCGATCACCGGCTGCTGTCCGGTTATGGTGGCATGCCTGCGAAGGGTGATCTCCCTCAGGCCGTCCTTGATGATGATCTCTCCGAGCTCAGCATTCTGCATCACCTCGACGAGATCCTTTACCTTCTTGTAAATATCCATGGGGATCTCCTGCAAGAACGATCTCATACTCCCGAATTTCGGCCGCATCCGCCGGAACGCCACAGCGCGAGGCGGGACGAAGAGTCCGGGATCCTCAATCCGACACTCTTTCCAGATACTCGCCGGTCCTCGTGTCCACGCGGACCTTCTCTCCCTCGGTGACGAATACCGGCACATTGATCGTGGTCCCGGTCTCGATCACCGCCGGCTTCGGTCCGGAGCTCGCGGTGCTGCCCTTGAGATACGGAGCAGTTTCCTTGATGGTGAAGACCATGAAGTCCGGCAGGACGACGGTCAGGATATCGGTCCCGTACATCTTGAAGTTGCAGACCGTGTTCTCCATGAGAAAGGGCAGCAGCGGCTTCATACGCTCCAGCTCGACAGGCACTTGCTCGTATGTATCCGGATCCATAAAAAAGAAGTTGTCGCCGTCCCGGTAGAGGTATTCCATCGCCTTCTTCTCGATGATGGCCTGCTCCACCTTGGCCTTGGAATCGAATGTGTGTTCGAGCACCGATCCCGTCTTCACACTCTTCAACTTCGTTCGGACGAACGCACCGCCTTTGCCGGGTTTGACGAACTGGAACTCCACTATATCATAGAGCTCATCCCTGTGAATGATCGTCATCCCGTTCTTGAAGTTAGTTGTCGAAATCGTGGCCAAAGCTATCTTCCTTTCCAGAAACGAGCCTCACCGGCCTCTGGCAGACCGTGAGGAAAATCGTACACACGTAAGTGCTTTTTTTTACTCCATACAAACGGCGAAGCCGCTTGATCGCTCATAATCAAGAAGAGCTGTCCGAGTGTCAAGGGGCATGAAAGACAAAAAGATCTCGAAAACCTCGTTCACGGCCCGGACCGATAATAGAATCAACCCTTTTGTTTTCTTCCGTCCTATCCGAAATTGAAGAATAGATCGAATGGCTCTATTTCACTTTGCAAACACCTGGTCGGGCCGTATATACATATATTGAAAGGTAGCACCTGTGGAGCAGATGACCTCTCCCACAAGTCGTTTATACCAAATTGAACCCTTAGCGGCGGTCTCCATAAAGTGAAAGGACCGGTTCTCATCATGAATGATTTCCTCAAAGCTGTGCTCCTTCTTCTGATTGTGACCTCTTCTGCCGCACCTGCTGCTTCCGGATCGACCCTCGATGACCAGATGGATCGAATCGACGAGTGCATCGCGAACCTGGAGCAGTCGGAACTCTCCGATTTATGGCGAATTACGTCGGAACTCACCACGCTGGTGGAGCAGAAAGGCGAACCGGCCCAGGCCAAGGTGATCGCCGCCCTTCACAGCGACAGCCCCATCACGAAGCTGGGCTGCGCCAGGATTCTTCTCGAGACATCGGGCGCCGCGCTGGCCGTCCCCGTTCTTCTCGAACTGGCTCTCGAGTCGCCGGACATCGACATCCGACTCGATGCGATAAAGCTGATCGAGATAATGGATTACCTTGACGATCCGACTCTGGACAAGGTGGAGAAGGGGCTCAACCGCATCCTCGACGAAGAAAACGATCCCTTCCTTCGAATCCGGGCGGCGAAAGCCCTCTACCGCGTGACGAGTCGCTACAGGCTGAAAGCTCTGGCCGAGCTCAAATCGATGCTCGAGTCGGAAAACAGGGAGATCAGGATCTCGGGCGCCCTGGCTCTGGCCGAGACGGGAAACATCGAGGATGCCCAGAAGATCCTGAAGGAGATCAGGCGCGAGCCCACCCAGGCCGGCGACATGGCCCGCATCCTCCTCGAGAAGTGGGAGACGGAGCGCTACTACCTGAAACAGGTCACCAAATCGACCATGGACATCGAGAAGGGCCTGCATTACGGATCGTCGGTCCCGGGTCTCGACCTGCTCTCCGAGCTGATCGACAGGGTCCGCGAGTACCACATCCTGGGAGCCGAGTTCAAGGACAGGGACGATATCGAGAAGCTCCTGACGGGCGCGGCCAAGGGGATGCTGAACTACCTCGACCCCCACTCCACCTACTTCAGCCAGGAGGAGAACGAGCGCTGGAGAATGGACATGATCCGGGCCTATGCCGGGATCGGCGCCTACGTGGACACCATTGACGGCTTCTTCACCATCACCAGGCCGATCTACTCCGGTCCGGCCTATCACAAGGGGCTCCGCTCGGGCGACCAGATCTGGAAGGTGGACGGCTGGGAGACCTACAACCAGGAGAACGACTCGATCATCCGCCGCCTGAAGGGCGATCCGGGCACCAAGGTGGTGATCACCGTGTTCCGGAAGGGATGGAAGAGCGAGAAGGATTTCAGCATCGTCCGGGAGAAGATCTCCATTCCTTCCGTTTCCGCGGAGCTTTTCCCGGGCGGCATCGCCTACGTGGAGATCAAGCAGTTCGCCGACGGCACCACGAGGGAGCTGGTCAACATCCTGGAAAAGATGAAGAAGGACGGCGCCAAGTCGGTGATCATGGACCTCAGGAACAACACGGGCGGTTACCTGAGCGAGGCGGTCTACGTGGCCTCCCTCTTCCTTCCGCCCGGCAAGCTCGTCGTCTACACCGAGGGGCCGCGAGAAAAGCGGCGCGACTACAACTCCCGCGACCTCACGCTGCGATGGGACGGGCCTCTCACCGTCATGGTCAACGGAAGAAGCGCCAGCGCATCGGAGATCGTTTCCGGCGCCTTCAAGCACTACAACAGGGCGCTAGTCGTCGGAGAGAAGACCTACGGAAAGGGCTCGGTCCAGACCCCGCTCCAGCTGGCCTCGAGAATGCCCGAGACCTGGGAGGACGAGAACGGGAACCGGATGTACGATCATGGCGAGAAGTACGACGACCTCAACAACAACGGCAAGTTCGACATCGGCCCCATGGTGAAGATCACCACCTCGATGTACTATCTGCCTTCGGGAGAGAGCATCCACACCTTGAGGGACCTGGAGGGAGCCATCATGAACGAGGGCGGGATCGAACCCGATTTCGAGGTCGATTTCGCGGGCGTGGAGTCGTGGAAAGAGGAAGAACTGTCTGACATGCTCGAGAAGAAGACCTTCACCAACTACGTGGAGAAGTACTACGACAAGAACACCGAGGGCTTCCTGAAGATCGCGGAGGGAGACAGCTACAACATCTCGCTCTATCCCGACTTCGACACCTTTTACGAGAGTCTCGGAACTCATCTGTCGCGGGACGATATCCGGAAGTGGATCCGGGCTGAAATCAGAAGAAAGGTCTCTGACATGAGAGGCAAGCCGTTCCCTGGATTCCAGTTCTACGGCGATTTCCAGGAGGACACGCAGCTTCAGGCCGCCATCGTCGAGAGCTTGAAGAAGCAGAACAGCAACGCGGCTCTCTTCAAGGAGTACCGTGGGTTTGCCAACAAGGACTTCACGGTGAAGAAGGAAGAGACCGACGACACGGCCGCCACGGTCCGTGAAAACGGGAAGCAGCCCGAAGATCCGAAATAGAACTCAATCAGGAACTCGAACGAGGATCTTCCAATGAAATTCATTGCCGATTTCCACGTGCACTCACGGTTCTCCCGCGCCACCAGCCGCCAGTGCGACCTCGAGCATCTCAACCTGTGGGGAAAGCGAAAAGGGCTGGGCATCATCGGGACCGGCGACTTCACTCATCCCGGATGGTTCGCCGAGCTGGAGGAGAAGCTCGAACCGGCGGAAGAGGGGCTCTACACCCTGAAGAAGGAGTACGCCGGGACACTGGACGACGCGTGGGTCCCCCCCGGCGCGCCCGAGGTGAGGTTCCTCCCCACCGTGGAGATCAGCAGCATCTACAAGCGGCACGAGCAGGTCCGCAAGGTCCACAACCTGATCTTCGCGCCAAGCCTCGAGGCGGCCGGCCGCATCGCCGGCCGGCTGGACGAGATAGGCAACCTGCGCTCCGACGGCCGCCCGATCCTCGGCCTCGACAGCCGCGATCTTCTCGAGATCATGCTCGAATGCGAGGAGGACGCCTTTCTCGTTCCGGCCCATATCTGGACGCCCCATTTCTCCATGCTCGGCGCCCGCTCCGGATTCGACTCGGTGGAGGAATGCTTCGGCGACCTGTCGGACCGGATCTTTGCCGTCGAGACGGGGCTCTCTTCCGATCCTCCCATGAACTGGCGTCTCAGCGCCCTGGACCGCAGGGTGCTGATCTCGAACTCGGACGCCCACTCGCCGGCGAAGCTGGCGCGCGAGGCGAACCTTTTCGACACCGATCTCTCCTTCCGCGCCATCAGGAACGCCCTCGAGGAGTCGAAGGACGGCGGTTTTCTGGGTACGATCGAGTTCTTTCCCGAGGAGGGGAAGTATCACCTCGACGGACACAGGAAGTGCCGGCAGAGGCTCACTCCTGCACAGAGCGTCCAGGAAGGCAACATCTGCCCGGTCTGCGGCCGCCAGGTGACCATGGGCGTTCTTCACCGCGTGGAGGAGCTGGCGGATCGGCCCGAGGGCGCCCGCCCGCCGGGAAGGGCTCCCTTCGTCAGCCTCATCCCGCTTCAGGAGATCCTGGGCGAGGTCCTGGGCAGGGGACCGGCCACGAAGACGGTGCAAAGCGCCTACAAGACTCTCATCACGAAGGTGGGATCGGAGATCGGAATTCTCAAGGACCTGCCCCTCGCCGCCCTGGACAGGCACGCCCCACCCCTCCTTCAGGAGGCGATCTCCCGGATGCGGCAAGGCCGCGTGCGGGCGCAGGCCGGGTACGACGGCGAGTTCGGCGTGATCTCGCTCTTCACGGCCAAGGAGAAGAAGGACCTCCTGGCGCACTGCCAGAATCAGAATACGCTCTTCTGAGGTGGCCATCGTGGACTCGTCTCCCATCGCCCTCAACGCGGAGCAGCAGCGTGCTGCAACGCATCCGGGCGGCCCCCTCCTCGTGCAGGCCGGCCCGGGAACGGGCAAGACCCGCACGCTCACATCACGCATCGCCTACCTGATCAAGGAGAAGAAGATCTCGCCGGGCTCGATTCTGGCACTGACATTCACGCACCGTGCGGCCAGGGAGATGCGCGAGCGCCTGGAGGCGATCCTCGGGGAGAGCCTGCCGGACCGGACGTTCATCGGGACCTTTCATGCCCTGGGATTCGACATCGTGCGCAGCGAGTGGCAGAAGCTCGGATTCAGCGGCCGGCCCACCCTCTACGACGAGGAGGAGATCCTCGATCTGATCCGCGAGATCGAGGAGAAGAAGGACCTGGGGCCGCGGCGGACGACTCTGCAGAAGGCTGTCAAGGCCGGGCTTCGGCGGGCCGAAGCCGGGAAGGCTGACACGAGCGGACACCCCGGCCTGTCCGAGTTCCTCACCCGATTCGAGGAGCGGAAGCGGTCCGAGAACGCCGTCGATTTCGACGACCTGATCCGTCTTCCCCTTCGGCTGCTCCGCGAGGATACCGGGTTCCGGGCTGCCTGCCGGAACAGGTGGCGCCACATACTTGTCGACGAGTACCAGGACGTGAACGCCGAACAGGCGGAGCTGATTCGCCATCTCGGTGCCGAAGCGGACAGCGTCCTGGCGATCGGCGATCCCGATCAGGCGATCTACTCGTTCCGCGGCTCCGACTCGGCCAGCTTTCTCACCTTCGAGAAGGAATTCCCCGGCGCCGAGGTCGTCTTCCTGAAGGCCAACTACCGCTCCACCGTGACGATCCTGAAGGCGTCGTCGGAAGTGATCAAGCACAATCGGTTCAGGCCCAAGAGCGCTCCGACCCCTGCATCCCTGGGGGATGACGGTGTTCGCCTGGCCATCCACACCCTGGGATCGGACAAGGGTGAAGCTCTTTTCGTGACAAGCCGGATCGAGGAGCTCGTTGGCGGCATCGGACGCTACGGCCTCGAGGAGAGCGCGTCAGGGCAGGAAAACCGGATCGACGCCGATCCCTTTTCTTTCGCCGATATCGCCGTCCTGTTCCGGCTCAACGCCCAGGCCCGGGAGATCGTCGGCGCCTTCGAGAAGAGCGGCATCCCCTGCCAGCTGGCCGGGACAAGCCGCAGCAAGCTGGACCCGAGGGAAAGGGCGCTCTTCGGCCTGGCCAGGATGGCCCATTCTCCCGATGATCCGGCTGCGGCACGCTCGCTGAAGATCGTGCCGGCCGGAGCCCGGAAATCGCTCCTGGCGGCCTGGCGCACCGTTGACAGGAGCCGCCTCCCTGCCGGGGAACTGCTCTCATCCGCAGCCGATCTGGCGGCCCGGACCCGGCCCGGCGAGGCGGAAGCCTGGATCAAGGCCCGGGAGCGGCTCATCTCGTCCGCCCTGTCTTCAGGTCGGGACCGGAGCGACTTCCTGGCGTCGGCGCCCCTCGCCCTGCGGGAGGAACCGTACGACTTCCGTGCCGAGAAGGTCACCCTCTCCACCCTGCACAGCGCCAAGGGGCTCGAATTCCCAGTCGTCTTCATCACGGGCATGGAAAGGGATCTCATCCCCTTCATTCGCGACGATGACGACGATCCCGCAGCCGCCCTGGAAGAGGAGCGGAGGCTCCTCTACGTCGGCATGACACGCGCCAGGAGCCGTCTCTTCCTCACCCGGGCACGACGGCGTTTCCTGTTCGGCCGCACCCGCGAATGCGGCCCGTCGCCCTTTCTCCAGGAAATCTCGGAAGATCTGCTCCGGTTCGTACGGCAGGGCGCAAAGGGGAAAAAGAGAAGCGGCGGCAGGAGGAAAGGTGAAAGCGACGAAAACGGAAACCAGATGACCCTGTTCTGAAAAAGCCCTTGCCGGCTGCACCGGAAGGGCTTTTCTGATGGATTTCAAGACAGTGTCTTGAACGGAAAAATCGTGCTTGTTCTCCTGGTTCGGGCCTACTCTCCAATAACAGGATCCAGCTTGACCTCCCGATCAAGGAGAAACTGCATCGCGCGGTCCACCTCGGCCTCCTCGCCCTCCAGCTCCAGGTAAACGAGTCCTATATCATCGGAGATCGACGCTCCCCGGATGTTGGGGATGACATCGAAGCTCTTCCCGAGGTTGTAGAGGATCGGCTCACGAATCAGTTCCTTGGGAAAGGTGCAGTAGATTCTTTTCTTTGTTATCGCCATGCGTGGTCTCTCCACCTACTCAAACAGGGTCGGATTAGATCCCGTTCCGAAGGAGGCATTCTAGTTCCTCCACCTAATCCTGTCCAGAAAAAAGACTTCAGTTCAGGGGCGCTTCCGGAACAGGGAGTCCGGGAAGTAGCCGAGCTTCTCGAACCAGTGGAGGATATCCCACTCCACCACCTCGCCGCGGAGGATGAACTTCTTCTTTCCGTTCTCGCCTTGCCCGGAGCCGCCGTCGTACAGGAGGAGCTGCTCAGCACCGCCTCCCGACGAGTCGTTGCCACCCGCATCATCGCCGCCCGAGTCGCCACCGGACGAATCGCCTCCGCTTCCCGAAGAGCTGTCTCCCCCCCCGCTTTCGCCCGAATCATCGGTCACGCGCCTCAGGATCGTGTCCAGTTCCATTCCGTAGCGGATGGAAGCGACGAAGGCATCGCGGAAGCGATAGGCCCACCGCCCCGAGAGAGCGGCCACGCGCCTCTCGAAGGCATCTGCGAGGACGCGGCTGTCCGTCTTGCCCTTCAGCACCTTCCTGGCCAGGAGAGCGGCGGGGGCGACCAGCCCGGAGTGATCGTTCTCGATCCAGTGGGTCATGATATCCGCATCCTGGGGGTTGCCGAGAAGGCCGATCACGATGACGAAATCGACGGCCACCGCGGGGTCCTTTTCCACGTCGAGGGCGCTTCGGATCGAAGACACAGAGTTCCTCTGCCCGAAGATCCCGAGAGCCAGCGCCGCTGCCGAGCGGACATCAGGGCTGGAGTCGGCCAGGGAGCGGCGCGACTGACCGAGCATCGCCTCCATCACACCTCCGTCCGCCGCAGCGAGAAGGGCATGGGATCGCATGGCCGGCGACCTCGGCGAATTAAGGGCGACCTGCAGGAGCAGAGGAGCGGCGCTCTCGCCGAACGCGGACGCCAGCGAGTAGAGGGCGTCGAGCGCGGCAGCCTCGTCGCTTCCCCGGATCGTATCGACCAGGAAGGAACGAACCTCGCTGCCGTGATGGCGCCCCAGGCAGACGGAGGCGGCCTGCCGAAGCCCCGAGTCGCGCTGGCCATGCTTCAGGAGATCGCCCTTGATCGAGGGATCGGAGATGAAGGCGGCACCCAGCATGATCGCCATCCGCCTTGGGCGGTTGTTCTGCGTCTTGAGGAGCCCAGGCAGCGCCACGGTGAATCGTTCGCCGTCGGCAACGGCAGCCGCGAGGATGAAGGTGGCGGCCACGCGGTCGTCCTTCTCCTTTCTCAGCATCTTGAGAAGCGTGCCTGTCAGACCGTCGGATCCCTGCATCGCCAGGGCGAGGCTGCAGGCCTTGCGAACCAGCCTGTCGCCGCCGGGCTTCAGCAGCTTTTCCATCTGCGCGCACCCGGCGCCCCTTCGCATCTTCCCGAGGCCGAGCGCGGCCATCGTCTTCTCATCGCGCCTGTGGCCCCCTGCCGAGAGCACCTTGCAAAGGACATCTTCGGCACCCGGTGGAGCGATCTCCGCCAGGGCGAGGAGGGAGCAGCGCACCGTGATGGGATTCGAGCCCGTTTCGATTTCCTTGACCAGTGTCGGGACAGCCACCCGGTCCAGGCGGAGAACGGCGAGGATATTTTCGAATCGCCGCAGGTGGTCCGACTCGCGCAGCGACTTCACCTTCTCCTCGACGATCTTGAGCTGGGACGGCTTCAACGCCTTCCCCGTTTCCATCAGAAGGTCGTCAGGTCGTGCAGGTCCAGCCGCCAGAATGAGGAGGAGCACGATCAGTGAAGACGTTTTTTTATCGAGTTTCATGATCGCGCCTCTCTTCGCCCTGTCGGGCTCCGATCATCGATCACCATCTCCCGGACAATGAGAAAGCCGTCACGGATTTGAACGGGCCATTCAATTATATACCTTGAAAACAACGGAGTTAACGTTATTTCTCGCCGCGCCGCCCCGTCGTGAAAGAAGGAGCGAAGGGCAACAGGGGGGCGAGGCTCTCCTCGTCGTAGAGAACCATCATGAGACGGTCGAGGCCAACGGCGACCCCTCCGGCCGGGGGCATCCCGTGTTCGAGGGCATCGAGGAATGCCTCGTCAAGGGGAACCGGAGGCCTTGCCTCGGCCGCCTTGACCTTTCCTTCGTCCTCGAAACGCCGTCTCTGCTCTGCAGGATCGTTCAGCTCGGTGAACCCGTTGGCCAGCTCGATGCCGTCCAGGTAGAGCTCGAACCGCTCGGAGACCAGGGGGTCGTCATGGCGAACCTTGGAAAGCGCAGCCTGGCTGGCCGGGAAATCGACGAGAAACACGGGCCCGCACGAACGGAGCGCCGGCTCGATCGCATTGACCAGGATCTTGAAGTAGCGAGTCTCAGACGAATCATCGCCGGACAGGCCGAATAGCCCTGCCGACGCTTCCTTCTCGGCAAAAGATCTGTCCGCCCCCTCGAGATAGGGTTCCAGGTCGACTCCTGCAAAGGACCTGAAAGCCTCCCGAAGAGTGAGGCGACGGAAGGGAGCGGCGAACCGGTCGGCGTGACGGGAACGGAGCCCTCGCGCCAGGCTGCAGACGAGCTGCTCGAGATCCTCCATGATCTCGATGCTCGAGGCAAAGGCCCTGTACCACTCCAGCATGGTGAACTCGAGGGAGTGAAAGCCGCCGTCCTCCTCCGGGCCGTTGCGAAAGACGCGCGCCATCTCGAAGATCCTCTCCAGCCCGCCGGCGAGGAGCCGCTTGTGTGCGTATTCCGGGGAGGTGATGAGGAAGGCGTCGCAGGATCGGTTCCGCCCGTCGACGCGAGTGCGAAACGGCTCGATGTGGGGTTCCTGTCCGGCGGCAGGCACCATGATCGGCGTCTCCACCTCGATGAATCCCCGCTCCTCGAAGAAGGCGCGTACCGCGGCTTTCACCCTGTTTCTCCTGGTGAACGGCTCAGAGCCTGCGCTGAAGAGCCGCGCGTTGGGCGAATCCTCGGGCAGGCTCGGGCGTCCCGGAGCGAGAAGATTCCAGGATTCGACGTGAAATAGACCGTCTCCGGCGAGGCTCCCGAAAAGCTCGACGATATCGCCTGCCGCCGGGCGAGGGACCTCGGGCCGCCCCGGTCGGGAGCCGAGAGAGAGAGCGACGAAACCCGATGCGTCACGGAGCAGGAGGGCTTCCTCATCCTCGATGACCCTGCCAGCGATCCACCGAGGAACACCTTCCGCCAGGTCGGCGGTCATGGACTGGCGCCTGGTTCGTGTCGGATAGCTCTCGTCTTCGAAGGAGGATGCATTCATGTCCCAATCGTATCAGATGCCGAGGATCATCTGAATCCCCCACTTCCAGCGAGCCGGAGAGAAAGACGTCTCGATCCCGCAATCGTCCGGAGCGGTACCTGCCTGCGCCTTTCAGTCGACATCTGGGAAGGTCAAGAAGAGCATTGCCAACGGCGCCGCCCGGTCCTATCTTTGAAGCCGATGCGATCGTACTTCGGATTCGGTCGGCCCGAAGTTCCCTGCTTGTCCGGCCTGATGACCCGGTCTCAGCGTAGGAAACATATCCAGATGATTGATAGACAGCTTCTGCCCCGCCGCGGATGTTCGAGAGCGATACCCGGAACGGGCATCCTTCTTCTCCCGTCTCCTGCCGCTCTCCTCCGGAAGCACCGGAGCGCGCTGGTCCTTCTCCTGGCAGCGTGCCTCGTTGCGGGAGGATGCTCCGATGGCGAGGAGGGTTCCCTGGACGGAAAGTGGAACGTTCTGCTCATCACGCTGGACACCGTCCGGAGCGACAGGCTCGGGTGCTACGGCTATTCCGAGCCCACCACGCCGAACCTGGACAGGCTGGCGGCGCGGGGAGTGCTCTTCCGGCACGCCGTGGCCCCCACGCCGATCACGCTGCCCTCGCACGCCACCATCCTCACGGGCCTCGATCCCCACGAACACGGTGTTCGGAACAACGGCACCTTCGTCCTCGACAAGGCGCAGAGGACGCTGGCAGAGGCTCTTCGCGAAGAGGGCTTCGCCACGGGGGCGACCCTGGGCGCCTTTCCCGTGGAGTCGAGATTCGGCCTGGATCAAGGTTTCAGCGTCTACGACGACGAGTTCACCCTGGGCCGCAACGCCGCTTCGGTGCGCCTGGCCCAGAGGGAGGCCGGAGAGGTGACCGCGAAGACCCTTGCCTGGATCGGGAAGAACAAGGGAAAGCCCTTCTTCCACTGGGCCCACTACTTCGATCCTCATTTTCCCTACGAGCCGCCGCCGCCATACTCGAAAAGGTTCAAGAACCCGTACGACGGCGAGATCGCAAAGACCGATGCCTCCATCGGCGAGCTGATCAAGGGGCTGGAGAAGATGAAGCTTCTCGAGAGCACCTGGATCCTCTGCGTGGGAGACCACGGCGAGTCGCTCGGCGAGCATGGCGAGCCGACCCACACCATGCTTATCTACGGAGCCACGCAGTCTGTGCCGTGCCTGCTCATTCCACCGAAGGGCTGGAGCGGGATTCCGGAAGGGAAGATTCGCGGCCGCATTGTGCAGGATGTGGTGCGACTCAAGGATCTGGCTCCCACGATCGTTCACGTCCTTGGCCTCGACGGCTCGAAGCTGGCGGCGAGCGGCAGCAGTCTGCTTCCGCTGATCGAGGGCTCGGGCAAGGGACCGGGCCCGGCCTACATGGAAACGCTGGTTCCATCGCTCGAGTTCGGCTGGAGCGAGCTGCGCGGCGTGAGAACCGACCGCTGGTGCTACATCAAGGCTCCAGAGCCCGAGCTTTACGATATCGCCGCCGACCCCGGCGAGGTGAACAACGTCCACGACGCCCACCCCGGGATCGTGAGAAAGCTGTCGGGACTGTGCGATTCATTCATGGAAAACGAGATCGATCTGAAAACTCGCACCCTGGATCCCGACACGGTGGCCCGGCTGCGCAACCTGGGCTACAGCGCAGCTCCGGTGCGCAGGAACAGCACCTCGAGCGGCAAGGATCCGAAGAAGCTGATGTCGCTGTTCGTCAAGATCAACGACGCCCGGACAGCCACGGAATCATCGCGTCTGAAAGAGGCCAGGCAGCTTCTCGAATCGGTGCTCGAGGAGGATCCCGGCAACCCGCTGGCCGTCACGCTCATGGGCGACACCTTGCTGGTTCTTGGCGACTTCCCCGCGGCAAAGAAGCTGTTCACGGGATATCTGGAGGAGCACCCCAGGGATTCCGCGATCCGCGTCAAGCTGGCGCAGGCCCTGGCTTCCTCCGACGATTTCGCCGGAGCCCTCGGGATGGTGGAGATCGCCCTGAAGGATGATCCTTTCTGCAACGAGGCATGCGAGCTCTATCCGCGGCTTCTCCTCAAGCTGGAACGGGAGGAGGAAGCCCGCGCTTTTCTGGAGGAAGCGATCGGGAAGGGGCCGAAAAGCGCCGAGTCCCACGTACGTTTCGCTTTGTTCCTGATGTCTCGCGGCGAAACGCAGCGCGGTTCGGAGCTTCTCGACAAGGCTTTGAAGATCGATGACAAGCACGCCCGGGCCAACGGACTCAAGGGCGAGATGCTCTTTTCCTCGGCTCTCGGAGAGCAAAAGCAAGGACACCGCGTCGAGGCGGAAAGACTGCTGGGCTCGGCAAGATCGCATTTTCGGGCCGCCCTTGCGTCGGATCCACTCGAGAGCGTGGCCGCCTATCGGGAAGCCTCCTTCCTCTCATCGGAAAATCGTGTCGATGATGCGGTGCGGCTCTGCCGCAATGCCCTGGTCAGACAGCCGGACATGGTGGAGGCGCACGTCCTGGCGACCAAGCTGTTGACGATCTCGAAGAAGTACGAAGAAGCGATCCCTCATTATCATTCCGCTCTCACGCTCGGTTTCGAAAACCCTGGATTCCTGCTGAATTACGGAAGCGTCCTCTCGGCGACAGGCAGATACGAGAAGGCGATCGAGATCTGGGAAAGAGGGCTCAGGGGAAATCCGCCGCCCGATCTCGCGGAGAAGCTCCGGCTCAGCATCGAGAGGACGGCGAACAAATAATCGGCGTGATCTATTCCTGTCGATAACGATCAAGGTTCAGCCATAGAAACGGCGCAATAGAACTCGATCGGTTCGGTCATCTTGGAGATGAAGACATCGAATCCCTCGATGAGGTAGGTCGATGCCGCCAGATAATAGCTGGTGTTGCCCTTGATCAGGTTATCGAAATACAAGGCTATGAGATCGACCTCGTTGTTCATTCTGGCATCGTAGCTGAAATTCGAAGGGTCGTCATAGGGCAGCAGCTCGTAGGGATCGCCGGAGCCGGTCTCCACCAGGTAGAGATAGAATCCCGAGTAGTCGCCGGAAGCGGGCGGAGTCCAGACGACCCTCCCCAGGTGAATCAGGAGATCCCGCTGGTCTACCCTCTTGCCTCCCAGATAGAGGGCGACGGTGTACCTGTATAGACCTATCTGCTGCTCCTCATAGTGGAATTTCTTCGCATTCCCGTCCAGCACGGCCACCGTCTCGCAGCCGCGATAGAATACGATGCTTTCACCGGGACTGGTGAGCTCCCACGAGAAGTCCAGCACGTTGCGATCCTTGGTATAGTTGAACCAGAGTATCGAAGGGTGCTCGGACTGGTAGGTGAAGGCGTTGGCCAAAGTGTGTTTACCTTCGCTGCTGGTCACTGAGACATCAACGGTGTTGAATTCATCGAGCTGTATCGCGGAACCCTGGGCATATGGAGGAGTCAGACAGCTGATTGTGCCAGGATCGAGAACCGTGATCTCGGTCGCCGCGGATTCTCCGAAGTAGACCATGGTGTCAGGATTCTTGACGAAGTGCTTTCCCTTGATTCTCACATGCACCCCTCCGGTCACATGCCCTTTGTCAGGGGAGAGGCTCAGGATCACAGGGGGTTCGGACGATCCGCTGGCGGCAGGACCGGAACCGGATCCTCCGCCGCAGCTGAGACAGACAAGAAGTAGGAACAGGATCGCAGGCAGGCAGACCGGTTGCCGTTTTCGTTTTTGGGATTCCAGTGGAATGTACATCAGAAAGACTTGTTATCCAAAAATTAACCGCCGCCCGACGGGGATGGATTTTCCCGTTTGGGCTTTTTCTCCTCCGTGAGATCGAACAGTCAGTTTCCGAGCCGCGTCGTGGTGAAAGGAGTTCACTCCACTCGAGGCCAGACGTCGATGCAAGAACCGCCGGATGTACGGCCGCGCAGCTTTTGCGGAAGCAGGCGCCGCCATGATCGAATGACGCAATCAACGATCTGACTGTTATTCAAGAACGGAAAGACACCGCCATTTATCTTTGAAGCAGTACCTTGTTAAAAAACAGGCTTCCTGAAAAAACCAATGAGCGTAAGTTC
>CAYZWU010000052.1:0-36268 GCA_964482235.1 uncultured Phycisphaerales bacterium
TGACATACGAATATACTTTAGAATTGGACGGAGACTCCGAGAGATCCCGATCTTTCATGCAGGCATGACCGCGATAAAACATCCGAATCCCAACCTACTTCAATGGTGTAGTATTTGAACCAAACCGATTCACGCTCTTCTGTTGCGGAACAGGATCTTGGATTCGAAACAAATTTTTGCCGGGAGATGAAATCCTGAACCTGTCCCAATTCAGACCTTCCATCTTTTTGCCTGCACACCCCGGAGCATCGGTCTCGACAGCCCTTCGCGACGACACGGCTGAAGGTCTTGAACGGAAATATCACGCTAGCAATTTCCTTGCACTGACTCAAGTCGATCGTTATACTTCCGCTTCTGTTGTTCGGGTAATCAGATAAAGGGATCATTGCAAGGAAATGACATCGCCGTCAGCTGATATTATCGATGAGGCCGTCCATCCCAGTAGTCATCTCTGATGATATCGAAACATCGCACCTGATCCCTATCTTGACATAAGTCCATAAAAAATCAATCATTAGGTGTACAAGAGACACCTACGATCGAATACTTTCCACGTTCCACCTCAGGAGGAGAAAAATGTCAGTCTGCCCTAAATGCAAGAAGTCATTCGATCAAGATGCCTTCAAATTCTGTCCGGAGTGCGGGATCACTCTGGCTTCGAATCTGGAGTCGGAAAAAGGAGCACCCTCTTCCGAAGTACCCATGACCAACATCTATGATGGGAACGATGCCATTCCTCCCACATCGATGTACAGACCTGGTACGAATGAAGCGATCGAGAACGAATCAATCACCCCGGATTCATCCGATGCTGTTGAGCAAGATGACAGTGCCGTGACCACCTACGTGGATCTGTCAAAACATGCCCGCTGGGCAAAAGTTGTTCAGCTGATCATGGATGCCGAAGTGGGTGAGAAGTTTGGCCGCGAGTACGAACTGGAGGACGCGGAAACAACGATCGGTCGCAAGGAAGGCCAGATCCGTTTTCCCATGGATCCGTACATCTCCCCCAAGCATGCGACATTGATATACCGGGGCGGTCATCTTCACATCAAAGATGAAAAAAGCCTCAACGGAGTCTTTCTCAAGATAAATACTCGTAAGGAGCTCAAAGACGGGGATACCATCCTCATCGGCCGACAGATCTTCAAATTCATAATCTGCACAAAAGATTCCATACAGGATACCAAAAAGCCTGAAGGAGATGAGGACACCGAAATATTCGGCGCCGACGCGAATATTTCCGGAGCGAAGCTGGTTCGCATACTCAAGGGCGGCGGCGAAAGCGACAACCTATTTCTCGTGGGTGACAAGGTGAGGATAGGTCGCTCATCAGGGACATTCGTCTTTAAGAAGGATGATGCTCTCTCTTCGGAGCACACAGAGATCCTCAGCGAGAAAGGCAAATACTATCTCATCGATCTAGCAAGCAAGAACGGAACCTTTTTGCGGGTCAGAGACGAGGAACGCCTGGAAGACGGGACAATAATGAGGATTGGGAATCAGCACCTGCTGATCGACTATCCGGCACCGTACGAAGACTAGGGCATTTCGAGTTACCTGATTGAGCAGACTCATGAAGCTCTCTGCAGAAGAAAATCTCAATCTCATGGTCGATGTCGCAGCAATGTCTCACTTGGGACTTGTTAGGGAGAACAACGAAGACTCCCACAATATCGTCATTTTCGACAGCGAAGACATCAACGACAATTTCGTCGATGGCAGTATGGTTCTCGGTTCCCATGGAGCGTTGTACTCTGTTGCTGACGGTATGGGAGGTGGCCCTGCAGGAAAGGAAGCGAGTTCGAAATCCATACAGATTATCGAGAACTTCCTGAGAAAGCAGGTCCTCAGCAACAACAACAAGGATCCTAAGGACCTTCTGGTCAACGCTGTCCAGTCAGCCAACAATGAAATCTATTTCCAGAGCATTACGGATCGTCGCAGGTCGGGGATGGGCACGACCTTCGCCGCGATATGGCTGATCGGATCACACTGCTTCATGTCCCACGTCGGAGACAGCCGGATCTATCTCCTTCGATCCCATGAACTGAGCCAGCTGACCGAGGACCACAGCTACCAGAATATGATCCGAGACATGAAGGGCGAGGACCTTCAGGAACCTCTTTCTCCCGAGCAGAAGAGCTTGATCTCCAGGGCCATCGGTGTGCGGCGCACGCTCCCTGTTGACGTCGATCAAATAGACGTCACATCCGGTGACCGTATCCTGATCTGCACAGACGGACTGACAGACCTGGTCAGCGACGAGACGATTCGTCGAATCCTTCTCTCCAGAAAAAGACCAAGGGAGGCCTGCCGCGACCTCATCCGGGAAGCATTGCATTCCGGAGGAAGCGACAACGTCACTGTCATGACCGTTGACTGCGGCTCACTTCAGGGCCCGACCGTTCTGCCCGGTCTCTGCGAACATACAGAAACAAGAAAAGGTTTGGCTGCGAGATCAATTACCGGCGCGATCCGTCTCTTTCTTGGACTTCTACGGCTCTTCTTTTTATTGATCGTTGGTTTTCTTCCCCATGGTCTCGTCCGCATCGCTGCCGCCACTCACCAGTATTTTTCATCGAAAAAGAAAGAACCTCTTCAAACGAAGGAACACGATTTATTGAACGAATAACTGGATCATATTCAATACTGTACAGGAGGCGAGGCAAGTCATGACAACTCGATATGATTGGTGTCATACCCTGATCATCACTGCATTCCTGATCTTCCTTCAAGGATGCCTGGTTCCCAGATCCCAGCTAGATCAAGCCAACACAGACCTGGAGGTTGCCCGGGACAGGATCGACAGTCTGGAAAGTGACGTGGCGAATCGCGATGATAATCTATCAAGGTTAAATAGCGATCTAGCTACATCTGCCGATGAAAATAAAAACCTCAAGTCGAAAGAACGTAGCCTGACAGATAAGCTCAATGTGGCGAACAGAGAGCGCTTCACTCTTGAAAATAGAATCAGCAACCTCAAGTCAGAACTGGAGAAAACCAAGAAAAACATCACTGTAAACAGCGATGAAAGGGATTCCGCGAGCAATCAAATAGTCATCGACATCCTCGACGAGGTAGTACTCTGTCTCAACGAGCATGATTACAATGGCGCGCATAGAATGCTCAATCTGGCCATGAAATGGAAACTCGGCCAGGAGAACCTTGATCAGCTTGCCAGGGAAAACAAGCGCATCATCGATATAGAGTATGCTGATAATAAATCAAAGGAGGTCCTCAAGAAACTGGAACTCCTCATCGAAGGTGAGAAATGGGAGGATGCCTGCATCCTGTACAGCAGCTATCTCGATGAATTCTATGGATTCAACAATGATCAGAAGAGTGTTTCAAGGGCCTACAGGGACAAGATCACCAAGATCTGGACGGGGCTGCCACAGAAACGAATCGAAGAGCTGAATAATTTTTTGAGCGAAGCAGTTGTGCCTGAAGAACCGGTCGAGGAGATCGAGGAAGAAGAACCTCATCCAGAGGGAATGATTCTTGTCGAAAGCGGGAATTATACGATCGGATTCAAGTCCGGGATCAGGGATGAAAGCAAAGAACACCAGGCGACTGTCAATCAGTTCTGGATCGACAAGCACGAAGTAACAAACAGAGACTATGCCGTTTTTCTGAATGAAAATCCGCAGCACAAAGTTCCGCTTTTGTGGAAAAACGGGAATTACCCGCCGGGGACAGCGGACCATCCTGTCGTCGGCATCTCTTACAGGGAAGCCCTGGCGTATGCGGAATGGTCAGGAAAGCGTCTTCCTACTGCAGTGGAATGGGAAGCCGCCGCACGCGGTCCCGCAACCAGCATCTCGCGTTCACCAATATACCCCTGGGGGGATCAATGGGATCCAAGGATATGCAACATCGGCAGGGGGAAGCTCGAGCCCGTTGATTCTTACGAGATCGGCGCCTCCAAGTACGGCTGTCTGAACATGGTCGGAAACGCTGCTGAGTTTGTTTTGAAAGACCCTGGCGACAACGCGGTGATTGCGCTGGGAGGCAGCGCTGCCTTGATTCAAGACCGGAATCCGACATACAACGAAATGATCTTTGCACGGCCGTCCCTGCGGGAGAACAGGTTGAGGGACGACAAGCGCGATCGTTTTATCGGATTTCGTTGTGCCATGGATGTCACGACTTCTGAAGATTCTTGAGCTAGTAAGACTAGTCATATATTGAGGGAGAACATGATGGGTATCAGGATCAAAATGCTGAGCGGTTTCTCCGCCGGAAAAACATACGACTTCAACAAGAAGACGGTCAAGATTGGTCGCGATCCCGCCTCCGACCTTGTCCTGAGTGCAGACCACGATCGAGACGCAAGCCGGAACCATGCAGAGATCGTGAACGTGAACGATCAGTACATCATCAAGGATCTCGGCAGCTCCAATGGAACTCTCCTGAACGGCAAGCGTGTTCTCGAGTCGGAACTCGACGAAAACGACAGAATTCAGTTCGGGAGCCCTGCAGGGCCTATTGCCGAGGTGACGGATATGGACCTAAGGTCCAGTCCGGACGGAACCAGCCCACCGAGCTCGAAATCCATCTTCTGGTTCCTAGCTGCCATTATCATCGTCGCGGGTGGCTTCATTCTGTGGCAGAACTTCTCTCCCAAGTCGAGCATCTTCGGAGAAAATGTCACCTACGCCGTGTTCTACAAGATAACTGACGAAGAAGGAAAAACCGTCATCAGGGAACGAGCAGTCGGCAACGGAGTGCTAGTCCAGTCACCCGAAGGTGATGTGTGGGTAGTCATCTCTTGCGAGACGGCGGCACGTCTCAGGTTTCATGAAAACGAGGTTTCACTCAACAACGAGAGCAATGCTCCCAAGCAACTATTCGCAGCTTATATAGCGCGTATCGACAGGGATAAGGGAGAGGGGCTCGAAAACAGAATCGAGCATCTCCTGAACATGGACAGCTGCACTCCCCATCAGGACTATGACTACGATCTGCAGATGTTCAACAAGAAGTTCCGGGACAAGCAGCATGAACAGCTTTTCAAAGAAAGATCGGAATGGACCAACATTGCTGTTGTTCGAGTCAACCGTCGAAGGGGAGAGACGTTCGTCACCGCACCCGTAGCGCCTGTCAGCGAACTTGATCGGATCGATGCCGGCACCGAGATTCATACGTGGAAAACATTCGTCAGCGGAAAGCTGTCTTCCACCAGCGACGAGGACTTGAGAGCCGATTTCGGAAAAGGCACGATCGGCAGCCGCAAGGAGACCCAGGAAGGCGAATTTCCCAATTACCTGTACTTTACCGGCTCACTCGAAGGAAACGAGTTGGCAACGGGCAGTCCCGTCTTCAGCTCTGAAACAGGTAATTTGATCGGAATCGTCAGCCGCTTTGATCTTATCGGAAGAAGAGACCTGGAGGAGCCGATCTATGACACCGGCCCCGTGGAGCCTCCCGGCAGGTCAGCCTGGATCATCAGGATTGACGCTGTGATGGACATTTTTTCGAACATGTGAGATCCGAGACCATGACGGACTGTTATCCCAAGAGCGGAAAGTACGCGATCAAGGAGATGGTCGGCAGGGGTGGCAGCTTCGTCGTCTACGAGGCGACTGATCCTGAAGGAAAAAGCGTGGCACTGAAGGTTCTGCGCCAGACGCGGTTCGCCAGTTCCGAATGGGTGAAGCGGGTCAGGCGCGGACTCGGAATCATGGCCGCCCTCAATCACCCGAACATTGTCAATATCCTGGATTACGGCGAGGATGAGAATCGTTTCTTCGTCGTCGAGGAGTTCGTCAGGGGTAAAAATGTCAGGGAACTTATCCGGAAGCAGGGACAGCTTGCATGGGAGGATGCTGTTTCCATCGCGGCTCAGGTGTCTAGTGCGCTGGCGGCAATTCATGAGCGCATGGATGCCGTGCACAGGGATGTGACATCGGGTAACATTCTCGTGCTGAATTCGACCAGAAAACCGGTGGCGAAGCTCATCGACTTCGACATCACGAAGAACACACATCTGGATTCTTCCGTATCCATGCTCACCAAGTTGAACCAGACTATCGGTGTTCCCCAGTACATGTCCCCCGAGCAGATCCGGGGAGGCAAGCTCGACGGGAGATCCGACATCTACTCTCTCGGTATCGTTCTTTTCGAGATGCTGACAGGAGAAGTACCCTTTACTGGAAAAAGCTTCCGCGATGTGGCTTACAAGCAGCTTCGCAATCCCGTTCCAGACAGGCGCAGGGAATTCGGGATACCGGATCGCGTCTGGAACATCTTGCTCCGTTGCCTGTCGAAGGAACGTGACAGGCGACCAGCCACAGCGCGTCAGACCGAAGAATTGCTGAAATCCTGTCAGAAAGTAGATCCACCCCCGCGCCCTGTACATCAACCAAGCATTGACTCTGTCAAGACCGATACCGTCGTGACAGAAAGCATGGAAGAACAATCATTCCTCGAGAAAACTCGCGTCGCGATATCACGTGTCTTCTCGAGGCTCTTCATGAGACCCTCCACTACCAATCCGAAGATAAAATCGACAAGCAGGACAGCCAGCCCTGCTCGGGCCTGCATGCATGAAGGGATGCCTCCAGGCTCCAACTACTGTCCACTCTGCGGCAAGGGAGTCTTCTTCGTCCTCGAGGACACGAGAGGTTCTTTCCGATGCCCCCTGAAGAGCTTTCCCTTCCAGATCGGTCGATCGGAAAACTGCGACCTCGTGCTATCCGATGCCACGGTCTCCAGGCAGCATCTTGTGATATTCAAGAAAGGCATCGATCTCTACATGCGCGACCTCTCCGAGGTCAATCCCGTCTTTCTCAACGGAATCCCGACGAGGGAAGGTCGTATCGGGAAAGGTGATCTCATTTCTCTGGGTAGAATTCAGTTTTTTATCAGAGGTGGCAACAGAAACATCTCTTCCGACTCAATTATCGAAGGCTAACGAAAAAATTGTTATCGTACAGCGACAGAGATTGATAAATGGCTTACATCACCATCAAGAAACGCAACAAGATTTTCCGGCGCTTGACAGTCCAACCACCAGGAGAACACCCTCTGCCGTCTGCCGACATAGAGGGAGAAAAGTGTCCTGGTCCCGTCCTGTTTTTCAAGTCCGGAATGCCTTTCCTGAAAAACAGAAGGAAAGATCTCGCCTTGATCGTGAACGGCATGCCCGCTGCCGAACGCCATCCGATCATGGACGGGGATGTCATCATCTACTCGGAATACACTGTCTACTACCTAGAACACAAGCCGGATTCCGGCAAGGCTGATTCCACTGCTGATTCGGCACCCTCTTCAAGGGAGACTAGAGCATTGTACAGCGTACCCAAACCCGGCTCACGCGGTGTGGATATGCTGGAGTGCGCCTCCTGTCATCGCCTGATTCCGCGTACAGAAAATCTTGATCAAGAAGGCCGCTGCCCCGATTGTGACGACCAGCTGGATCCTTTCGACCAGCCTTCCACCGGATCTTCTCCACGGTCCAGCAAGGGTAAGAGAGGACGGAAAGTCTACTCGAAAGGAGACAGGATACTGCAGTACGAGATCCTTGAAACAATAGGCAGCGGTGGCGCAGGTGTGGTTTACAAGGCTCGCCATACCCAACTGAACGACCTCAGGGCTCTCAAGATACTCGACGCAGCCGAGGAAGACTCCAGAGAAACGGCCATCCGGCTCATCAATGAAGCAAACGCCGTTGCTCAGCTCAAGGAAGGTCAGAACATTGTCCGCGTTCACGATGCCAGATCAGACACATCACCTCCCTACATAGCCTTCGAATATGTCAAGGGGCCAACCCTTCGGGAAATTCTCAACAAGGACCGTTTTCTGATGATCGATGATGCTCTCGACATCATGATCGGATTGACACGCGCTGTTCGCTCCGCACACAAGAAAAACATCATTCACGGAGACCTGAAGCCCGAGAACATCATACTCGATTCCACCAAGAAGGGTCACAATAGAGTCCGCGTCTCGGATTTCGATGCCGCCAAGAATCCAAGATTGAAGGTCCGCTCCGATTCACCGCCGAGAGGAACGCTCTACTACGTTGCTCCTGAGATTCTTGATAAGACCGGTAAGGTTTCAAAATCGACCGACCTTTACGCCATGGGGATCACCTTCTACGAGGCCTTAACCGGCAAGAGGCCCTTCGAAGGAAGAACTGAACAGCAGCTAAGCATGGCAATACTGACCCAACCTGCGCGGCGCCTCGAAAAGCACAATCCTCTTCTTCCTTTCGACCTATCAAATATAGTATTAAAACTCATCAGAAAGGATCCCTCGAGCCGGCCGAGGTCGGCATCATCGGTACTGAACGAGCTTCTTCAGGTCAGAAGTGACATTGAAACCGATCTCAACGAGCGGCTGTCTGAAGAGGTCAAGCAGGAAAAGAAAACGGTTAAACGGAAGAAGTTGTCCAGGATCTTCTTCTCGCTCGTCTTTCTCGTTTTCTCAGCATTCATCGTGAAACTGATCCTTCCAGATATTTTGGAATCTCACCTTCCCGACAACCTAAACAATTTCTTTACCAACCTGAACAGAAGCATTGCCAGTGTATGGCCCATTGGAAGTGAAGAAGTTCCCGAATCGGAAGCAATGGCTGGGGATATTGAAACAGGCAATGGCGGAGATAATGGAGAAGGGACTGGTGAGGAGGGCCCATCCAATGGTGGAGATAATGAACCCATTGTCGAATCGGGCCCTACTGAAGAGGACATTGACAATGCCATTTTAGCCTTCAACAATAGCTTGTCAGGATTAGATTTCATATCATCCTGGACCAAGAATAAACAGGACATCAACCTTCCAGAGAACTCCACTTCTTACCTGGAAGAAATCATTGTGTTTCTTGATGATTTCATCAACAAGAAGAATCCTGGTGGATTCTTGAAAATATCATCAAACATCTCTACTAGATCTAAACAACCCATAATATTTCTCAGTACAAGACTGATCACGAACAGGGAAAAGGGGTTGGTTTATGTCAATCCAGACAACACAGCAGTATTCCGAAGTGAGGAGTCGATCAAGGATTTCGTAAACAAAACAATCATGATTTTTCAGTCAGATCTGAATAAACATCTCGAAGATAACTTAACTGCTGAATCACATCAACTTTTCCCCGATCTCGCCGATTGGTTCCGATTCAGACCTCCACTTCGTGAGGAAGTAAAGCTGGCAATTGAACATAATACCCGAACTCTCGGGGAAGATCCTTCAGACTCTTCGCTCTCGAAACAATGGTTCATGGAAAGAAACTATGATGGTCTCAATTCCAATATCAAGATCGTCAGACCTTCCTTTTTCAATGAGAACCAAGTTAACATTGACGATATACTTGAACCTGGGGAAACAAGCAATCGCGCATTCTTGCGGCTTGTTTTTGAAATCGATCGCAGAGAAATCAAGTACGACCTTTCACAAAAACTTATCAAGTAGTAATCTATATTTAATAACTTTACTGTTCATTGCGAGGATGAAACGATGCGCGTCAACTACAGACATTTTCTCAGGGCAGCATCACTGGGTGCAATCTCTTTGTTTATTCTGGGATGCACTGGGCCATCCAAAGATGATGTAACTCGACCTATGCTTGACAATCTCTTTATGGATTTCGAAAAGAAGATAACAACCAGCATTAAAAAAGAAACAGACTCGACTAAGTCGGAATTAAGGTCTGATTTTAATGATACCATCAAAAATAGAACATTGGATATGGTTAAGGGAGTTCATCTTGAAGGTGAACTGAAAAAACATAAAGACAATTTGACTGATTATTTTAATAATTCTCTGGATACGATCCGTAGAGAGTGCAGTAAAAATACTGAGAAGAGGGGATTGATCGAAAAACTGGAAATTCAGTTCAACAAAAATGAAGAGACTCTGAAGAACATTGAATTGACTCTTATAGAACACAGCAACTCACTAAAACAATACAAAAAAGAACATGACAGGACACTTTCAGAGATGGACCAAAGAGAAATACATTTCAACAATGCCATAAATATACAAAAAAAATATGCTTCTAAATTATTTGATCTCGTCGATGACTATATTGCACAGTGGGAAAAACGAACCGAAGAACTGAACGCCCAAATAAGATCATTGAGTGATCTTCGGAAAACCATGGAGGACATCAAAAAAGAGGCATTCAGCGAAACCGATTCAGAAGATCCGAAAGTGGGTCAATGAATCAGACCTGAACTGCATTCAGATCTCCTTATTTTCACGTATTCAACAACTCCTTCCACACGATGGAACACGGCATGCACGGCAAATATATTTCATGTGCATTCATCCTCATGCTTGTCAGCGTCATCTTCAGCGAGGCAATCACCTCAGAGTTTAATGGAATCGGATCCGCTGATTCCACATTTGATGACAAGAGCTTCTTAATCAACAACCAGGAAAAACAGCTATCAGACCTGGACCTCTTCCCCGACTCGTCCTTCAAAGAGACATTCAAGATCGCAGATATCGACAACAAGATCTACATCGCCTATCCGATAGAGTTTGACAGGAACGGCAACAGGGTCAGGTCATTTCTAATTGCAGATGAGAAAGATTGCGTTCTCCTGGATGAAAAGAAATACCTCAGGGTATTGATGGTTGCCAGATATGGAAGAATGGCGCACTATTTCCTCCCTCAGCACCTCCGGGAAAGAGCCGAGTACTCACAGAAGATACTGGATCAGACAGAACTGGCGAACTCGGTCATCGAGATCGGCACGGAAATGACGGAGTTCCTTTTTGGTCTTCTCATCGACCACGGTACAGGCGAAGGCAAGCGCCTTACCGACGAGGCCAGGAAGATGGGAGAGGATTATCTCGAGGCTTTTTACAAGGAGCAGGTCAGGAAGATCGGTCGTGAAGCTGCCGGCAAGCTGGCCAGAGAGTCGCTCACCGTATTTTTCGAAAAGGCGTTGAACCTCTCTGACAAAAACCCTGAAATCAAAACCGACAAGGCATTCAACCAGATCATGCGAGAAATGCTCCGGGAATCCACGAAACGACTCAGGACGGCAGCCGGCATTCTTGAAGCACTGTTTCTCAACTCCGATGGCATGGTCCACTACAACTCGTTGAAGCAGACATCCGAAACCCTTCTCAACGACCTTTCCGTTTCTTATGCAATTCCCTTCACTCTCGAAAAGTTCTATGCCGGTGATTCGCATGTCGACACCATCAAGAACTACGGATTGCGGCATGTCCTCACACCGGCCATCAACGCAATTACGAACAGGGTCGGCCTGGAGGACAACATCGAAGAAATATTGAAGACCTTTCCTTCAGCCATGGAAGAGTTCGTCAGCCGCACGAATCAGATGAGAAGAATCCTCGGTGAGATGTTCTCAGACATGGGCGGTCTCGATGTTATGCCTGACGTGCTTTACAAGTATTCTGAAAAAACAAGATCGCCGGAAGAAACCCGGCGTCTTGCCGAGGACAGGAAACTGCTCGAAAGGCATCTTCCTGTCCTGATGATCTCGCCGGACGATGTCGCTCCTGTGTCATTTGACCTGATCTGCCAGTATTCATTTCTCAACAAGCTGGGAGACCAAGAAAACATCACTTTGAAGGATTTCCTTGAAGACGCCTGCAAGAAGAGCACCGACAAAGCTGGAACAAACGTTGCGATTGAGGAAGTGCTCGAAAAGATCCGTTCCGGTCTGCCGCTGACCTATCCCTCTCAGTCCGGTTCGAACACGGGCTCCGGAACCGGCCGCTTCTTCAATGCCACCTCGGTGACCGGCAGAGTGGCTGATCCGATCGAGTCCGTGCTTGACAGCGCGGCGAAAGGCATCCAGGACATCCTCAAGGACCGGGAAATCAGCAAGAACTTGGAGTCCGTTCTAGACAGCATCCCCCTGGGACGGGTTGCCGAGAGCTGGGGCTCCTATGTCACACCAAAGATCCTGTCCGAACTCTACAATGACAGCCGATATTACCTGGAAATATTGCCCTATTTCGATCCTGCTGGATATGACAAACCGCCCATCGTCTATGGACGTGTCGTGAGAGAGGACAGCCGCATCTACCTGCTATACAACCTCCTGTTCATGAAAAGCACTCTTCCCGGGGACTGGTTCAGCTGGAAGCAGGGCGGCGTGGAATTGATCCAGGTTGTCCTTGCTGCAGACAGCGAGGAACCGCTGGCGGTTGATCTCAGCCAGCATCAGTACGCGGTGAGCCGCCCCTGGATCAAAGTGAACAAAGACGGTTCACGTCCCGTCATCTACGTTGCCAAGGGATCCCACGCCTTGCAGTTCGGCGAGAACCTGTTCGCCGAGATCTTTGAACTGGCCAGCGGCGACTGGCTCGACAGGCTGGACAGGACCCCGGATCTCTCCTGCATCCCCTACCTGATGGCACCTCCCGAAGCTTCCGGAACGGTAGAGCTCGTCGTGCCGGATGACGACGATCCGGCAATCTCGTGGCCGGGATTCATCGGCAATCCAATCAAGGATCCTGACACTGGTTCGGTGAGAGGTCACAGATCTCCGAAATACAAAGAGTACGGCGTGAACGATGCTGATCGCTTCACCGCTTTCGACGAACCTGCCCGGTTCCATGATTTTGCTGCCAGCCTCCCGGAAGATCCCAATATTCCTGACTGGGTGAAACTGCTGACGCGGCTCCATGAATTGTTCAATCAGCAGACGCTCCGGTTGGTTTTTGTGCTGGACAGCTCGAGCAGCATGGGGACCACCGATCCGAAGGATGTGCGCAAGACAGCGGCCCGTCTGGTCCTCGATGCGCTCCCGGATCACGTCCAGGTCGGTGTCATCGACTTCGATGGAAATCAAACCTGCCTTCTGCCCCTCACCCGCATCGGAGAGTGCCGCGACGAAGCCAAGCGTGCGATTGCGAAGATCGACAGCAATGGAAATACATCGATCACTCCCGCCATCGAAATGGCCGTGTCCCTTCTGGGAGATGATCCCAGCGGCGGTCACATCCTCTTCCTCACCGACGGTGATGACAACAACAGCCGATTCAAGGGGGATCTCAGCTTCTGCGGTGCCCGGGGCGTTGCTGTTCACACGGTAGCGGTCGAGGGCGCCATCGAGGCGGTTCTTCAAAGAATGGCGTCAACCTCCGGAGGATTCTATTTCAAGACCTCGGACGCCTTCTCGATCTACTCGAAATTCCTGACCATCGTGGAACAGGTAAGACAGGCGACTGAACTCGGAAGCTGGAACGGTGTCATCAAGCAGGGAGAAGAGATCCTCAAGAGTTTTTTCGTGGATGGCTCCGTGAAGAATTTGGACATCAGCCTGGCCTGGCCCGGAAGCCGGCTCGGCCTCATAGTCGAGAATCCTCAGGGCAAAACGATAATGGACCGCTCCAGGTTGAGCGAGGGAAAGACTTTTGCCAGGCTGACGATAGCCGATCCTGATCCGGGAAAATGGAGCATCAAGGTCAAGGGGATAGACACGGAGGCTGCCGGGGAAACATATCTCCTTCACGTCTCTGCAGATTCTTCAATCAGGCTTCGCTGGACGGGCAGCATTCCGCATACCGGCTGGGTTGGCGACACGGTTACGCTGGGAGGACTGGTGGAGCTGCCTCAGGGTTCCTCATGGCAGGAAGAACTCAGTGCGGAAGTGGAACTTCCTAATGGTACGGTGTCTCCCATCGCTTGCCGCGTAGTTGAGCCGATGATCCCATCGGCCAGTGCTCCCTTGCTGGTCCCGTTCCAGATCACCGTGGCGCATACCGTTGAAGCAGGGGACTACAGGGTTCGGGTCAAATTGAACCCGGTCAGTAAAAGTGAGTCAGGCTGCACTCGGACACTCCGATCGGAATTTCATCTCTCTGATCAACCCTACTCCCTCCTCACGAGATGGATCATGAACCTCAACAATCCCGATCCTCTGATGCAGAAGCAGGCCATCAAGGCTCTGCTCAAGATGGGAACACGAGCGAAGCGGGCTGTTCCGAGCCTGCTCGAGGTCTGGAAGAACCCGAAGATCAAGGGCGATATCCGGATCCTGGCCGGCATAGCTGTCCGTGAAATCCGTGGATTCTGAAGGGGAAACCCCTGGATCCCGCTCTAATCCTCGAGTTCCAGATACCAGATGTTCCGGTACCGCACCGGATTGCCGTGATCCTGCAGGAAGAGCGGCCCGCGCTCGGCGTTCTCCTTGAACGGGGCGGCCGTGGTGGTGCGTGGGACCGGCTGGTTCTCGTGGATCTTGATCCCGTTGTGGAACACGGTCATCGTCGCCGGCTCGAAGGTGCCGTCGTCGCGCTTCTTCGGTGCGATGTAGATCACGTCGTAGGTCTGCCAGGAGAGGGGCGGCAGGCAGGCGTTTTCCCCCGTGACGGCGATGCCGTAGATCGAGCCGCAGTCGCCCATCCCGGATTCGAGGCCGAAGGAGTCGAGGATCTGGATCTCGTACCGCCCGCCGAAGTAGACCCCGCTGTTGCCGCGGCCCTGCCCGCGCCTCTTTGGCTCGAAGGGACAGCAGAATTCGATGTGAAAGCAGCCGCTACCGTGATCGAAGGCGGTCCGGTTCGATCCCTTGAAGACCTGCACGCTGCCGTCGGGCAGGATCTTCCACTGCTTGTTCGTCCAGGCATCGAGAGAGGTCGGCTTTCCTTCCTCGAAGGGGAGAAGGACTTTTACGTTCTCCGGCGGCTTCAGCCCCTCGGTGGGAGAACGGCGATCGGAGCGTGCAAGATAGAGCGGACCGAGCGTCCCGCGCCGGGCAAGACCTGGCTGATGCACCCTGAATGCATCCTCGTGAACATCGCCCCTGACGGCAACGTGCGGCGGTTCGCCGACAAAAGCCCCGTGCTGGACATCCGGATCGCGATTCAAGACGATCGTGCGCGGCGGATCGGTCTCAATCTGTAAAACCGCCCGGTATTTCCCATTCCCCAGGGCGATGATCTTCGCACAGGCGTGAACGGGCCTGGAGCCCTTGTCAGAATCACTATCCACGTAGATGCCGGAATACTCCCCCATGATCCTGTCCGGCTCCGGAGCCTTGAGCTCTTTCTCCTGACCGGCCGCGTATGCGGCAAGTAAACCGGCAACAGCCAACGCGAGAACGATCAGAATCCTGTTCATCACTCCTCCACGATCGCGCGACGGAAATCGTTCACTCGATTCATGCAGTGTAACGAGCCAATCCGATCTGTCCACTATCGGAGCGCACCCCGGGATGTTAGAATCCCGCCCCATGCAGCCAGCGATGACCGGATACATCTTCGCCGTCCTGACGGCTCTCTTCACGGCGGCCATCTACATCCTCACACCCGAGGTGAGGCAGGAGGTCTCCGCCTTCTCGATCATCGTGATCACCCAGCCGATCGCCTTCGTGATCCTCTCCCTCCCCCTGATCCGCGACAGCCGCCTCCGCCAAAAAGCCCGATCGACCTCGGCAAGAGGCTGGGGCTGGATCACCCTCATCGCCCTGCTCACCGGGCTCGGCTACTACCTCTATTACACCGCCATCCCCCTGCTCGACACCACCGTCGCCTCTTTCCTCCACCGGTCCGAGACCCTGGTCACCATCGCCTTCGGCGTGATCCTGCTCCGGGAGCGCTTCCGGCCCGGCGAGCTGGGCGGCGGCCTTCTCGTCCTTGCCGGCGTCGTGGTGATGAAGCACGTGGGAGGCATCCCGCTCGGCTCGGGATTCCTCCTGATCCTGGCCAGCTCCCTCGTCTGGGGCCTCCTCGAAGGGCTGGCCAAGATCGCCGTCCGGCACACCGACCCGTTCATCTTCACGTGGGGCCGGAGCCTCGTCCTCACGATCGGCAGCCTGACCGCCGTCCTGCTGACGGGCGGCACGTTCGACAGGCCCCAATCGACGCGGGTCGCCCTCTGCCTCGTGGGGCTGGCCCTGGCCGGGCCTGTGTTCGCCCGCTGGTTCTACATGGAAGCCCTGAAACGCCTTCCCGTCTCCAACGTGGCCCTGGTGAGCCAGTGCCTTCCCGTCTTCGTGGCCATCCTGGTCTTCGTGCTCTATGCCGCTCTTCCCACGCTGCAGGAGATGAGCGGCGGTTTTCTCATCGTGATCGGCTGCCTCATGCTGGTGGCCTATCGAAACAACCGCTGAGGTCCCGGCGAACGCCCCGGCCCCATATTGCAGCTCACCATGGCAATCAATCAAAATTCCAGGTTATAATCAGGTTATAATATCGTGACGTACTATTACTCTGGGTCGAGATCAACCCACGCGGCACCCGTATCCGCTGTTTCCGGCGCGGAACCTCCTTGGGAGACCTGAAATGACGTCAAAGCCCCGCGGACAATACGGCTTCTCTTCCCCGGTTGCCGTTGCCGCTGCCGTTCTGCTGGGCGCCGCGCTGGTCGTGGCAGCCTACCTGCTCCTTTTCGATTCGGCGCAGGATGAAGAGGAACGCGTCGCCGGGGGAGACGGCGGCCGCGCCATCGGCAGCCAAGGCCACGGCTCCACGGAAACAGGCGGCCCTTTCGACGATGTGGAAAGACAATCTCTCGACGGAAAGGGAACAGCCGTCAAGGGAACGGTGATCCTGGAGGGCGTCACTCTCTCCGGTGTTTCCGTCGTGGCCTGGGACGACATGCCCGAGAGGATCAGTCCCTCGATGAGATCGATGCTCGAGGTCAGCTCCAGCTTCTTCGGCGATTCTGACGGCGCCACGGACGACCTGATCGACGAGCAGAAGAAGCGCGTGGGCAGCACTCCCGATTACAGGATCGAGACCGGGGAGGACGGCTCCTTCGCGATCAACGCCATCCCCTCGGAGACGATCACCTTCGGTCTGGATCACGACTTCTACACCCTCTCGAAGCAGTCGACGGGCCCCCACCAATGGGAGTTCGAGGACAAGACACCCTCGCTTCCCGGATTCAGCGGAAAGCTGAGAGCCAGGCTCGGGGCCATGATCAAGGGCACGGTGACCGATGCCGCCGGCTTCCCGGTCAAGGGCGCCGTGGTGGGCGTCGACCAGGAGGAGACGGGAAGCACCAGGGGCTTCTTCGGTTTCTTCAGCGGCTCGGGGCCGGCCTACATGGGAAAGGAGACCGCCACCGATGCCGACGGCGCCTTCGTGCTGCGCGGTGTGGATCCTGGCGAGAACCTCTACCTGACCGTGAAGGGAGTCGAGTTCGCCCCGTACCGCTCCGATAATTTTGCCGCCCTACCCGGCGAGACGCTGCGGCGGAACATCAAGCTCAATCCCGGAGCATCGATCCTGGCCAGGGTGGTCGGCCCCGACGGGCAGCTGGTCGAGGAGGCGGAGGTATCTCTCTGCAGAAAGGACGACGACAGCCCGGACCAGATCAAGCGGATGATGCGAATGACCGGCAGCGATCTGGCCATCGAGAAGGGCAGGACCAACGAGAAGGGCGAGCAGTTCTTCACCTGCCTCGAGCTCGGGGAGTATCTCCTCTATGCCGCATCCCCTGCGCTGCTGGGAGACGAGGAGGGCCGGGCCGTGCTCCTGGACAGGGAGAAGGAGACGGTCTCCGTCGAGCTGGCTCTCGAGTGGGGCGCCGCCATCACCGGCATCGTGAAGGACGAAAGGGAACGCGCCGTTGCGGGCGCCGTTCTTCGCGCCTCTCCCTCTCAGCGAGGGGGAGACATGTTCAGCAGGGTCAACCTGGGCGCCGCTCAGAGCGCCTCCAGGCAGAAGGAGACGGTCGCGGCGGAGGACGGGACGTTCCGGCTCACAGGGCTCAAGCCTGACACGGACTACCGGATCATCGCCGAGGCGGCCGGTTACGTCACGGCCGAGTGCGGCAAGGTCAAGTCCGGGAAGGAAGGCCTGGCCCTGGTGCTCGGGAGGCCTGGGCAGCTCGAGGGCCGGGTGATGAGCGCCCTCTCGGGAAAGCCGGTGAAGAGCTTCAAGGTGCGGATCACGCCGGCCGACGAGGCCGAGGCGAAGCGGCAGAACCCTTTCGCCTCCCTGCCCGTTCCGTCGCGCAGCCAGCGCAGCGCGAACACCTCCTCGAGGCTGCTGAACACCGTGTACGATTCGGCCCGACGCAACATAGACAAGATGCTGCAGTCGGCCCCCTCCCTCACGGACAGGCTGGAGGAGTTCAGCAGCAAAAAAGGCCGGTTCTCCCTGAAGGAGATCGTGCCCGGAGAGTATTTCCTCTGCGTCAGGGCCGAGGGGCACACTCCGGCCCTCACGGAACCGATTCTCGTGGAAAAGGGAGTGACGAGCAGGCAGATCACTGTGACCCTGAAAGCGGACGCCTCCATCAGCGGCGAGGTCAAGAGCTCCGACGGCCCCGTGTCCGAAGCCAAGATCCGGATCGCCCGCAACAAGGAGAGGACCCGCGAGCAGAACCTCCTGCTCGAGGAAGCGAGGGAGACCGAGACGGACAGGCAGGGACGGTTCAGCCTGACCGGCCTGCCGGCGGGAGAGTACATCCTCGACGCCAGGCACGACGAGCACCCCGACGTCTCGACGGACACGGTCACGCTGAGCGAGTGCCAGGATGTGAACAACGTGGTGATCCACATGCCGGAGGGTGCCGTGATCCGTGGGACCGCGCTCGCCGCCGACGGCTCTCCGCTGGTCTCCGAGAACATCGTCTGCGCCGATCGTTTCTCCAAGATGGAGAGGACCGACGAGGAGGGGCGGTTCGAGTTCAAGGGGCTCGAGGAGGGAACGTACACCGTTCGCATCTTCTCGAGGATGACCGGCTTCATGCGGCGCGGCGACGAGGATCTGCCGGGCAGCGCCAAGGTCTTCGTATCCGAGGGCGGCCTTCAGGAGGTCGTTCTCACCGAGCCCCCCCTCGAAGGGGTGACAGTGCGCGGCATCGTGACGGACAAGGGAATGCCCGTCACCTCGGGCTTCATCTCCGTCTCGCTGGAGGGCGGCACCGGCAGCGGCCGGATCAACTGGGCCTCGGGAGTGATCAGCCGGGATGGGAACTACAGCGTCGAGGGAGTGCATCCGGGCTGGAACCGGTTCTCGATCCGCAACTCCTCGTCGAGCCCGAACGACAGCATCAGCCTGCGGTTCGAGATTCCGGATCATCCCGAGCATCTTCTCAACATCGCGCTTCCCACCGGGGAGGTGAGCGGCACGGTGATCGACAGCGCCGCCGGCCTCGCACTGAACGGCATCCGCGTGAGAATGACCGAAGAGCCCGCTGCCGGCCAAGGCGACGGGCGGCAGAGGATGTGGGGTGGCGGCTCCCGATCGACCCACACGGACTCCGAGGGCGCTTTCAGCTTCCAGAAGGTGCCGGCCGGCCTCTACAGGATCAATGCCGAGCCGACGCGCGACCAGACGGGCCTCCACGGAACGGGATACCAGGACAGCTCGCTGACCGGCATCGCCGTGGCCGAGTCCCAGTCGCTGGGCGGTCTGAAGATCTTCCTTCAGAAGGGCGGTGCCATCGAGGTAACGGCCATGGACAGCGAGGGTCATCTCCTGAACCGCGCCTACGTGACGGCCCAGCTCGCGGGAGGGCGGCAACGCCAGACGCGCCGCCGCACCGGCGAGAACGGCACGGCCCTGCTGCTGGGCATGGAGCCGGGCGAGTACAGGCTGACCGTCTCGGCGAGCGGCATGGGACAGTCCATCAAGGAGGGAGTCCGGATCGAAGCCGGCCGAATCCAGAAGGTGGAGATCGTACTCGAGAAAGGCTATGCCGTTTCAGCCCGGGTCCTCGACGAGAACGGACAGGGAGTGGCGGACGCCTCCGTCACGGTCACGGACAGCAAGGGGAACGCGCTCTACAGAGGCTCGAACTCGCGCTGGTCCGGTAGGCGTTCCGGCGATGATGACGCTGAACTCTACTCCCTGGGAACCCTCGCGCCGGGGAGCTACACCCTGACGGCAACGTGGACGCGGGAAGAAGGCGGCAAGTCGGTTTCAGGCACCGGTTCGTTCAGTGTCAGCGGCGAGGGGACGGTCACGGTGACGCTGAGGATCAAGTGAACGACGAAGCAGGCGAACCCATCGCGCTCACTTGGCGTACCGGTCGTCCTTCTTCTTGCGGCTCAGCGCGTCGCGCTCGACGTTGTACCTGAGGTCGTAGTTGTCCGGCTCGATCTCAAGGGCCAGGTTCTTGTTGCGGATCGCTTCCTCGAGCAGATCCTTGTCGCCCATCTCCTCGAGAGAATCGCCAAGCTGGTAGTAGAGATCCGCATTGAGGGGATCGAGCCTGATCGCCTCGCGAAAGGCGACCTTGGCCGCTTCGTAGCGGCCGAGCCTCTTGAGGATCAGGCCCTTGTACTGGAAGACCAGGCTGGTCGCCTCGTCGCCGAGCTTGTCCTCTGCCGTCTTGACCGCATCGAGAGCGTCGTCGTTCTTGCCCCGCCAGTAGAGGTTCTTGGCCTCGTAGAGGAAACCCGCTCCCGTTGTGACGCTCAGGTTGGCATCGATGTAGTCGTGCCACTCCGCGTTGAGCTTGTCGAGGTTCTTCATGCCGAACACCTTCTTGAAGTGGGCGATATCCTCGGAGGCGCGCACGGTGGGATAGTCGTATCCCGCCATCTCGCGGCGGATGCCCGACTTCGTGGCCAGCCCCACGTAGTACTTCATGAACTTGGAGCGGTACTTCGGCGTCTCCATGAAGAAGTGGACGGCCGACCAGGCAAAGGCGTACTGCAATCCGCCGAAGGAGGAGTTCGGCACCTTCATCAGCTCCTCGAGATGATAGTCGAAGCCATCCTCGCGCTTCGCGTTCATCGACACGAGGCGTCCCTCCTGCATGCCGCCAAAGACCAGCTTGCCCTTCTCGTCGTACCTCGTGGCGCCGAAATACTCGGCGATCCCCTCGTTGCACCAGATGGGATGGCAGAACTTCGGCTTGATCAGGTGGGTCAGAAGGTGCGTGAACTCGTGGAGCAGCACGCTGCGCACGTACTCCGGGTCGTTCCGGTCATGGTAGAAGAAAAGCCTCTCGTCCACGAAGTTCCAGAAGCCGGCGGCCGAGGGCACCCCACCCACCTGATCGAAGTTCTCCTTGTCCCTGAAGATGTTGATCTCCATCTTCTTCCGCTTCACGCCCGGGCCGAGGCGGACCTTGAGCTTCTTGGTGAAGTCCTTGTAGATCCCCTCCATCAGGTCGATGTATTCCTGCGCGATCTCGGGCGTGACGTTGAAGTTGAACTCGAAGTGCTTTGACTCCTCCACGTAGCGGCTGCGCCAGGCGCTGTGCTCGCGCATCGCCTTGATCGCCTTCTCGATCTTCTTTCTTTCCTTCTGCTGCCGCCTGTCGAGCTTCCCCTCCTCCTCGACCAGGATGTTCTTGATGCTCGAAACCGGAATCTCCACGGTCCCGTTCTTGAAATGGAGCTTCACCAGGTCGCCGGCCTCCTCGACACGGCCCTCGAAGACCCGGCCGTCGTTGAGGGAGACCAGATCGGCCGATGCATCGGGAAGGATCCAGAGCACCAGAAAGGCAGCCAGCCAGAACAGTCCCCGTCTCTTCAGTCCGCTCATCTCTCTCCACCTTCTTATCAGTTGATGGCTCTCCGCAATCAAAGCGCCCAGTCCTCCCAGGCCTTTTCGAGCTTGTTCCAGTCCGAATCGCTCCAACCCGCAAAGGTCTCCTCGAAAGCCTTCTTCCGGACATCCTTGCCGATCGAGGAGAAACGGATCGTCCTGCTTTTCTTCTTTTCTCCCTCTTCCTCGTCCTCTTCCCCTTCATCCTCCTCATCGGAGAAGTCGGGATCGTCCAGATCGGACTTCAGCTGCTCCGTCACTTCCCAGTAGGCGTCCATGAAGTTCTGCAGGTAGGCCTCCGAGACACCCTTCCACGGCTTCCTCTTGCCCTCGCGGCTCTTCAGGAAGCAGTAGAGCGTTCCCGCCTTGAAAAAATCGGCATAGCTGGCAATCCCCTTGGAGTCGGGATCGAGCAGGTCCTTCAGCTTGGAGCATTCCCCTTGCCTGACGAACCGGCGCAGGTACTCCGTGTCCGACGTGTCGCGCACGTACTTGCACGACGAGCCCTTTCCCTTGAAGCAGGAATAATAGTAGGACATGCCGAGGTAATACCAGTCGGCCGGCAGGATGAAGTCGAACTGGTCGTTCACGAACTGCTGGCAGATCCCCCTGCCGAGGCGCGAGTAGGTCCAGTCGACGGAGTAGCCCTCCTTGGTGCCGTCGTAGACAACGACCTCGCGCGTCTCGTCGTTGAAGAACCGCATGCCGCCCGAGTTGCTCAGGTAGGCGCTGAACTCGTCCGGGCTGCCGCAGATCCGGATGATGGGCAGGGCAACCGATTCTTTCTTCTCTTTCTTGTTGGCCTTGAACTCCTTGGCGATCACCTTCCGGATCGCATCGGCGAACTTGGCGATCTTGTCGGTGTACTTCCGGTCCGCGTGGGAGATGACCAGGTGCGACTTCGTTTCCTTCCAGATCCAGTCGGACCCTAGGTCCTTCGTCTTCAGCTTGATGAAATCCTTGCGCGTCAGCGGCTTCGCTCCCGCGCCGGCGGCCTTGGCTTCCCGCTTGACCCGCTTGAACGACTTGAACGCTGAACGGAAGAGACCCTCGTAGTCCGAGGCGAACTCCTCCATCACCTCGAAGTAGACGGCCACATCGACGTCGCCGAGGTGATAGATGCAGGCGATCTGCCGCAGGGGAGGCCGGGCCTGCTCCATCATCACGTCGAGGTAGGTGCAGGGGACCTTCTTCACCACGGCCTCCTTCTCGTCGCCGAAGTAGAAGCCGCTCGTGTTCCGCTTCACGTATTCCTTGAAATCGCGGTACGGATTGTTGGGAACGCTGTATTTCAGTGTTTTTCCCAGAACGGTCGCCCCCTCGACCTCCTGCTCCGTCATCTCCTTGTTCTCGGGCGTGAAGGCGATGATGCGCATCTCGGATCTGTGGCCCATCCTGTACGCGCCGGCGCCCCGCGACCAGAGATCCCTGTTGCTGATGAACTTGCCGACAATGTACCTCTCGTTCTCGGGTGAGCCCACGTACGTCCAGTCCTTGGGCACCCGGATCGAGAATCCGATCTCCTTGTCCGTGTGGGTCTTCCCGAGCGAGCCGGCCGCAAATCCGGTCGGCGCGCAGAGAAAGGCCACGGCCAGAAGGGAGAACAGAAATAGAGGGGAAAATCTTCTCTGACCCATGAACATGGGGCACCTCCTCGCTTCTTCGTTCTTATGATCGACTTCCAGCATGGATTATAGCCGGAAGCAGGCAAATCTAAAGGAGTTCTGGAGGCGGATTCCGCTCCGCCCCCGTCCCGGATTTCTCGAAAACGATTTTACCAGACGACTGCATGCATTGAAAAGAATTAGAACGACCTTCCACATGAAGATCCTTTCCCACTCTTATTACATTCATTTCAAGAGAGTCGCTCGTTTTTTTGACTCGGGCGGACCCGATCTGTTCCCGAAAAGGGCGGCCCTTCGGAAATAAAGTTCCGGAGCGGTCTGATCGATATAACTGACGTAATTGCAGCAGTCCGCTGGAAGTCTCGTCCGGATCGAGAAACGCGCTTTACTGTATCGATCCGGGTTGACAGCGGACGGGCAGGGAGTTCAGGTTCCATTCCCGGGGAAAATCGTCCATGAGAGCTCATAACAGTCATTACGCAGCGCCGTCGAAATCGTTCGGTTTTTTTGTTCCTCTCTGTCTCTTTTCAATTCTTGTCGCAACGCCCTTCGACCAGGCAGCTGCCCAGGAGGATCGGAAAGCCGTCACGGTGAATGTCCTCGACAGGACGCCGGGGCGGACGGTGATCAAGGTCGAGTTCGAGGCTTTCGACCAGACTCCGGTCCGGATCAGGGGCAAGGAGTTCAAGCGGATCGTCCTGGGATCGGAAAGCACCACCAAGCTGAAGGGATTCCCGGCCCTCCCCAAGATCTGCCGCAGCGTGCTCCTGCCGCCCACGAGGCGAATGAAGGTCAACATCCTGGACAGCAGCCACTACGACATCCGCAACATCAGGATCGCCCCCTCCAAGGGATACCTGAAGCGAACGGTCGATCCGGCCGGCGTGCCATTCACGTTTTCGTCCTTCTACATGAAGAACGCCTGGTACCCGACCAAGCCGGTCCAGCTCGGCCGTCCCTACATCATGCGCGACCAGCGCGGCGCCGTGGTGACGATCAATCCCTTCCGGTACAACCCGGCGCTGAAGACCCTGCGTGTGCTGAAAAGCATCACCCTGTCCATCTCCGATGCCGGTCCCGGAAGGTTCAATCTGCTGCGCCGGGCCGGAGTGCAGCCCGACCGCGGTTTCGACTCGCTCTTCAGCCAGAGCTTCGTCAACTACGATCCCGGCAGCAACGGGAATCGCGGCGCCGGCCGATCGGGGCTGGGCGACATGCTGATCGTGGCGCCCGCCGCCTTTCACCAGGCGCTTCAGCCCCTCGTCGACTGGAAGACGAGCCAGGGGATGACCACCTCCCTGGTCGATGTGGACAGCATCGGGAACACCGCCACGGCGATCAAGAACCACATCGAGTCCGTCTACCTTCAGACCGACCTGGCCTACGTTCTTCTTGTGGGCGACGTGGATGAAGTGGCCACGCCGATATCGCGCAACGGGGCGGCGGATCCGCTCTACTCCCTCCTGGCGGGAAACGACCACTACCCGGACATCTTCGTGGGCCGCTTCTCCGCGAAGACGGTGGACCAGGTGGAATCCCAGGTGACGCGCACCCTGGATTACGAGCAGTCGAACGCCTCGGAGGCGTGGCTCAGGAAGGGATGCGGCGTCGCCTCGAACATCTCGGGAGGCCACAACGGCGAAAGCGACGACGAGCACATGGACAACATCCGCGACGACCTGCTTGCCGCGGGATACACCCTCGTGGATCAGATCTACGATCCATCCGCCACGGCCTCGATGGTATCGACCGCCCTGAACAACGGCCGCGGCATCGTCAACTACTGCGGGCACGGCAACCAGACCTCGTGGGGTTCCTCCGGATTCTCCGTCACCCATGTGAACAACCTGACGAACAGGGGCATGCTTCCCTTCATCGTCTCCGTGGCCTGCCTGAACGGCAAGTTCCACTCGGGCGACTGCTTCGCCGAGGCCTGGATCCGGGCGGAGTACGCGGGCGAGCCGACGGGCGCGACGGGCATCTACGCCTCGTCGGTCAACATGTACTGGCAGCCGCCGATGACGGCCCAGGACGAGATCGTGGACCTCTATACAACCGGTGCTCTCGAGACCTTCGGCGCACTCTGCTACGCCGGCGCCTGCAAGATGATGGACGACCACGGCCTGGCGGGCCGGAACGAGTTCGAGAACTGGCACGTCTTCGGCGATCCCTCTCTTCTCGTGGCCATGCGCGACGAGGCCTTCACCTTCAACTTCCCCGAGGGGACCCCCGAGGTCCTTCAACCCGGCAACGCCGCCGCCTTCCCCGTCGAGATCCAGGACGGCTCGGAGAACTGCCTGCCGTCCACGGCAAAGCTCTTCTTCAGGTCCGGCCCCGCGGCCTCTTTCTCCGAGATATCGATGGTCTATCAGGGCAGCGGCATCTTCGAGGCGGAGATCCCGGCCTGCTACCACGGCGACGCGCCGGCATTCTACCTGGCCGCCACGGGAGACGGCGGAACAACGCTCACGAGCCCGGCCGATGCTCCGGCGAGCCTTCACGAAGCCGTGGTGGGGCTGCTTGTCCCGATCATCCACGACAACTTCGAGGCCGACCTCGGCTGGATCGCGACGGAAGAGAGTCTGACGACCGGCAGCTGGGAGCGAGTCCCTCCCGTCGGAGCCACCTGGTACGGCGAGGAATCGCAGCCCTACAACGACAATCCCCAGGGGACGGGCACCTACTGCTGGGTCACCGGCCAGGGCGCCCCCGGAGGTCCGGCCGACGACGCGGACGTGGACGGCGGCCCCGCCTCGCTGACCTCACCGCTCCTGGACATCAACGGCGGAGGCCTGGTGAGCTTCTATTACCACTTCTTCAACAACGGCGGCGACGACACCCTCGCTCTCCACGTCTCCTGCGACAGCGGCGCCACCTGGATAAAGGTCTTCGAAACGTATCACGATCCGGGATGGAACTTCTTCAGCCTCGTACTGGAGGATCACGTCATCCCCACGGCGACGATGAAGCTGAAGTTCATGGTGAAGGACGATCCCGACAATTCGATCACCGAGGCTGCGGTGGACGACATTTCCGTCTGGCGTCTCGTGGGCGATCCAACACTCGTTGCCGATCAGGATTCGCTCAGCGCCTCGGGCGGCGGCGTCGTGACCTTCTCCCTCGATGCAGGCACGAACCATGCCGGCCGCGACTTCGTCCTCTTCGGATCGGGCGGCGGCGTCTACCCCGGGACCGAGCTGCCGAACAGCAGCGTTGTCCTTCCCCTCAACTTCGACCAGGTCACGTGGTACATCATCGGCAACCTCAACTCCTCCATGTTCCAGAACTTCAGGGGAACGCTCGACGGCGCGGGCCGGGCCCAGGCGATCCTGGACACCCAGGGTCCCATCACCGCGCCATGGCTCATGGGCATGGAAGTCCACTTCGCCTTTGCGCTGGGACCGCCCTGGAGCTACAGCTCCACATCGATCGCGATCAGCATCGAGCCGTGAGATCGAGGCTCGCGGCGGCCGGGAGGCAGGATCGGGCAGGAAAGTGGCTGGCATGGGAGAGGCCATTAACATATCCTCTCCGCCATGCTCACCATGGCAGTCACATTCCTGATGAAGGCGGCCATGCCCGCTCCGCCCCTGGCCGTTTCCAGCGACCTTCTCTCGAACCTGGACCAGGTCGATCCCCTGACCCAGGCCTTCCTGCTGGCTCTTGCCACCCTGATCTCCGAGGACCTGACTGCCATTTCGGGCGGGATCATGGCCGGTGCGGCGCCCGAGCGCTTCGTGCCGATCTTGCTCGGCTGCTGGCTGGGTATGTGGCTCGGAGACATGGTCTACTACTTCCTGGGACGCGGCATCGGCAAGCCGGTGACAACAGCCCCCTTCCTGCGCAGGATCATTTCTGAAAAGAAGCTCGAGATGGCAACGGAGTGGTTCGACAGGCGGGGCTACCTGGTGCTCGTCATCACCCGAGCCATCCCTGGAACCCGGCCGGCCACCTACCTGACAGCCGGCATACTCCGCTTCGCCGTCCTGAAGTTCATGGCGGCCACGAGCCTTCTCTCCCTGATCTGGACCCTGGTCCTCGTTCATCTTTCCAAACACATCGGCATCCAGCTGATGGAGTGGGCCAGGGTGCTGAAGCTGGGGCTGATCAGCCCCATCATCTGCGTCGTGCTGATCCTGCTGATCTTCATGGCCCTCACCACGGTCCCGAACAAGATCGTGGGGAAACGCCGCGCGGCATCGAGCGCAGAGGCCGACCGGCAGGGCGAACCCCCGCCGACCGGCCAGTAGGAAAGCTCAAGCCAGTATCACGGAACGATGTCGATCCCGACCACGTTCGACTGGAAGTCGTAGGGATCCACCGTGGTGTAGGCAAAATCGAAATGCATGCCGGCAGCATAGGGATTACCCGGGCCCACGGAATCCATCTTCGCGTGCGAGCGGCCGAGCGAGTTGAAGACTCCGTTGAAGTGAACGAAGTTTGCCGTGTTGATGTGCGTCCTCACGCAGTAGAAGAAGAGCCCCGGATTGAGGGGAAGCGTGGCACCGCTGGGAAGAACGACACCCGGGCTCGTTCCGGTGTTCGAGCCGAGAAGAAGGTACTCCCTCCCCGCGTAGGCAGAGCCGGCATGGAGCGTGAAGACAGCCACCCCGCCGGTGGATGTGGAAAGAGTGTCCACATCGCACTCGAGCACCGGGATCGCGGGATAATCGACACTGACGTCATCGATGCAGACACCGTCCGACGTGAGAGGCGAGTTGTCGTACTGGGAGAAGCGGATCACGAAATCGCGGCTCAGCGTGAGCCCGAGTGCAGCGGCCTCGTTGTCGATATCGACGACGTAGCGGGTCCAGGCGGTCGGCCCGTCGTTGTGCGACAGGACCTGGTGGAAATTGATGCCGTCATCGCTGATGAACAGGCCGTCCTCGACGTGGTTCTCATCGCCGAACTCCTTGTACCAGTAGCTCAGCTCGACCTGCGTCTCCCCGCCGAGATCGATTTGGAGATCCAGGGTATTGAGGGCGTAGGTCCCGGAATTGATGCAGTCCATGGCCGCGTGGTAGATCCCGCCGTGAGGCGAGTACTGCGCGGTCACCTCGATCCTGCCGTTCGGATCGTTGCTCAGCGTCCACTCGGACCCGAACGCACCGCTCTCGAAATCGTCGCTGTACGGAATGTAGGCCTGTCCCTGGGCGGTCCCGGGGAGCGCCCAGAACAGCGCGGCAACCAGAACGGCGGCCAGGGAACGTAGAACGAGTTTTCTTCCTGTCATCTCAGCACCTCCAGAACAGATGGAAAATAAAGAGGGAAAATAAAAACGAACACCTCGTGGACGCGGAGAGGTGACGCGGGTTACAGACAAGAGGGCCGGGAAGGTGTAGGATGGAGCGCTCCGACAGAGCCGGGATTTCGACTTCACGAGGATCCACAAAGAGTTACGAACAGCAAGAACGCGCTGAGGAGTTCATGACCAGGAGAAAAAAGAGCCTCGCCCCGATCCGTCCCTGCCTCATCATTCTTTTCGCCTGCCTCGCCTTCTCCTGTTCCCGGGCGGAGAGGGAAGAAAAGATGGTTGAAGCGGCGGCCGCTGCCGCGGGGCGCACGGTCACCATCGACTTCCTCTCCCACCTGAACATCGAGGCCAACGCCCTTGCCCCCCAGGCGGTCTGCGCCGACTCCCGTCGAAACCGCGTCTTCGCCGCCTGCGCCAATTCGAGCGCCGTGGCCGTGATCGACGGGGCGGCGGGCCGGACAAAGGTCATCCCCGTCGGCTCCCGCATGCCGCGGCGGTTCAGGGAAGCCGCGATGGCTGTCTCCGCCGCGACAGGAAGGCTCTTCCTGGCTGCCGGCGGGCAGCTCATCGTCGTGGATCCTGAAAGGACTTCCGCAAGAGTCATCGCCCTTCCCGACGACTACGAGACCGTGGCGCTCCACGGCGAGAACGACAGGGCCTATCTCGTTGGCCGTACCTGCTCCACCCTGGCCATCGTGGATCTTGATGCCGATCTGCCGCCGCGGTTCGTGTCCCTCGGCGAGGCCTCGCCGGAGCTCGCCTTCTCTGCCGCCTCCGCTCCGCCGGCGATCCGCAGGCTTTTCGTCGATGCCGCCCTCGAGAGGATCTACGTGGTGGACGGCACGGCGGCCCGCCTGTTCGTGATCGACGCCCGGACCGAGGCGCTCCTCTCGTCGCGCGATCTCCCGGTCGATCCCCACCCCCGCTGGCACTTCGGCGGCTTCGACCCATCGAGCGGCCGGATCTTCGTCGCCCTGGAGAACGGCCGCCGCGAGGCGGCGGAGGCGATCGCCATCGATCCGCGCGAGGGCAAGGACCGGAAGATCGCGATCCCCAAGGGGCACACCGAACCGGCCGGCGTGAAGGCCGATCCGGAGCGCGGCGAGCTTTTCGTCTGCTACGACAACAACACCGTGATCCACGCGATCACCTTCGACAATGAGCCGGAGATCGAGGCGATCGACCTGCCCGAGCGGGGCATGGGCGTGAACGCCACGGTCTACGATCCACGGCACCGGACGCTCTATGCCGCCACCTGGATGCAGGCCGCCCTCTACGTCGTGGACATGGAAAGCCGCAAGAGGGTCTTCACCGTCCCGTTCTTTCCTGTCTATCCCCACATGAACAGCATGGCCCTGAACGAGGCGAACGGCAAGATCTACGTCCCGTCGGGATCAACGGCGGTGAACGGCACCTTCGGCTCGGCGCTCACGGTCTTCGATCCCCGGACCCTGACCGTCGAGAAGGTCCTGACCGGCTGGGGACCGGTGAGCCTCGCGCCGCGGCCGGGATCGGACGATTTCTACGTTGCCTGTTCGGAGCAGCAGCTCGCCCTGGTCCGTGCCGACGGATCGTATTCCCTCCATCCCCTTCCCCATCCCTACCCCCGCGAGCTGGCCGCATTCCCCGGCAGGGAGAGGGTTCACCTCGTCTACGGTCCCCACTCCTCGATGTGGCCGAGCTTCTACATCGGAGGGACGCGGACCGGCATCCTCTCCATCGGCAACGATCCGGGCGACATCATCGATCAGCAGACCCACAGGCTGGTGCAGGGGTTGCTCTTCGACGGGGGCGGCCGGCTCTGGACGCTGCAGAACACATGGGGAGCCGAGGAACCGCTGATCGTCCGCTTTCCCGCCGGGGGCGAGCCGTGGCAGGCGGTCCGCCTGCCGGGCAAGGTCGCGAACGAGTGCCTCCTCCGACTCCTGGCCGAGGATCGCGAGGCAGGCGTGATCTACGCCGGCCGCGTGGGGAACCTGAACACGGAAAAGGGACGCGTCTATCTCCTCGACGCCGCGGACGGAACAATGATCAACGATGTCGAGGTGGGAGTCACTCCGACGGCGATCTGCCTGGCGCCGCAGGGCTCCGAATGCTACGTGGCGAACTTCGACAGCGACACGGTGACGGTCATCCGGGAGGCGGGCAGGGATTGCTCGACGATCCCCGTGGGACACAAGCCCCTCGCCCTCGATGTCGATCTCTCGTCAGGCAGCGTCTACGCGGTGAACCATCTCGGCGAAAGCCTCACGCGGATTTCCGGCATTGAGACGACACAAATCCCCCTCCCTCCCGATGCGCTGCCCAACAACATCCTGGTGGATCAGACGACGGGACGCGTCCTCGTCACCGCTCACGCGGCATCGGAGTTCCGCATCTACGACCTGGATCCGCGGAACGGCAAGGCGGACACGATCCATACCGCATCTTTTCCCTACGGCGAGATCACCTTCGACCAGGCCAACGCGGCGTTCGGCGAGAGGGCGCAGTGGGGCGACGGCCTCTTCCGCATCACCGACATGGCGATCGATCGGAGAGGCTTTGTCTGGGTGACCGACTATCTCGGGGGAAAGCTCCACATCGTGAAGAGCCGCTGACAGGCCGTTCCGACGCGGCAAGGATACGCTGGACCTCAGTACCAGAAGGGGAAGCCGGGAGACCTCTCGATGTGAACCTCGTCGCGGGTCTGCCCCTGGGTCTTCGGACCGCCCAGGACCGTCCATCCGATCGCCTCGAGCACCCCGTCGCGAAACACGTAGGGCGTGAACTCGTCGTCCGTGGTCAGGCCGTCGTCCTGCAGACCGCTCCGGTAGAAGTGGATCTCCACCAGGACGCCGTTATCGAGATACGATTCCGGATTCTTACGCGCGTTCGCCGGGAGGAACTGCTGCGTGCCGTCGAGAACGGCCAGGACATCATCCTTCCTGTCGCCCAGCTTCACTGCCGGCGCATCGGCGTTGTAGAAGGCGATGGTCTGCCGGATCAGGGCGTTCTGCGAGGTGCAGCCGCAGACGAAAAGAGCAAGTAAAGCAATCAGCACGATGAAGCGGTTTCTCTTCATGACCGGCCTCCTCGAATATCTTCAAATACCCCTGTAGAGGCCCGCGTCGCGGGCCGCAGTTCTTGCATCGCTGAACTCGGAACGCGTGATACCCCTGTTGACTGGGGCGTATCGATCCGCCTTGTAGCAAGGCCTGTACTGATCCATGATATTCACGTACGTGTCCTTCGATATCTCTTCGGCCAGGAATCGCATCGCCTCCCGCGTGCCGGCCAGTCCGCCGGGCAGCACGAGATGACGGACGAGAAGCCCTCGCCTGGCACGCCCCCGGGCGTCGCAGTCGAGGTCCCCCACCTGCCTGTGCATCTCCCGGATCGCCTCCTTCGCCTTCTCCGGGTAGTCGGGCGCATCGGCCAGTTCGCCGGCGATGCGCGCATCCATGAACTTCAGGTCAGGCATGTAGATCTCGACGAAGCCGTCGAGGAGCTCGAGAGTCTCCTTCGATTCGTAGCCGCCGCAGTTGTAGACGATGGGGACCTCGAGACCCTCCTCGCGGGCCAAGAGAACGGCCTCCATCAGCTGAGGGGTGACGTGCGTGGGCGTCACGAAGTTGATGTTGTGGCAGCCCAATGCCTGGAGGGAAAGCATGGCCTCCTTCACCTCCTCCACGGTGGCCGGATGCCCCTCCAGAAGATGGCTGATCCCGAAGTTCTGGCAGAAGAGGCAGAGAAGGTTGCAGCCGGCCAGAAAGATCGTGCCCGATCCTCCCGAGCCCACGAGCACATCCTCTTCTCCGAAATGCGGCCCTGCGCTGGAGACGGCCAGCTCCCTGCCGGCCCCGCAGGTCCCGGTCTCTCCCTCGAGGCGGCGCGCCTCGCATCGCCTGGGACAGAGGGTGCAGGGATCGAGCTTTTCCTGCGCCTTGCCGAGCTTTTCCTGGAGGGTTTCGCCTCGCACGCCGCATTCTCCCGGCTCACTGTCAGCAGCCGTTGACACGACTCATTGAAATTCATTACATGTATGATATACTTTTCCATTGTCCCGAATAAGCCCTGGTCACCATAAATTATTTCCAGTTCGTTACTCCGGAGGAAAAATGCGCCGTCTCTTCTTCACCCTCTCCCTTTCGCTCCTCCTGCTGCTCCTCGCGGCAGCCGATCTTTCCGCCAAGCAACGGATCCGCATCTTCATCAGCGATCCCGCAGTGGCGAAGGAGCTCCCCCGCGGGCTCGACGTGGTCGGCAGAGGTCCCGGCTACATCGACGTCATCGCGGACCAGGCCACCCTGAGTTCCATCGGCCGCGCCCCGGTTCAGACCGTCGTCCTCGACGTCGACGTGGAAGCCAAGCTGCAGAGCCTTGCCGCCGACTACCACACCTTCCCGGAAATGGTCAGCGAGCTCCAGTCGATCGCGTCCTCCTATCCCGCCATCACGGACCTCACCGTGATCGGCCAGTCGTACCAGGGCGAGGATATATACTGCCTCGAGGTCAGCGACAATCCCGGCGTGGACGAGGGAGAGGTCGAGGTCCTGTTCATCGGCCTGCACCACGCACGCGAGTGGCCCTCCCTGGAGATCTGCCTCCACGTCTGCAACGAGATGACGTCGGGCTACGGAAGCGATCCCGACATCACCGACATGGTGGACAACCGCCGCCTCTTCGTCGTTCCCTGCATGAATCCCGACGGCTACATCTACTGCCACGACCAGGGGCACGACTGGCGCAAGAACCGCCACTACTTCTCCCAGTACGGGACATGGGGCGTGGACCTGAATCGCAACTACGGCGGCTCGTCGAACGGCGCCCCCACGGGCGACTGGGGAGACATCTCCTCGGGCGGCACCACGCACTATCCCGACTATGAGACCTACTGCGGCCCCTCGGCCATCTCCGAGCCGGAAACGCAGGCGATCTGCGATTTCATCAAGGCCCGCAGCATCACCGCCGGGATCACCTGGCACACCTACTCCGAGCTGGTGCTCTGGCCCTGGGGTTACAGCGGAAGCCAGCAGACTCCGGACAACGCCCTCCTGGCGTCGATCGGCCAGAACATGGCGTCCCGCATCTCCAAGCAGTCCGGCGGCACCTACACGCCCTACCAGAGCTCGGGCCTCTACCCCACCACGGGCGACACGACGGACTGGGCCTACGGCCACAGCTTCTACGTGGAAGGCAAGAACACCTTCTTCTACACGATCGAGGCGTGCAACCAGTTCCACCCGAACTACAACCAGATGCAGCAGGTGATGGAGGAGAACTTCGACGGCGCCTTCTACCTGCTCCAGCAGGCCGAAACGATCCGAACGAACACCACGCCGTGGCCGCTGCCGCCGGCGATCGATGCGCCCGCCACGGACGACGACGGCGACTTCTACGTGGACTGGACGGAGATCAATCCCGCCGCGGGAGTGGACTACTTCCAGCTCGACGAGCTGAGCGATCTCGTCATCGTGACGGAAGACGTGGAGAGCGGCAGCTCGCTCTGGGATCTGAGCAACTTCTCCGTCTCCACGAGCAGATCGTACTCGGCAACGCACAGCTTCAAGTCGCATAACTCGAACAACAGGACCGGGACGGCGACAACGAAGTATCCCCTGCCCGTGAGCACGGGCGACACGCTCACCTTCTGGACCTGGTACGACATCGAGAGCAACTGGGATCACGGCATCGTGGAAGTCTCCGTCGACGGCAAGAAGTGGGACGACCTCGCCCTCTTCACCGGCAGCTCCAGCGGCTGGAAGGAGAAGAACTACTCCCTCGACGCCTATGCCGGCCAGTCGATCCTCATCCGGTTCACCTACACCACCGATGCGAACACCCTGGAAGAAGGCTTCTACGTGGACGACATCGAGTTCGTGCCCGACTTCGGGACGGTGACCACCCTCTCGTCGTCGATCTACGGGCACTCGTACCACGTGACCGGCAAGCCCGACGGCGACTACTACTACCGCGTGAAGGGTCACTCGCCGGTCCACGGGTGGGCCGACTTCTCCGTGCTCGACAAGACCGTGGTCGACTCGGGCGGCGGTCCCTCCCTCGACGTGACCATCTCCCCCTACTCCACCGTGGTTCCGCGCGGCGGCACGCTGCGTTACGACGTGGATGTGGTGAACAACGGAGGCTCCGCCGTCTCGGCCGTGGCCTGGACCGACGTGTACATGAACGGATCGGGAATCCCGATGAATCCTCTCTTCGGCCCCTATTCCTTCACCGCGCAGCCCGGCCAGCCCGTGGGCGGAACGCTATCCCACGCGATTCCACCCACTGCGCCGCTGGGCAACATCTACGAGCTTTTCTTCATCACCGGCGTTTACCCGTCGACGAGCTATGGCGAGGACAGCTTCACCTTCGAGGTGACGCCTTAGCCAGCTGAAAAGCAAAAAAACTTCGAGTGCAGGCGATGCCGCACTCGAAGTTTTTTTTGCTCTTCAGCGCTCCCCTTCCCGCTATTCAATCTCAACAATCCATAGATTACTCAATTCTGTTCCTACAATCGCCTGTAAACTGAGGGGGAAGGGCGGACGCTTACTGATCTTCGAGACCTGCGAGCTCTTCTTCTGAAATCGTCTGATTGAGAAAACCGTGGATCTTAGGCCGCCATTCAGGGCAGGAATCTAATCCGGCGAAGGGGCTTCAGATGTCATCGGGCGCCTCGCTGAACTCTCTTTCTTTTCTTACTCGAATTCCACAACCCACAAGTTGCTTAACTCAGTCCCCACGAGCGCTTGAAAAGGGATCTGCGTCCCAGGCGCCAATCCTGTTGAAACCACCCGATCGATGATCCGCACGCCGTTGTCCGGCATCGGATTAAAATGCACGCGATGATCCCACGGCGGCATGAGCCAGAAGTCGCCAAAGAGAGTGACATTGGGTGACGGAAGTACACTGGAGCCTGAAATTAGCATTACCGGATTTGTCTTCGGCCACCCGATGATGACACCTGTCACCCTGCTGCCATTCGATACTGTTCCGTTCACATAGAAATGCGTGTGGAATTCGTCTGCGCCAATGTCGGGGAAAGCGAAGAGCCCGGTGCGGGGATCGCCATCGAAGTCAGTGTCGGGAAGGTTTGGTGCATTCCTGTCGCCGGCCGAGCGACATGGTGAGTCGAAGGGGATGTGGAAGTCGCCGTTAGTGGGATCGAGGAACAAAGGATCGGCGTCTATGTTTCCGGCTCCGGAAATGCCTCCTTTCACGTCGCAGTAGGTAATAACAGGAGAGCCGCTTGCAGATATGCCGATCTCGTCGTCCGTGTTATTCCAGACGATTGTATTAGTGACCAGGTTTGTACCTGCGCAGTAGATCCCCCCTCCCCAATCTGCACTGTTTCCAAATACTGTATTGTTTGTCAGTATGGCTGAATCGCGTGCGTAGATCCCTCCACCAACACCATCGATTGTGTTTACTGAATTCCCATAAATTATATTATTCTGGACAATAGTCGAATCACTGCAGTAGACCCCCCCCCCATCATTTCTAGCCTCGTTGTCGAAGATCAGATTGGCAGACACTTCCGACGAACCGGTACAGTAGATCCCTCCAGCATCACCCCCCCATAATCCCAAGGATGCATCGTTGGCATAGATGATGTTTGCATGGACTTTCGCCGCCCCACTACAGCCAACACCTCCGATCATTCCATCCCACCCAGCTGAGTTGTGTGAAATCGTGTTACGAATAACAATCCCACCATCCACCGAGACACCGCCTAATCCACTGAGTCCGGAATCATCCACCACAATGTTGTAAGATATGTCGTTGTCCGCAATGAGGGGATCGCCCCCTGACGAGTATATACCACCCGCATAACTACCCCATCCCGTGACATAATTTTGCTGAATCACGTTGTGACAAATAGCGGGAGACGAATCCTCACAGTAGATACCACCGCCAGATGTCCCCCCCCATGGGGAGGTCGGAGTACCACAACCATTGTTCGGCTCCTCAGCAGAATTTGTGGGTGAAATCACATAGCCTGGACCCGAAGTAG
>CAYZWU010000053.1:0-35899 GCA_964482235.1 uncultured Phycisphaerales bacterium
GGTGGGAAGCCTTGTACGCTCGAAAATGTGGAAACAATTTTGTAATCAGTGCACGCCCGGAAGTGCTGCAAATTGCCCTATATCACACTCTGGGGAAACTCCCGGAGCGTGATTCTACCCACAGATTCTGCTGAAGAGACTGAAAAGAAGATTCAAAGGCGAAGCGATCGAGATACTTCTGGATTCGATCGGAGATGAAGGAATAATGGGATTCGATCTAATCAACGGCAAGAGAGATTTAGAAAACTATGATTTCTCAATTGAGATTGATAAACACAATGCTATTTTTCGTGTGAAAGCAGCTACCAATGGCGGTTTGTTTCAAGTAAAGAAAAGTAAACATCGCTATCATTCGAATGATTTATTTTTCATAAACATGTTGAAGGCTCCCATGAGCGGCTATTGCAACAGAATAGAATATAAAATTGATGATGAGGGATTGTTTTATGTTAAATGTAGAGATGGTAAACATTATGCAAAAGTCGAGTTGTATGGTGTGATTAATCAACGCAATACGTTTAAGTATTCGATACAAAAAAACGAAACACAATTGTTAACCAATATCGGATTAACGGACACAATGGATGATATTTTAGAAGAATTATATATCTATGCGGATGACATCGAATGGCTCTGATTCACACAGCCAGGATTTTTGCCAACTCTGTCAGCGGAAGAACGCGAGCCCGAGACCTGGCATATTCGTGATCCCTCTTTCCCATGTGAACCTGGTAGAAGCAAGGAATGTTCGTTCGCTCCGCGAAGTATGATATGTTGCGACTCAGCTCCCTGTCTCCGGTCTTGCATTCCACTGCGAATTTCGGCTTGCCGTTCCGCACAACAACGAAATCCAGTTCCCGTCCCTTGGAGTCGCGCACGAACTTCAGCTCCATGCGATCGCCTTCCCAGTCCTCCACGCGGTGGCAGTGTTTCAGCAGGTTCGCGGCTATCAGGTTTTCAAAACGGGCGGACTCGTTCTCGCAGACCGACCAGTCCCACATGTAGAGCTTCTTCTCCTTCTTGGCTGCCCGAAGCTTCGGCAGTCCATGCGGCTGGATTCTAAAACAGAAGTATAGATTCTCCAGGATGGTCACCCACCGATCAGCTGTCTCGAATGCAACCGACAAGTCCTCTCTCAGGTTGTTGATGGACAGCAGCGAACCGACTCGATCGGGCAGCACCTGTGCCAGAAGATCCAGCTGTGACACTTCCTTGACCTGCTCGAGGCTGATCAGATCATCCTGAATCACCCTGCTCTGGCGCTCCCGCTGCCAACGTTTCCAGTGGCGGACACTACCCTTCAGGAAGGGTTCGGGAAACCCGCCGAACCGGAGGAGGTGGTCGAGATCCGCTTGCGTGGCCTCGCTGCTGATCTCGTGAAGCGACAAGGGATGCAATCGGTGATAGTGGTAGCGCCCCTGGAGCGAGTCCCCACCCCTTCTGTAGTGATCCAGCTTGGCGGAGCCGGTGATCAAAAAGCGCTTGCTGGACTTGTTGAGGTCGTAGAATCCTTTAACAAGATTGCGCCACTCCTTGTACTTGTGAATCTCGTCGAGGATGATCAGCTCTTCCTCGGCAGGCAAAGCCCCTTGAAGAAGAGATTTCTTGGAAGAGACGTCATCCCAGTTCAGATAGGCGGGATGGATCTCGCTGCCGCCGTCAAGGAGGCTCAACGCCAGTGTCGTCTTGCCCACCTGCCTCGGGCCACCAAGAAATACCATCTTTTCTTCCAGATCGGCGGAAACCGCTTTTGTCAGATAGCGATCCATGGCCAACTCCCAAATTGTGTATAAATTCGACCGCAGTCTAATATATTCGTGCTTGAATTAGAGTCAAGTCTAATCTTTTAACTCAATGAACCCTACCTCTGGAGCGAGGCATATTAGAACACTAAAATAATGTAACATACAAATTAGAAACGCTTTAAGTAACCTCCTCTCGCCCCCTCCACGAGTCATGTGGCAACAATGATCAGGGATGACGTTTCTCCTTCTGGGAGCTGCTCGCCGCAGACGATACCGGACCCACTCTAATAAGGAGCCGTCATGAAAACGAAATTGTCCTGTCTTTGTCTTCTGCTCGCCCTCCTGTCCGCCGGGAGCAACGAGACGGCGGCGGGAGGCGACATTTACGTTCCCGACGACTTCGCCACGATCCAGGAGGCGATCGACGCTGCTGTTGACGGCGACACGGTTATCGTGAGGCCCGGCACCTACAGGGAGAACATCACCTTCCTGGGAAAAGCGATCACCGTGAAGAGCATTGACGGACCGGAGAGCACTGTCATCGAGGGACATGAACGCGGTCACAGTGTCGTTACCTTCGATAGAGACGAAGACCTCGACTCGGTCCTTGACGGATTTACCCTGACAAACGGAGAGGGGACGTGCCGCGAACCAGATACCTTTATCGTGCTGGGAGGCGGTATCTACTGCTATAGTTCCTCCCCGACGATTATCAACAACATCATCTCAGGCAATGGGATCTGGGACTATCCCTGGTTGTGGGACGATTATGGCGGCGGGATATGCTGCTGGAGTGAATACAATCCACCAATGCCGTGCTCCCCGCTCATCAGGAACAACATCATATCGAACAACTTTGCCATTGATGGAGGTGGAATCAGTTGCGATGGTGATCTCTGCGCTCCCACCATCACCGGCAATATCATCACGGGAAACCAGGCCTGCTATGGCGGAGGCTTGAGCTGCTCATCTGAGGGAATCATCGCGAACAACATCATTGCAAGAAACATAGCTCTGGGCGATGGCGGTGGTATCTATCTCATCCACAGCTCCACCGAGATAGAGAACTGCACTGTTTCGCAGAATTCGGCCATCGACAACGGAGGAGGATTGTATAACGACAACCAGGCCCATACTCCTCCACCCTTGATAACGAACACGGTATTCTGGAACAACAGCGCCCCGACCTCTCCAGAGATCGAGTCCCGAAACAGCCTCTTGATTTCCTATTGCGACATCAAGGGTGGCTGGCCGGGTACTGGCAACATCGACGCGGATCCTCTCTTCGTCGACCCGGGAACCGGCGATCTGCACCTTTCTTATGGTTCACCTTGCAGAGATGGCGGCAACAGGATGCATGCCGGTATCTTTGACACGGACTTCGAGGGTGACCCGCGTATTCACGAAAAACGAGTGGACATCGGAGCTGACGAGTTCCACAGGCATCTCTACTTCACAGGGTATTCGATGCCCGGGTCCGCCGTCGAGATCAAGATTGTCGGACAGCCGGGCACCTCGGAGGTCACGCTATGTCTTGGTTCGGGAATCCAGGATCCTCCAAGACCCACGCAGTTCGGCGATCTCTTCCTTCTTGCCCCCCTTCTGGCCAGGATCCCTCTCGGACCCATTCCGGAAGAGGGACTCCTGGTCTACCCGGCAACGATACCGGACAGCTTTGTCCTTGGAGAACACTACCCGTTCCAGGCGCTGATCGGACCGAAGGCGCCCGGCTCGCACCTGACGAACCTCATGGTCCTGACGACGCACCTTCCACTTCCTCCCTTTGCCTGGCGCCGCTGGTGAGCTGAAGACTGAATGCGCTTGCGCTGACCGTCTGAACGGATGGATCTTTGAAGCAGGCCGGGGACATTTTTTCTGCACTACAGCCCGGTGGCTTCTACTATCCCAATTCAGGACATCAAGAAAAAGCCGATTTCCACGAGTTTTCCGACAAGTAGTATCCGGGATGGCGTTTCTTCTTCCAGGGCCTGCGCGCCACAGGCGATTTCTGACTCATCCAATCAAGGAGCTGTCATGGAGACGAGATATTTCTGCTTTTCCATTTTGCTTGCCTTGTTGTCCGCCGGAATCAGTGAGGCGGCCGCGGGAGCCGACATCTACGTTCCCGACGACTTCGTCACGATCCAGGAGGCGATCGATTCCGCCGTGGACGGCGACACCGTCATCGTGAGACCCGGCACCTACGTGGAAAACGTTCTTTTCCAGGGGAAAGCAATCACCGTGAAAAGCAGCGATGGACCATGGAGCACGATCATCGACGGGCAAACGTACTGGTGGAGTACCGTCTCCTTCATGTCAGGTGAAGAGCGCGACTCGGTCCTCGATGGATTCACTGTGACAAACGGATATGGGATTTACGAAATGCATTATTCTCATGGAGGAGGAATTTATTGCGAAGGATCATCCCCAACCTTGATCAACAACATCATTACCAGGAATGGATACCAGCGGGATTGGATTACTATCGACTATGGCGGAGGGATATTTTGCAGAAGTATAGCACTTCCCTATCCTTCGCCATGCTGCCCGCTCATCATGAACAATACGATCTCTGACAACTGGGCCTACCACGGCGGAGGAATCTACTGCGACGGATCGACCTGTTCACCCGTCATTCGAGGCAACACGATATCGGGAAACCTGGCAGACTCCTATGGTGGAGGGATATTTTGCGGATCAGATTCAGATGCAGTAATCACCAACAACATCATCAAGAGAAACAAAGCCCTGGAGTACGGTGGAGGTATTGTACTCTGGTGCAGTTCACCAAAGATCACGAGCTGTACAGTATCGAACAACTCGGCTTACCTGTCCGGAGGAGCACTGTTTGTTCATTATAATCCAGCCAAGATAACGAACTCGATCATCTGGAACAACAGCGCCCCATCATCCCCCGAGATCAAGATCAACAGTAACCTCTCTGCCTCCTACTGCGATATCAAGGGAGGCTGGCCGGGCATAGGCAACATCGACGCGGATCCTCTCTTCGTCGATCCGGGAACAGGCGATCTGCACCTGACCCACGGCTCTCCATGCAGGGATGCGGGCGACAGCCTGTCTCCCGGCCTCGATGCCTGGGACTTCGAGGGCGATCCGCGGATCCATGAGAACGACGTGGACATCGGAGCCGACGAGTTCCACAGGCATCTCTACTACACCGGGTATTCGATGCCCGGAGCTGCCGTCGAGATCAAGATCGTCGGGCCGCCGGGCACTTCGGAGGTCACACTCTGCCGCGGCTCGGGAATCCAGGATCCTCCAAGACCCACACAGTACGGCGATCTCTTTCTTCTTACACCTTTTCTGGCCAGGGTCTCTCTCGGATCCATTCCGGCAGAGGGAGTCCTGGTCTACCCGGCAACGATTCCGGACAGCTTCGTCCTGGGAGAGCATTACCCGTTCCAGGCGCTGATCGGGCCGCAAGCGCCCGGATCGTTTCTGACGAACCTCATGGTCCTGACACCGCACCATCCGCTTCCCCCACTTGCCCGTCGCCGCTGGTGAAGTGAAGAAAGGAAGGTAGACCGGGATCCAGGCAAGACCTATAATGCAGAGCGAATCAAAAGGGCATGCTAATGAAACACTGAAGGGACACATTCTGGGCCGAGAGGGACAAATACCATGAAGGCGTGTACATTCGTGAATTCGATCCTGTTATTGGCGACCGTCTTGTTCGTGAACATGGATGCGGTAGCTCAAGAGAGGGCATCTCTCGATGTCTGCTCTCCCGATGAATCGGAAATCGATATTCCAGAACTGTGCGATGAGCTGGAACGCGAATACAGGAACAAGAAGGACAGGAGCATAAAAAGCACGCTGGAGCTGCTGTCCGCCTTTCGGGAACTGTATCCCGATGCAAACGAATCGGATCAGAAGAAGATAGTGAAGGTATGCAAGAAAGCATTGACGCTGAAACCGATAACCGACACGGCCTTGATCCACTGTCAAGCGTCCAGATGCCTGGAGGTAACCGGCAAGCATGGACTGAAGGCTTTGCTGGCCGCACGGAAAAGCAGGATCCTGGAGATAGGCAAGAAGTGGACCGATGACGAGATCAAGGCAGCTCTGCAGATCCGCGCTTCCCTTCTCGAATCGATCGCCTCATTCAAGGACACCAAGACCTTGAAGATCTTCTACGAGGAGCTTCAAGACGACAACGACGAGATAGTGATTGCAGTGTGCGACTCTCTGGCACTGTTCGAGGAGCTGCCGTTGAAAGAGAGAAAGCCGATCGTGGAACAGCTGATAAAGAGATACGACAAGATCATATCGGATCAATATGGATACCTGAAGAATCCCAAGAGATTCAAGAAGACAATCCCTCAAGACCGGAAGGACTGGACGAGAGTCAAGATGCCGCTCAACGACTCGCTGCAGGCATTGACCGGCCAGAGGCTCTACACGGCTAAAAGCTGGAGGACCTGGTTTCAGATACACAAAAACGAAAAAGAATGGAAGAAAGGAGAATACTCGGAAGAAAATCCGTGGAGAGGGACGGTCTGCCCGGTTGGAAAGACCGGCCGGGATGACTGATTCGATAGAGGAACACGATGAAGAAGAGATATTTCTATCCCGCCCTTCTGCTCTTCCTTCTGAGCTCCGGGATCCATGAGAAGGCCGCGGGAGCCGACATCCACGTTCCCGACGACTTCGCCGCGATCCAGGAAGCCATCGACGCTGCTGTTGACAACGACATTGTCATCGTGAAGCCCGGCACCTACGTGGAGAACATCGATTTCCTGGGCAAAGCGATCACTGTGAAGAGCAGCGACGGGCCGGAGGTCACTGTCATCGAGGGGCATGAATACGCCCGCAGCGTCGTCGAGTTCTCGACCCACGAGGATCGCAGTTCGATCCTCGACGGATTCACCGTGACGGATGGCTGCGGAAAGTACGTGGACAGTTCTTTCAGGGGAGGGGGGATCTTCTGCTCGCGATGCTCCCCCACCATAACCAACAACATCATCACCAGGAACGGATACTGGGACAATGGATTCTGGATCGAGTTCGGCGGAGGGATATACATCCAGCAGACGACCTGGTCCAGCGTCATCTGCTCTCCTCTCATATCGAACAATACCATTTCGGACAACAAAAGCTCCGAAGGCGGGGGGATATACTGCGTTGATTGGGCTCAAGAGGACGTTTCAGCCATCATCAAGAACAACAGGATCACGGGAAACCTGGCAAGGAAGGGTGGAGGGATCAGCTGCCACAGCGCATCGGATATCATCAACAACATCATCGCGGGAAACATAGCGGTGGAATGCGGCGGGGGAATCTATCTCACCTTCAGTCAATACGAGATCGCGAACTGCACCGTTTCGCAGAATTATGCCTACTGGAGTGGAGGAGGGATCTATGTCAACAATCCTTCTTATACCCCACCCCCCTTGATAGCAAACTCGATTATCTGGAACAACAGCGCCCAGTCATCCCCCGAGATCTGGACCAGCGGCAGCATCTCCGTCTCCCACTGCGATGTCGAGGGAGGCTGGCAGGGAGCCGGCAACATCGATGCGGATCCACTCTTCGTCGACCCGGCCTCCGGCGATCTTCACCTGACCCACGGCTCTCCTTGCCGGGATGCCGGCGACAGCCTGCTGCCGGGCGTCGATACCTGGGACTTCGAGGGCGACCCACGGATCCACGAAAGCAGCGTGGATATCGGAGCCGACGAGTTTCACAGCCATCTCTACTACACCGGTGATTCGATGCCCGGATCCGACGTCGAGTTCAAGGTCATCGGGCCGCCGGGCACCTCGGCAGTCACACTCTGCCTTGGTTCGGGAATCCAGGATCCGCCCTGGCCCACGCAGTACGGTGATCTCCATCTGCTCCCTCCCATCCTGACTAGGCTCCCCCTTGGACCAATCCCAACAGAGGGAGTCCTGGTCTACCCCGCAACGATCCCGGACAGCTTCGTCCTGGGAGAGCACTATCCGTTCCAGGCTCTGATCGGGCCGCAGGCGCCCGGATCGCACCTGACGAACCTCTTGGACCTGACGCCGCACCATCCTCTTCCTCCCCTGGCCCGGCGGCGGTGGTGACACGTGCCCGACCGGAGTAGATTCTGCGCCACGCCAAATCCTTCTCGACAATCCCCCTCGAGACAGCGATAAAGAGAGTCCTTTTTCAAGCTGGCAGATAAGGTTCAAGAAGCAGTAAATATCCCGGAGGTCATTCGAAAGATGAACAAGCCGATCGTTCAGGCAGTCCTCTTCATCCTTGTTGCTGCATCGTGGCCCGGCCAGGCCGCCGCGGACGAGCAAAGCCTCTCTCTCCAGACCGGGCACCTCGAGATAGCGATCGACAAGACCGGCCATCTCGAGAAGCTCATCCACAAGTCGACGGGGATCGACTACCTGGCCAGGGAGCAGCCGGCGCCGCTTTGCAGCATGAAGAGAGAAGGGCGTCTCCATCCCCCAGAGACAATGACCTTCGACGTAGCGGCAAAAACGATCACGCTCTCCTTTTCCGGCTGTGCCGTCTCGGCGAGGATCGGATTCCGGGCGACGCCCACGCACGTCGTCTTCACCGTGAAGGCGATCGATCCCGAGAAAGAGGTGGAGCTGATCCTCTGGGGCCCCTACCCCACCACGATCGGCAAGACGATCGGCGAAACGGTCGGCGTGGTCCAGGACGACGACTTCGCCCTCGGCATCCAGGCGCTGAATCCGAAGACCCTGGGCGGATACCCGTCTCGGGAAGACGACGTCATGCCGATGTACAGCATCTTCGAGGGATCCGACTACTCGGACATCGCCGCGGACAGGAAGGACAAGCAGCTCTACCGCGGCGATACGGCCAGGCGAAGAAAGTTCGGCAGCGTCCTCCAGGCCTATTGCCGGAACCGCCAAAGCGACCGCGTGATCCCGAACTGGAATCACGACCGCTACCTTGCCCCGGCCTTCGACGACAACGGCGTGATCGGAAGCAGCATCGCCCTCTTCGGCTGCCCGCCTCGCGAGGCGCTCGACACGATCGGCGCCATCGAGCTGGCCGAGGGGCTTCCCCATCCCGAGATCGACGGCGTCTGGGGGAAGAAGTCGCCCGGCTCCACGGCCTCCTACCTGATCATCGGCTTCGGCGAGGAGACCATCGACGAGGCGATCGCACTCACGAAAAGGGCCGGTCTCCGCTACCTCTACCACGGCGGCCCCTTCGAGACGTGGGGCCACTTCGTCCTCAACAGGAAGAGCTTTCCCGGCGGCTGGGCCGGCATGAAAAGGTGCGTGGACAGGGCAAGGAAGGAGGGGATCTCCCTCGGCCTGCACACCCTATCCAACTTCATCACCACGAACGACCGGTACGTGACTCCCTTCCCCCACGAGGGCCTGGCCAGGGTGGGAACGGCCCGCCTCGTCGCGGACGTGGACGACTCCTGCAAGGAGATCGTTGTCGACGATCCGTCGTGGTTCAATCAGATGAAGAACAACACGCTGCGCACCGTCGTGGTAGGTGAAGAACTGATCCGCTACGGATCGGTCTCCGCCGAGAAGCCGTGGCGCCTGCTGAACTGCACCCGCGGCGCCTTCGGCACGTACGCTGTGCCGCACCGGGCGGGCGAGGAGATCGGCAAGCTGATCGACCACTCCTACAAAGTCTTCCTGGCCGGCAGGGAGCTCCAGGAAGAGATGGCGAAACGGATCGCCCGGCTCTTCAACGAAACGGGGCTTTTACAGATCTCCTTCGACGGCCTGGAGGGCTGCTGGGCCGACGGCATGGGCCAGTACAGCCGCACCCTCTTCGCGAAGACATGGTTCGACAACCTCTCGGACGAGCTGCGCGGCCGCGTGATCAACGACGCCAGCAATCCGGGTCACTACTTCTGGCACATCTACACGCGGATGAACTGGGGAGAGCCGTGGTATGCCGGCTTCCGCGAAAGCCAGACGCAGTACCGCCTGAAGAACCAGGCCTTTTACGCTCGAAACCTCATGCCGGCCATGCTGGGGTGGTTCAACATGACGCCCGAAACCAGCCTGGAGGACGCCGAGTGGCTCCTCGCCCGGGCCGCTGGCTTCCACGCCGGCTTCTGCCTCTGCACCAGCCCCGGCGTGGTCCGGCAGAACGGCATGGGAGACGCGATCCTCCGCGCCGTGAAGGAGTGGGAAAGAGCGCGGATGGCGCTCGCCTTCTCGAAGGAGCAGAAGGAGCAACTCAGGGACATCGACAGGGAGTTCCACCTCGAACAGACGAGCGAGAACAGCTGGCACCTCTTCCCAGTCCACTCGGTCAAGAGCAGGCAGAAGTTGAAGCGTGGCCCGGGAAAAAAAGCCGAGGCGAGCTTCGAGTTCGACAATCCCTACGACGAGCAGGCCCTCGCGTTCTCGTTCCGGATCGAGGGCAACGACCTGATCGGCCCTCTCCATCTCGAGATCGACGATGGAAAGGAGGCCTTTCTTCTCCTGTCGCTCCGGGAGAAAAAGGTGATGCGCAGCACGGGCGATGATACGGCGCAGGTGCTTGATAGCCGCTGGAAGGTCGAAGCGGCAGCGAGCGTGGATCCCGGGAGTCTGCTCGTTCCACCGGGCAAGCACGTCCTGAAGATCCGCGGCACCCTGTCAGGAGAAGGCGAGGCAATCCTGAAGGCCGAGCTGCGGCTGATGGGCCGGGCCGAGCCGGTCTCTCCTCGATGACCGGATCATCTTGACGCGGCGGCGCACTTCTCGCTTCGCGAGGGGCACCACCTGCTGATCATCGACCTGAAAGCGACGGCCGAAACCGGCTTGCCGAGGAAGTCGTTCATGCCGGCCGAGCGGCACTTCTCGATCATCTCATCGCCGGCATGCGCCGTGAGTGCAATGACCGGCAACTCCTCGGCGCCCGTTTCCCTGATCTTCCTCGTTGCCTCGAAGCCGTTCATCTCGGGCATCTCGATATCCATGAAAACGATATCGAACTCCCCCTCCTTCACCGCTTCGAAGGCCTCGCGACCGTTCCAGGCGATCGTCAGGTCGTGGCCGCCGCGGCTCAGGAACTTCTTGGCCAGATGAACGTTGACCCTGTTGTCCTCGGCAAGAAGAATCCTGCGCGGCTGCTCCTCCGGAGGACCATCGACCTCGCTCTCCCCGGCAGGAGAGGTCTGACCCGGCTCTACGTGATCCGGAGCAGCCTGTTCGCCCGGCACCTCCCGTGCCTCGATATCCCCTCCATCGACGCACGCCTTTTCCTCCGGCTCGCGAGAACGCGGCAGAAGGATCTCGAAGGACGTACCCCTGTCCACCTTGCTCCAAACGTTGACCCGGCCGTTGTGCGCTTCGATGATCTCCTTGACGATGGCCAGGCCGAGCCCCGTGCTCTGCTCGCCCGCCGTACCCGTTCGTGAAACCCTGGTGAACCTGTTGAAGAGATGGGCGATCTCCTCTTCCGGAATGCCGATGCCCGAATCGGACACCTTCAGGGCCAGGTGGCTGTCGGAATCCTCGCGGATCTCCACCTCGACGGTCCCGTTCTCGCGGGTGTACTTGATCGCGTTGGAGAGGAGGTTGTTCAGAACGCGCATGATGCCGCTCGAGTTGATCGGAATGGTCGAGTCGCCGCAGCCGTTGACCAGGTTGATGGCCAGGTTCTTCTTCTCCGCCAGGAACTTCATGGCGCTCACGCTGGCCTCGGTGAGCTCCTGGAGAGAGACGGGCTCCACCGGCATCTCTGTCTCGGTGGACTGGATCTTGCTCAGGTCGAGGATATCGTCCACCAGGTCGAGGAGGAAAGCGCCCGAGCGCCTGATCTGCTCCAGGTTCTCGCGGTCCTCGTCCGCCAGGTGCTCCTTCTCCAGCATCAGGTCGGTGAAACCCAGCACTCCGTTGAGTGGAGCCTTCAGGTCGTGCGAGCAGATCGTGACGAGACTGTCCTTGATCTCGTTGAGCTCGCGAAGCTCTCTCACCGCCATCTTCAACCGCCGGCTGATCTGGGTGCGCTCGAAATGGACCGTCAACCGGGCCAGCAACTCTTCCCTGACAAAGGGCTTGACGAGGTAGTCCGTGGCACCGGCCTTGAACACCTCCAGCAGCTGCTCGTGGTCGGGGACAGCCGTCAGGAAGATCACGGGCAGGCTCTGCATGTTCAGCTCCTGCCGGATCTTTCGGCAGAGCTCGCGCCCGTCCATCTCGGGCATCATCAGATCGGTGATCACCGCATCGATCTCGTTCATCTGCTTGCAGATCGTCTCGAAGGCCTGCTTTCCGTCGTCCACGGCGATGACGTCGATGCCTTCCCTCTGCAGGGTCTCGGTGACGATCAACCTCGCCGTGGCGCTGTCGTCGGCCACGAGAGCCTTGAGCCCCTCGAGCCTCCTCTCAGGCCTCACGATCCTGTCGACGGTGGCCGCGATGTCCCCTTTCAGAAAGGGCTTCGTGACAAAATCGGCGGCTCCAAGGGAAAAGCCGGTCCTCCGGTCTTCCAGGGTATCGTTGCTCGTCACGAAGACCACCGGAACAACGCTCCCGTCGGGCCGCTGGAAGCGTGTCACGTACGGTTCCCGACGGAGCTTCCGGAGCGTCTCGAATCCGTCCAGACGCGGCATCTCCATGTCGAGGGTCATGATGTCGGGAGCGGCATCGGCCATGATCCCATCGAGAGCCTCCACCCCGTCCACCATTTCGGTCACCTCGTAGCCGGCTTCTTCCAACTCGGCCCGGATGATCCTGCGGACCGTGGCGCTGTCGTCCACGACGAGTGCTCTCATCGGTCGTTCTGTACTTTCAGTCATCCCACCTGCCTCTTTGCCAGCTGCCCAGGATCGAACCCAGAGTGAATCTGCGGAGTGGACTTCCCCTAGGCAATTCTACCGATTGGATCTATCGGCATATTCGAATGAGGCTTGAAGCATTATCTCTCTTTCTCGGTTTCCACTCATCCTGAAGCCTGACCTTTGCCGAAAAGAAAGTGGCGCGGGTAGTAGCATTACTGAGGCGACGGAGTCGCTTTTCGTACTTCCCGGGTTAACTCATTAATATCGGATAATATATCGCATCTGCCTCTTCGATTCGGGCTCCTGAGCGCTCAAGCGGTGAAAGGTGAGAAGAAAAGGCCATGACAGCGAATTTCGACGATGAAACCCTTCAGATCTTTCTCGAGGAGGCGCGGGAGCATCTCGAGGGAATCGAGAACGACTTTCTCCTCATCGAGAAGGCTCAGGATGAGGTGAAGGACGAGCTCCTCAACAAGGTGTTCCGCGCCGTGCACTCGGTCAAGGGGGGCGCCGGCTTCTTCGGCTTCGTGAAGATCAAGGACCTCTCTCATGCGATGGAAGACGTTCTCGGGCGCATGAGGAAGGGCGAGCTCGATCCGACCGAGGACCTGATCAGCCTCCTGCTGGAGAGCGCCGATCTGCTCAGGCAGATGGTGCACGATCCCGAGTCGATGGATGAGATGGAGATCTCACCCCTGACGGACAGGCTCGAGGAGATCTTCTCGAGCGATGCGCCGAAGCCGGCGATCAGGAACCGGTCCGACTCGATCGACATCGTCGGACCGGACGGGCAGGCCGTTTTCTCCGTAACCACGAAAATGATCAAGGAAGCGAAGAAATCGCTTACCGGCGGAGACCACGTCTACCTGCTCGCCTTCGATCGTGACAGGGACATCCGGCAGAAGAGCCGGACGCCGCTGAAGGTGATCTCCGAAACCTCCGAGCTGGCCACGGTCATCACGAGCAATATCGACGAGGTCGAGACAGGCTCCGGCGAGGAAGAACGCGATCTTCTCTACATCCTCGTGGCCACGGAAATGGATACGGGGATGGTGGAGGAGTTCCTGGGAATCGATCGCAGCAGGATTCACCTGATCCCTGCTAACAAGGCGTCTGATCAAGAGGAAACGAGCGCGGCACAAGGAAATCCGCCGGAAGAGACCCGGGCTCCGGCTCCCGAAAGGCAGCCCTCCATGCAGGAAGAGGAGAGTGAAGCCGACGGGACCGACGCTGCCGGCGGCCCCGGTCTCTCCTGCCCCGGCAATGGGAGGAGCGGCCGGCAGGAAGAACGCCGCCAAGGAGAAGGAAGGAAGCATCCGCGTCAACGTCAAGATCATCGACCAGCTCATGACCCTCGCCGGCGAGCTGGTCCTCGCCAGGAACCAGCTCCTCCAGGGCGTCGGATCGGGATGCATGACGTCGATCGATGCGATCTCGCAGCGCATGGATCTCGTCACCACCGATCTCCAGGACACGATCATGGCCACGCGCATGCAGTCGATCGGCATCGTCTTCAGGAAGTTCCAGCGCATCGTGCGCGACCTTTCCATGATCCTCGGAAAGGATGTGAACCTCGTTCTCGCCGGCGAGGACGTCGAGCTGGACAAGACGATCATCGAGGCGATCAGCGACCCCCTGATTCACCTGGTGCGAAACGCCCTCGACCACGGCATAGAGATGCCGGAGGAACGGAGAAAGGCCGGCAAGCCTCTCGCCGGCACGCTGGTGCTGAGCGCCCTCCACAAGGCCGGGCAGGTTCTGATCGAGATCACCGACGACGGCGCCGGAATCGACACGCGCGCCATCCGCCGCAAGGCGAGAGACCTGGGGATCTACACGCCCGCTCAGCTCAACGAGATGAGCGACCAGTCCCTGGTTCAGCTCATCTTCAAGGCCGGCTTCTCAACGGCCAGCGAGGTGAGCGACCTGTCGGGACGGGGTGTGGGAATGGACGTTGTCCACGCGAACCTCTCGAAGCTCAGCGGCGTGATCGACGTGGAGACGAAAAAGGGAAAGGGGACCACAGTGCGGATCACTCTTCCCCTCTCCCTGGCCATCATCCCCGCCCTGCTGGTTTCCATCGGCGAGGAGCAGTACGCCATCCCGCAGCACAACCTCGTGGAGCTGGTCCGTGTCCCGCTCCACGAGGCTGACAAGAAGATCGAGCAGATCGGCGGCGCGAGCGTCCTCCGCCTGCGAGGCGAGCTCTTGCCTCTCGTCGACCTTTCGGAGCTTCTCCTCAGGTCGACCGGTTCCTCCTACAGCGAGGATGGAGAGGCCGAATCCCAGAGGGACGCGATCAACATCGCCGTGGTCGCCGCCGGCGAGTTCCAGTACGGACTGATCGTCGAGAGCCTTCTCGACTCGGCCGAGATCGTTGTCAAGCCGCTGGGCAAGCACCTCAGGAACTGCCGTGTCTACGCAGGCGCGACGATCCTCGGCAGCGGGCGGGTCGCCCTGATCCTGGACATCCTGGGCATCAGCCAGGAAGTGTGCGTCAGTTCGCAGACCGCCATCGAGATGGAAAGAAGGGCGGCGGCGGCAGCCGACGAGGAACAGGACAGCGACGTCCGCACCCTCCTGGTCGTCGAAAACGGTCCGGGGGAGCAGATCGCCCTTCCTCTCGGCCTCGTGGGCCGGATCGAGAGGATCCATCGCTCCCGGATCAAGAACGTGGCCGGACGAAGAATGATCCGGTACGGCGACGGCAATCTCCCGGTCCTTGCCGTGGAGGACGTGGCTGAAGTACTGCCGCGAGAAGACACCGATTACGCCTTCGTCATCCAGTTCCGGACCAGGGACAGGGATGCGGGCCTCGTTGTTTCCAGGATCGTCGACATCATCGAGACCGATGCGCCGATGGACAGAGTGACCCTTCGTCAGCGCGGTATCCTCGGATCCCTGGTTGCCCACGACAAGATCACTCTTGTCGTCGATCCCCAGGAGATCGCCGACCATGTCCTCTTCAACGGGGAGTCGGCCGAAGAAAGAACGAAGTTCGAAGAGAAAAAGTCGCCCGACGTTGAAAGAAAGAGCACCGTTCTCGTGGTGGAAGACTCTCCATTCTTCCTCGCGCAGATCAGGAATCTCATTGCCGACGAGGGTTATCAGGTGCTCACGGCGGAAAACGGCTTCGAGGCCTACTCCGTCCTCGACGGCCGTCCTGACGATGTGGACCTCGTCCTGACGGACATCGAGATGCCCGTGCTCGACGGATTCGGTCTGGCCGAGAAGATCCGCTCGGACGACCGTCTCCGGTCGATCCCGGTCATCGCCATCACCACGTTGATGGATCAGGAGTCGATGGAGAGAGGAAAATCGGCGGGTTTCGATGAGTACATGGTCAAGCTGGACGGAGAGGAGGTGGTGAAACGCTGCAGGCACTACCTCTCGATCGATCCGTCCCTGCGAGCCCGCGAGAGCGTGGCGGACCTGGCATAGATTGCAGGGAGAGGAACTCATGGCGAATTCATGCGGCGTGACCGGCAGGAAGACGAAAGAGTACGCCATCTTCAAGGTGGGCGACATCTCCTGCGGCCTGGAGATCAGCTCGGTGCGGGAGATCAACAGGAACCTGGACATCACCCGGGTTCGCCTCGCACCCGACTCGGTCCGGGGCGTGGTCAACCTTCGCGGTCAGATCGTCACCGTTACAGACCTGAGGCGCAAGTTCGGTCTACCTTCCCGCGACTTCGACGAGCGGACGCGCATCATTGTTGTCCGCACCGACGGGGAGGACATCGGCCTTCTGGTTGACAGCGTCAGCGACATCATCCCCGTTTCGAGCGACCGGATGGATCAGCCGCCCCCCCACGTGAGGGACGCGGTGGGCAAGTATCTCTCGGGGGTCTACAAGATGGAGTACAGGCTTGTGGCCATTCTCGACGTGGACCGGCTCCTCCAGAACGAGTGAGAAACTTCGGCCCGCAAGGGTGTGAGAAAGAGAGTAAATCTGACAATTCGGATATTCCAGGATATTGATTCGAGGAGAGACAGATGACGACGAAAACGAAAGAACAGACAGCCAAGGAGACCGTTCCCGACGGTTTCACGAACTGGAAGGAAATGGCGCTGTCCTACAAGAGCGACCTGACCGACCTGCCGCTGCCGGTCCTGAAGATCGACGAACACTACACGATCACCTACATCAACACCTCGGGAGCCGATCTCATCGGCCTGCCCCGGGAAGAGGTCGTGGGTCAGAAGTGCTACGATCTTCTCAAGACCAAGCACTGCAGGACACCGGACTGCCGCTGCTCGCAGGCCATGCAGAACGACAACGTCTTCACAGCCGAGAACGTCTCGTATCAGGAAGGACGGGACCTCAAGTTTCGGTACACGGCAAGGCCGATCAAGAACGCCAAGGGCGAGGTCGTCGGCGCGATCGAGTCCCTCGTCGACACGTCGGACGTGGACTTCCTGATGGAAGAAGCCCAGAAGAAGATCAACGACCTCAATTCGATTCCCGCGCCGGTCTTCCGCATAGACAAGGATTTCAACGTTCAGTTCATCAACAAGCACGGAGCCGAGATGTGCGGCCACACCCAGGACACGGCCCTCGGCATGAAGTGCTACGATCTCTTGAAGACCCCCCACTGCAATTCGGCAGAGTGCCGCACACGGCAGGCCATGGAGCAGGGTACGCTCTGCACGGGCGAGACGGTGTTCGATCCAGAGGGCGCAAACACTCCGATCAAGTACCTCGCCAGGGAAGTGCGTAACGACAGCGGAGAGATCGTGGGCGCCACGGAGCTCGTGCTCGACATCACCTCCGAAAAGGAAACGGAGCACGCCGTGGTGAATACCACGGACACGCTGAACGGGATCGTGGACGAGATCGCGGACATCAGCGTTCACCTGAACGAGAAGTCGGGTGTCATCTCCGAGCGGGCCAATTCGGTGGCCGTGGCTGCCGAGCAGATGAGCACGTCGATGATGGCCGTCTCGACGGCCGCCGAGCAGTCGCAGGCCAACATCAATTCCGTGGCAACCTCGACGGAGGAGATGACCAGCACGGTGGGCGAGATCGCCCAGAACTCGGAGCGGGCTCGCAGCATGACGGAGAACGCAGTGAAGAGCGCAGCCGGTGCGACGAGCAAGGTCAACGAGCTCGGCTCGGCGGCCAAGGAGATCAGCAAGGTCATCGAGACGATCGTGGAGATCGCCGAGCAGACCAAGCTGCTCGCACTCAACGCCACCATCGAGGCGGCCCGGGCCGGCGAGGCGGGCAAGGGCTTCGCCGTGGTGGCCAGCGAGGTCAAGGAGCTTGCCAAGCAGACGAACAGCGCCACCGAGGACATCCGCAGCAAGATCGAGGCGATCCAGGGTTCGACGGAGAGCACGGTCTCCGAGATCGGTCACATCAACACGGTGATCAACGAGGTGAACGAGAACGTCTCCTCCATCGCCACCGCGGTTGAGGAACAGAGCATCACGACCAAGGAGATCGCCAAGAACATCACGCAGGCCTCCGACGGGATCTCGGAGATGACATCGAGCGTGATCCAGTCCGCCGGGGTGGCCAAGAACGTTGCCGCCGACATCAACTCGGTCAACGACAACATCGCAACGGTCACCGACACGGCGTCGTCGCTGGCCATCAGCGGAGGCAAGCTCAAGTGCACCAACGACCAGCTGATGGAGCTTCTGGCTCGATTCCGCGAGGAATAGGACACGGACACAGGTTGATGGAGCAGGCACCCGATTCCATCGGGAATGGATGAGGAACAACTCATGGATGAACAGCTGCGCGTCCTCGTGGTGGACGACATGGCGCTCTACCGGAAGCTCCTGGGCGACCTGATCGACGAGATCCCGGGAGTGGAGGTCGTTGGCACGGCTCCCAACGGGAAGATCGCCTTGAACAGGATTGCCCACCTTCGACCGCACGTGATCACCCTCGACATCGAGATGCCGGTCATGGACGGACCGGAGACGCTCCGGCACCTGTCGCGGATGGACCGGCCGCCGATCGTGATCGTGGTGAGCGTGCACACCCACGAGGGAGGGGCAAAAACATTTGCCGCCCTGGACTCGGGCGCCTATTCCTTCATCACGAAGCCGAACGGCAGCGACAGGGAGGAGAACCGGGCCCGGCTGTCCGACGAGCTTCGCTCGATCTTCACCGGACTCGTGGTGAAGTCGCGGATCAGGAGCGCCCCTGTTCTGGCGGGCGCGGCACAGGGAGGCAGCCTCCCCGCTTTTGCCACCTTGGATCCCGTGAGCCGGCTGAAGGAGGCCGAGAGCAGCGATCCGCCCGAGATCATCGCCATCGCCGTGTCCACCGGAGGACCGAAGGCTCTGGGCCAGGTGATCCCCAGGCTGCCGCAGGATCTGAGCGTTCCCGTTGTCGTAGTGCAGCACATCCCGACCGAATTCACCTCGGCGCTAGTCGAATCACTCAACGGCAAGAGCGCCGTCAAGGTGAAGGAGGGAAGGCACGGGATGCTTCTCGAGCCCGGCACGGTCTACATCGCCCCCGGCGGCAGGCAGATGAAGGTCGAGCCCGGGGGGATAAACGGATCTCCCGCTCTGCAGGTGACCGACGATCCCGCGGAAAACCACTGCAAGCCGTCGGCCGATGTCCTGATGCGATCGGTGGCCAGGGCCTATGGCAGCCGCGCACTCGGGATCATCATGACCGGTATGGGGAACGACGGGATACGGGGACTTCAACTGATGAAGCGCAAGGGGGCGACGGTGATCGCGCAGGACAGGGAATCCTGCGTCGTCTTCGGCATGCCCCACGAAGCGATCAAGGCCGGAATCGTGGATATCACGGCACCGCTGCACACGATTCCGAACCTCATCGTCGAAAAGGTTGCGAAATAAGTGAACCTGACAGTAAGCCTGGGAGAGCTCAACGGACTCATCCGTCACATCGAGAGCCTCAGCAGGATCGTCCTGGACGAGTCCAAGGCGTACCTCGTCGAGAGCCGCCTCACTCCTCTTCTCAAGGAGCTGGACTGCCGCGGCTACGGGGAGCTCCTCGAAAGAGTCAAGAGCGACAGGACGGGAAAAACAGGCGATCTCGTCATCGACCGGATCAGCACGAAGGAGACGTCCTTTTTCCGGGACAGCCATCCCTTCGATCTCCTCGCACACAAGCTCGTACCCGACTTCTACGAGCGCTGCGGTCTCGACAGGAAAGTCCCTCTTCGTATCTGGAGCGCCGCCTGCTCCACGGGACAGGAAACGTACAGCATCGCCATGACGCTCCGGGAGACCATGGGCGATCTCACGGAGCGTTCGATCCGGATCGTGGGGACCGACATCTCGGACACGGCTCTCGCCTGCGCCAGCCGGGGATGCTACACAAAGCTCGAGCTCTCGCGCGGCCTCTCGGCCGATCGCCTGTTCAGGCACTTCATTCGAAACGACGACGGCTGGAAGATCTCCGACGAGCTTCGCTCACAGATCTTCTTCCAGAAAGTGAACCTCTTCGAGCCGCCCGAGGGTCTGGGACGCTTCGACATCATTTTCTGCCGCAACGTGGCGATCTACTTCTCCCAGGAGAACAGGAAGAAGCTGTTCGACGAGATGGCCGGCTACCTGGCCCCGGGCGGAGTCCTCCTCGTCGGCTCGACCGAGTCGCTCGCCGGCGTGACCAAGCGGTTCTGCAAGCGGGAGTTCCGGGGAAAGATCTACTACGAGCTTTTCTGATCGACGCTGCGTGGAAACTCCGGGTTCTATTTGGCAGCGGGATTCTGGACCCGGCCCATGAAGAGGACGGCGCCAGTCGTGTTGTCCTTGATGAGAAAGAGGAAAGGGTGATCCACGCTGATGAGGATCGGCTTCGGCGGAAGGCTCGTCCGCTTCATCACAACGGCGGTCGCTGCCGCGGCCTCGGTGCCCTCCTCGTTCACTTCAACGAAAGCCTTGTGCAGGATCCGGGAGATGAAGAGATCGCGCTTGCCGGTCATGCCCGAGAAGTCGGCCTCGCGGGGTGAAAAGGCCTTCTTCATCCCGAGGGCCTTGAAGATGTCGGTGAGCGGGTTGTCGGAGATCATCTTGAACTTCGGAAGCCGGATCTCGATCCTTCTCATCCGGAGCTTGCCGAGGATCCTCTTCAGCGATTCGGTATTCAGCCTGGATTCCATGCCGGCCAGGCCCTCCCACTCCCTGGGCAGAAGAACGACCATGCTCAGCTCCTTGCCCTTGTAGAACAGCTCCACGGCCTGGAGATCCTCCGTCTCGCAGTACTTCAGGTCGGTCTTCTGGACCATGAACGGCACCTCGACCTCCTGCGTGCCCGAGACGTGGAACGGGCCGGCAATGGTATTCTCCTTGTCGAACCGGTAGAGCCACTGGCCCTTGAAGTGGATCGCATTGATGAGCACGAGCATCGTGGAGGCATTGATATCGCTTTCCTTGATCAGGTCCTTGATCTTGCCTCTCGTCCTCTCCTCCACCCAGGCATTGATCGTCTGCCGCGCCGCTTCCGTCGCATTCATGAAGTCGACCTCGCGGCAGGCGGCTCCGTAGCAGCGCTTCGTGAGGGCGAGATAGTCGGCCAGAAGCTTCTCCGTCTCCTGCCTCCAGAGTGCATTGGCGATGCTGACCTGAAAGCCGTCGCCGCTCCCGTCGAGCCGGGCGCAAAGCGCGGCATAGGCGCGGTGCAGCCTCTCCTGTCCGAGGGTGAAGTGCAGCACCTCGGCCATCTCCCGCTCGGTCTCGTTCCGCGCTCCGGCCCACGTCATGGCCAGGGCCGACGAGACGCTGAAGGGCGAGAAGAAGAGGTTGCCGCCCCCCTCGCCGGCTTCGCCGCGATTCCTCAGCTTGTGATACAGATCGAGGGCCAGAGCATTGCTGCCGTCCGCGACCCCTTTCAGAACGGCTCTCCGCTTCGCGGCAGCCGCCCCATCCTCATCGCCGGCAATGAGATGACACCCCGACGAGGCAAACAAAACAACAAGAAGACAGAGATTCAAACGAAGGATCATTTCCAGCCTCCTTTATCGAAGAACAGACCTGCTCTGAGAGTGAGTTGCACTATCCTTTTCGAAGGAGAAAAAATAAAGGAGTTCCCCAGAAATCGAAGGGGTGAAAAAAGCTGCCGGACCGAACCGGTTTCAAGGGAAGTCAGAAGGAAAAGACCGGACGAGACAGGTCAATCGAGATCGAAGGAGCGCGCAGCCTGGTCCGCAATCGTGCGGCCGATCCAGATCGATGCGGTGGCGGCAGGGGACGGCGCGTTGAGCACGTGAACCATCCTGTCCGCCTCCCTGATGTGGAAATCGTCGGCCAGCCGGCCGCCGGGATCGAGAGCCTGGGCCCTGACCCCCGCACCGCCCCGGTAAACGTCGTCCGGCCCGAGCTCGGGCAGCAGCTTCCGCAAGGCCGTCACGAAGGCCTGCTTGCTGAAGGACCGGTGGAACTCCCCGGCCGCCATCTTCCAGTACCTTGCGGCCATCCGCCAGAAACCCTTGTAGAGGATATAATCGAGCACATCGGGCAGGGAGAAGCTTCCCGGCTCGTAGCCCTCCCGCTTGAAGGCGAGCACCGCGTTGGGGCCCGCTTCCACGCCGCCGTGGATCATCCGCGTGAAGTGAACGCCGAGAAAGGGGAACCGCGGGTCGGGAACGGGATAGACGAGGTTCTTCACCAGATGGGCCCGATGGGACACGAGGTTATAGTACTCGCCGCGGAAAGGAACGATGCGCACATCGAGCTCGATCCCGCAGATCCTGGCGATCCTGTCGGCCTGGAGACCGGCGCAGTTGATCAGGTAGCGGCACCGGACGTCGCCGCCCGTCGTGCCAAGCACGAAGCCGCCCCACTCGGGCCTGCACGACAGGACCCGCCAGGAGGTCAGGATCTCGCCGCCCGCCTGGCGCACCTTCTCCGCGTAGGCTTCCGTCACGGCTACGAAGTCGACGATCCCCGTCTCGGGGACGTGCAGTCCGGCAACTCCGGCGACGTGGGGCTCGTATTCCAGGATCTCCTCCGGCCCGAGCCTTCTCAGCCCATCGAGCCCGTTGGCCGTCCCGCGCCGCTCGAGCTCCTCGAGGGCGGGAATCTCGCTCTCCGACGTGGCCACGACGACCTTTCCGCAGCGGTCGTGGGGAATGTCGTTCTCCTCGCAGAAGCGGTAGAGAGCCTTGCGGCCCTCCACGCAGTTCCGCGCCTTGAGCGATTCCGGCCTGTAGTATAGGCCCGAGTGGATCACGCCGCTGTTGTTCCCCGTCTGGTGAGCGGCCACGCGATCCTCGGCCTCGAGCACAACGAGCGAAAGGCCGGGATGGGCGGCAAGCGCCATGGCCGTGGCCGTCCCCACGATACCCCCTCCGATCACGGCCACATCGTACTGCTTCATTCCGACTTCCGACTCCGGTGCCGACAGAGCGATCAGGAATCGCTCGCTATAAGAGAGCGATCAGGAATCGCTCGGGTTGATCATCGTCTTGGCCTGCTTCAGGATGTCGGCATTCGGATCCATCTTCGTGGCCCTTGCCCAGGCCTCGTCAACGCCCTTCTGGTCGTCGAGGGCGCGATAGGCCAGAGCCTGGAAGACGATGAACCTCTGGACCAGCACGGGATCCTCGATCAATTCGGCCGCTTCATTGATCAGCTCGATCAGCTTCGCGGCATCCGTCTCGAGAGCCTTGACTGCCTTCTGGTCGCTCTCATCGGGCGGCTGCTGGACAGCCCCGGCAACCTTGCTCAGGAGGTTCATGATCTCCTGGCCGACCTGCTCCGAGCGGATCTGCTTGTAGTAACCTTCCTTGTCCTTGTCGCCGAGGTCGCGGAGGTAGTCGAGATACTTGTCGTTCTCGTCCTTTCGCAGGGAGACGATCCGGAACGCCGCCTTGGCCTTCACAGCCGGATCTCCATCGCCGTCCGCCACCGCCTGCAGATCCTTCAGGTGCTTGCCGTCGCCGTCGTGGCCCAGCAGCAGGAGATAGAAGCCGGCCGCTGCGCGCGCCGCGGCGCTCTTCCGCTCCGTTGCCGCCTGGGTGAGTCCCTTGAAGAACCGGCCGTCGGTGTCCTGCTTCGCCTGGATCAGGTTGAAGGCCGCTTCGGCGCGGCTCTCGGCGTCTTCCTTCGGATAGGCGGCCAGCACGACCCGGGCGCGGAGAACGGCGGCTTCCTCGGGAATCCCGTCGACGATCTTCCTGGCTTCAGCGGCATCGGGCTTGCCCTTCGACTCCGCGAGAAAGTTCTTCACCTTGACGTGCGCGTCCTTCACGCCGCGGAGGAAATCGACGTACGGCTCGGCGCCGCCCGGCCGGTAGCCGGTCTTCAGCACGACGGAGCCGTCAGGCTCCAGGAGGAAGATCGTCGGAAAACCGCGGACGGCGTACTTGCCCTGGTAGGCCTTGTTCTTCTTCGCCTGCTCTTCCGAGACGAGGCTCTTGTCCTTGGGGAAGTCGATGGCGCAGAGAACAAGGTTCTCCCCGGCGAAGCCCTTGAACGCCTCCTTCACGAAAACCTCGTCGTGCAGCTTGATGCACCAGCCGCACCAGTCCGATCCCGTGAAGTCGGCCAGAACGAGCATCTCGCTCTCCTTGGCCTTGGCCAGGGCCGTGTCGAGGTCCTCCTCCCATCCTTCCGCAGCGAGCGCGTTTGCCGGCACCACCACGAGAAGGGCTAGCAGTGCGGCTGAAAATATCTTAAAAATCGAGCACATGGCTTCTCCTTGTTCTGGAATTATTCAGGCCTGGGCGGGACGCTCGGGCATGACGTTTTCGGGTTTTATTGTTAAGATGCCCAGATGGTAATACAGCTCCAGAAAATCTGCAAGTCATACGGCGATAAACGCGTCCTCCATGATATTAGCCTCGATATCGAGGCCGGCCAGGTGATCGGCTATCTCGGCCCTAACGGCGCGGGAAAAACGACCACCGTCAAGATCCTCACGGCCACCCATATCCCGGACAGCGGCAGGGCCACGGTCTGCGGCTTCGATCCGGCGAGCGATCCGATCGAGGTGAGGCGCCGTGTCGGCTATGTCCCAGAAACGCCAGCACTTTACGAGTCCATGACCCCCATGGAGTTCGGCCGCTTCATCGGCCGTCTCCACAAGATCCCCGAGGCGTCTCTCGACCGCCGGCTCGAAAGGAGCCTCGAGATATTCGGTCTGCGTGAAAACCGCCACGAGCTGCTCGGCACATTCTCCAAGGGGATGAAGCAGAAGGTGGCGATCGTCACCGGCCTGATCCACAATCCGCCCGTGGTGATCCTGGACGAACCGCTGAACGGCCTCGACGCCGGCTCGGCCCTCCTGCTGAAGGAGATCATCTCCCGGCTGGCCGAGCAGGGCCGCACGGTCTTCTACTGCTCCCACCTCCTCGACGTGGTGGAGAAGGTCTGCCATCGCGTCGTGATCCTCCGTGAAGGCCGCGTCCTGGCCGACGGGACCGTGGCCGAGCTGCGCGAGCAGTCGTCGAGCAGCAGTCTCGAGGACGTCTTCAGGCAGCTCACGGCGAGCCACGACCTGCCCGGTCTTGCCGCCGACTTCGTCAAGGCCATGGGCGAGGCCGGACAGCCATGAGCCGCTCGTCCTCATCGCAGCGCTCCTTCCACCGCGGGCAGTACTCCGTTCTCCTGCGCGAGGGGCTGCGCATCAGTCTCTCGGGCGGGGACAACGACGAACCGGGACAGGGAGGCGGCAGCCGCAGCCTTCTGGGCGCCGCCTACTGCCTCTCCCTCAGCACCATCGTGGCGGCCATCCTCTTCGACAGCGGCGACCCCGCCCGGTTTCTGCTCTTCACCACGTCCTTCTCCATGATCTTCACGGCCACGAGCGTGATCGGCGAGCTGGCCGACGGGATCTTCCGCCCCCTCGATATTGCCGTGACCGGACATCTGCCCGTGTCCGGGCTCACGCGGTTCGCGGCGCGCTTCTCCGAGCTGGGCGTGATTCTCCTTCTCCTCACCCTGAACCTGAACCTCACGCCCGCGATCCTGCTCTGCTTCATGACCGGCGGGAATCCGGCCGCCCCCCTGGCCTGCCTGCTCTGCGGACTGGCCGGAGCCTTCTTCACTGCCGGAGGGTGCGTCCTTCTCTTCGCCGTGACGCAGCGCCTTCTCGGCGCGTCGCGGATCCGGGGAGCGCTGCTTCACCTGAACGTGATCGTGACCCTGGCCATCCTCGGCCTCTTCGTCAATCTCGGCAGCCTGATGGAAAGCCGGGCGTTCCAGGCCGTGGTCGAGGAAGGATGGTCGCCATGGTACCCGCCGTCATGGTTCGCAAGCCTGGCGCTCCTGGTTCTCGGCCTGCCGGGAGGCGAGATCGGCGCGGCCCTGCTCTGCACCGCGGCTCTCGGCATGACGATCGCCCCCCTGGTCGTGGCGGCCTTCGGCAGGGACGGCATGACGAGCCAGGGGGCGCGGAAGCGGGGAGGGCGCTCGGCGCCCGGTTTCCTGATGCGGCGGTTCGAGCTCCTGTTCGTGAAGCGGGAGGAGAAGGCGGCCTTCGAGTTCACCGCCGTCAACCTGGGCCGGGACCGCGGCTTCCGGTTGAAGGCCTATCCCCTGATCGGCCTGCCCCTCCTGATGATGTTCACGAGCCTCTACGAGGATCGCGATCCCCTCTACTTCATCTTCATGCTGCAGCTGATGATCATCTACCTTCCCCTGGTGATCACCTTCGTGCCCTACACGGACCACCACCACGCCGCATGGATCTTCAGCGCCCTGCCCGTGGAGAAGCCGGCCGCCTTCGCGCGCGGGGCGGAGAAGGCGTTCATCTATCGCATCGTGCTGCCCTCCTTCTTCATCGCGGGCCTCTCGCTCTCCCTCATCTGGTCGCCGGCGGCCGCCTGGCTCAACGCGGCCTACTCGTTCTTCGTGGCCCTCATCTTCGTCTGGGTCAGGTTCCGGCAGATCCACGCCTACCCGTTCTCCCTGGAGTTCAAGAGCGTGGTGGCCCAGAACCTCATGGCCGGGCTCTTCACCGCTCTCATGCTCCTCGCTCTCGTCGCGCTGATTCAGTACTACTCCAACGCCGACATCAAGGTGATGCTGGCCCAGATCGCGGGCCTGGCCCTTCTGGTCAAGGGGCTCTTCATCTTCTCGGGCCTGAAAAAACGAGTGAAGGAGAATCCGTCATGACGGAACAGCAGCCTCCGGTGAAGATAAACACTCTCTTCCGCTCGTACCTCCTTCTCTATCTCGTCTTCACGGCCATTGCCGTGATCATCGGGTTATGCTGATCCGGAGGAGAATGTCATGCTGAAAGCCTGTTTTCTCTTCGTCCTCTTTCTGTCCGCCCTGCCCCTGGCGGCCGAGGACGCCGTCGTCTCTTTTTCCGGCACCGAGGTCCGCTTCCTGGAGAAGGAGCGCTTCATCACGATCACGGATCTCCAATCGGGCCCGCTCCTCGTGGAAGGCGTGATTCTCGTCCAGAAGGACGATGCGTTCTTTTCCACCCTGGACAGGAACCTCGCCTGGAAAACGAACGTTGATCGCGAGAACAGGACTCTCTCCCTCAGGATCCCGGACTCCCTCATCTGCCGCATCACGATCGGGAACAACGGGAGCGTTGTCCTGCGGACCGACAAGCCCGAAGACGGTTACGCCCTCTTCTCCGCCTCCATCCCCTGCGGAGTCAGGGGTCAGCCCGCCATGCTGCAGCACGAGCAGGAGTCGGACCGGCGCGTTCTCACGACGTTCCTCGGACCGGCGTTCTTTTGCGGCGCCCGCTCCCTTTTTCTCCTCGATCGCGATCTTGCCCTCACCGCCTCGTCGGACGGCAAGGCGGAATGGCAGCGGAAGGACGGGTGGTCCCTCCTGGCCCAGGCATCCTCGGGAAAGAGCCTCCTCCGCCTGGAGATCAGGCGGCGCTACTATCGCGACACGCTGGGTATCGAGTTCTACAAGCCCTTTCGGCCCGCAAGCTACTGGACGACGCCGCCCGTGGTAGCCATGACCTGGTACGGGATCGAGGGGTGGAAGGGCAAGCCGGCGCAGAGGAAAGAGTGGCTCTATCCGCAGATCGACTGGGTCGCCGAGCATCTTCTCCCCTTTGCCAAAGAGCTCGTCTTCCAGCTCGACGACAACTACCTTTTCGATGACGACGCCTACATGCGCGACCTCTCCGACTACATCCGGTCGAAAGGCCTGATCCCCGGAATCTGGTTCACCCCCTTCGGTGTTGCCGATGCGGCCTGCGCGGAGAGGAATTCCTCCTGGTTTCTCCACGATGCGGAGGGGCGCCTGCTGAAAGCCTTCGGCGGCGTGAACTTCGGCGATGGCAAATCCAGCGCCACGGCCGTGCTCAACACACGGAATCCCGAGGCCGTGGAAGCCTGCTATGCCGCTTTCTGGAAGAGGGCGAGCGAGACGTGGAACTTCGACTTCTTCAAGATCGACGGCCAGCCCCAGGTGGCTGACCGGTACAGGAAAGCGAAGGACGGAGGAGGCGCGGCGGGCTACAGGAAAGGCCTGGCGATCGGGCGAACGATCGTGGGCGAAGAGAAGTTCATCAACGGCTGCTGGGGGACGCCTCTCGATGCGGTCGGTCTGGTGGACGGCTCGCGGACCGGGCCGGACACGGGCAACCATCCCCATGCGATCGACGTGATCGTGCGCTGGAACTTCCTCAACAACATCTGCTGGTGGTGCGATCCCGATGCCGCGGCCAACCTCTTCAAGGCCGACAACGCACGCGTGCGCCTGAACGCCCAGGCCCGGGTGCTCACGGGGCAGCAGTTCCTCACCGACGACGTCTGGACCGAGGTCAACCCCGACTGTCGCCGCACCTGGCAGCGCTCCTTTCCCTCCCTCGCCGCACGACCGCTCAACCTCTACCCGATCGAGTCGTGGCGCGAGTACGACCTCTTCGATCTGCGGATCGCCAGATCCTGGGGGACGTGGGACGTGGTTGGCCTCTTCAACTTCGACGGAAGAAAGGCAACCAGGGAGCTCGATCTCGGGAGGCTCTCCCTCGATGCCGAACAGGTCCATCTCTTCGAGTACTGGTCTTCGCGCTATCTGGGCCGCCTGCCCGCGAAGGCCGTGACCCATCGGATCTGCGCTCCGTACGAGGGGCAGCTCTTCTCCGTCGTGCCCGCCTCCCTTGATCGGCCCGACCTGATCTCCACGAGCCGCCATCTCAGCCAGGGCGGCCTCGACGTGAAGCAGCTTCGCTGGATCAAAAAGGATGACGGGTGGATCGCCGAGGGACGGTCGAGTCATCTCGTCAAGGACGATCCTTATCAGCTCTTCTTCGCCGCGAACCGGTACAGGGCAGCCGACTGCTCCGTTTCCCGGGGCACCGCGGAAGTCGTTGCCAGCGACGCTCTGGCGAAAATCCGGATCGATCCGGAACAGAGCGGTGAGGTGGAATGGCGGGTTGCATTCGTCCCTGTCACAGGAACGCGGTTCTCCGTCGAGCCTGCAGTCTGCGACCTGGTTCTTGGCAGGGAGGCCTGCATTCACATCCAGAGCCGCGGGACCGAGGCCTTCGAGTGGAAGGCCTCGGTCTCCGATCGCCGGATCAAGGTCTCCCCCCAGAGCGGCAGCCTCGACAGGTGGCCCGCAAGGTCCTCGATTTTCGTGCGTGTCGATCACACCGGCCTGCCTCCGGAATATCCATGGGGTGGACTGTTGTTCATCGAGCCGACGCACGATCCCGGATCGAAGCAGACGATCCTGCTGAATTCGATCACCCCCCTTCCCGAAGACCTGGCGCTCCGCGCCAAGGCGTCCGCCTCGTCGATCTGGGGACCGGGCTACGAGGCGGCCCGGGTCAATGACGGCGATGACCAGAGCCGCTGGAACAGCAGGAAGGGCGAGAAGGCCGGGGCGTGGATCGAGCTCTCCTGGCCTGAGGCCGTGACCTGCGACAGCATCGTGATCGACGAGTGCATCGACTACGGCCACAGGATCGAAGCGTGGCGGCTCGAGTCGATCGGCGATACCGCCACGGTCCTGGCGCGGGGCGAGAAGATCGGGCGTCGTCTCGTCCTCGATCTCGAGAAGCCGACCAGGCTCGAGACGATCCGCCTCGTAATCGAGAAAGCGTCGGAAGTGCCCACGATCCACGAGATCGCGTGCTATCGGTGGAGATAGGCCGCTGCCCGCGGCGATTGACTTGCACCAACAAATCAATATAATGAAATTCGATAGAGACTGATCCTCGAAGCCTGCAAACATCAAGGGAGTAGAAGATGAAAAAACGAATAGCCTTCGTGCCGGCCGCGCTTGCCGCATTGTTTCTGTTCGTCCCCATCGCTCTTCCGGACGACGAGATCAAGATGATCTCCGTATCGGACGAGGGCGCGCTCGTTCCCGGCAAGGCCGAGGTCTCCTCGTGCAGCGCTGCCGTTCCCGCGAACCAGGGAACCCGCGCAGCCCAGATGCCAGGCTGGCCCATCTCGATAGGGAAGGATGGGAACTTCGCCCCGAGCCGGGGCCTGATCTTTGCCGACCTGAACAACGACGGCCCGCTCGATGTCATCGTCTCGAGCACCGACGGAAAGCTCTATGCCTGGGATCACACCGGAACGGCGCTGCCCGGCTTTCCCGTCACGCTGAACAACATGGCGCAGTACGCCCCGAGCGCCGCGGACCTCGACGGCGACGGCGACCTCGAGATCGTCCAGTTCACGCGGGGCTGGACCGACGGCGGCCGCATCTACATCATCGATCACCAGGGGAACGTGCTGCCCGGATTTCCGATCAGCCTGAACAACAACAACATCTCCGGCGGCGCCCCGGCGATCTTCGACCTCGATAACGACGGAGTCATGGAGTTCCTGGCGCCCGAGAGGGACTACCCCCTGGGCATCCTGCACATCTTCGAGATCGACGGGACCGAGTGGAGCGGCGGCTGGCCCGTCACCCTCGACCACGTGCCCACCGGCACCCCGACGATCGGCGACGTGGACAACGACGGGGCGGTGGAGATCGCCTACCTCTCCTATGACAGCATCTACCTCCTGGAGCTCGACGGCTCCGGCATGGCCGGATGGCCGAAGCAGATCGCGAACGTCAACTTCAGCTACCAGTCGCCGGCCCTCGCCGACCTGGACGATGACGGCGACCTGGAGATCGTGGTGGGCGCCCACAAGAATTCGGCCGGGTGCTACGTCTTCCATCACGACGGCACCACCTACCCCGGGTGGCCCAAGCTGCTGGGGACGTGGACCTACTGCGCACCCACGGTGACGGACCTGGAGAACGACGGCCAGCTCGACATCCTCGACGGCCGGGCAGGTGGATTCTCCGGAACGAGCAACTGCTTCTGGGCCTGGACCGAGGCGGGTGTGACCAAGCCGGGCTTCCCCTACTCCATGAGCCACGGCGGCGGGTCGGAAGGCCCCCTCACCGTGGCGGACGTGAACAACGACGGCCTGATGGAGATCTTCGCCGACCACAACATCTCGGTCTCAGGCGACGGCTATCTCTTCGGCGTGGACTCCTCGGGCAACGACCTGCCCGGCTTCCCGCTGAGGCCCAAGGGATTCACCTACATGAACGGCGCCACGATCGGCGACGTGGACGGCGACGGCGACTACGAGCTCGGCGTGCTCTCGTACAGCGACCTCACAGTCGATGTCAACCTCTACGACCTGACCGGCATCTTCCACCCGGCGGACGTTTCGTGGGAGGTCTATCACAAGAGGAACCGCCGCGGCGGATTGATCCACAGCGAGGACCGCCTCCACATCCAGGGCACCTTCGCCCTCGGCGCCACGGTGACTTTCTATATTCACGACGATCCGGGCCGTTTCGCCTTCCTCTGGGCTTCGCGCGGGACGGATCTGGTCCGGCATCCTCTCTTCGGCTGGGTCCACCTCGACCAAAGCCTGCTGCTTTCGTCGATCTTCTTCAACGAGGTGATTCCTGCCGCCGGCGAGGTCGCGATGCCGGTGACCATCCCGAACTACCCCGGGATCGTTGGCTTGACTTTCTACTTTCAGGGTTTGCATGGAGCCAATCCGCTGGGAGGCGACGGGATCATGACGAACATGCTGGGCCGGACGATCCAGTAGGACGGACGGCAAAGCCCACGGTTCCGCCTCGATGCCCCCGGGTGTATAATCCGGCGAAAACAGTCCGGACCAGGCAGCCCACGGGGCAATATAGAGGCAGTGGTTCCCATGAAGAAGAATGTCGTTGTTTGCACCGCTTTGTTGATCCTCGCCCTCGCCATCCTTTCGTGCGCCGGCCCGAGCGGCTGGGCCGTGACGGACGATCCGGGTAACGAGGCAGGGAAGGGCGACGCCGCCGTCCTCGAGCAGGGCGCCGCCGCCGTGCCTGAAGAGTCGCAGGCCGTTCGCGAGCAGACCACCGCCCTTCCCGAAGAGGCCGCCGGCATCCTCACCTCGTTCGGAATCATCGGCGCCAGCGTCAGCGATGGATTCGGCCTGTACAATACGGACCTGTCCGACGTCTTCGACGCGGCGATCAGGATTCCGCACAAGATCACACTTGTCGCCTCCGCTCTCTTTTTCATGTCGCCCGACAGCTACTGCGATTTCGCCATCAACAGGCTGGAAAAGGTTGAGCCGACCGTTGTCTTCGGCATCGACTTCTTCTTCTGGTTCGCCTACGGCGTGGAGGAAAACCTCGAGGATCGGCAGGAGCTCCTCAGGCGGGGCTGTGCCTTTGCCGAGCGGTTCGAGTGCCCCTTCATCGCCGGCGACCTCCCCGACGTGCGCGAGGCGGCCGGCCTCATGCTCCTGAACGAGCAGATCCCCTCGATCGAGGAGCTCGAGATCCTCAATGCACAGCTCCACGCCTGGGCGGCCGGGCGCCCGTCCGTCCACATCCTCCCCCTGTCCGACTGGATCGTCCGGCTGAAGCAGGGCAAGGAGGTCGAGGTGAACGGGGCCACGCGTGTCTTCGAAAAGGAGGAGGTCATGCAGTGGGACAACATCCACGTCAACGAGCGCGGGATGGCCATATTGGTCATCAAGTCCCTCGAGACATTGATGGAGCACCACCCCGCGGTCGGCAGGAAGGATCTCGTGCTGGACATGGATGAGCTCCTCGACCGCGTGATGAAGGCCAAGGAGCGGTAGGGCCTGTCCGGTCCACAGGGGCCTTTGACCCGAAGATCCTGCACATTCCGGACGTGGAAAGAGCTCGAATTCTACCCGCGCCGTCGCACGTCCGCGTCAGCGCGATACCGTGATGCTGTTCGCCGTTCCGCCGAGGGAGGCGTTGATCGAACCCTGCCAGAGAGGCGGCAGCACCGTGAAGTGCACAGTCGCGGCGCCGCCGGCAAGACCGTCTCCACTCGGCAGCGCTTCCGGATCGAAAGGCCGCGCGACTTCCCCGTCGAGCGCCAGCCCCATGCTGTTGTCCACGATGCTGTCCGAGATGGTCAAGGTGTAGAAGTCGGCGGGAAAGGAACCGACAGGCGTCAAGGTGGCTGTCTGAGCGGCGCTGCTGTAGAGGAAATCGAAGGACCGCTCTCCCGAGAAGTATCCTGTCAGCGTGAAATCGGATGCGTCCGCGTTCACGTCCTTGTGGAAGACCACCTCGATCGTGCCGGCGCCCGTTCCGAAAACGACTCTTTCACCGGGAGCAGGCGAGGTGGAGATGATCTTGGGCGGACCGCCCACGAAGCTCGTGGTGGAGAGCGAGGTGCGCAGGATCCACTCGTCCCGGTCGAACTCGAGGCTGGATACGGAGCTGTCCACCGGGATCAGCAGGTGCTCGGTCGGGGCGTCGTTCCACACGACATGGGTCGTGTCCGAACCGCCCGACCAGGTGGTGATGTCGATCGGCATGGTGAAGGTCGGATAGGAGGCCGACTGCGTCTGCCTCACGTAGAGCTCGACGAACTTCTCTCCGTTGACGTCGTGCTGCGTCCAGGCGTACCGGTAGGCGGGAGCGCCGATGTCGTAGATCCACTCGTCGAAGAACCAGGTCAGGTCGCTTCCGTGAACGCCCTCCGCCACGGCCTTGAAGTCATCGGTCACGGCGCTCTTGTACTCGTAGGCGGCACGATAGGCTGCCAGGATGTCGAAGAAGTCCTCGTCCCCCACCACGTGGCGCAGCTGATGAAGAACCCAGGCCGCCTTGGTGTAGGTGAAGTCCCCGGAAAAGATCCGCCACAGGTCCGAGATGTCGTAGCAGTAGACGCTGCCGTTGACACTGCCGGGACGCCGCACATCCATCCAGTAATGGAGCTGGCTCGGATCGCTGGTTCCCGACTCGAACTCGAACCAGAGTGCCTCCGAGTAGGTGGCGAATCCCTCGTTGAGCCAGATGTCGTGCCAGGTGCCGCAGGTGATCATGTCTCCCCACCACTGATGGCTCGCCTCGTGTGCGGTGATGTATTCCCAGAAACCGCCCTGCGTGGTGAGGGTCTGGTGCTCCATGCCGCCGCCCCAGCTGAACTGGGCCATGCCGTACTTCTCGTCGATGAAGGGATAGAGCCCGTAGAGATCGCCATAGACGCCGAGGATGTCGATCATCTTCCACCACTCGTTCCGGTTGTTCGCCGTGTCGTCGGAGGGAAAGATGTACATCACGACGGGCATCGTCCCACCGGTGTATGAGAAGAAGCTCTCGTAGTAGTTGTAGTTCGTGGCCGCGAAGAAGTAGAGGTAGTCCACCGTGGGATAATCGGTCTTCCAGTGGAAGGTGAGCCTGTTTCCCGAAACGGGTGTCGTGCTCTGGAGCACACCGTTGGACGCCACCTTGAGCGAGTCGGGGACCGTGAACCTGAGGTCTGCCGTGGTCTTGTCATCGAGGGTCTCCTTCACCGGCCACCAGGTGTAGGCGTACCAGGGCGAACTGAGGGTGAAGACGAGGGGATGACCTCCCTGCGAGGTGAACTCGATGGAGCCGAAACCCTGCCCGCTCGGCTTTCCGTCGTAGGCCACGAGGAGGTCGAACTGCTCGCCCGTGTCGTAGAGACGATCGAGCGCAGCTTCCACGGTGGATGAGTCGATGCGCGTCCACGAGATCGCCACGCCGTTCACCGTGACGGACGTGATAGTAAAGGTGTTCGACAGTCGAAACCGGAAATCGGCGAGATTGTCGATCAGGCTTTCCACCGTCATGGTGTTGTGGCCGCCGATCCACTTTGCCGACGGATCGATCTCGATGTCCAGATCGTGATGGATCACGTCGGTATCCCCGAGAGCCTCGGGCCCCGTCCTGCCCGACAGGACGCTCACGGGCGGGAGATGACCAAGCTGCTTCTGGAGGCGTGCGATGTAGTCTGCCTTGCAGCAGCAATCCGGTCCGTGCGCGTTCTGGCCGAGAGCGAAGCTGCCGGTACAGAGGACAAGCAGAAGAATAATGTATCGGGCCATGACGATCTCCTGTGTGGCGTGCTTATACAGGATCAAGAATAAGCTATGATCAGTCTTTCTTCAATAGAGAACGCCGTGACCCGGCGCCCTGTTCATGAAGTGATCCGCGACTGGTGATCAACGAAGAGCTCGCGCTCCTCTCCGCCGGGGAGGGAAACGGCCGCGCCGGCCACGAAGCCGTCCGCCTCGAGGCGCATGGCGGTGAGACGCGCCGAGCCTTTCCCCTGAAGATCCGCGCAGCCCAGCTCGTCGAAGGTGGCGGCCCAGCGGTCGTGGCTGTCGAAGAACTCCCTCTGCAGGTTGTAGACCTCCATCAGCAGGTCGCGGGCCGGAAGCGTCGGATCCGGGACGAACCGGTCCGCCCCCGGCTCGGCCGTGGAGAACTGCACGTAGCCCCACCGCTCCGGGCGATGCATGTCGATGACGCCCTGGGGCGACCAGACCCAGTTGTCCTCGGGACGGTTCGGCACCTTCCTGTAGGCGCCGCCGGCGATCTCGTGCTCCCACTCGACGCGGGAGAAGTTGACGCGCCACTGGTCGCCGTGCCGAGGCGGCGCGGGTCTGCCGTAGGCGGCCAGCCCGCTCCAGGGGATCGCCACCTCCACCGACCATCCCGCATCCTCGTCGCCCGGATCGTTCAGCGTTCCGTCCACGTGAACGGCCGACCTGAGGCCGTCGAGGTTCGTCCCGTGCACGGCCGGCCCGCCGTCGCGGTACGGCTTCTCGAGTGTGAGCTCCCAGATCGTGTTCAGCGGATTGACCTCGAACTCGTAGTAGTGATGGTTGTCCCCGTCCGGATCGATGAAGATTTCGAAGTCGTTGTCGTGGAAGATGATCGAGTTCTTCTCTGTCAGCGTGCCCCAGACGTGCGGCTCCTCGAGCCTCGCCCCCACGTAGAAGAACTCGTCGTCCCAGAGCATCCGCGCCCTGGTCCTGAATCGCGGCCTGGGCTTCAGGTCGCCCTCGATGTCCTCGAAGAGGTCGGTCCAGGCCGCCCTCTCCCACGCGGGATCGCGCATCGTCCCGTCGATCGGCAGGGGATGGGGCGTCCTGCAGCAGACGTAGCGCTTCGGCACGATGTCCCTCATGAATTCCCAGCCGCGAAATGTCCTGTTCGGCACTGAATTCTCTCCTCTGTCGGAAACCGGACTACTTCTTCTTTTTGGGTCCTCAGCAGAATTTGTGGGTAGACTCACGCTCGGGAAGTTGTCCCA
>CAYZWU010000054.1:0-35556 GCA_964482235.1 uncultured Phycisphaerales bacterium
GACGAAGAAATGAAACCCGAAAAAGGCGACAACTATCTTGAAATTCGCCGTTTTCACGAAAAAAACTTCCGACTTTTCGACAGGGAGGCCTTCAGATGAAGACTGACGCTTGGATGGTGAGTTATCCGGGAACCGCTCCTTCGCTCTTTTGGCCGGGCCGCGGTGCCGCCCTGGCTATCCTACTCTCCATACTGGTGTTGTGCACGCCGGCCGCGTGGGGGCAGATCCACGAGGACTTCAAGCTGCTTCCTTCGGACGGGCAGGATTTCGACCTTTTCGGAATCGAAGTCGCGGTGTGGGGAGGCGTGGCCGTCGTCGGCGCGCCCGACGATGATGACAGCGGATGGATGGCGGGTGCAGCGTACGTGTTTTGCTATGATGACCTTTCGGATACGTGGATCGAAGAGGCGAAGCTCCACGCTTCGGACGGAGCGGAGAGCGACTACTTCGGCCGTTCCGTGTCCATTTCCGGCGACGCGATCCTCATCGGAGCGATATTTGACGACGACAACGGATCGGGATCAGGATCAGCCTACGTCTTCCGGCACGATTCCGGTTCCGGGTCGTGGATCGAGGAGGTCAAGCTCGTCGCTTCCGATGGACAGACCAACGCCGAGTTCGGCAATGACGTCTCCATCTCGGGAAAGACGGCCGTGATCGGTGCGCACACCGACAATAACAACGGGATCTTCTCAGGCTCCGCCTACACGTTTCGCTACGACGCCGGTTCCGGTCAGTGGCAGGAGGAGACCAAGCTGATCGCCGGCGATCCGGGAGACTGGAATCAGTTCGGGTATTCCGTTTCCGTTGACGGGGATCTGGCCGTCGTCGGAGCCTACCAGGATGACGACAACGGCTTTGGCTCGGGTTCGGCCACCATCTTCCGCCGCGATCCCGGCTCAGGAAGCTGGACCGAAGAAACCAAGCTCCTCGCTCCGGACGGGGCCTATGAGGACCAGTTCGGCTATTCCGTCTCGATTTCCGGCGATCTCGTCCTCGTCGGTTCCTACAAGGACGACGACAACGGGAATAAATCCGGCTCGGCATACACGTTCCGTTACGACTCCGGTTCCACAGCCTGGCTCGTGGAAGACAAGCTCCTCGCCTCGGACGGACAGAGCGATGACTACTTCGGGATTTCCGTTTGCGTCGCCGGTGACAACGCGGTGATCGGGGCCAGCGAGCGGGACGATAATGGCAGCAACTCCGGTTCAGCCTACACCTACAGGTATGATGCAGCCACGCGATCGTGGGTGGAAGTGGGCAAGCTCCTCGCTTCCGACGGGCAAGAAAGGGACCTTTTTGGAAGATCCGTCGCCAGAACGTACGATATGGTTCTTGTCGGGGCGCCGCACCATGACGACAACGGATCCAGTGCCGGAGCTGCCTATGTATTTCACGAGCCATCCTTCCTCCATGGACTCTCGGTACTCCCCGAGCCACTCCAGGCGGGACAATTTGCCTCATTCGCACTTGCCGGCGGATACCCCTATGCGAACTGCTGGCTGGTCTACAGCTTGCTCGGCTCCGGCTACACGCCCTATCCACAGCTGGACATCGTGATCGAGATCGCCCGACCGAAGTTGGGCGCCGGCCCGAAGGTGACCAACGATCAAGGGGAGGTGGAGTGGTCGCTTCCCATACCGTCGAGCGCCGCCGGACTGGACATTTGGTTCCAGGCGATTCAGAACGGCATGGTCACGAACGTGGTGGCCACCACGGTACAGTGATATCCTGACGATGCTGCCGGATAGATGAAGGAGTGAGCCGTCACGGTTCCAGAAAAACGAGTGGATGCGTCACGGAACAAATTCCAGTTCCAGCGCCATGGCCATGGAAGAGTATCTGTACAGAGCTCCTCCTGGCTGGCAAACAACAACGAACAGGAACCTGGTACCCACGCAGCTGTTGGTCGAACCGGCAGGAGCCGCCAGTGAAATGGCACCCTCTCTGCAATACCGAGCCCGCGCATACCGCAATACCGAGCCCGCGCAAATTCCTCCAAATGCGTGCGGCGCCATGCGAGCACGGCGGGGTGAGTCCGTGGTGGAGAAAGCGCGGACTTGGTATGATGCTGAAAAACAGGAGGTGCTCGGCATGTGGCGAAGATTGCGCGGATTCGGTGATGCAGTGAGGGGATTTCCGACTCTGATTGTCATCGGGATATTGACGGCCCTCCCACTGGGCGGATGCGTACTCTTTCCACACTCCGACGATCTGTGGGGAGCGGCTTTCGATGTGGAGTGCTCGGGTGAAACGGCGTGGGTTTGCGCCTCTTCGAGCGTCATCGCCGTGGATGTCGCCGATCGATCGAAACCGGTGGCCCTCGGCTCGATCGAGTTTCCCGAGATCGCGAGAGAGATAGCCGTCGATGGGAATGTCGCTTGTCTCGCCGGAGGATCAGCCGGGCTCCGCGTGCTCGACATTTCCGACGTCTGCCAGCCCCGGGAGATCGCAAGCCTCGCACTTCCCGGCTGGAGTGCTCGTGTCGACGTCGACTCTGGACGAGTCCTTGTCCTCGGCGAACGGCGTCTCTTCGTGTGCGATCTCTCGGATCACCGGTCGCCGAAGCTCCTCGCCACCCACGATTTCTCCCGAAAGGTCTTGCGAATCCAGGTCGCCGGGAACAGGGCCTACATTCAGGCCTACGCATCGATCGAGATATTCGATGTCTCGTCTCCTTCAAAACTGTCACGAATCGGATCGTACGAACCGCCCAAGGTTTCTTACCAGCGAATCGGTGGTTTTCATGTGGAGGGGAACCGCCTTCACATCACGGACAAGGATTCTTATCGCTTGATTGACGTCACGGATCCGCAGAACCCCGTGGAGATCGGCGCCTGCCTCATCCCCGGCGGCGGAGATCCGGTCAATCCCGATGAAGTATTCGGGTCCAAGGGGCGCGCCTTTGTCATCAATCTGATCGGCAGTAATGAGAGTATCCTCGTGATCGACCTGACGCACCCCGATCGCCCGGCAGTTCTTGGCTCCTGCCGCGTCGGCGGCCAGGCGCATGCTCACGTGAGCGACATCGAGGTCAGCGGCGACACTGCTTTTGTCTCCGTTGCGCTTGGCGGCGTCCTCCTCGTCGATGTCACCGATCCAGCAAATCCCACGGAACTCACTCGGTTCCACACGAGCAGCCTCTTCGACCTGTACGTCGATTGAGGGTACCGAGCCCGTTCTTACTGCTTTTATTCCTCCCCTTTCCCGAACCGATCCTCCATGAGGAGCCAGGTGTGCGGGTCGAGAAACAGGGCATCGGGCTCTGATTCGAGATCGAAGGCGAAGGTCTCCGACCTCTCGTCGACGAGCACCGTCTCGATCGATGGTAGATTGCCGGGTTCTGCAGAAATCGCTATATCGAGGGGAAAAGTGAACACCGACCCGCTCGGCTGCGCCTGATGCAGATCCACCTTCAGCGTACCGTCGTTGTACGTCCAGGTGCCATCGAGAACCGGCTGTCCCGGCTCGAAGATCCACTGCCTGAAGAACCGGTCGAGCTTCTTTCCCGAGGCCTCCTCCATGACGCGCCTGAAGTCGGCCGTTTCGGCATTGCTGTCGCGAAACTCGGCATAGTAGGCGCGGATCCCTTTCCAGAACGCCTCGTCCCCCACCTCGCGCCGCAGCATGTGGAGCACCCATCCCGCCTTCTGGTAGGTGTTCGCGTTGAGGAGATCGTCGAGCACCGTGATCGACGGATCGACAACGGACGAGGAGGGACGACGCCGATGGAAGGCGAGAACGCGTTTCCTGTCCCGCGCAAGCCCGGCGGCGAGCCTGTCGCGGCCGTGGGTGAACTCGTTGTAGAGGTGGGTGAAGTACGTGGCGAACCCCTCGCTCAGCCAGATGTGATGCCAGTCGTTTTCGGTCACCGAGTCGCCGAACCACTGATGCGCGATCTCGTGCGTCACCAGGTTGGCATTTCGCCGCGTTCCGGAGACCGAACGTTCGCTGTAGAAGATGGCGCTCGCGTTCTCCGTGCCGCCATACCGCGTGCGCGACTGCACGTTGGCCAGCTTCTCGTAGGCGAAGGGCCCCACGTGCGCGCTGAAGAAGGCCACCACCCGCGGCGCGGTCGCGAAATCGTAGAATCCGGCGTCCCTGTCCTGCGGATAGACCCAGGTCTGGATCGAAACGCCGCCCGGGTTGTCGACGTACTGCACCGCGAAACGCGCCGCTGCGATCACCATGCAGTAGGTGGTGATCGGGACCGATTCGCTCCAGTGCGTGAGGCGGCGGTCTCCGGCAATGTTGCTCTCTTCCATCATTCTGCCGTTGGCTACCACCTGGTACCTGTCCGGCGCGGTGACGCGGAATTCGCACGTCGCCTTGTCATAGGGATGATCGATCGACGGCAGCCAGTGCCGCGCCCGGTCGGGCCAGTTGTCGCCGAAAAAGGTCCGGTCGCCGTGCTTGTTGTTCGCGATCAGCAGGCCGTCCGCAGGACGTCCCTCGTAGGAGATGACGATGCGCCGCCGCTCGCCAAGCCGGGAAGGCTCTGCCAGGCGGATCCGAAGCCGGTTGTCTGTATGGTCGAAGGAAAGCGCCCGCTCCCCGGACCGCACCGACGACACGGTCATGCCCGTCTCCTTCCCCTCCTCGCATCCCACGAAATCGAGGGCGATCTCGGAGACACCCCCGTCGAGAAACTCCAGATCGAGAGAGGCTGTCGCCGCAACGGCATCGGTTTCATCCAAGAGCTCGATGTCGAAGACATAGTGCTTCATGTCGATCGAGCCGTTCCGAGGATAATCGTCGGCCCAGGAGAGGACGCCGCAGAGAGCAGCACCGAGGAACAGGATCATTCTTTTCATCGCACTCTTCCCATTCGAAACGACAGGGACGCTCTGCATCACAACCGAAGTCGAACCGAATAAGTCTGGCAGATCCGGCGGCGCAGGGCAAGCGGTTCGGCGGCCTACTTCACCTCGACCACCACGGCGTTGGTGAGGCTCAACGTCCCCCCCGCGGCAGCGCCGTCCTCGATGAAACCCTGCAGGGTGTAGAACCCGGGCTGGAGGGGCCAGGGGCCGATGGCAATTGGCGCGGGCGGCATCGAAGCCAGGACGGGGTCGCCCAGCAGCCAGGGCCAGCCGATATTGTTCACCGCCGTGATCGGCGGCCGCCACGGCACCCCGTTGCTGAGCGGCGTCGGGAAGCAGGCTGTTCCAATATCGTGGGGCTGGACCGCGACGTCATCGATCCCTGCTTCGCCCAGATGGACATAGAGGGTGAAGCGGGCCGAGGCCGGCCCGGCCGGCGGCGCGTCCATCTCTACGGTCACGGAACCGCCCGTCGGGATCACGACCCTCCTGTAAGGACCTTCCCCCGCGCTGCCGTTGACACGAAGCAGATCGGCTGCATCGCCGACGCCTGAGTTCGCGTTGCCGGCACGAAGAAGCACGTGGAAAGGGGGAATCCGGGCCGCGAAGGCATCGCCCACCCAGGGGCCGCTCGGGCCGCTGTAATCGCCGTTGTACGAGAGGTCGGGCCCTGTGCGCACAGGAAACGAGGCCTCGTCGGAGCTCGTGCACCCGGCGACGAAAGCGCTGCCCGATGCATCGACGGCGATGCCGTAGCCGCTCTCCTCCTCAGCGCCGCCAATGTAGCCGCAGTAGTCGAGCTTCGTCCCGTCCGAAGCGATCCGGGCCGCGAAGGCGTCGGTCAGGCCGCCGTTGTGCGTGAGATCAGGTCCCACCGCGACGGGAAAGGTGGACCGGTCCGACGCGGTCTGTCCCGTCACGTAGATGTTGCCATCCGGATCGAGGGCCAGGCAGTTGGCAAGATCGTCGTTTGCACCGCCGATGTAGCCGCAATGGAGGACAGCCGTGCCGTCGACGCTGATTCTTGCGGCGAAGCCATCGAAACCTCCGTTGCAGGAGAGGTCGGGCCCGACGCGGTCCGGAAAGGTCGTCTCGTCGGAGTCGGTGGATCCCGCGACCACGGCTGATCCATCGGCGTCCACTGCCACGGCGGATCCGAAATCCTCCCCGTCCCCGCCGATGTAGCCGCAATAGTGGAGATGGGTCCCCTGCGCATCGACGCATGCCACGAAGGCATCGCCCGGGCCGCCGTTGTACGAGACGTCAGGTCCCAGGTTGACTGGAAAGGTCGATGCGTCGGACAGCGTCTTGCTGGTCACGTAGGCATTACCCGACTGATCCAGGGCGATGCGCGCTCCCAGATCCTCCGACGCGCCGCCGATGTAGCCGCAGAAGTCGAGAAGGGTGCCTGCCGCGTTGACCTGCGCCACGAAGGCATCGCCCGGGCCGCCGTTGTAGGTGAGGTCGGGTCCGGTGCGAACGGGAAAGGTCGCCTCGTCGGACCAGGTGGAGCCGACCACGCGCGCCGTACCGCCGGGATCCACGGCCAGGCCGAATCCGTAGTCGTCCGACGCTCCTCCGATGTAGCCGCAGTAGTCGAGAGCGGTCCCAGTCGCATCGACCCGGGCCACGAATGCTTCGTGCCAGCCGCCGTTGTACGTGAGATCAGGGCCCACGGTCACGGGAAAGGAGCTCTCCTTCGACGACGTGTATCCCGCCACGTAGGCGTTGCCAAGGCTGTCCACATCGATCCCGCAGCAGCAGTCCTCTCCCGAGCCGCCGATGTAACCGCAGTAGAGAAGCGCTGCGCCGTCCGCGCTGATCTTGGCCACGAAACCGTCGACGCTCGAGTTGGCCGTGAGGTCGGGCCCCACGCAGACGGGGAAGGTGGTCTCGAGGGAATCGGTTGTTCCCGCGATGTAGGCGCAGCCCTGATCATCCACCGCGATGTCGAGCCCGCCCTCGTTGTTATCGCCGCCGATGTAGCCGCAGTAGATCAGCATGTCCGGGTCGAGAATCAGCGTCTTTCTTGGATCATAGGATCCCACGTCGAATCCGTATTCGAAGTCGTCGAATCGGCTCCTGCCGGATCCCGGACAGGGTGCGTAGGCCATGGAGACTCCGGCCTTCACTCCGTCAAGAACCTGCCAGGCGCATGGACGGCCGTCCTCGAAACCTCCAAGAGGGGTGGAAATTTCGAGCGTGCCCGATTTCGTCAAGGCCACCTTCTCGGCACCGCGATAACGGAGCCGGATCGAGCTCGGATCCGCGCCGGGTTTCACCACAAAGTCGTACTTCAGCCTGTTGCCCTTGATGGAGAAGACCAGGTCGATGCCGGCCCAGAGGTCGCGGTAGACGAGACGTCTGAACGTGGCGATACCGGTTTCCCACTTTTCCCGGCTTCCGGTGAATCTGCTGATCACTGCGGACTGCCGCTCATCGCCGCGGGGATGCACATTGCGGTCAGCATTGACGAAGTCGAGCTTGACGATCCACCGGCGAACGGCTGATTCGCTCTTCTCCCGGTTCGAGAGGGCAACGGCTATCCCGCTGCCGGAGAAGAAGAGCGTCTTGTCCGATCCGATCAACGTGAAGGCCGCTTCCCCTTCAGGCGCGCCCGGATTCTCCATGAAATTGAGAGGGAGGGTGCAGTCGAGTTTCTCGACATCCCTTGACGCTGAGAGCTCGGAGGTATTTCCGTCCGGAGACAGGACGGCAAAGGTCAGAAACAGAGCCGTAATAAGCCTGGCAGGGTACATGATCCCGGTTGTCCTCATTCGATCACCTCGCATATATTAAAATACATCGATACCCGAATCACAACGGTCTGATCCCAGGAAACCGCAAAAACGGTACCGTGAATTGGAGAGGACTCGCAGGAATACACGATGAGCCCGTATTGGCCGGGGGTTACGGCGTCTATCGTTGCGACGGCGATACGAGGCCTGCCGGGATCGGCTTCGCCGGAGTTACGTAAGAGTAACCGGAAATCACGAAGTCGCTTCAGTTGGCGCGAATACCGTTCGAGGCATCCACTGGCGGCTGGTTGATCGGCGCATCGCTCAGGATACCCTGAAAGTAGATCGTGGTGCCTGCCGCGTAGGGCGAAACAACACCCTCCAGATGAAAAAAGTCCCCCACCGGATGACGGTTCATCGCCATCGGAAATCCGCTGAGCGAGCTTCCCACGAGCCGTGTCACGTCGTAGCTGCCGCCGAGATAGAGATCGACCTGCGAAAGCGAAGCAGCCAGGTATCCCTCGAGTCCCAGGCCGTTCTCCCGCAGCAGGAAATTGATCTCGCTCCCGGCCGCGAAGTCACCCACCGCGTAGAGGCCGGCGTCGTTACCCAGGGCGCCCACGCCGTAGAAGGTCATGTTCGATTCGCCCTCCGTGGCGAAGAGCTCCGTCGGCCAGGTGGCCCAGTAACCGGTCCCGAACCACCAGGAGCCGTTGAATCCCCTGTTCGGGTAGTAGATGTCGAACGCGTTCTCCGTGCCGTTCTGGGGACGGCGGATGCCGACGGCAACGCCGGCGGCCCCCAGGGTGGGAGTCTTTGTGCGGCTCAGGGCAAAACCGAACTCCTGCCCGAGAAGAAACTCGTAGCCCGTTCCCTCGATGTCGATCTGGATGGTCCAGATCCAGCCATACCCTGGCGGAATACCCGAGGGCAGCCCGTTGCTGTTGGGGAGCCCGCTGAAGAGAAAGGCCGATTCCTCGACACCCAGGTTTCCCCAGCCGGTGCAGCTGTCGAAGAAGTAGACGGCAAAGGATTCACCGGCAGGATCCAGGTTGTTCTCGCCGTAGGAAAAAGAGAAACCGTCGATCACAAAATCATCGAGTCCGCTCGCCGTGGGAGGAAGCCTTCCCCAGTCGAGGTTGATGTACCCCGTTTCGCAACCGCTCCACCAGGCCGAGAGGCCGGTGTTGTCCCAGATGGAAGAGCCCCTGTCCGGAGCTCCGCCCGGAACGATTCTCCCGTCCACCCACCGGGCGCTCCGCACTCCGCAGATCCCCTCGAGATCGTCACCCATATCGACCTGAGCGCTCGCCGACCAGGCGGCCGTCAGGACAAGCAGGGCCGCAACCAAAGTCTTCATCGCAACCTCCCTCCGTATCCGTTTCCCGATCATCCGTTCAATTGGCCCGAATCCCGTTGGAGGCATCGATCGGCGGCTGGTTGATCGGCGCATCGCTCAGGATACCCTGAAAGTAGATCGTGGTGCCTGCCGCGTAGGGAGAAACAACACCCTGCAGATGAAAAAAATCCCCCACCGGGTAACGGTCCATCGCCATTGGAAATCCGCTGAGAAAGCTTCCCACGAGCCGTGTCACGTCATAGCTGCCGCCGAGATAGAGATCGACTTGCGAAAGCGAAGCAGCCAGGTACCCCTCGAGCCCAAGCCCGTTCTCCCGCAGCAGGAAATTGATCTCGCTCCCGGCCGTGAAATCGCCCGCCGCATAGAGACCGGCCTCGTTGCCCTGGGCACAAACGCCGTAGAAGATCATGTTCGATTCGCCCTCCGTGCCGAAGAGCTCGGACGGCCAGGTCAACCACATGGGAGGGTAGCCGATCCACCAGGTCCCATTGTATGTGCCGTTCGGGTAGTAGACATCGAAAACGTTCTCTGTACCGTTCCCCGGATGGCGAAAACCAAAGGTGAGGCCTGAGCTGCCCATGGCCGGATCGCTGAGGCGAATATGACCAATCCCGAACTCGCGGTTCAGCAGAAACTCGTAGCCTGTCCCCTCCAGGTCGAGCGTGACGGACCAGGTCCAGCCGTACCCCGGCGGCAGCGTGGGGAGATTGCTCCCGTTGGGAAGCCCGAAAAAGGCAAAGCCGGCCTCCTGGGTTCCCAGACCGCTGCCCCAGCCCGTGCAGCTGTCATAGAAGCAGATGGCATACTCATCGCCGGCAGGATCCAGGTTGTTGGTTCCATAAGAGAAGGTGAAGCCGTCCACCACGTGGTCCGGCAGCCCGCTGGCCGGCTGCGGAAGCTTTCCCCAGTCGAGATGGATGTAATTGGTGTGATTGCCGCTCCACCAGGCCGAAACGCCGGTATTGTCCCAGATGGACGAGCTGTGGTCGGGAGCTCCGCCCGGTACGATCTCGCCGTCGACCCATCGGGCGCTGCGCGCGCCGGACACCTTCAGGAGTTCGCCTTTCATCCTATCCTGGGCGCCGATCGAACCGGCAGCGATAAGCAGAACAAGCAAGCTTCCACAAACAGGGTTCATGACGTCCATCCTCCACATCTCATCTACTGGAAAAAGTCGGTGGCACACCCATGGAACCGAGCGCAGGGCGTCCCGATCATCCTTTCAATTGGCCCTGATCCCGTTCGAGGCATCGATAGGCGGCACCATGAGCTGCCCGCCGCTCAGGAGTGCCTGGAAGTAGATCGTGGCGCCAGCCACATATGGCGAGACCACACCGTTCAGGCGATGGTAGTCGCCGTATGGAGACCGATTCATCGTCATGGGGAATCCGCTCATGCAGCTCCCGACGAGGCGGGTCACGTCGTGGGTGCCGCCGATGTACATGTTCATCATGGAATAGGAGGCAGCCAGATAGGCGTTCCGGCCGAATCCGTTGTCGCGCACGAGAAACTCCACATTGCTCCCGGCCGCGAAGGTGCCGACCGCGTGGAGGCCGGTATCGTTGCCCCGTGCGCCCACACCGTAGAACGTCATGTTCGACTGGCCATCCCTGCCGAAGAGCTCCGTCGGCCAGGTGGCCCAGACGGTCGATCCGAACCACCATGTCCCGTTGTACACGAAGGTCGGGTAGAAGACGTCGTAGGCGTTCTCCGTACCGTTCAATGGATGGCGGTGGCCCAGGGCTATTCCGGTGTAGCCGGTGGTGGGAAAATTCTCCCTTCTCATGCCGAATCCGAGCTCCTGTCCGAGAAGGAAATCGTACCCTGTTCCTTGAAGATCCACGTTGATCGTCCAGATCCAGCCGAATCCCGGCGGCACGGTGGGCAATCCCAGACCGTTGGGAAGCCACTTGAAGATGAAGCTGGCCTCGTGGCAGCCCATGTTCCCCCAGCCGGTGCAGCTGTCGAAGAAGTAGGTGATGAAGCTCTCGCCGAAGAAATCCCGGTTGTTCGTGCCGTAGGAGAAGGTAAAGCCGTCGAGCACATGATCGTCGAGCCCGCTGGCCGGCGCCGGGATCTTGCCCCAGTCGATGTTGATGTACCAGGTCGCGCATCCGCTCCACCAGCCCGTAATCCCCGTGTTGTCCCAGATCGAATTGCCGGCATCGGGAGCTCCGCCCGGAACGACCTTCCCGTCCACCCACCTTGCGCTGCGCATCCCGAGGACCTCTTCGAGACCGCCGGCCGCCTGACTCTGGGCGCTCGCCGAGCCGGCCGCCATCAGAACGAGCAGCGCCGCAACGAAAATCCTCATCGATACGTTCCTCCAAGATGAAAAGGTCTGCGAAAAGTCGGAGGCGCAACCGCTTCTCGATTATCCGTTCAGTTGGCCCGCAGTCCGTTCGAGGCATCCATTGGCGGCTGCATCAGATGCGCGTCGCTCAAGAGAGCCTGGAAGTAGATCGTGGCACCTGCCGCCTGAGGCGTGACAATGCCGCTCAATCGATGAAAGTCCCCAACTGGAGAACAACCCATCTTCATGGGGAATCCGTTGATGCAGCTCCCGACAAGGCGGGTCACGTCGTGGAAGCCGCCGATGTATCGATTCACCTCGGAAAAGGAGGCAGCCAGATAGGCGTTCCGGCCGAAACCGTTGTCACGGGCGAGAAACTCCACCCTGCTCCCGGAGGTGAAGCTGCCGATCGCATGGAGTCCGGCATCGTTACCCAGGGCGCCGACACCGTAAAACGTCATGTTCGATTCGCCTTCGGTGCCGAAGATCTCCGTCGGCCAGGTGGACCAGCAGGTCGATGAGAACCACCATGTTCCGTTGTACACGAAGTTCGAGTAGTAGATGTCGAAGGCTTTCTTCGTGCCGTTCCCAGGGTGGCGGTAGCCCACGGTTATTCCCGTTGAGCCCAAGGTGGGTGAACTGACAAGGCTCAAGCCGAATCCGAATTCCTGTCCGAGGAGAAACTCGTGCCCTGAACCTTCAAAGTCCACATTGATGGTCCAGACCCAGCTGAATCCCGGTGGCAAGGTTGGCAGCCCATGTCCGTTGGGAAGCCCTTCGAACTGATGGCAGGACTCGAGGCATCCCAGATTCCCCCAGCCGGTGCAGCTGTCGAAGAAGTAGACGCCAAAGGATTCGCCGGCGGAATCCATGTTGTTCGTGCCGTAGGAGAAGGTGAAGCCGTCGATCACAAAATCATCGAGTCCGCTCGCCGGCTGCGGAAGCCTGCCCCAGTCGAGGTTGATATACCCGGTATCGCAGCCGCTCCACCAGCCCGTGATCCCCGTGTTGTCCCAGATCGAATTGCCGGCATCGGGCGCCCCGCCTGGAACTATCTTTCCATCCACCCATCGGGCGTAGCGCACCCCGGAAACCTCTTCGAGATCGCCGACCACAAGGCCCTGAGCGATCGCAGAGCCGGCGGCCATCAGTATAAGCAGCGCCGCAGCGAGTCGTCTCATCGGAACCTACCTCCAAAACGAAATGATCCGGAAAGAGTCGGCAGCGCACCCGTAAAGCCAAACGTCGCGGCGTTTCGCTCTTTTCACATAATTTTGTTTTCTCGGGGAAAAATCTCCCCGACTGCCAGCAGGCTGTTGAAGAAGTCAATCGAACCGAAACCGCTTGATCAACGTTCAGCCAAGGCAATTGTCTGATCTGAAAGGATATGCAGCGGCAGCAACCGCTTCCCGATTTTCCGTTCAGTTGGCCCGCATTCCGTTCGAAGCATCCACGGGCGGCTGCATCAGGTTCGAGTCGCTCAGGAGAGCCTGGAAGTAGATCGTGGCACTTGCCGCCTGAGGCGTGACCAGGCCGCTCAACCGATGAAAGTCGCCAACGGGAGAGCGATCCATCTTCATGGGGAATCCGATGATGTTCTTCCCCACAAGGCAGGTCACGTCGTAGCTTCCACCGATGTATCGATTCACCGCGGAACGGGAGGCAGCCAGATAGCTGTCCAGGCCGAATTCGTTGTCGCGTACGAGGAACTGCACCGTATTCCCGGCCGCGAAGTCGCCGGTCGCGTAAAGACCGGCGTCGTTGCCCCGGGCGCCCACGCCATAGAAGGTCATGTTCGATTCGCCTTCTGTACCGAAGAGCTCCGTCGCCCAAGTGGCCCAGTAAGAGGTCCCGAACCACCAGGTGCCGTTGTAGATCCCGTTCGGGTAGTAAATATCAAAAGCGTTGTCTGTGCCGTTCATGGGATGATGGATTCCAATGGCAATGCCGGAGGAGCCCATGGTGGGTGTGTTCTCGCGGCTCAAGCCGAATCCGAATTCCTGTCCGAGAAGGAACTCGTATCCTGTTCCTTCGATGTCGACAGTTATGATCCAGACAATGGCATATCCTGGAGGCGTCGTAGAGTGCCAATAATAGCCTGGAAGACCTGAGAAAAGAAAACCCGCTTCCTCGACACCCAGATTGCCCCAACCTGTGCAGCTGTCAAAGAAGTAGACGGCATAGGATTCAGCGTAAGTTTCATTGTTGTTGGTACCGTAGGCGAAGGAGAAACCGTCGATGACAAAATCGTCGAGGCCATTCAATGTCAGCGGAAGCCTGCCCCAATCAAGGTTGACATACCCGGTCCCGCAGCCGCTCCACCAGGCCGAGATTCCCGTGTTGTCCCAGATGGAATTGCCCGAATCAGGCGCCTTGCCCGGAACGATCTGCCCGTCCACCCACCGGGCGTGCCGCACACCGTGAACCTCCTCAAGGCCGCCTGCCTTCTTGACCTGGGCGATCGCCGGACCGGCGGCCGCCAAAACAAGCAACGCCGCAACGAAAGTTTTCATCGAAACCTTCCTCCAAAACAGAATTGTCCGGGAAAAACAACGGCGCACCCGTAAGACCAAACGCCGCGGCGACCCGGATTTTTCACTCTCTTTGTATTTTTTCCGGGGATACCGAGCCCGCGCAATCTCCGCCATATTCGGACAACGCCGCACACTGATTCGGTATCTCTGCACCCGAATATGGCGGAGATTGCGCGGGCTCGGTATCCCCGACTTCAGCGCCTCTTCAGGACGGTTCTCAGACCGTCGAGCGCCTTCTCGTGCCCGCAAAGGACGAAGTCGGCCACCGCCTCCCTCTTTGCCGGGCCGGCATAGTCGATCGGACTCCCGTTCAGATACTCCATGCAATAGCCGAGCGATTGCGCCAAGGCGTGGGCGCCGGCGATGTCCCAGATGTGCGTGCGGTTCGACTCAACAGCTCCGACCACCAGGGGAAAGACGGCGGGATAGCAGAGATGCAGGGCCGCGCTGCCGATGCTCCGCACCTTCCCCTTGAAGAGAGAGAGGTCGATCTTCCTGTGAGCGCGCGAGTGGACCATCAGGTTCGCGAGGTTCGCGCCCGATCCCTCTCGCGGCAGGGCGGGCGCCGCGGGCAGGGTCTGCCCGTTCCGCAGCGCCGGCTTCCCGATGTCGGCAAAGAGGCAGAGCTCGAGCACCGGGGCGAACACGATGCCTGCGCAGGGCTGCAGGTCCTGGTCGAGGAGCCCGAGAGACACGCACCACCCGCCCATCCCCTGGCTGAAGGAGTCGGTCCCGTCGATCGGATCGAGGGCAAAGGTGAAGGGTTGCGACGGATCGAACCCCTGCTCCGACTCCTCGGACACGATGTTCGCGTCCGGGTGGAGGCGGCCGATCTCGCTGCAGAGCGCCTCCTCGACCGCGTGATCCATCACGGTGAGAAGGGAACCGTCGTCCTTGAGACGCGTTCCCAGCGAAGAGGGATCCTCCTGCGCCCTGCGGGCCTTCTCTCCAACAGCCTGCACGACGGGCAGCAGGTCGGCGATCGACTCGATCTTCACGGCGTCTCCTTTCTTGCCATCTCGGTGTCACGCGGCAGCGAAACCGGCCGCCATCCACTATTGTCTGAGCTCCTCCACTCCTATAGTATGTCAGAAGCGCGTTTCTTCAACCTGATGCGGCGGATTCCATCGGGATTTCTAGAAAGGAGAAGCCTCATGAAGCTGAACGTCAAGGCCTTCGCCTTCGCCTGTGCTGTCGTCTGGGGGCTGGGCCTCTTCGTGGTCACCTGGTGGATCATCATCCTTCACGGTGCCGCCGACCTGGACAGCGACACCTACACGCCGCCGTTCATCGGCCTGGTCTACTACGGCTACAGCTTCACCGTCGTGGGAAGCTTCATCGGCCTGGCCTGGGCCCTGATCGACGGGTTGATCCTCGGGCTGATCTTCGCGTGGGTATACAACCTCTTCGTGGACAAGATCACGGCGCAGCCTGAAAAAGAGGCCTCGCAGGCCGGCGAAACGGCGCCCTAGTCGTTGCTTGCCTACCGGTCGGAGTTGTGCACTCCTTCAGAGCCGCCGGACGTCGGAGGACCTCCTTTAGGCGGCTCTGAAGGAGCGCACAACTCCGATTGGATAGACTGTATTGCCGACTCGGGTCGTTTTTTCCCGTTACTGCACATTGCCGGGCCCATTTATTTTCAGCCACTTGAACGCAAGAACCAATGGGCCAAGAGCCCGTTGCCGAGCTCGCGCGTCCTATGCCGGTTTCACTTCAATTCGGGAGCTGAGTGACGGGGATTTCAAGTGCACCGCATTCCGCACGTTGTCCCCTGGCATCCCTGTCTCTTTGGTTGAGATTGTGCTGGCTCACTATTTCCAGCCTCGCAGTCTTCTCTCAATAATTAAAAAATTGTGGTGTGACTGGTAAGACACCGGTATGGCGTTCATTGAAAGGAAATGAAAGCAGCGCTCCGTCGGAGGCGCTTCCCATAACTCGAAATGCCGACCGTCCGTGATCTTTATCCAAGCTGTCTGCTATAGAGATCCCCCCAATCGGCGTGGAGTGCTCCGTTGCGGAGCTGTAAAGGAGCTTCTTAGCGACGTCCCAGCTCCGCAACGGAGTACTCCACGCCGACCGGAGACCGCGCAATCTCCGCCATCTTCGCGAGAGAGCAGGACGCCCCGGATCGTTCCCGGGCTGCTCTGCGTCGGATCACGGCGGCAAAAGCCCCTTCAGCACGCTTTTTTGCACCTTGCCCATGGCGTTCCGCGGCAGGCCGTCCCTGATGAAGATGTGCTGCGGGCACTTGTAGCCGGCCAGGACCTCCCGGCAGCCGGCGAACACTTCATCGGCATCGGGCGGCGCCTCGGGATCTCGCGGCACGACCACCGCAACGACCCGCTCTCCCAGGTCGCTGTCAGGAAGGCCGACGACAGCCGCCTCGCTCACGTCCGCCCGCTTCTCCAGCACCTCCTCCACCTCCCGGGGATAGACGTTGAAACCGCCGGAGATGATCAGCTCCTGGCGCCGCCCCTTGAGAAAGAGCCGCGCGCCTCCTTCGCCCTTCAGGCATCCCAGGTCGCCCGTCCGGAACCAGCCGCCGTCGAATGCCTCGGCCGTCTTCTTCTCCGCCTTCCAGTAGCCTCGGAAGACGTTCGGCCCGCGGACCTGGACCTCCCCCACGCTGCCGTCGGCCAGGGGGCGCCCCTCCGGATCGATCACGCGCACCGACACCCCCTCGAGGGGGAGGCCGACGCTGCCGGCGATCCGTTCGTCCACGGCATGGGGGTTCGAGGCGATCATGCCCGTCTCCGTCATCCCGTACCGGTCGAGAATCGTGTGGCCCGTGATCCGGCGAAACCGCCTGAAGAGCTCGACGGAAAGGGGCGCCGAGCCGGAGATGAAGAGACGGACGCGCGACAGGCCGGGCGGGCCGCCGGCAGCACTCCAGAGACCGGCGAGCCGGTGGTACATGGTGGGCACGCCCATGAAGAGGGTGCAGCCCGAGCTCGCAAGCTCTTCGGAAACAAGCTCCGGCTCGAAGCGCGGCAGCATCTTCATCGTCGAGCCGGCATTGAGCACGCCGTGGAGCGCCACCACGAGACCGTGGACGTGAAAGAGGGGAAGGGCGTGAAGCAGCACGTCCGTCTCCGTCCAGTGCCACGCCTTGCGAAGCGCCTCCATGTTCTCGATCAGGTTCGTGTGGGAAAGGATCGCCCCTTTCGGCCGTCCCGTCGTGCCCGAGGTGTAGCAGATCATCGCCGGATCCGATCCTCCCGCAGGCGGAGGACCCGTGAGCCGCCCTGGAGAGGCGCACCGCCAGGCCGGATCCCCGGCATCGATTTGCGCGCAGCCGTCGGGCTTCCCTCCCCCATCGCCGATGAGGGCGGCGCCCCTCCTGTCGGTGACGCAAACGGCCGCCTCCGAGTCCTCGAGGCGGTACCGGACCTCGACCGCGGTGAACCGGTCGTTCAACGGAAGGGAAACGGCTCCCCGAACAAGGGCAGCCAGGTGAAAGACGATGAACGGGATCCCCTTGGGCAGAAAGAGAGCCACGCGGTCGCCTGCCTGCACGCCCTGCCCGTCAAGAAAGGCCGCGGCCCGCCGCACCTCGTCGAAGAGCGACTCGAAGGTGTATTCCCGCCCTTCGAGGACGATGGCGGTCCGGCTTCCCCATCGGGCCGCCTTGCCGTCCAGGAGGCGGCCGAGGTTCATCTCAGCATCCGCCGCCACTTCGATCCCCCTCAAAAGTCTGCTTCATGCCATTCAACGATGCTCCTCCTCCAGCGCCCCGGAGATTCCCGTCAGCGCCGCTCTCAATGATCCTCCTCCCGCGCCTTGCACGAGTTCCAGTAGATGAAGATGCAGAGGAGGATGAAGGCCGCCAGCCCGACCCAGTTGAGGGCTCCCTCGGCATGGGGGCCGAAGTTGATGTAGAGCGCGTCCTCGGAAGCGCCGAAGATCTCGCGCGAGATGTACTTCACCAGGGCGTCCATCACCCCGGCCAGCGCGCCGCCGGCCACGAATCCCGAGGCGATCAGGAGGCCGCGGTTGTGGCGCGCCTTGACGAGGGTCTCGCTCTTCGAGCTCCTCTTGACGAACCAGGCCACGAGGGCGCCTATCAGGATCGGCGAGTTCAGCTCGATCGGCAGGTACATGCCCAGCGCGAAAGCCAGGGCCGAGACGCCGATCAGCTCAACGATGAGGGCGATCAGGCCGCCGAGGGCGTAGAGGATCCACGGCGTCTCCTGGCCTCCCATCAGCGACGAGAGCACGGCTGCCATGGCGTTCGGCTGCGGGGCGGGCAAGGGATCGGGCGTGGCCGGCGTGGGATAGAAGCCGTAGGTGGTGTTCAAAAGCAGCATCACCGCGGTCACAACCACGGCGGCCACGGTGCAGGCCAGGATGTTCGCCCACTGGATCCGCTTCGGCGTGGCGCCCATCCAGTACCCCACCTTGAACTCCGTCACCAGGGTGGCGGCCATGGAGAGGGCCGAGCAGACCACGCCGCCGATCAGCAGGACGGCCAGCATGCCCGCCTTCCCCTCGAGGCCGAGGGAGACCATGATCACCGACGAGACGATCAGGGTCATCAGCGTCATGCCCGAGATCGGGGTGACGCTGATCATGGCCACGGCCCAGGCGGAGACGCTGACGAAGAGGAAGGAGATCACCACGGCGGCAAGGACGGCCACGGTGGCGTAGAGGGTCGGGCGCTCCATGCCGTCGAGCACGGAGTAGCGGAAGTAGATCCAGAGCAGCGCGGTGACGACGAGGAAGAGGGCGAAGACCACGGGCATCGGGATGTCGCGCTCCGTGCGGATCGTTGCCTCGTCCCCACCCTTGCCCCGGCTCTTCAGCACGCCGCCGACCCCCTCGGTCAGGGCGGCCCAGATCACCTTCGACATCTTGAGGATGCTCACCAGGCCGGCCACGAAGATGCCGCCGATCCCCATGTAGCGCGGGTACTCGTCGAAGATGTCCTCGAAGGACATGGAGGAGATCGGACCGAGGTGCGACATGGTGGGCACGGCGAGGTTCTCGCCGAAGTAGGCCACCAGGGGAACGATCACCATGGTGGAGAAGAGCGAACCGGCCAGGATGATGGCCGCGTAGCGCACGCCGATCAGGTAGCCGAGCCCGGCGATGGCCGCCGAGGTGTTGAGGGCGAAGACGGCCTTCACCTTGTCGGTGAAGAAGGCGCAGGACTTGACCTTCGCCGTGGTGAAGACGTCGCCCCAGACGTTGAAGGCCAGGACCACGAAATCGACGACAAAGCCAACCACCAGCGAGACGGCCAGCACGCGGGCCTGGCGGCCGCCCTTCTCGCCGGCCATGAGCGTCTCGGCAATGGCCGTCCCCTCGGGAAAGGGAAGCTTGCCGTGCATGTGGGAGACGAAGTATCGGCGGAAGGGGATCAGGAAGAGCGCGCCGAGGACGCAGCCGAAGAACGGCACGATCATGATCTGGAAGAAGGACGACATCCCTTCCAGCTCGAGGATGAAGATGGCCGGCATGGTGAAGACCGATCCCCCGGCCACGATCCCGGCCGTGCCGCCCACGGCCAGGATGTTGATGTTCTCGAGAAGCGTGCTCTTGCGCGCCATCACGGCCGAGAAGCCCACGGCCAGGATGGCGATGGGGATCGTCGTCTCGATCGCCTGCCCCAGCTTCAGCGCGATGTAGGTCGAGGCGGCGGAGAAGAAGACCCCCATGGCCAGACCGAAGAGGACCGAGCGAACTGTCACCTCGAGAACGCCGGCCTTTGTCGGCACGACGGACTCGAACGTTTCGCCCGGCTTCAGCTCGCGAAAGGCGTTTTCCGGCAGCCCCTTGATCTTGTTGACCTCATCCATACTATTCCCCCGGAATCGGTTTCATGCAGCGAGGCCGCCGCGGAACAAGGCAGGTCCCGCAGCGGCCTCGGTTCATCGGTTCGAGCTCAACGCTTGTCCGGGTAATCCGGCGGCGCCGGCAGCTCGTCCCAGTAGTCCTTCATCTCCTCGAGCACGATCTCGATCGCCTTGTCGAGCTGCGGATCGTTGCCCTTCAGGACGTCGGCCGGGAGGTTCTCCACCTCGATGTCAGGCTCGACGCCCCAGCCCTCGAAGTACCACTCCTTGGTCCAGGGCGAATAGGGAGCGAACTGCGGCGGGGTGACGGTGCCGCCGTCCACCAGGTCCTGGTGCGGCTCGATACCCACGGCGCCGCCCCAGGTCCGCATGCCCACCACCTTGCCCAGCTTCTTGACCTGGAACGCCGTGGCGAAGTACTCGCCGCACGATCCGGTGTGCTGGTTCACCACGGTGACCATGGGGCCGTGGAAGACGTTTTCCGGATTCCGGAGGATGCCGCCCTCGCGCGGGATGGTGAGCGACCAGAGCTTCCGCTCGAGGCGGTCGAGGATCATGTCCGCCGTGAAGCCGCCGCCGTTGTAGCGGTCGTCAATCACGAGGCCCTTCTTGTAGTGCTGGGAGTAGTAGACCTTGGCAAACTCGATCAGGCCGCGCTGGCCCATGTCCGGGAGGTGGACGTAAGCCACACGTCCGTTCGTGGCGGCCTCCACCCTGGCGCTGCACTCCTCGACCCAGCGGCAGTAGCGCAGCTCCGCCTCGCTGCCGATCGGCTCGAAGGAGTAGGTCTTCGCCCCCTCGAGGCTCGGCTCGGAGTTGTAGGTCACCGTCACGATGGCGCTCCGCTTGCCTTCGAGAAGGGAATAGACGTTGTCGCCCTTCTTCACCGTCACACCGTCGACGGCGATCAGGTAGGCTCCCTCCTTGATCCCGCAGTCGGGAGCGCGGAAGGGCGAGCGGCAGGCGGGATCGGAATTGTCGCCCGGCAGGATCGCGGCGATCCGGTAGAAGTCGCCCGGGCTCGGCTTGTACTGCGCCGGGATGTCGGTCTCGAAATCGACGCCCAGCAGGCCGACGGACACGCGAGGCGCGTCGGTGCGATACCCCGTGTCGCCGCCCCAGACGTAGGTGTGCCCGGCGCTCAGCTCGCCGATCATCTCGCCGATCAGGTAGTTCAGATCGCCGCGGTTGCCGCAATAAGGTACGAGGACACGGTACTTCTTGCCCATCGCACCCCAGTTCACCTTGTGCATACCCGCGTCATAGAAGAAATCGCGCTCGATCCGCCAGGCCTCGTCGAACATCTGGAGGAACTCGGCCTTGCGGTCCACCATGCCGGTCACGCCGGACAGGCTGACCTTGCCCTTGCCGGCCGACGCCTTCGCGCCGGCGTCGACCACGCCGAAGGTGGAGCCCGAGTGATAGATCATCTTCTTCCCGTCGGCGGAGAGATGATAGTTGCCGATACCGGACATCAGTTGCGTCGTCTCCTTCGATTCGAGGTCGAACTTGAAGAGTTCGCCGCCCGATGCGGTGGCGTCGGTCACGACCTGGTACTTGAGGAACTCGAGCTCGGGCCGCGAGAGATAGATGAAGCCGCCCTTCACCGCCTCGAGGCGGAAGTAGTTGCCCGCAGCCACCGGCGCCGGCACGATCCGCCTGGCGAAATCAGCCGTGTCGATGACACAGACCGGTCCCTTCTTCTCCTCGGCCTTGTCGCCGCCGTTCTCTCCCTCGGCCGGCTTCTTCTCGTCGGCCTTGACCGCCTCGTCGCACTCCTTCGCCTTGAACGGAGAGGACTGCCCCTTCTCGAGGATCAGCACGTAGGGCTTCGTCATCCTGAGGAAGATGTGGTTCTGGTCGAGGTCGCCCATGATCGGGTTGAACGTCCTGTCAGAGAGGAAGTAGAGGTACTTCCCGTCCGGCGAGAAGGAGGGGCTGCAATCGTTCCGGTTTCCGTCGGTCACGGGAAAGACCTTCTGCTGCTCCAGCGAGTAGAGACAGATCGCCTCGAGCTGGCTCTGCACCACCTTCGTGTAGGCCACCCACTTGCTGTCCGGTGAGAAGGAGTACTCCTGGATCCCCCAGTCCTCCCAGCCCGTGTCCACGCCGGCCGAGTCGATCACCCGGCTCGTCCGGGCCTTCACGTCCACGAGGGTGAGGTCGAGGTGCTTGTCCGAGAAGGCGAGATGGTTCGAGTCCGGCGACCAGACGGGCGGCAGGCGGAATCCGCCCTTCCCCTCGCTGGTGAGGCGGATCCACTCGCCCTCGCCCTTGCGATCCCTGATGTAGAGTTCCTCCTCGCCGCTCCTGTCGGAGAAGAAGGACACCCAGCGGCCGTCAGGCGACCAGACCGGGTTCTTCTCGCGCGACCGGGAGGTGTCGGGCGTCAGGCAACGCGGCGTCCCCTCCTCGGCCGGGATGGTGTAGATGTCGCCCCGGCTGTCGCAAACCATCCTCTTGCCGCTGGGCGAGAGGCCGAAGGCGCCGATGTAGTCGCCCACGCGGAAGCGGCCCGTTCGCATGGGGCCCTGGTCCGTCGGGATCAATACCGGCACCCTGCGGCTTTCCTTTGACTTGACGTCGAGGAGGTGGAGGTCGCCGCCGTTCTGGTAGACGATGAAATCTCCGGAGCCTCGCGACGGGTACTTCACGTCGTATTCGTTGTGAAAGGTGACCTGGGTCGTCTTTCCTTCCGACAGCGTGTACTTGAAGATGTTGGCCGTCTGGCTCTCGTCGGAAACGTAGTAGATATCGCCGCCGATCCACATCGGCCAGTTGTCGTTGCCCTTGAATTCGGTGATTTTCTTGAAGTGGCCGTCCTTCAGCCAGCAGATCCAGATATCCATCGCCATGCCGCCCTTGTACCGCTTCCAGGTGGCGAACTCGCGGGCGATCCTGTTGTAGGCGATCCGCTTGCCGTCGGGCGAGATCGTGGCCAGGCCTCCCCTGTCGATCGGCAGGCGCACCGGCATGCCGCCGTTGACCGAAACCTTCCAGAGGGTGAAGTCTCGGCTCGGGTAGTTGCGCCCCACGGAGCGGAAGAGGATCCACTCGCCGTCGGGAAACCACTCCTGCACGAAATCGCGGCCGGGGTGGAAGGTGAGGCGCTTCGGGGTGCCGCCGGCGGCATCCATTACGTAGATGTCCGTGCCGCCGTCGTACGAGGCGGTGAAAGCGATCTTGGTGCCGTCAGGGCTGAACTTCGCGAAGGACTCGGTCCCCTCGTGGTTCGTCAGCCGCTGCGCCGTTCCGCCGTCGGCAGGGATGAGCCAGAGATCCCCTTCGAAGGTGAAGACGATCCTGTCTCCATGCATGTCGGCGAATCGCATCAGTTTGGCCTGATCGGCCGCGGAAGCTCCGACGACGAACAGAGAGAAAGCGGTCCAGACAAACAGGCAGAGAATAAGCCTTTTCATGGCAGTCTCCCGGAATAAAGAAGCGGATGCCGGTGTTAAAAAGCGGATGATATCGAAACCGATATGCTAACCACGCGTCATGGCGCTGTCCACAACGAGTTGCCGCTTGGGAACGCGGCCGCGGCGCGGATCGGCGGCAGCCGCCGGAGGAATTGATCAAACTCTTCCGGTAGGAAAAATCCAGCAATCCTGTATAATCGACCCCCGATGACCTCATGAGCCTGATACGGTTTTACGGAGCAATCATGACAAGAGCACTGACCATTATCGGAATCTGTTTTCTCTTTTTAGCCGCCCCCGCTCCCCTCGGACTTTCCCAGGAGTCGGGAGATCCGGACCATCGCGACGTGGTCAAGCTGAAGTGGGCCGATCCGAACAGCAGCCCGATGACCTACGAGGAGTTCATCGCGGCTCATCCGGAGACTCCCTTCGTCCTTCTGTCCGAGGAGACGTTCGGCCCGGCCGGGAAGGGCCGCAACGGCGGCGGCACGGGGCTTTTTCTCCTTCTCGTGAACTCCGACCTGAAGCCGGACATCCAGGTTTCGCTCGACGAGTACGTGGCCGACATCGTGGACGAGGGGTACACGGTCACCGTGCTCTCCATGAGCGGCGGCACGCCGGGCGACATCCGCGGCACCCTGGCCGGATATCTCTCCTCGAACCTGATCGGAGCCCTCCTGGTCGGCGACTTCCCTGTCCCGTGGTACGAGGTGAGCGGCGAGACGTTCCCCTGCGACCTCTACTACATGGATCTCGACGGGGACTGGATCGACTCGGAGCCGAACGGGGTCTTCGACATCCACCAGAACAACGAGCAGCCCGAGATCTTCGTCGGCCGCCTGACCGCGTCGCCCCTCGACCTCTACGGCATGGGTTCGGAGCAGCAGAAGGTCAACAGGTACTTCGGGAAGATCCACGACTACAGGATGGGGCTCATCACGGTGAACCGCCGGGCGCTCTCCTACCCGGACGACGACTGGTCCAACTTCAACAAGTGCTGGCTCGGCAGGGCCTTCGACGACGTGACGGTGATCAACGATCCGGCGACGACGACGGGCGAGGATTACAAGCTCCGCCTGAGGGAGAATTACGAGTGGATCCACGTCTGCGTCCACTCCTACTCCGGGGGGCACGCCTTCAGCCCGTCGGGATGGGTCTACTCCGCCGACATCTACAACATCGATCCCATCGCCCTCTTCTACAACCTCTTCGCCTGCTCCAACTGCCGATACGTGGAATCGAACTACATGGGCGGCTGGTACATCTTCGCCCAGACCCACGGTCTCGCCGCCGTGGGATCCACGAAATCGGGGAGCATGCTCGACTTTCGGCAGTTCTACGATCCCATCGGGGAGCACAAGAGTATCGGCCAGGCTTTCCTGGAGTGGTGGATCTCCCAGCACCCCTACGGCCTGGGCGACCAGGAGTGGTACTACGGCATGACCCTCCTTGGCGATCCGCTGCTGGTCCCCGGGGACACGCAGATCGTCTCGGCAACGCCGAACACGCTGAGCGCCTCGAATCCCGGCGATGTCAACTTCGACTTCGAGCTCAACGAGAAGCATTATGCCTACCGGGATTACCAGCTCTACGCGTCCGTATCGGGCCGCTCCCCCAGATCGCCCCTCGAGAATATCCTGGTGCCCCTTGTCTTCGACCAGGTGACCAACATGGTGATCAACCATTCCAACTCACCTGTCTTCAAGTACTTCAGTGGAACCCTCGACTGGGTCGGGGACGGCTTTGCCATCCTCAGCCCCGCAAGGCCCCTCGGTCCGGCCTGGGTTGGACGGGTGGTCGACTTCTCGCTGGTCGTCACGAATCCGGCTGATTACGCCTCGCAGCCGGTCTCCGTGCTGATCACGCCGTAGGATGGTATTCTGCGCCTATTTTCCTCACAAAAGTTCATGGCAAAACGATTCTGCAGGGAACAACGGCACTGTATAATCGGAAGCTTGAATGTCGCGTCCGCAAGCAAACGATCCTTGCAGAGCGCTGACCCGCAAGAACGTCCCGTAAAGAGGAGTTGAAAGTGTCCGCTGCAACAAGAAGCCGCCGTTCCGCCCCGAAAAAGAAACCGATCAATCCCCTCCTGATCCTTGGCCCGATCATCGTGGTCCTTGTAGTCATCGTCGTCATCGTCGCCTCCGGCGGCGGCGACAACGGTGAAGGCGACGATTCGTCGACGACAACGACGGCGAAGACGCAGGAGCAGATCCAGCGCGAGGAGGAAGAGAAGAAAGCGGCCGAGGAGAGAGAAAGGAAGCTGGCCAAGCTCGAGCTCGAGGAGTCGTACAGGAAGCAGGCTGATCAATGCAAGACGGCCGAGCAGCTTGCCTCGCTGGGACTCAAGGCCAAGAACGACAAGCTGCACACCATGGCGGACAACCTCTTCAACAAGGCGCTCAAGCTGGAGCCCGACAATGCGCGCGCCCATTACGGCCTGGGCCACAGGAAATTCGACTGCACGCGCATGCTGGACGGTTTCGAGGAGCTCGACTTCCTCAACACGGGCGACGGCCTGGACGAGTACAAGGCCCTCGACGGCCAGTGGGTCGACCCCGTGACGATGGAGCAGACCCTTGCCAGGTGGGAAAAGGAGAAATCGGCGCTGAAGGAGAGCGCCGAGGAGAAGGAGAACGATCCCTTCGAGCAGAAGGTCACTTTCTACGAGCGCCAGATGAAGCACAAGCCGTTCTTCGGCGACATCGCCCGGGCGAACGCCTACACCATCGGCCGCGGCCCCAGGCCGGTCGCCCTCTTCATCCAGGAGGCACGGGACAGGCAGGAAGGCCACGGGGAGCAAATCGAACGAGGCTACACACCCTTCCTCCAGAGCTTCCAGAAGCACGTGGAGCAGAACTTCTTCTCCAAGTTCGGCTTCAAGAAGAACGACGGTTTCGACGCCTACATCGTCTGGATCCTCAACAGCGGCGGCGCCTACGTGAACCACGCGCGCGACTTCGGCAAGACCTCCGGGCTCTCGGTGAGCTCGCGGGCCCACTACAACTTCCAGAAGAAGGTGGCCATCACCTACCTGGAGACAAGGGAGGGCCTGACCCCGCACGAGATGCAGCCCCTGGCCCACGAGATGGCCCACTACTTCCAGGACGCCTACGCGCCCTACGGGATCCGCGGCATCTCGTCGTTCTGGGTTGTCGAGGGGATGGCCGAGTGGATCTCCACGTTCAGCGGCAAGCTCCCTGACGGGCCCTACTTCTTCGAGAGCCGGAACGAACACCGCACGATGGAGTTCCTGCGCCGGATCAAGGAGCTCGACGGCGTCTGGCCCGTCCCCATGGTCTCGATCCTCGACTGCGGCAACCAGGGCGAGCTCCGCGCCGCCATCCAGGTGGCCATGTCCGAGGAACCGCAGATGAAGAAGCACGGCGTCGACACTTACATCTCCTGGTTCTACGGCGCGGGCTACTGCCTCTGCCGCTACCTGAACGCGGAGAAGGAGAAGCAGTTCATCAGCTACCTGAAGAAGGATTTCGAGGGGGACGGGGGTCTCGACGTCTTCCAGGAGATCACGGGAATCAAGAACCTCTCGGCCTTCGAGAAGGAGCTGGTGGAGTACTTCTCGAACTGATTCTCATCAGGCCGCCCCGAATGTCATTCGGCCTGACATTGCAGCACCTTTCAACGTCGGGGCAGGCCGCGGAAACGCGTGCCTGCGCTCGACGTTTTTGTTATATCCCGGGATCTATTCATCCCCCTCGCGAACGAGCCGCTCGAACTCCCGGGCCAGCAGCCGGGTGAAGACCATGGCGCCGGCATGGTTGAGGTGCCCCCTGTCGAAGGAGTGCCTGAGCTCGTAAAGCTCCGGCCGGAGCGACGGATCACCCAGATCGATGGTGATCGAATCGGGCAGGCTGTCGAAGACCGGCACGGCGATCTCGTAGGCGCCGCCCACCTTGGGGGGCAGGACGAAGAAGAGCTTCACCCCGCTTTGCTGCGCCAGCTCGATGATCTCCCGGTACTCCTCCAGCAGGGCCGGGCTGCCCTTTCCTGCGGCCAGCCTGCCGCGGCTGAACCCCTCCCGACTCTCGGCGGTGCGCCGTGCGATCCTGGCCGGATTGGGCCTGAAGACGGCTCCCTCCCTGCCCGTCGTCTCGGCCCACTCGGTGTCCTTGGAGCAGAAACCGTCGACCCGGGGCCCCAGGACCAGGCCGGAGCTCTTTTCCTCCGTCACGAACCGGATGATCTCCACGCCGTGCCCCACGTTGAGGAGCTTCTCGACCAGGGTCATCAGGTGGATGGAGCCGTAGCGGATCTTCTCCCCTGGCTCCTCGTCGGACTCGAGAATCGTCCGCATCAGGAGGAGGGTGCTCTCCAGGTCATACCAGTACTTCAGCTCCTTGGTGTGAAGGTTTCTCTCACCCGGCCTGTCGGCCGCCTTGCTGAGCTCGAAGACCACGTACCGGAGCCGCGGCGGTTTCTCCTCCATGATCTCGCGGAACAGGATCGCCGTCTTGGGGAAGAAGTAGGACGGCGCCCCCAGGTTGAACGACCTTATCCCGAGATCCCGGCTGACGCTCCGGTCGAAGAGCTCGGGCGACAGATGCCGGTAGGTGCGGCTCGATCCGATGAAGAGCGTGTTGTAGTCGTCGCGGTTCTCCTCGAAGAAGCGGACCTTCTCCAAGACCGCCGCCTCGCCCCAGCCGAAGGGCAGAAGCCGGATCACGGCCTGGTTGATGCCAAGGACGATCAGGCCGAGCAGAGCTGTTTTCAGGACGAGCTTCTTCATCTTCTGGAGCTTCTAGAACTGATAGTAAATGAACCGGTTCTCGGTGAAGACACCGAACCACAGAACAAGCAGAACGAGGGTCGTGTAGAAGGTCCACCGCACGCACCACGGCTTTCGAAGCACCGCATCCTCGACGCTCCCCTTCCGCGTCAGAAAGTCCATCGTCAAAAGAACGGCGATCAGGACAACGCTCACCGCGAGATCGACTGCGCCGCCCGGCAAAGGCATCGCCCAGGCGCCGGCGGCGAAGAGGTTGCAGAAGATGCTCTCGAACATGAAAAGGCAGTCGGCAACGCTCTCGGACCGGAAGATCATGTATCCGGCGTTGACCAGGTGGAAGGTCAGTAGGATCTGGAGCCAGGTCAGCCGGCGCAGCCCTCTGAACAGGGGACCGATCCACACCCCCGCCACGAGGAGAAGGCCGTTGAAGGCGCCCCAGAGGACGAAGTTCCACCCGGCTCCGTGCCAGAGGCCGCTCAGCAGGAAGGTGGCGACGATGTTGAACTGCCACCGCCACTTGATCGTCCTTCGCCCGCCGAGAGAGATGTAGACGTAGTCCCGGAACCAGGTCGCCAGGGTGATGTGCCACCGCCGCCAGAACTCTCCGATCGACCGGGAAAAGTAGGGCGTCCTGAAGTTCTCCGTCAGCCTGATGCCCATCACCCGGGCCGCCCCGATGGCGATGTCGCAGTAGCCCGAGAAGTCGCAGTAGACCTGGAAGGCGAAGAAGTAGGTGGCCAGGAGCATCGCCCCCCCGCCGAAGGCGCCCGGCTCGCCGTAGACCGCATCGACGTAGAGGGCGAGGCGGTCGGCGATCACCACTTTCTTGAAGAATCCCAGCAGCATCCGGAAGAGGCCGCTCCGGACACGCTCGTAGTCGAAGCCCGCGAAGGACCTGAGCTGGGGAATCAGGTCCCTGGAGCGCTCGATCGGGCCGGAGACGAGCTGGGGCCAGAAGGAGACGTAGAGTGCGAAGACAAGGGGATTCCGCTCCGGCCTGGTCTCGCCGCGATAGATGTCGATCGAGTAGCTCAGCGTCTGGAAGGTGTAGAACGAGATGCCCACCGGGAGAAGCAGGTCGAAGGCCGGCATGTCGCAGAAGATGTCGAACCGCTCCAGCAGCCCGCGAAACTCGTCGGTGAAGAACTCGAGATACTTGAAGGCGAAGAGGAGCCCCAGGTTCACGACAAGGCTCAGGATCAGGTATTTCCTGCGGCCCTTCCTTTCGGGGATCCGGCTCATCCGGATCCCGGCAAAGTAGTCCACCGCGGTGGACGCCAGAATGAGAAGCACGTACTCGGCCTTCCAGCACATGTAGAAGTAGTAGCTGGAGGCCAGGAGGAGAGCGGTGCGCCACGACCGCGGCACGCTGAAATAGAGGACGAAGAGAACGGGGAAGAACAGGAGGAACTCGACGGAATTGAACAGCAAGGTTTACATGGCCTTTTTTAGCAGATCCAGTATGTCATCCAGCATTTTTTTAAAGTAGGGACATTTACTCCGGGCGACTTCAAGGTCGAGATTTCCGAACAGGGGTTTTCCGTAAACTACTTTTTTATAGCCTCGACCTGTTGCCTTACGGTAGCACTTATCCAGGGTTTTGGATGGAGGATTCTTGAAGTTCACCGTCTCCGGTTTGATGACTTTCTTGGGAAGAGCTTTACTTACTTTGGTCGGAAAGAGATCGGTTTGGCTCAAGAGCCAAGCTTCGATTTCATGAACGGCAAAATACATGCGGAATCTCGGATCATCGACTTCCTTCTCGAAGTGCCTGACCGCCCATGATTGTCGGCTCTTCACTGAGGTAAACTTGTCCGGATAGAAGTCGGGACCGTAGAGATCGAGCAATCCGATCGCGGCAATGATCTCATTACCCTTCGACCCCTGAAGATGCATCTCTACCTTTCGCTTAATTTTTTTCGTAAATTCCTGCCATCCTTCGAAGCGAACCACCGAAATACCAACGCGCTCCGGAAGATTCGGATCAAGCCATCGTCTCAACAGGTCGCTGATCATTCTCTTTTCCGTTTTACCTTCCACGAACAGGATGATCTTCATTCCATCTCATCCAGCTCGCCGGAACGGAAAAGCTCGCCAAGGGAATACTGCTTGAGCCAGTAATCGAGTTCGTTGCCGGATAGAACTCGAAATTCTGTTTTACCATCTCTCCATTCGACAACTGTTGTCGTTGGGACAGAATCACTGAAAGCACTCAAGAAATCGGGGGAATGTGTGGTAAGAACGACTTGGGTCCGTTTGGATGCCTCAGCAGCAAATTCCGCGATGATTGGAAACATAGAGGGATGGAGGCCGATCTCCGGTTCGTCGATGGCAATCAATGATGGTGGTTCCGGATTACCGAGCACGGTCAGCAGAAACAGGAAGCGCAAAGTCCCGTCTGACAAGTCGGCTGCGGATTGCTCCCTTTTCAAAGATTTCCATCGAACACGTAGTTGAATTTGTGAGTCCGCAGCCGGAGGAAAAACGAGCTCCTCGAACTCCGAACCAAATGCCGCCTTCATGGCGGCATTCACCTCGGTTTTGAATTCACGGCTTCCGGTGTAAAGCGTATGTAGGACCGAGATCAGGTTCTGTGCATCAGATGTGACTCGCTTCTCGGGTCGAGTCAATGCAGGTTTCCGGATCGGGGCAACACGGTTGGTATGGATATCTTGGTATATTCCCCAGGAAGTTAGTTCTCGTTGATAATTTGAGACAAATAAGTTAACCGATGACCACGGTCCTCTCATCAAGGAAAGCAATGTTTCATCTTCAGAGACATGCTCCTCAAGTTGGATCATCTGAGATTTTTTTGTTCCGAAAATGCGCGCACGATTCTGGTTGCGCTCCAGCATCATGACAGAATCGTCGCCTTCCTTGACTTTGAATGCACTCAATTCATCACTGTATATATGTAACAGGAGTTCGCTATCTATCGTATATGCGCTTGATTGTCCAAGTCTGGATAGCTCAAGATTGTAAATTAGTTCTACTTCGCTTTGGTCTTGTTGTCTTCCTAGTGGAGACGTCATCACACGCATCTTTATCGCATCAGCCGACCCATCCCAAAGCAGCGGCTCCATCCCCCCCTCTCGCTTGACAAAATCACCCAATCCCCCCCTTGCGGCAACGGAAAGCAGTTCAAGAACTCGCAGGATGTTTGTTTTTCCGCCGGCATTCGGTCCGATGACAACGTTTAGATCCCCCGGTTCCCACTTTGCTTTTTTGAGGGACCGGTAGCCTTCGACTTCGAGTTCCAGGATCTTCATGAATCACCCTTCACATAAAACAGCTCGGTCTGCGGATGGGACAGCCACTCGCTCCCGTCGGCCGTCACCGCGATGATCTCCTCCGCCGTGGCCACCCCGTGGCCGGGGACGGTGACGCGCGGCTCGATCGTGTAGACCTGGCCTTCCTCGATCTTCATCCAGGGGACCTTGGCGTAGCGCTCCCAGGCCGGTGCGAGAATCCCGGCGCCGTCATGGGCCGAGCGTCCCACCTGGTGCCCCGTGGCATGAGGAAACTCCTCGTAGCCCTTGGAGGTGATGGTCTCGCGCACCAGGGTGTCGATCTCGAGCCCCGTCTTTCCGGGCCGGATCGTCTCGGCGGCCAGCCGGATCGCGTCCACGATCGTCTGGAACGCCGACCGCACCGCCTCGGGCGCCTCGGTCTCGCCGGGACGAAGGAAGTACCAGGTCCGCTGGATGTCGGAGCAGAAGCCGTCCTTCTTCACGCCGAAATCGATGTTCATGATGTGGCCCGGCTCGATAGGCCTGTCCGTGGGGCCGCAGTGGGCTCCGGCGGACTCGGGCCCGGTGAAGACGGCGGGGCAGTGCTCCTCCTCCCAGGCCAGATCGACTCCCTCCTTCTCCACCTCGCCGAGGATGAAGGCTGCCACCTGTTTCTCCGTCATGCCAGGCTTCAGGATACCCGTCACCTTGCTGTAGATCTTCTCGGTGAGGTCCACTGCGGCGCGCACGAGATCGAGCTCGGGCCGCGTCTTCCGGCCGCGCAGGGCGGCCACCAGCTCCTCGGACGAAATCCAGCGTTCCATGTAGGGCGTGCCCTCGAGGTGGTCCGCCAGCAGCTGGAACATGCCGTGGGTGAGGCCGTCGGACATGTAGTCGTTCACCGAGGTGTTGATGGCGAAACTCTTCGGATCGATCTCCTTAAAGAGCTCGCGGAGCGTGTCGCGGACGCCGGCCACGTAGGTCTTGACCTCGTCGAAGTAGCCGAGCCCCTCGAACTTGGCCGCGTCGAGGTTGCCCACGACGGCGATGGCGCGTCCCGTCCGGGTATAGATGAAGGCCGACTGCCAGGTGCAGCCCGCGCCAACCACGAGCTCCATGGCCGGATCGGCCATCGCCTCGCTCTCCCGGGCGAAGATCAGCCACATGTCGATATTCTTCTCTTCGAGAATGGAAAAGGCCTGCTCTATCTTGGATCGGATCATCGATTCACTCCCTCGTAAAAATGCCGACATGGAACTTCTTGCCGTGCTTCAGCGCCGCCTTCCATGACTTCTTCTCGATCAGTCCGTTCTTCCGGGCCAGGCGCACCAGCACTTCAGGGGAGAGAAGGCGCATCGCCTCGGAGAGCAGCTGGAGGCTCTGGAAGCGCGTTCGCGTCACGGGGCTCGCTTCGTCGTCCGGCTCCTGCACCACGACGGACATGGCGCCGCCCGGAACGAGCCAGTTGGCGATCTTCTCGATCATGGTGGCGGGATCGAGGTACTCGAGGAGGAGAGCCGAGTGGATCATGTCGAACGCTCCGGGTTCGAACCGGCACTTCTCGGCATGCGATTCGATCAGCTTCAGCGAGGCGCCGAGTCCAGGGTACCGCTGCCGGGCGATCTCCAGGTACTTGTCGTTCAGGTCCACACCGACCACATGGGTCGAAACGGCCGGGTCGATGCGCCCGAATCCGTTCCCCGTCCCGCAGCCGAGAACGAGCAGACGTTCGGGCCGGATCGCCGAGTAGACCTCGCCGAAGATCGTGTCCAGCATGGCCAGCTGATCCACACCCTCGGGGCCCATGTGACCTTCGTAATCGCCTACCGGGATCTTCAGCCAGGGATTCTCGTCCCTCTCCCTCTCGTGAGTCATCGCACTGCTCCTCGAATTCCAGATCGCCCGTCGTGGTTCGTTCGGTGTGCTCGGACAGGTAAAACGACCGGAATGCAGAAAGTTTCAAATGATAGCCCGGCGGATCGGGAAAGGCAATTCCAATGTGCGTTGCCGAGGAGGCCGCTCGGGAAAACGCCTTTTTCCTTGTCACATGCCGCGGGAGGCATTATAGGACGACCATTGCCCTTTCGAGGCGACCGGGCTTGTTCCAGCCGCTGCGGACCTGAGAATATTGATCCGTCAATAGGAGGAAGAATCATGATGAAAGCTGTTCTGACAGCCATCGGGCTCATGTGTGTCGTGGCAGGATGCATCGCACCCTCGGGCTTCCCCCCCCAGACTGCCGTCGAAACGGAGAAGATCCCGGCAAAGAAGAGAATCGAGATCTCCCTGACGCCCGGCGACTTCCGGATCACGGAAGTGGAGTTCCACGTGGACGAGTCTGCCGTCCCCGAGGAGGTCAGGCAGATGGCCCTGGAGCTGATCGGCGGCAGGATCGAGGACTGCGAGATCGAGTATCACGGCTCCGAGATCTTCTACGAGGTCACCTGCATCAAGGACGGCCGGGAGGAGGAGGTGATGTTCACCTCGGATTTCAAGCCGCACCGCTGGGAGGTGGGTGTGCCGAAGAGCAGCGTCCCCGGCAAGGTGATGAATGCTGCCGAGCTTGCCGTCCCCGGCGCTGACGTGGCCAAGTGCGAGGAGATCCGCGACGGCGACAAGAACCTCCTGGAGTACCACTTCAAGCTGTCGAAGGCCGACAAGAAGTACAAGGCCGTCGTCTCTCTTGCGGGAGAGCTCCTTTTCCTCTACAGGGAAACAGTCGGCGAGATCGAAGTCCCGCTCGAATTCTGACGGCCTTTGACCGAGTTCCTCTGGAAAACACCATGTCGATCACGTTCGAGGAATCGCAGGAGATCCTGAAGAAGCGGGTGATCTCGCACCGATCCGTCCAGGGCGAGACCGTGCCTGTCCGCGACGCGGCGGGCCGTGTCCTCGTCGAGGATGTCCATTCCTCCCTCGACCTTCCCCCCTTCGACAAATCGCAGATGGACGGGTACGCGGTGCGGGAAGGCGACGAGAGAGAGTCGTACCGCATGATCGAGATCGTGCCGGCCGGCCGGGAGGGGACGCTTCCTCTCGAACCGGGGACCTGCGTGAAGATCATGACAGGGGCTCCCGTGCCCGGCGGCACGGGAAGGGTCGTCAAGAAGGAGGACACGGAGGTCGACGGCGACATCGTCCGGATAATCGGCCGGGATACAAGAGCCTTCATCGCCCGCAGGGGAGACGACTGCCGCAAGGGAGACCGGGTGGCCTGGTCAGGAGAGCGGCTGGGAAGCCTCGATGCCGCCAACCTCCTTTCCTGCGGCATCGAGACGGTCAGCGTAGCCAGGCAGCCGAGAACGGCCGTCATCGTCACGGGCAGCGAGATCGTCGACTCGATGGAGGAGCTGGAGCCCGGCAAGATCTTCAACTCCAACGGACCGATGCTGGAGGGGATGCTCGCAGACGCCGGCTTTCCCGTTGTCTTCGCCGCCCGCATCCCCGACGACCCGGAGAAGCTAGGGAAGGGGATTCGTGAAGCCCTGGACGCGGCGGATGTCGTCCTTCTCTCGGGCGGAGTCTCGGCCGGGGATTTCGACCACGTGCCGGGAGCGATGGAGGCGTGCGGCCTGAAGATCCACTTCTCGCGAATCTCCATGAAGCCGGGCCGTCCCATGACGCTCGCGACGGGGGATCGCGGGATCGCCCTGGGGCTGCCGGGCAATCCCGTTTCCGTTCTCGTCACCTTTCACCTCTTCGCCCTTCCCACGCTGGCCGCACTGGAGGGGGAAGCGTGGCGGCGCCTCTTCACCCGGGTCCGCCTGAGAACGGCCTTCTCGAGAAAGAGATCGGGGCGGACCGAGTTCGTACCCGCGCGCCTGGCCCGCGACGGCCGGCTCGTGAGGCCCGACTATCACGGCTCGGGGCACCTGATGGCGATCCGTAACGCCGACGGCTTCTTCCGCATCAGCCGCGGGGTGAAGAAGATCGCTGCCGGAGCGGCGGTGCCTTTCTTCAGGATCGTCGGCAAGGAAAGGTGGGTTCATGGCCTCTGAAACGGCGAGGTGGTACATCATCACGGTGAGCGACCGCTCGTCCCGCGGCGAGTTGCCCGACAAGAGCGGCCCGCGGGCCTCGGAGCTGGTCAAGGAGTGGTACCAGGCCGCCGGCGGCGTGGCGGTGATCACCAGCGACATCGTGCCCGACGACCGGGCGGCGATCCGGGCGGTCCTGGAGAGGGCGCTCGGCAGCGACGTGGACGTGATCCTCACCACCGGGGGCACGGGCCTCAGCCCCCGCGACCTGACCCCCGATGTGACGAAGGGAATCCTGGAGAAGCAGCTCCCCGGCGTGATGGAAATGATCCGCACGAAGTACGGCGCCAGGAACTCCCGCGCCCTCCTGTCACGCGGCCTGGCAGGATCGAGCGGCCGCACGCTCATCTTCAACCTACCCGGCAGCGTCAAGGCGGTGGAGGAGTACCTCGCGGAAATCCTGCCCCTAGTAGACCACGCCCTAGACATGCTCCACGGCGGCGATCATTAGTCGGCTGAACGCTTTCCTTGGATAGCTTTCGTAGTTTGCCAGCCCGTCGGCGTTGAGCACTCCGTTTTGGAGCTGGGACGTCGGAAGACCTCCTTCCATGAGAAGGCCAACCGTGTCAATGGA
>CAYZWU010000055.1:0-8288 GCA_964482235.1 uncultured Phycisphaerales bacterium
TCTTCCTGTCGCCCTGCCTGGAGCGGAAATCCCTCACGTTGGCCACCGTGGCATCGAAGTCGCCGGCCGGCGCGATTTCCTCGTGCGTCGCGGCGTCCCGGCCGTGCAGGCTGAAGCTCACCGTGTCGACGTCGGACCGCAGCTCGATCATCCCGTCGTCGGCCCGATGCCCGGCCAGCAGACTGCCCAGGTTGACCTTGTCGTAGAGCCGCTGAAGCCGGGGGTCCATCTGATCGGTGGCATAGACGCGGTAGTCGATGCCGAGACGTTCGAGGTCCCCGGCGAGGGCCTCCGTCTTCTCGATGTCATCAGGGGGGGAGGGATTGCAGAAGCAGTGCGGGCAGGCCCTCCGGCAGTTGTTGTGGACGATCCAGACGTAGCGGGGTTTCATCTCTAGACCTTCACCAGCATGGTGCTCCAGCAGGCCGCGGGGCTGTTATTCATGACGAGAACGACGTCACCTTCCCTGATCTCGCCCTTCTCGACGCTCCGCTTGAAGTTGAGCATGATATCGATCGAGCCGAGATGGCCAAAGGAGCGGCAGTTCTCCCGGCAGCTCTCCAGGAACCGGATCTTGAACGCCCGTTCCCAGTACTCGAAGGCGGCCATCGACAGGTTCTGCATGATGAAGCCGTCCACCGCATCGAGATCGTTCTCGCGGAGGATCCGCTCGTTCATTTCCTCGAATACCTGGAAGCTGGTCAGGGCGAGCTGGAATTTCTGCTGCGTGTCGCTGCAGGCCTCGCGATACCGCTCGCTGGGAACGTCGCGGAAATCCACTCGATAGAGATCCCAGAAGCGCCCCTCGGTCCTGACGGAAACGTCGAGGATCCTGTGGCGGCCGCCCCGCCCCACGATCAGCCCAATCCCTCCGTCTCCCAGTGCGGTCACGGCCTCGCGGTACCTGCGGGGACCGAAGGGCTTGCTGCCTCCCGCGATCAGGATGTTCTGCCGCGAGGGATCGGCGGCGAGAAGATCCCTGGCCAGGAGGAGCGCCCCTGAGATGCCGGCGCAGCCGAGGTCCGCCACGGTGAAGCAGAACGCCTTTTCCGCACCCAGGGCGTCCTGGAGGCGCATCGCTTCCGAGCTCATCATGTAGCGCGGATCGCGGCCTTGAAGGTAGAGGATCACGTCGCATTCGGCGGCCTCGATCCCGGCGCTCTCGAAAGCCTTGCGGGATGCCCGGACGGCCAGGTCCACGCTGTCGCTCCGCCGGTCCACGGCCACGCTCTCCAGCCTGAGCAGGGAGAAGAGCTCCCGTCCGTCTCCCTCGAGCTCCCTGACCTCATCGAGCTCCGCCACCGGTACACGTTCCAGGGGCAGCTCGACCTCCAGCGCCTTGATGCCGATTGCACTACTCATCGATCGCGCCCGTACTGTCTCATCCCGTGCAGAGCGATGATCGTCTGCTGAATCTGCGACGTGCCCTCGATGATCTCGAGGATCTTGGCCTCGCGAAGGTAGCGTTCCACCGGAAAGTCGCCGGAGCATCCCGCCCCGCCGTGGACCTGCACCGCGTCGCTGGCCGTGCGAAAGGCCGTGCTCGAGGCGAAGTACTTGGCCATGGCGGTTTCGGGGATCGCCTCGGGACGACCGGCCCGGCGCAGCTCGCCGGCGCGCAGGCAGAGGTTCCGTGCCGCGTGCGTGTTGGTCACCGCGTCGGCGATCTTTCCCTGGATCAGCTGGAACGAACCGATCTTCCGGCCGAACTGCTCCCGCTTCCGCGCGTAACGCGCCATGGCGTCGAGCGACGCCTGGGCCAGGCCGACGCCGCTCCAGGCGATCGAGTACCGCCCCTGATCGAGGGCGAAGGTGGCCACGGTGCTGAAGCCCTGCCCGACCCTGCCAAGCACGTTTTCCCCGGGCACGGCCACATCGTGAAGGACGATCTCCGAGACATGGGAGGCCCTGTTGCCCAGAAGACCCTTGATCGGAAGAATCTCGATCCCTTCCTGCTCTCTTTCCACGACAAAGGCCGTCACATCGTCGTCGAGCCGCGCGAAGACGACGAGGAGATCGGCGATCCCGGCGAAGGAGATCCACTTCTTCCGGCCGCGGAGGACGTAACCGCCGCCGCGCGCCTCGGCCTTCGTACGCACCCCGCCCGCATCGCTGCCCACCTCCGGTTCCGTGAGGGAGAAGGCGCATCGTGTCTCGCCGGCGGCGATCCCCGGTATCCATCTCCTGATCTGGGCGCTGTCGCCGAACTTCAGGATTGTCTCCCCCACGAGCGCCACCTGAACCGTGATCAGCCGGCTCGCATTGGAACAGCCTTTCTCGATCTCCTCCATCAGCAGCCCGTAAGCGACGGGATCGAGCCCCAGGCCGCCCAGGTCACGCGGAATCGTGGCTCCCAGGTATCCCTGCCCGGCCATGCTTGTCAGCAGGTCTGCAGGAAAAACTCCCGACTCATCGTTCTCCCGCGCCCGGGGCTGCAGTACGCCGGCGGAGTACTCCGCCGCCTCGCGGACGATCCGTTCCTCTTCCTTGTCCAGCCCGAATTCGATCACGACTCGCCGACCTCCTGCAGCCGAGCCTCCACGAAGGAGACCATGCTGTCCACGCACTGGAAGTTCTTTATGTCCAGATCCTCGTTTCTCATCCTGATCGAGAACTCGCTTTCCAGGAAGTTGACCAGCTTGAGGGCGAAAAGAGAATCGACAAAGCCCTTCTGGAATATGTTCTCGTCGTCCGCGAAGTCGAGATCGTCGGAAAAAACGTTGAAGTTGCTCTTGATGAATTCCCGGATCTTCTCTCTCACGTTCAGCTCCACCGCACGTTGGTGACTATGTTCATGTGGTCCGGAAGCGGAGGGATCTCCGACAGGTCGTTATCCAGGAGCATCTTTCCGTCCCCCAGCTCCGCCGCCTCCCTGAACCCGGCGAACTTGTAGGCAACATACATCATCCGGTTCCTGCCCGTGTGCCGGAATTCGGCTTCGAGCTTGACCTTCCGATTCCTGGCCTCGCTGCGCAGCAGGGTGAGAAGCACCGTTCCCACGCCTCGCGACATGACGCGGCAGGAGAAGAGCAGAAGCTTCAGCAGCCAGCCGCCGGGAGAGAGCTCGATCACGGCAAGGCCGATCTTGCCGTACTTCCCGAACCTGTCCTCGAGCTCGCAGATCAGGATCTTGTGCCGATCGCTGAGGCGCAGCTTCTTCAGATCCTCGACGCTGTACCGCTCCCCCGTGGCGTTGAGCTGGTTCGTCCTGTAGGTCAGCTCTTCCGCCCTGAGAAGGTCGTCCTCGCCGGCGTCGGACACGTCGAGGTTCATCCCGAGCCCCCTCAGAAACTCCTGCCTGGGAAGGGCGGACTCCTCCTCCTCGGCCTGCCGCACCAGATCGTCGAGAATCATCAGCCGCCTCATCCTCGAGTCGCCTGTGACGTAACTCGGCTTCAGCCGGGGGTGTTCCGCGATGTCGAGATAGCGGCCGCTGTCCACGCACCAGACCTCCCGGTGGACGCTCGAGACCTCCTCCCTCTCGAAGGGCTGGTCGTCGATGAACATCATGGCGTCGTAGCCGATGTTGACCTTCTCCCTGATCTTCTCGATGGAGAAGGACTTGGCGTTCCAGTTGATCTGGGGAAAGAGGAAGAAGTGGTCGATGCCGAACTCCTCGAGCTTCCCCTTCGCCGCGTCGAAATCGTTCCGGCTCGCGATCGAGTTGAGAATCCCCCTGTTGTCGAGAGTCTCGAGAACGTCACTGATCCGCGGCTTCAGCATCACGTCGCCGTCCTCGAGGAGGATCCCGGTCCAGATCGTGTCGTCCAGGTCCCAGACAACGCACTTGATGACGCTTTCGTTCATGAACCGCGCCTCAATCCCGACCGCCGTAAGAAAAGAAACCCCTGCCGCACTTCCTGCCCAGGTAGCCGGCATCGACCATCTTCTGCAGGAGAGGGCAGGGCCGATACTTGGAATCGCCGTAGGCCGAGTGGAGGACCTTGATCGAATCGAGGACCGTGTCGAGACCGATCAGATCTGCCGTGGCCAGAGGGCCCATCTTGTGGCCGAAACCCAGCCGGAAGATCTTGTCCACTGCCGCGGCATCGGCAACGCCGTCCTGGAGAACGAAGGCGCACTCGTTGATGGCCAGCATCATCACGCGGTTGGCGACGAACCCCGGCATGTCCTCGACAAGAACGGGCTCCTTGCGCAGGCGGCGAACGAGCTCCGCGGCATCGGCAACGGTTGCGTCGGATGTCAGCTCGCCCCGGATCATCTCCACCATCTTCTTCATGGGAACGGGATTCATGAAATGCATGCCGATCATCCGCGAGGGATCGGGAAGAGGGGCGGCCAGCTTCGTGATCGACAGGCACGAGGTGTTGACCCCCAGGAGCGTCCCCTCCCGGCAGATTCCGGCCAGCTGCTCGTAGAGAGCGGCCTTGGCGTTCAGATCCTCGGTGATGTTCTCGATCACCAGCCCGGCTTCGGCCGTCCCGGTCAGCTCCGTCGAGAAGCAAATCCGGCCCAGCAGCTTCTCCTCGTCGATCTCCCGGTACCCGGGAATGACCATGCGGTACATCCTGAGGTCGGACCGCATCGTCCCCTCGGCCCGGCGGAGGATCTCGTCGGTCAGGTCGATCAGGAGAACCTCGTATTCGCAGACGGCCAGGTCGACGGCCAGGCCGGTACCGATCACACCCGCTCCGATGACGGCGACCTTCTCACTATCCATGTCCCGTTCCCTCTTCCTCCTTCCGTCCACCGGGCTGCCGGGCGTCGTGCGGCATCCGCTCCTCGATCATGGCGATGATATCGCCCACGCACATCTCGCGCAAAAACTCGGTCGGCTCGAAGGTGATCTCGAACTCCTCCTGGATCTCGAAGATGAAATCGAAGATCGAGAGGGAATCGATGCCCAGCGAATCGATCCCCGCCTTCTCGTTCACCAGGGAGGTGTCTACCTTTACCCGCGAGGTCCTGTCCACGATCTCGCAGAGCCTGGCCAGGATGGTTTCCTTGTCCATGAATTCACCCGTCATATTTCCTGATGATCAGGACGGCGTTGTTGCCGCCCAGTCCAAAGCTGTTCTTCATCGCCACCTTCAAGGCATCCCCGCTCTTTCTTTGAAAGCAAAGATCGCACAGAGGATCGGGCTCGTCCAGGTTGAGATTGGGATGCAGACGATCCTGTTCGAGGCAGAAAACGGTAGCCGCCGTCTCCACGATCCCGGCAGCGCCCACCAGGTGGCCGAAATACGGCTTGCCGGAAACGACCGGAATCGAGTCGACGCCGTCCCCGAAGACCTCGCGGATGGCCCGGCTCTCGGCAACGTCGTTCAGCTCCGTTGCCGTGCCGTGGGCGCTGATGAGATCGACGTCGCCGGGCTCCAGGCCGGCCGAGGCCAGCGCGCCTCTCATCGCGCTCACCCGGCCCCGGACACTCGGCTGGCTGATGTGCTTGGCGTCCGATCCCTCGCCGTAGCCGCAGATCTCGGCACGAATCGACGCCCCCCGCGCCCTGGCCCTGTCGAGCGGTTCGACGACGAACGCACCGGCCCCTTCCCCGATCACGAAGCCGTCGCGTCTCCTGTCGAAGGGGCGGAAGGCTCTCTCGGGATCGGGATTCCGCGAGAGAACGCCGAGCCGGTCCCAGCTCGAGTAGGTCACGGGATCGTACATCGATTCCGATCCGCCGCACAGGACGGTATCCATCAAGCCTGCCTGGATGAACCGGAAGGCGAGACCCATGGCGACGGTGGACGCGGCGCAGGCGGAAGCAGTCATGTAGTTCGGACCGGTCAGGCCGTAACCGATGGAGAGCTCCGAGGAGACGCAGTTCATCATGCACCGGGGCACGGTGGTGGGCCTGACTCCCCGCACCCCTTTCCCGTGATAGCCGCGGTGAGCCTCGAAGAGGTTCCACGACATCCCGCCGCCACCGCCGAAGATCACGGCCGTCTCCGGGATGAGGGACCTGCCGTCCGGACCGATCAGTCCGGCCTGTCGCAACGCTCTGTCGGCAGCATGAAACGCCATTCCCACGACCGGATCGGGGTTGTGGCGACATGCCGTGAAAGGCTCGACGCCGGCCAGGGCGGCGCCCAGCTCGTCCCTGTCGACCTCGGAGGCGATCCTCGTCCGGAACTCCTTGCCGTCGAGGGCCGTGAGGCGGCCGATGCCTCCCTTCCCGGCAAAGAGCCGATCGGAGAAGGCGGCTTCGTCCAGCCCGAGGGAGGCCGCCACGCCTATTCCCGTGACGGCGACCCGTCTCCTACTTTCCTCAACGCCGCTTGGCATCCGATGGATCCCCTTGCACTCCCGTCACTCAGAGACTGAGACCGCCGTCAACAACAACAACCTGCCCGGTGATGTACGATGCCCGCCGGGAAAGAAGGAAGAGAACGACCTCCGCCACCTCCTCGGGCCGCGCCAACCGCCCCATGGGGATCTTGAGCGCTTCCTTCGATGATCGAGGCATCGGGGCGGTGAAATCGGTCTCCACGAAGCCGGGGGCAACGGCATTGACTCGGATTCCGAAGGGCGCAGCCTCGAACGCCAGGCTTCTGGTGAGGCTGATGACACCGGCCTTTCCCGCACCGTAATCAGCCCCCATCAACTTGCTCGCTCCCAGGGCGCTGAGCGAGGCGATGTTGACCACGCTTCCGCTCCCCTGCCTGCGCATCAGCAGGTAGACCTCGTGCAGCAGGGCGAAGGGTGATTCCAGGTTGACATTCAGCGTTTCCCGCCATCTCTCGCCGCTCAGCGCCCTGAAGGCGGCGGGCCTTCCCGCACCGACGTTGCCGACCAGGCCGTCCACGCCGCCGACTCTCTCGGAAAACCCCTTCGCCACGGATCGCGCAGCCTCGGGATCGACGAAATCGCCGTGCAGGGGGATCAGCGCGCCCTCCCCGGCAGGAAGTTCGCTCGAAGCCTTCTCCACGCTCGCGGCGGTCCGGCCGTGGAGGCCCACGACCGCTCCGGCCGAAAGAAGTTTCTCGGCCACGGCCCTCCCGATACCGCGGGTCGATCCGGTCACGAGAATCCGTTTTCCTGTCAGATCATCGATGGCAGTCATGGCTCGTCCGGTTCAGATGAAATCGAAATCTCCGAAGGCGATGAAGTAGTTCGCAAAATCGGCCAGCTCCGGATACCTGTCGCCGGACCGCGAAGCGATGAGAAAGAGCTTCGCTGCCGGCCGCTTGAAAAAGAAATAGGATCGAAGGACGTTCCTGTAGTCGTCGAGAGCGGGACACCACCAGAAGGTGCCCGTATCGGCTCGTTCGTCGAGGAGATTATTCAAGGTCGCCGCGAGCAATGCGCTGAACAGGGCGTCCTGCCCGCGCGGCAGCAGCCAGTCGACGATGAATCCTCTCCTGTATCCTTCATCGCTGTTGATTGCAGAGATCATGTAACCTTGCAGGTTTCCGTTCCGTCGAGCCTCGAAGATCGTGTATCTCTTCCCGGGACACTGCTCGTATCGCCACGTCAGAAAGGAGCTGTCCCTGACAACGGCCCATTTCAGTCTTTCTTTCACCCTTTCCCAGAGGCCGTCGTATTCCTCGGAGAACTCCTGCACCTTCACGAGGTCGTATCCCGAATTCTGCGCCAACCTGAGACGCAGGCGATGAAGGTTCTGCGAGATCTTGAGAGCGGGCAGCTTGACTCCCTTCTGCGCTTTCATGTACGCGGCCGCATTGAGAATCGTGGTGACCGTGGGGATCTCGGCTCTCAGTCGGATCTGCCTGTCGAAAAGGCGGGTGACAGCCTGATAGCTGTACCGGTTGCCTATCCCGTAGATCATGCTGTCGCGGCCGACCCGGTCGAGGAGAAAGCCGCCGATCGCGCGCCAGGCGAACCGGCTGCGCTGGCCTTCATCGATCATCAGGTCGACCAGCTGGATGCATCTTCGGACGCCTTCACCGGTGAAGGCATTCCTGAAGGAGAGGGTGCCGCAGAATCCGACCATCTCGTCGCCGGAATGCAGAACGATCGAGCTCTCCTGGTTCTCTCTGCTGAAATATTTCCAGCGGAAGTACTCCGAGTCCCCTTCCTTTCCCCAGACCCTGGTGAAGAGATCAGAAAGCGGTTCACAATCATCTTCCTCGAGATACTTCGTCCTGATTGTCTCGTTGCTCATCGCAATGCTGAAAATGGCCCGATTTCCTGCTATCCTCAAGGGCTCTCTATCAGACGACCCTGCATAAGGATAGAGTTGCTCATCACATATGTCAATCATCGAATAAATATCATCTGATCAAAACACCTGATCCCAGGAACCCTTCCGTTCCAGCCCGTTGAATACCCGGGCAGTGATGCTATTAGCCCCCCGTTGCTGCATC
>CAYZWU010000055.1:8388-35147 GCA_964482235.1 uncultured Phycisphaerales bacterium
TTCCAGCCCGTTGAATACCCGGGCAGTGATGCTATTAGCCCCCCGTTGCTGCATCTTGCTGCAACCCGTTGCTGCATCTTGCTGCAACCCGTTGCTGCATCATGCTGCAACCCCGGAACTTCCCGTTCCGGAATTCCCCGTCGTCGTGGAACTCGTCACGAGATTCCTTCGATTGCCGTAATTGAACAACCTCGGGCTGAACGGAACAATAGGCCCGACACCAGGAAGACAGGAGATAAAGATGTCAGAAAAAGTAAGCCCCGTGCCGGAGGGATTCCGTACCGTGACCCCCCATCTCATCGTCAAGGGCGTTGCCGAAGCTCTCGACTTCTATGCGAGCGCCTTTGGAGCCGAGGAAATCCTCCGCATGCCCGGTCCGGACGGCCAGACGGTGATGCATGCCGAGATCAAGATCGGCGACTCGATGATCATGATGTGCGAGGAGCACCCCGATATGGGCGCTCGGTCTCCCGTGTCAACGGGCGGCACTCCCGTCACGATCCACCTCTACGTGGATAACGCCGACACCTTCCAGGCCCGGGCCGTGGCTGCCGGCGCCAGCGAAGCCATGCCGGTTCAGGAGACGTTCTGGGGAGATCGCTATGGCAAGGTCGTGGACCCCTTCGGCCACAACTGGTCGATCGCCACCCACGTGGAAGACCTGAGCCCCGAGGAGATCGGCAAGCGTTGTGCCGAGACCTTCGGCGACGGCGGCTGCGCCCACTCCGGCAAGGATAGCTAGCAGCCTCCTTTGCTGTGCCGATCCGTCGATTGCGCTCATCCTTCGATTCAGCGATAATCGACCGCCGTGCCTGATCGAGATCTGCCCTCGCGGCAGACCTCGATCAGATCGGGAGCCGGCATCGGCTGCCCCGTTCGAAGATCGTGCGTCAATCCTCTTTCCCGGAGCAGGAAAAGAGCTTTCCCATGGGAGGGAAAGGTGAAGATCAGGCAGTACCAGCCATCTGACCTCCCTTCATGCCGATCCCTCTGGGCCGAGATGGTCGAGAGGCACAGGGATGTGTACGGCGATCCGTCGATCGGCGGAGACGATCCGGGTCTCGAGTTCGACTGCCACCTGGAACGGGTGGGAGCCGGCAAGGTCTGGCTGGCCGAGATGGACGGCGAGGTCGCCGGGCTCGTTTCCCTGATCACGGACAGCGAGCAGGCTGAAGTGGATCCGCTCGTGGTATCGCAGCGATTCCGCAGCCGGGGAATCGGCCGACGCCTTCTCGACAGGATGGTCGAGGAAGCACGCAAGCTCGGCATACTCTGCCTCTACGTGAGGCCGGTGGCGCGCAACAGGGACGCCGTCTCCTTTTATCACCGGGCCGGTTTCAAGACGATCGGCCACCTCCAGCTCTTCCAGTGGCTGGGACCTTCCGAGCCGGGACAGTGGAAGCCCGGTCCGGAAATCTTCGGGCTGCCCTTCGACTACTGATGCCGATCCTCCGAGGCCGCTTTTTGCGAGGGAAATGAATCGATGAAGTATGCCGGCAGGATCCGCTTCGACCTCTTGGCCCAGGGACCGATCAGGAAAGTGCTCCTCTGGCCGGGATTCCCGGTCGTGTTCCAGGCAGCCGTCCTGGTCTGCCTCTTTCTCCTCGTTGCAAACGGCTTGGGCGTGGGCCGCGGCAGGCCGATGGACGAGCTCATGACCCTTCGCAAGACCAACCTGACCACCCTGGTCGTCTGGGGGCTCTGGTGGCCCGGCATGATCGCCGTGACCCTGCTCCTCGGACGGGCTTGGTGCACGGTCTGCCCCATGGAGCTGGTTCACAGGATCGGCGACGCCGTTGCCCGGCGCATCGGCTGGCCCCGCGCGCGGCTCGGGGCGGTCCTCCGCGGCGGGTGGTTCGTTCTCCTCGGCTACCTGGCCCTTCAGGTCCTGATCGCAGGCATCGCCCTGCATCGAGTCCCACACTACACTTCTTGGCTCCTTCTCTGCCTCATCGGACTCGCCCTGGCAGCCGGCTTCCTGTTCCGGGAGCCGCGCTCGTTCTGCACCGCCTTCTGTCCCGCCGCGGCCCTGCTGTCCGTTTACAGCCGCTTCACTCCGGTCCGGCTCGATGTGCGGGACGAATCGGTCTGCGGGAGCTGCTCCACCAGGGACTGCATGAAACCGGACAACCTCTACCGGTTCGATGGCCGGAGCTGCCCCTCCCTGATCCGCCCCGATCGCCATCGCCAGTCCGACGGCTGCGTCGTCTGCGTGCAGTGCGCCAAGGCCTGCCCTCATGACAACGTGGGGATAGGCCTGATGAACAAGGGGGCTCCATCGAGGCGCCACCGGATGCTCAGGCCCTTCGAGGCCGTCTTCGTCCTGATCGCGGCAGGATTCGTTTCTCACGAGGTGATCAACGAGGTGAAGTGGCTGGACCGCATCTTTCATTTCGTGCCCGAGCAGCTTCACGCCGCCTTCCCGTTCATGACCTTCCGACTCCACGAGGCGTTCTGGTACCTCCTCCTCTTTCCTCTCCTGGTCTGGGCCGTCGTGGCAGCCATCGGCTATCTTTCGGGCCACCGCGCCGGCCTGAAGAAGTTCCTTCTCGCTGCTGCCACCGGCGCAGCTCCCGTTGTGGCCGTGGCCCATCTCTCCAAGGCAGCGGCGAAGATCGCCGGCTGGGGAGGCTACCTCCCTCTCGCCGCGGCCGATCCCAACGGCGAATCCACCTTCGACAGGATCTCGACGCATCTCATCGATGCTCCGACGCGTCTGGCCGATCTTTCCATCGTCGGCATGGCCATGCTCGTTGCCATTCTCTGGATCACCTGGCTGGGATGGAAGTGGTCGCGGACGGCGGCAGCCGACCTTCTGCATGCGGCGAGAACGGGGCTGGCCTTCACGGCGGTCCTCTACGCAGCTGTTCTGGTCGTATGGTGCCTGACATGAACGGAATTCCCGGTGGCCTGAGCCGGAGATTTTTGACAGATTCATGAATTCACTGCGCGGCCGGAGAAGGGCCTCTCGGCGGGCCGCGCACGAAAGACAACAGGGAGAGATGGTCATGAGACTTCCCCTATTCCAGGTCGACGCGTTCACGAGCCGTCTTTTCGGCGGGAATCCTGCAGCCGTCGTGCCGCTCGAGGCCTGGCTGCCCGATCCGGTTCTCCAGTCGATCGCCCTGGAGAACAACCTGTCGGAGACGGCATTCGCCGTCCCGCGGGGAGATTTCTTCGAGCTCCGGTGGTTCACACCCCTCGTGGAGGTGGATCTCTGCGGCCATGCCACGCTGGCCACGGCCTACGTCCTCTTCGAGGAGGGGAGGGTCCGGGGTGACACGGTGCGGTTCGAGGCGAAGAGCGGCAGCCTGGCCGTCACACGATCCGGTTCGCGGCTGATCCTGGACTTCCCGTCGCGGCCGCCCGAACCGGCTTCCTGCCCCGACGAGCTGGTCAAGGCCCTGGGAACCCGGCCGAAGGAGGTTCACGGATCGCGCGACCTTCTGGTCCTCTTCGAAACCGAGGATGCCGTCGCCGCGCTCGATCCCGACTTCCAGGCCCTGGGAGCCCTCGACTACTTTGCCGTGATCGCAACGGCGCCGGGGCGGAACGTCGACTTCGTCTCGCGCTTCTTTGCACCGCGCGTCGGAGTTCCCGAGGATCCCGTGACGGGTTCGGCTCACTGCACGCTCGTTCCGTTCTGGTCGGCCAGGCTCGGCAAGAAGAAGCTTCACACCCATCAGATCTCGAAGCGGGGCGGCGAGCTCTTCTGCGAGGACCGCGCTGATCGCGTGTCCATCGGCGGCGAAGCCGTGCTCTATCTTCGCGGCGAGATCACCGTGCCGGATTAGCAGGCGGCAGAAAGGCCGGGGCACGAGAGGATGGCGGCCGGGATTTCCCGCAACGACCCGGATCGATCTTCTGGAGCGTTGGCCGCTTGACGGGAAATCGACTTTTGCCTAGGCTCATGCAAAACAACTTCTCCGTGCCGGTCATCCCGGCCGGGAGCGGTTGACGTCGCCTGACAGCAGGCGACGACCGGAGAAATTCGATATATCAACGCAGCAAGAAGGAAACTGAAGCATGCCCACCAACACCAGACGCGATTTCCTGAAAGTGGTCGGCCTGGGCGCCCTGTCCGCGAGCCTGTCCGGTTTTCCGCTCTCAGCAGGAAGCGAAGATGGGAAACGGCCCAACATCCTCTTCATCATGTCCGACGATCATGCCGCGCATGCCCTCAGCTGCTACGGCAGCCGGATCAACAGGACGCCCAACCTCGACCGGCTCGCGAGCGAGGGAATGCGGTTCGGCAACTGCTTCTGCACGAACAGCCTCGGCGCACCCAGCCGGGCAGTCATCCTCACCGGCAAGTACAGCCATATCAACGGGGTCATTGCCAGCAACACGGCTTTCGACGGGAGCCGGCAGACCGTGGCGAAGCTCCTTCAGAAAGCAGGCTACGAAACAGCCTTGATCGGGAAGTGGCTGCTCAGGAAAAAGCCCACCGGCTTCGATCACTGGGAGACCCTGCTGGGCCACGGCTCCTATCACAACCCCCTGTTCAACGTCGGTGGAAAGAAGACACCCCACGAAGGATACGTCACCGACATCATCACGGACAAGACGATCGCCTGGCTGGATCAACGCCAGGGCGACAGACCGTTCTTCCTCATGTGCCATCACGCCGCGCCTCACAGGAACTGGCAGTCCGACGAGAAGCACGCATCGATGTACGACAAGGATTCGATCCCCTTGCCCGACACTCTCTTCGACGACTACAGCACGCGCTGCAGGGGGGCCTCCGAGCAGAATATGAAGATCCTCGACAACCTCACCGTCAGGGACGTGAAGAGCGAATGGTCCGATGATCTCAACGAGAGGAAGCTGACGATCTGGAAGTACCAGCGGTTCATCAAGGACTACCTCCGCTGCGTCGCCTCGGTGGACGACAACGTGGGCCGGCTGCTGGACTATCTCGACGAGAAGGGACTTTCCGGGAACACGATTGTGGTCTACACGTCCGACCAGGGATACTTCCTCGGCGATCACGGCTGGTTCGAGAAACGGTTCATGTACGAGGAGTCGATCAGAATCCCTCTGCTCATCCGATATCCGGGTGTGGTGAAACCCGGTTCGGAAAGCGATTCTTTTGTAATGAACCTCGACTTTGCCGAGACGTTCATCGAATGTGCCGGCGCCGGCATACCGATCGACATGCAGGGCAGGAGCTTCCTGCCGATCCTCTCGGGCCGGACGCCGAGCAACTGGCGCACCTCGATCTATTATCATTATCACGAGTCTCCCGGGAACTTCGGGGTGCGGAGCCATTACGGCATCAGGACCGGACGGCACAAGCTGATCCACTTCTGCAGCGACATTGACGACTGGGAGCTCTTCGATCTGGAAAAGGATCCGCACGAGCTGAACAACATCTACGCCGATCCGGAAAATACCGGGCTCGTCGCGGAGCTGAAAGCCGAACTCGACGACCTGCGCAAGCGGTACAAGGTCTCGGGCCGTTGACTGTCTGAACAGGAGATCTTCGATGAACAGGAATCGCTTTTCCTCCCTTCTCCTCATTCTTCTTTTTTCCCTTGCCGCGGCGGGATCCGGCTGCTCGGACACGGAAAAGGACGACAGCCAGGGAGACGGCTCCGCTGAGGCCGCGATCTCGGATCGGAACGACGACAAGACAGGCGACGGCAGCGACGGAGCCAGCGTCGATGCAGACGGCAACGTGTCCAGTCATGATCTGCTCGAGGAGAAGCTGGAGGATCTGACTATTCCCAGGTCCGATCTGGGCACCGAGTTGCCTGAATCCGGCGTTCTCGACAATCGCATCATCGTGAACCTCAACCGCGACTGCGAATTCATCGTGGACGGCCGCAACTTCGGCTACGTGGGCACCGCGGAGGACGAGATCCGGGAGTATCTGACTGCAGAGACCAGGAAGAGGGAAAAAAACAAGGACGGGACGACGGAGCTCACCCTTCTGATCCGTGCCGACGTCAACGCTCCCTTCAGCTGCGTCCAGATGATGATGCAGATCAGCGGCGAGCTGGGGATCATGATCTACAAGATCGAGCTGGCCATCAGCGTCGACGAGGGGGAAAAGGAAGGAAAGCTGAGCGTCCAGCTTCCCAGGGACTCGGAAGAGGAAGCGACGGGCGACGCCGAGGGTGTGGAAAAACCCGAGATCGTCGAGCTCGAGGACCTGCCGAAGAAGATCGATGTCAACATCATCCGCGACAAGGCAGCGGCGGCCGGATACTACATCGAGATGCGCCAGGAGAATTACAGGGGCGCCGACATGATCCCGGATTTCTTCCGGGCGGTGAGCGACCTCAGGAGAAAAGTTCCGGATATCAAGGCCACCATATGGCCGCACAAGGGGGTTCAGTACGGTCATATCGTCAAGGTCGTGGACGAGCTGCTGCGAGCGGGCCTGACGCAAATCACTTTCGGCGGTACACCGCTCGACAAGTAGGAACCTATCGAGCGACCACACCTAAACTCATTTCATAAAATACACTTATGTTGCTATCAAGTAAAACCGATATATAAATATAGTATTACGCCCCCTGACCGGTTCACTGCTTTGGACCTCTTGTTGGGACAGAAGATCTATGACGAAGAAATCACCTGCCTGCGCCAACTCCATCGATAAGCGTTCTCGTGACAGGAATCAGAAAGGCATCTCGCTCGTGGAGGTGATGGTGGCCACCGTTATCGTGGGCATCGGGATATCGGCCTCCCTCTTTGCCTTGACCACGAGCAACACGACGATCCACGAAGGGATGGGGATCGTGGTCTCCGGAACGCTGGCCGATTACATCCAGCAGTACACCAGCGATCTGGCCTTCGAGGATCCCTACGAGGGCGACACCTCTTTCGGGCCGGAATCGGGAGAGACCGGCATCGACACTTTCAACGACATCGACGACCTGGACGGCTTCGTCCTCTCGCCTCCCATCGGGGCGGATGGATCTCCACTGGAGTCCTATCCCGAGTGGTCGATCAACTTCAGCGTCGTCGGAGTGGATCCGTTGACCTACGAAGAGCTGACCGATCCGCTGGGCAGCTCCGTCAGGAGGGTGGAGATCGAGATCTACGACGGAAGCAGAAAGGTCCGCGACTACCAGTGGATCGTGACAAGGGCATGAGAATGAACGGAGTTTATCTGACATGAATGCTCGCATCACCTTCACGCACTCGAGGCGGTCATCGCAGCCTGGAAAGAAAACCACGGGAGGCACGAAGGGTTCCATTCTTGCTCCATGCCTGTTTCTCCTCAGCTTGATGTCCATCCTGGCGATGAGCACTCTCTACGCCGGAGGGATCGGAACCAGGACGTCGGCGATTCTGGCTGAGAACACCCAGGTACAGCTCGCGGCAGAATCAGGGCTCAAGATCGCCTACCAGGCGCTCATGGACGACGATACGTATCTGGGCGAGACATGCACGCCCCTGGCCGAATCGAACTGCAGCGTGGAGATCACGGTCACGGCTTTTCCGGACTCTGAATTCGAGGTCCTCTCCCACGCCACGATAGGCAACTCCAACTGCCTGATCCGCACGAAAGCCTGCCTGAAGCCCTTTGGCCTTTATCCCCTGACGGTGGGGAACAACATCACACTCAAGGGCAAGTCCAAGATTCTCGGCGACTGTTTTCTACAGGGTACCCTCTGGGGAAAGGACACCTCTGAGGTCACGGGCAATGTCTACCTGACCGGGGACAGGGAGATCTCCTACAACCTCGGCGGCGATCCGATCATGATCAACGGCTACCCTCCCCCGCTGATCGGGGGGGAAGTGGTCTGTAACGTCCCATCGGTGGACATGCCGGAGGTCAACTTCGCCAACCTGAGAAGCCTGGCCGCCTCGGCGGGTCAGGTCTTCACGGGAACGATCCACATCGAAGACACGCACTTCGACGGCGTCGTCTACATCGAGGGCTCGGGATCGAAGCCTTATTTCAGGGATGTGACCATCAACGGCATCCTCGTCTGCGACGGTACTATCGATATAACCATCGACAACTCCGGATTTTTCAAGATCCACAGCGATCCCAACATCTGCGAAAACGTTGCGATCCTGTGGCAGCAGCCATCAGCGGCTTCCTGCTGACCTCGCTGGCCACGGCGACCGGGCTCTTCCTGAACTCCTACGATGCTTCCCTCGACGAGCAGGATCTGAGCCTGACCCATCAGATAGCCATGAAGCGCATTCTGCGCTCGATCAAATCGGCTGACGACGTCGCCGTGAGCACGTCCACATCGCTCCTCTGTTCCTTCCCGGACGGTGGTAGCGAGCACTTCACCTGGGCCGGATCGAGGAGCGATCCGATCCTCTACACCAGGGACGGTGCCAACGAGATCCCCTTTCTCGAAAATGTCTCCGGCCTGACCTTCACCCCCTCCATGGTCAACGTGATCAGCGAGACGCTGTCCACGCAATCGCAGCAGATTCTGGAGTTCACCATCTATTCGGGATCGAGCCAGACCTGGGACGACCAGACACTTGCTCCGGGGTCCCAGCACGGTTTCACCTTCAGGTTCTTCTTCGAGGAGGAGGTGGAAGAGATCGTTCTCACCAACCTTTACGTGCGGATCGGCAAGTTCGCGGGCCAGACGGCCGACATGAAGGTATCCCTCTACGAGGGCCAGGACGAATCACGACCTCGCGTCTGGGGGGATCCGATAACAACTCTTCAGGTCCCCAACTACGAGATCCCCGAAGCCGTGGAATTCGAAGGCGCGTGGCAGATCGACTGGATGAGCATCTCCCTGCCTTCGGACTTCATCATCCAGCCGAACCGGTTCTACTGCCTTCTCTTCGAACCGGACGGAACGTCGTATGACGCCGGCGTCCTGCGTGTAGCTCAGATCGACGGAGGGACAGGCCCGTCGAACGACATGGCCTACATGGGTACGGTCGACGGCGGAGCCACCTGGGAGCCTCCTCTGAAGACGCAGGCCTACCTCGACCGTGACGTCCCCTTTCAGCTCTTCGGCGATATCACGACCATCGTCAGGGAAGTGACGCCGAAAGTCGGTTCCGTCAATGTGACACTCACTATCTACATCTACGATGGAGACATCGAAGTCACGGGGAACGGCAGCGCCAGGGTGCGCGGCGGCGGCCAGATTTTCACCTTGCCTTGATCGGCTGCTGTCGAACAGCTGATCAGCGGCGGCTTGTCCGGCAGTGCTCATCCCTTGCATTCGTCCCTTGCATGATGTTCCGGCACCTTGCCGATGATCACCACTTCGCGTCCTCTCGGGAAAGGGCCCCGTCGAGATCATCCCCCGGAAGACGAGGATCGCTGTTCAGGCCAAGACGCGATTCGCCGGTTCTTTTGTCAGAAAGAAGTGGTTGCTCTTCAACCTCTGGCTCCCTTGCCGGGCGGACCATCCCAGACTTCGCCGTGTGGAGGAGTACGGGCAGCACTCCTTCGGGCACCGGTTCCGCTTGGACTCTCCTGACGAGATCGATTCCGGACTCGAGGCTCTCGTTCGTGAAGCCTGCCCGGTCGGGATGAGAGAATACTCGAAGTGATGATTGTTCAACCCTGAAAGGGTGAATCCTCATTCTTGGAGGGTGACCTGTAGACAATGTACCCGCGGCTCGGAAGGAAATCGGACAGATCGGTCAGAGCATCGTTGAACAGGCTATCCACTCAGCCGGGGATCAGGGCAGCAGGTGCAGCTCACCGCCGCCGCGCACCCTGGCGCTGCCGTTCCCCGTGACCTCGACGTCACCGTTGAAAAGGCTGAGCGTCACATTGACCACGCCGACCACGGGAGTCACTTCCCTGACGATGGTCGTGATATCGCCGAAGAGCTGAAAGGGGACGTCCCTGTCGCGATAGGCCTGGGTCTTCAACGGCGGCTCCCAGGTCGCTCCGCCGTCGACGGTGCCCATGTAGGCCATGTCGTTGATCGGTCCCGTGCCACCATCGACCTTGGCCACGCGCAAAACTCCGGCATCGGCCGAACTCACCGGCTCGAAGAGGAAACAGTAGAACCGGTTCGGCTGGATGACGAAGTCCGAAGGCAGGGAGATGGTCATCCAGCCGATCTCCCACTGGCCGCCATTATCCACGGCATCGGGGATCGCACTGTTGGACACCTGGCAGGTCGCCAGCGGATCTCCCCAGATCCGGGGGCGCGTCTCGTCCTGGCCTTCATAGAGCGTGACCTTCAGGTCCGACGTCTGTCCCGCGAATTTCCCGATCCGCACATTGAGGTCGGTGAGAACGATCTGCTCCACCTCCTTCACGAAGAAGAACCTGAAGGTCAAGCCGTGCTGGGATCCCGGGGCGAGCGTCTGGTCGTCCCAGCTCTGGGTCATTCCCGTATAGGTGCTGAAGTCCATGATCTGCTGCGATTCCGTGACGAGCGATTCGCTGAGCGCATTGAACATGACGGGTTCGAACGACAGCGCGGAGACGCCGTCGAGGAACGGGGTGTCGTCGCCCCCGTTCCGGGTGAACAGGAGCGGATCGGTCTTCAGACCGGACCAGGTGTAGCTCTCAGTCACTGTGTCCGGCAGGGTGCATTTGATCGATGTGGACGAGGCCACGTCGACGTCGGCTGCGGAAGTGATGGTGCGCAGAATGCGCTTCATGGCCATCTCTTGCGTCAGGCTCAGCTCCTGCTCGTCGAGCGACGCATCGTAGGTGTCGAGGAAGAGACCCGTAGCCGTGGCAAGGGATGTCAGCAGGAAAGCGCCGATCCCGGCAGACAGGAGGATCTCCACGATGGTCATGCCTCTCTCGCCGTCTCTGTTGTTCAAGCTCATTTTATATCCTCTCATTCGACCTGGATCGGCGTGCCGCCGACCGGATCCTAGTACTCCTGGTATTCGAGTTCGACCACCTTCAGCTCGTTCCATATGGACAAGGTGTTGAAAAATTCCTTCATGTAGGTCGGAAACTGGCAGTAGAGAAATGAATCAGGCAATGCCAAAAGATCCTGCTTGATCACGAGGGGACCGGTGAATGTACCGCTGCCCTGGAAATCCGCCAGAGAGAGAAGGGTCATGCCGTAGACATCGATCATGGCACTGGGACTGACGAAGAGATTGGAATCAGGGGCAAGGATCGCCACCTTCTCGCAGACGTTCTCATCGCTGTGGATCTTGAAGAAACCGAGGTTGTCGACGGCCAATTTGACGGCACCGTCGCAGGCCAGGATTCCGTTGATCGTCACGTCCATGAAATAGACCTTCGATCCCGAACCTTCGATGAAGACGACGCCGTCGAAGTGCCTGTCTTTGAAGTGTTTCGTCCCGGTGTAGACCTGTCCCGCAGCGTCAGCCATCGCCCGGAGGGCCTCGAGGTCCACTTCAGGGATGTCGGAGGGCGGGGCGTTGCAGATAACCACCCCCCCCGATCTTCGGGGCCGGGTAGCCTCCGATCGTGACAGGATCGCCGTCGGCGTTGTACGTGATATCTCTCTCGCCGGTCAGGTAGACGTTGCCCGTGATCTCCGACTCGTCCTTTCCCCAGAGGTACCCCTCGAGATAACAGTCGCCGAGGATCCTGGAATTGCCCTTGAGATTGACGTTTCTCCCCACGGTCAGCGGGTAGAGGCCAAAGGGCCTCAGGCAGGCTTTCGTTCGGATCAGGCAATCGGCATCGCCCTGTGTGGCATGAGAATAGACCTCGTATTCAGACTCCCCCAGGTCGGTAACCGTGATATCCACGGAACAGCTGGAATTCTCCAGGGGAGTGCAGTTCTCGCCCGAGTAGCTCTGGTCGGCAGTGAGTGCCTGGTACGCGATCCGTATCCCCGACTTGGCCGCAAGGTGCACCTGGGTGCCCTCGGCGAGCGCCGCGGCCGAATTGTTCCCGAGCCCTCCGGCGTAGAGAGTGCCCAGCGCAAGAAGGGCCATCAGGCTGAAGATGAAGAGGCAGGGCGCCAGGATGGATCCCTTCGTGCCTCGCGTAATCCTCTCGAATCGTTTCACGATCCGTACGAGGCAAAGGAGAAAGTTGCGAATATTCATGTCGGGACGACTCCATTCCGATTCGTGATAACGACCCCATCAGAGGGGGGCTGATACTCTTATATATCGGTAATGGTTGATATTATTATAAGTGATTTTGCTAAATAGATTAAGGAAAGGCCCTTATACGCACCATCTGATTGGAAGACAGCAGCGTTTTTCCGATTTGCCGGATTACCTTTTCTTGCCTGGCCAGGGGATCAGCAGCTCCGCGTTGTCCACCCACATGGCGAAGTAGGGCATTGCCTCGCCTCGCTTACGCATGCAGATCAGGAACGGCCGATCCAGCACGAAGTGAGTGGGAACCGGCAGGCAGTACAGCTTGGATTCCGACTTGAGCTCGGCGCCGCTTCGGTCGAGCCGGAACAGGATATCCTGCCGGGCCACGTCCAGACGCTGTCCCTCCAGGCTCGGATTTAATAACGATCGCCCTTCCAGCTCGGTGAACCGGTGGCTGATCTGCCAGAAGAGATCCGGGACGAGCAGAACATCGTTGGGGCCGATCTTCGCGAGGTACTTTGCATAGTCCGGATCCTTCTTCTCGAGCTGACGCACGGCCTTCTCCTCCTTCGCGAGCCTCTCGAGCGCCGCCGCCAGGGTCGGTTCCCGCTTGATGCGGGCGACGAACGGGTGCAGAAATCCACGGCGAACTCCAGGTCCTGATCACCGGGCTGGCCCTTCCGGAAGAGGATGAGCGCCTGCCTGCGGAGCTTGTCGTAGGCATAGTCGTCCTCGGCACGGATGCCGAAGGACGCGATGCCGGTCCTGCGGCCGCGCGAATCGGTGAACTCGAACGGTTTGCGGCTTCGAAAGTAGGGAATCGCGAACTCGACGTTTGCCTCGATGTACGCGTATGCCACGAAGGAGTCCTCGGCGATGCCCGGAAAGGTGGGCGCTTTCCTGGCAGGGAAGCCGGTCTTGAGCTCCCGGCGGATCCTCTTGATCACGCCTTTCCGCTTCCAACCTGCAGCAGTGTACATGGAGCCTGCCGGGACGCATCGTTCTTTCCGTCGAGCTCTTCCCTCAGCCTGCAGATCTCCCTGGCAAACTCCCTGTCCAGGTTGCGGCGGGCCGTTGCGTGGAACGCGACCATGAATATACCCACGCAGGCGGCGTTTGTCGCCGCTGTCCCCGCGTTCCCGGCGCTGACGTTGATGATCAGCACGATGAACCAGATCGCTGCGGCAGCCAGATGCAGCCACGGAACCCAGTTGGAAATCCGCCTGGCGTTCCTGATCTTTTCGATCTCCTTCATTGTTATCTCCGTTCTCGATACGCAGAGGATCTCGAGCTTCAAGGCCGGAACAGACCAAGAACCTGGAAACCCTCCTGCATGAGTTCCTCGACTTTTTCCGGATCGATTCGATTCCTCTGGCGATAGAAGATCAGCTGATCGCCGCCTCCTTCGACGCAGATCTTCTTCTGCGACTCGAAGAAGGATATCCGTTTCTCATCGAAGAGCTCGCGGATGGCCTCCTCGTCCGCGCCGCGCAGCAGGTACGACCTGGAGAATTCCGGGTGGGATTCGAAATCGATGTCCTGATAGCCGAAGGCGCCGCCGATCTTGTGAAAAAAGCCCTCGGGGCGCACGGCGAACTTCGGCAGGGTGGGGACCGGGGTGCGAAAGTAGACAACGCTTTGCCTGTAGGTGTGAGAGTTCTTGCCGCTGCCGACGGTGTAGCGATAGTCGAGGACGGCCAGTTCCACGTCGTTCGACTCGCCGTGCAGCATGTTTGTGATCTTCCTGGAGCGCCCCTGCGAGAAGAGGTGAAAGTGGCGGAGGCTTTCAAGCAGTGCGGCGTCGCCCTTGGGGAAGAAGGGCAGGCCGATCTCCCGGGCGATCAGCTGGAACCGTTCGGTCCGCTTCTTCTCCATCCGCCAGATGAAGTAGACGATCAGGACGAAAACTCCTCCGCCGTCCTCCCCCACCGCGGCGAGCGGACAGATCGGCCATGAATCATCGAGATGCATCATGAATGCTCCTGTTCCATGATCTCCACGATCGTACGGTAGTTGGTCAGGGCCAGCGGCGTGAGCTCTCTCCCGCAGGGGCAGGCCGAGGGCATGAGCACGAATCCCCTCCCGGGGCCTGATGTCCCCTCGGCGAGGGCGCGCTTAACCTTCCCGGCGAACTGCTCTGTCGGCAGGTTCTCGATGTCGGAGATCTCGAGGTTCCCGAAGAGGACCATCTCGCTGCCGTACCGCTCCCGGACGTCGGCCAGCTCCACGTCGCCCTGCGGAGGCGGTTCGATAGGATCGAGGGCATCGGCCCCCATCGCAACGATGTCGTCGAGGATCGCCTTCAGGTTTCCGTGGGAATGGATCCGGGCGTATCCCCCGTGCCGGTGAATGGACTCGATCATCGGAGTCGCGTAGCGGCAGACGTACTCGCGAAAGAGGCGGGGCGGCAGAAACGGCGGCGATGCGTACTCCGGGCCGTAGATGCGCCACAGCCGCCCGGGGAGAGCCTTGGCCGCCGCTTCCGTTCGCGGCCGCAACGTCGAGGCGAAGCGCTCGAGCAGCCGGTGAAACAGCCGCTGCTCCATCATGGCGATCACCATGTAATCCTCCATGCTGAAGAGCGACGCAGCCAGGCAGAGCGGGTCGGGTGTGTCGACCATCACGATTCCCGTGTCTCCCAGCGCCGATTCGGCCTGCAGGACCGGATCCGTTTCGACCTTGCCCGAAGGGGTCGGCAAAGGGACATCGAGGAAGGCGCGCAGATCGTCGACGTCCTTGAGAAGGTGCTCTTCGGTCCAGATCGTGTTGATGTCGGGATCGCGGCGCGTGCGCGTCGTCAAGGTTCGTCCACCGGCGCGGACACGCCTGATGGTGAACCGGCTCCCGTTGCGCACAAAGGACTCGCTATCCGATATCTCCTCGATCGGATCGGGGGTGATGGAGGCGTAGGCAACCCCTCGCATCACGATGCGGTCCGTCTTCTCCCGCGCCAGCTCGATGAGCGGAAGCCAGGAAGGGTGTGAATAGATATTGAAGGGATCGCCGTCCCCTGGATCTTCATCCAGGCCGTTGATCTCGTAGAACGAGACGGGAGGGCGGTCAACGGGCTCACCGCGCAGGGTGGCCATGAGTCTGTCGCGTCGATTCACCTTGATCTCGCTTGAAAGGACCACCTAGAAATCACTGCTACTCCCTTTTCGAGAATGGTACCGGTGCATGTTGATCCAGGTCTCGCTGCCGATCAGCCCCTTCCAGGTTGCCGCTCTCTCCAGTTCACGGGCCGCTTCGAAGAATGCTTCGTAGGCAAGACCGTGGAGGATCGTTTTGTCGACTTCCGGGGGTGCATTCGTTTCATCGGGCTTTTCGGGCCCCATGATCCTGATCTCTCCCTGGAATTCCGTGTCAGATTCGAGGGGAGGGCGCTCGGTAAGATGGATGTAGAGATCGCGGCAGGGAATGGCCCTGCCCGCCTCGCCGGTCCTGGGATCGGCTGCGGAGAAGAGAGCGTTTTCCAGGTCCAGCTTCGCGATGCGGTTCGTGCTTTTCATGAGGTAGATTCCCGCCCAGGCGATCAGCAGCGCCACCAGGAAGGCAGCGGCGCCCATGACGCAGCAGGTCGCATCCTTCAGGTTTGCCTTCAATCCCTCTCCCTCGAGAAAGATGCCTGCGCCGATCCCGACGAAGGCCAGGGCGAAGAAGGAGATGATGATGCCTCCCTCTCTCTGCCACGTGAATCCGAACCAGATGCAATGGCCCTCTCTCTCGACGATGTAGGGATCCCATTTCTCCGACTGAAAGGCCTTCGATCCGGAAATTGAAGAAGCCGCCATCCTGAACTCTCCAGGCATGATTCGGATCGTCGAACTCACCCGGTCGGACGGATACGAGCATCCACCCGAATCCCTCTCGATGAGGCCACCTTACAGGTGCCCCATGTAGGCGACAACGGAGAATCTCTCGACCTCCTCGACGTATCCGGCCAGCAGTGCCAGGCAGTCATCGAGGTCCCTGTAGGCGAAGGGTCCGTCGGTGCGGAGCGAAGCGTCCTGGATCCTGGCGGGAATCATGATCTTCTCCCGCATCACGCCAAAATCGAACGACTCGGCAAGCGGCTTGCAGTCCGACCGGGACATCGCGCGTCCGGTGCCGTGGCTCAGGGAGCAAAGCGCGTCCTTCACGCCGGCTGTCCCGCGGACCAGGGAGACATCGCCGACCATGTGCGAGGGGATGATGTTCAGCCCCCCGGGCTCCACGCGTACCGCTCCCTTGCGGATCAGCGCACCGCCATCAGGCATTGTCTCGCAGGTATTGTGAGGAAGGTCGAGTACGAGCTCCACGGAGCCGAAAACTTCCTCGACGGACTCCTGGACCTTCGCCCGGTTCTCTGCGGCCCACGCGACAACGCGCTCGAACTCCCGGTCGAAGGCATCGGGCTCGTCGACGAATTCATCGACGAGCCCCGACTCGGCCCGCGAGCCGGTGTGGATGAGGAAATGAAGCCGGTTGTCGGCGTAGGGCACGAGAGCATCGAGAAAGTGGTTGCCGCCTCCCAGATCGCCCAGGCCGCCCCTGTTGGCGACGAGGTTTTCGGCGACGGCGTCCCAGGCCTCGATCGACAGGTCGTCGGGTTTCAACGAGCTGCGCACCAGCCGCATGCCGCAGCCGCAGTCGCTCACCGCAAAACGGCGCCACTCCTCCTGATGGGTCAGGACGGCTGTTCCCGTTGGAAGAGGAGACTTTCCCGGGCAGGCGTCGGGAAGAAACACGACCTTCTCGGCGCGAAGATCGTGCGGGAGCCACGCGTGGAGCTTCCCCAGAGGTTCGGCCGAGAGGTTGAGGATGTCCACAGGCTTCTCCTGTCCGTTTTGTTTTCCGGTCATCAGAACGACCAGGTGTCCAGGCAGCTCAGCGAGCAACGAGGTCGGCGGCTGCAAAGGCCGGTCATCGCCCTCCGTCGTTTCCGGCAGCGAGCCGCTCTATCTGCCTGATTCCAGCCTCCATCTTCACTCGAGCCGAGCTGTTGGCAGAATGCACCTTTATCCGCGGGGGGCGAAATCCCCGCGTGGCAACCGCTTCCTCGATCCAGAGAATGACATCGTACCCCGTCCCGTGATCGTCATCACCCAGATCATGATCGAGACTGATAAGCTCCACCTCGCCGGACTCCAGAAGCTCGATCGCCTCCTCCGGCCAGTGCACCCTGCGCCAGCCTTCAGGCGCCGGTCTTTCATCATCGAGGAATACTTTCATTCGTTGCCGTCCTGAATCATCCAACCGGCCAGGCGCGGCCGTTGGCGTTGATGACTGCACGCCGGCAGTCCATCTCCGCCAGTTCAATCCGAATGACAATTGGGATGATCGGTTATATCATTTTTTGAACCTGTACACACGGTAGGCGTTTTCATGGCCTATCCGGGCTTTCAGCTCTCCCGGCAGCTGATCGAGCAGGCCGACCGTCGAGCGGATGCTGCCGGCGCTGGGGTGGCTGTTGGATGCCTTGACGATCTCATCGCTTCCGATGAGAAAGCGGTCCGGAAATTCCTGGAACAGAGCCAGCCATTCCTTCTTCAGCCTGCCGTTCCTGTCCAGGGGAAAGGTGGGCGTTGAAACGTTTCTTTCCATCTTTCCGCTGGCAATCCGGAGGCTCATGTAGAGGTTCGCATTCTCGGCAAGGAGCTTGCGCGTCAGGGCGAGCGTCCGTCTCCCGGTATTGTCCCACCCCAGATGCACCCAGATGATCTTCGCCTTGCGGTTGTGGGAAAGGAGCCGGCTGAAAGCGGCAATGTTCGGCTTCAGCGTCTTTGGGCTGTCCGGCGACCGAAAGCGTGAAGGCATCGGCATCTCTTCAGGGATCGCCTCCATGTGGATATCGATGGGCAGGCCGTGTCTGGCAGCCAGATCGGCCAGCCTCAGAAAGAGCGGATGATCGGGAGGCGCCGTTTCATAGGGATGATCCCCGCCCATGGAGAAATGTTCGGCCGTCATTTCACCGAAGCCGACCGCCCCCTTCCGGACAAGCTCCAGGGCCCTGGCATCGAACTCCTTTTCCATGGCCTTCGTGACCCGTCCGTCCCTGATCGCCTGCTGGATCATCACGTTCAGAGTGCCGCCTCCTCCCAGAGCGGCGAAGCGATCGGGATACTTCTGCACGATGGGCAAGAGGTCCTCGAAGTAAAGCCGCAGTTTCTGGTTCACGGCCTGAGGCATGGGCATCAGGAGATTGAGCTTCACGCCGGCGGCATCCATGGACTTGAGAGCGTGCCTGGCCGATTTATCCAGGTTGACCTTTCCCTGCTTCCGCGGCCCCACCAGGTGATTGTGGGTATCCACGTAAACAAGGCCCGATCGTTTCGATGGAGTCTCTGCAGTCAACGAAGCCGCGAACAGACAAACAAGCAGAGAGAACAGCAGCACGGACAGCTTTATCTTCATCACTCAACCTCCGGTTATGCACTCAGATGACATGCCGAAGGTTCTTTTCGACTTTCTTTCGACGCGATTTGCGTTTTTCTCGATTATCTGTAGGGATATTCCTCGAACCTGACCGGCCTGTCGGTGAAACGGGGATCCTCCGTTGCCTTCAGGTAGTCGATCAGCTGCGTGCGCAGTTTCTCGGTGATCCCGGCGTGCCTCGGATCGCCGGCCAGGTTCTCCACCTGGTCGGGATCGTTCTCGCAGTCATAGAGCTCGACAGCTCCGCGTCTGGCGAAGCAGAGATCATGGTATCGCCTGTTCTTGGGATCATCGCGCATTTTCATGATGATGAACTTGGTCGGTCCGTCATCGCAATCGGCGTACTTTCCGATCCGATGGTTCGCATCCTCGGCCACGCCTGCCGGCCAGCGATCGGGTTCGAGGTTCAGGATGAGCAGCCACTTGTCGGTGCGAATGGCACGAGCGGGATAGCCCTGCATCGACGGTTTCTTCTGCGCGGGAACATGGCGTTCGCGGCCGAAGACCACGAAGCCGCGACTTTCGTCCACGCGGCCTTGGGTCTCGCTCTCGAGTACGGGGAGCAGCGATCTCCCGGTCATCTTTCCCGGTACGTCGAGGCCGGCTGCATCGAGAAACGTCGGCGCCAGGTCGGTGAAGGAAACGAAATCGCTCACCCTGCGGGCGGGCTTCGCCCTGCTGCCCCAGCGAATCGCCAGCGGTACGTGTGCACCCCAGTCGTAGAGATTGCCCTTGCAGCGGGGAAAGGGCATCCCGTGATCGCCGGACATCACGATTATCGTGTTGTCGAGCTCGTTCTTCTCCTCGAGCAGCTTGATTGCATTGCCGACATCGCGGTCCCATCGTTGCACCTCGAAGTAGTAGTCGGCGATATCGCTGCGGATGCCGTCATCGTCCGGGTAGAAATCCGGCAGACGAACCTTGTCGACATCGATGCCGTTCTTGCCGCCGCTTCCCTTGGCATACCCGCGGTGCGGATCGCTGGTCCCGAACCAGAAGCAGAACGGCTTGTTCCTGTCGCGGCTCTCGAAAAACCCGGTGAACGTGCTTCCCGGTCCGCAGGGGTGCTCGGTGTACCCCCCCTTCTTGAAGTTGCCCGGCCCCCACGCCTTGCGCCAGTGGCCGATTTCATAACCCGCTTCTCTCAGGAGGAACATGAAGTTCGGATACCGGACATCCAGCGTGCTCCAGAGGTTGGCACCCGCCTCGAGTCGGTAGAACTGCTGTCCCGTCAGGAGCGCGTTGCGGCAGGGAGTGCACGAGGGGCTGGAAACGAACGCGTTCTCGAACAGGACACCTTCCCCGGCAAGGCGGTCGAATACCGGAGTCTTGACGATCATGTCGCCGTAGGCTCCCGCATGGGGCCAGCCCCAGTCGTCGGCCAGGCAGAGCAGGATGTTAGGTCTGGATGTTGGCTTCTCTTCAGGCATGGCCATGCCGCCGGGCAGCGCTGCCATGACACCGAAAGAGGCTGTCGTCTTGAGAAATTCGCGCCGGCTTTGCTGGTCTTGTTTCACGATATCACCTGCCTTGTCAATCAGCCTCTTCGTCTGCAGCGGACGGCCATGGCGTAGTGAGAACGCGGTGGTTCATCAGATCGGCAATCCACAGATGGCCGGAATGGAGGAGCACGGCAGCAGGCTTTGAAAGCTGCTCTGGTCCTGACCCCGCCTCTCCCGTACCGCAAAGCGGGATGAGCTCCTGCTCGCGTGTCAACATGATGATACGATGCGTGTACATCTCGGCGACGATCACGCCGCCGTCAGGGGCGGCTGCCACGCCGTGGGGCATGCCGATCTTGATGTCCGGCCATGGTGAAAAAAGTCCTTTGCCTGGCCTGTAGCTTCGGATCCGGCCCGTACCGGCATCGGCGATCAGGACGGTGCCGTCGGAAGCGATGCTCAAGTCCATCGGATATTTCAGCGTGCCCACTTCGAGCGTGCCGTCGTCATGGCCGTGTGTGCCCGTTCCCGCCACGGTGGTGACCACCCCGTCCTTTACTCTTCGAAGGCGGGCGTTTCCGATATCGGCGACGAGGAGCGCTCCGCCGGCTTCCCATGCCACCGCGTGGGGAGAGTTGAACAGCGCCTCGCCGGCAGGTCCATCCTTGAAGCCGTTCTGGCCCGCCCTCCCTGCCAGCGTGGACACGACATATCCCGGCGAGCTGTTTTCGTCTTTTCGTTCCGCAGGAACGAGAAGCCGCACAGTGTGGTTCGCCGCTTCCGCAACGGCGATGGCCCCGTCATCGCGAACCGCCACGCCATGAGGGGAATCGAATCTTGCCTGATCCACCGGTCCATCCTCATGCCCTTGCCTTTCTGGACCACCCGCGAGGGTCTCGACCCTGCCGTCAAGAAAGACGATTCGTATCGCATGGTTGTTGATGTCGGCAACCAGGACGGCATCCGGACCGAAGGGGGCAAACCGGATCGGCTTGTTGAATCGCGGCGAATCGCCGTCGACAAACCCCGCGGGGCCGTCACCGGCAACAACGGTCATCGGCCGATCGTTCCGGTCCCCTCCCGGCATGGAACCCCGGATCATCTCGCCAGTCGAGCGACAAGATACCCAGCTTCCAGCTGCGAGGAGGATGCCCAGCATACCAGCAGAAAAAAACAGCCGTCCATCTCTTTTGCACACGAGCTTTCTCCAGTGGTTTCCAGATAACGAACGGGGCGCATCAGCCCTGTGTCCGGACACTTCCTTGCAGTAACACCATGTATTATTGACCCAGCTCGTTGATGGGATCAACAAGCACCTCTTGAACAACCGCCGCCGGTCCCTTACCCTGGCCCCCGGAAAAACACGGGCACCCTGCCTGGAGCACCCCTGGAGTACTGACAAACCGGATTCTGTCCAGCAAGCACCCGAAATCAAGAAAGAGGGAGATCACGATGTTTAAGCGGATTCAGTCAATGCTGATGTCGCTCCTCGCTGTCCTGCTGGCCGCCTACCTGACGGGCTGCGCCGGCACGGATGAGGAAAAGTGCTGCTCATGTTGCAGCGAAGAAAAAACGGAGAAGATCAAGATCACGAAGCTCGACGATCTCCCGAGGCACGTCTATCCCGTGACGAAAAAGGCCTCGGAGCTCGTGGTTTTGGAAAACGACCTGAACGAGCTGGCCGGAAAACTCAGAAAGGACGTGGAAGGCGACCTGTGTGCCTACGAGATCACCGACGCAACGACGCTCAAGAGATACTACGGCACCCTGGCCAACACGCACCTTCTCGCGAAGGAGGACGACCTGGCCCTTCCCTTCCTCGACAAGATCCGCGATCTAGAGGAAAAGGAGTCAGCCCGGCTGATGAGCAGCCTCTCCACCCGGGCTCTCATCGCGGCCCGCCGCGAAGTCGGCAAGGACGCCGGGCCGGATCAGCTCGGACCGGCCTACCGGAACCACCTGGCCGAACGGGTTGCCGACCTGCCGTGGAAGGTTGTTCAGGACGACATCCAGGACACCAAGGGGCGTATGGAGATGTTCTCCCGGAACCTGGTGATGGGCCTTGTCCAGGCTCAGCTCGATCCCGTGGTGGCCGCCACCGGCGAGCTCAACCTGGATCAGGCCGCCACCCTGATCCGCCTGCATATCATGATGACCCAGAACCTACCTCTGAAGAACGAGGTGATCGCCGTCCTCCAGAAGACCATCGACGCCAACAGGACCGTCAAGCCGGACATCTGGGCGGCGCGCTCCGTCACGCTGCCCGCCGATGCCGGCCTTTCCCCCGTTCTCGCCGCCGTCTGGGATTCGGGCACCGATCCCGCCATCTTCGAGAAGATCCTCTTCACGAATCCAGCCGAAAAGCTCGACGGCAAGGACACTGACGGCAACGGCTACGTGGACGACGTGCACGGCATCGCCTTTGACATCAACGCCGGGCGGACCAAGGGGCTTCTCTATCCCCTCGGCGACGCGGCGGGACGCATCGACTCGATCATGCAGCACATCAAGGGTGTGACCGATCTGCAGGCAGCCGTGGACAGCCCTGAGGCAACGGCCTTCAAGCAGCACATCTCCAGCGTGAAGCCCGAGGACGTGAAGGGTTTCATCGAGGATGTCGGCCTGGCCGCCAGCTACAGCCATGGCACGCACGTGGCCGGCATCATGGCAGAGGGCAATCCCTTCATCAGGCTGCTCATCGCCCGTCTCAGCTACGACCACCGCACCGTGCCCGTGGCGCGGACCGTGGAATGGGGCGAGCGCGACGGAAAGAAGTGCCGCGACACGGTGGGCTACTTCAAGGCTGCCGGCGTCCGCGTTGTGAACATGAGCTGGGGCGAAGCCCTGGATGACGCCGAATCGTCCCTCGAGAGCAACGGGATCGGCAAGGACGCCGACGAGAGGCGCGAGATCGCCCGCCGCGTCTTCGCGTTTCAGAAGGACGGGCTCCACGACGCCATCGCCAATGCGCCCGACATCCTCTTCGTGGCCGCGGCCGGCAACTCGGACAACGACGTGGGATTCGACGACTACATCCCCTCGTCCTTCGACCTGCCGAACCTCCTCGTCGTGGGTGCCGTGGACCAGGCCGGCGATCCCACCTCCTTCACCAGCTTCGGCAGCACCGTAAAGGTCTATGCCAACGGCTTCGAGGTGGAGAGCTTCATTCCCGGCGGGCAGCGGATGAAGATGTCCGGCACGTCGATGGCGTCTCCGAACGCGGCGAACCTGGCCGCCAAGCTCCTGGCTCTCGACCCGGGTCTGAAGCCGCCCGAGGTGATCGACCTGATCAAGAAGGGTGCAGACAGGAAGACGGTGGGATCGCACTCCTTCCTTCTCATGAATCCGGAGCGGTCGATCAAGCTCCTTCGCTCGCGCCTCGGCGCGAACTGAACGACAGGATCAGCCCTCATGCTCGGAATCGGAGCCTTCCGGGCTCGACGGATCTTCCCCGTCCTCCGGGGCGGAGATCAAGGTCAGTTTGTATCTTTCCATGAGGTCCTCCATGGAGAACCAGTTATCTCTTATCGATTCGAGGTATCTCTCCGCCTGCCGCCTCTGCATCAGCTTGATCCTGTATCGTTCGGCATCCTCCCGGGTCATCTCGTCGCGAGAAGGAAATCTCTTGTCCACGACATGGACGAGATAGACTGCTTGATTCACAGTGTCTTCGAAAGGAGCGGCAACCTCCCCCTTCATCATTCGTGCAATAAATGGAGAGGGTATGAGAACTCTCGCTGCACCCTTCTCCATCTTGAGGGCATTCACATTCCTTGACAGAGCTCTGGAAAAAAAATCCAGTTCAACGACCTCGGCACTGCATTCAGCGCAGGCTTCTTGGAAAACACGACCCATGTTCCTGTCGAGCAAGCGCCTGACTTTCCAGCCAGCAGCGTTCTTCGATTCCGACCTGATCTTCTCGGCATCCTCCACGATTCGATCACCATGAAGAGCCGCGATCTTCTCCTCCGCCTCCTTCTCCGCCTCGGCCCGAATGGCATCGATTTCGGTCCGTACATCCTCGAGCTCCATCGTCCGTTCCAAAAGGCACTGCCGGCAGGCGTCAGCCTTGCGACGGGCGATTTCGATGTCCCTGACCGGTTCGGCTTCTTCCTCTTGAATGTCCGCCTTGAAGACCGCGTATTCCAGCTTGATCTGCTGATTCTCCACCCTGAATTCTTCGAAGATATCCTCGGTGAGATCATCATCATCCACACTGGTTTGAACATTCTTCATGGCTTGAACGAGAAGGAGCTCCTTGTAGGCGTCCTCGAATTCGGCCATGTCGCGGAAACCGAGCACCCGCCAGATCTTCTCGGTCTGCTCATGAGTGATGTCGGTCCCCATCCAATCCTTGATGGCGTTCCGGAAATCCTCATCAGTGACGGCCATTTTCGCCTGCAACGCCTCTTCATACAGGACGATGTGGCTGAATACCTCGTCAACGGAAAACTCGTCCCTTTTCAACAGCCTGAGGAAGCGCGTGGCTTCCTCGAACCGGGATTTGCTGATTTCCGATTGGGTCCCATCGGGCAAGGTAAAGACCGCCACAACGTCACCGGATCGTTTGGCCGGGGATGACAACGGCGATTCCCCCTGGGGAGAAGACATCCCGTCGTCCTCTGGTGTGCCACCGGAATCGTCGTCGCTGACATCATGGGTCCCGGGCTCTTCCTGCGAGGTCCTGTCTTCTGGATCACTCTCAGATCGGCCGCACATCGTTGTAAGTAGCGCCAGGATGAAAATAACTGAAACGACCAGGACAGAATCCTTCAATAATCCTGTTGATCTCATCTTTACCTCCCTGTCTTCTGCACATTGAGCGCTCTGATACGACAGATCAAACTTATCTGATGCCCGTTTTGATTTCCAGTATCAACTCCCCCCGGCCCCGCCTTGAATTCCCGCGCCCATTCTGCAAAATCAGGGATGCGGCGGATCAAGACGTCCGGCGGCCCGCGGCTGCCGAGGACGACACCGTGACCACCCGTGATTCATCCGGAAACCAGGAAGCAATGACCAGCGTCAAGGCGAAGGCGGAGTCCCTCACTCCCATGATGAAGCAGTTCAACAGGGCCAAGCGGGCCAATCCCGACGCCCTGCTCTTCTTCCGCATGGGGGATTTCTACGAGATGTTCTACGAGGACGCCAAGGTGGCGTCCAAGGTTCTGGGGATCGCCCTGACCTCGCGCTCCAAGGGCGACGCCGGGGTGCCGATGGCCGGTGTGCCTGTCAAGGCGTACGAGCAGTACCTCTTCAAGCTGATCCGCGCGGGATACAAGGTGGCGATCTGCGACCAGATCGAGGATCCCAAGCAGGCGAAGGGCCTGGTGGACCGGGCCGTGACTCGGATCGTCACCGCCGGGACGATCACCGAGGAGGAGCTCCTCGACAGGACGCGCTCCAGCTATCTCCTGTCCGTTTTTCCGGCCGGGCGGCGGACGGGGCTCGCCTGGATAGACATGAGCACCGGCGCCTTCATGGTCACTGACATCGCGCCGGCCGGCCTGGCCGACGAGATCGGACGGATCGAGCCGGCGGAGATCATCTTCCCCGAAGCCCTGGCCGACCCGGCGTCGGAGTTCATGATCAGGCTGAGATCGGCGACCGAGTCGCCCCTCACCCCGGTTTCCGACTGGCACTTCGACCCGGCCCACGCCCTCGACACGCTGAAGGAGCAGTTCGCCGTGTCCACGCTGAGGGGATTCGGCGTGGACGACGAAAGCGTCGGCGTCTCGGCCGCGGGAGCCGCCCTGCTCTACGCCGGCGAGACGCAGATGGACAAGCCCCTCCAGGTGGGAAAGATCACTCCTTTCCTCCGGGACGATCACATGATCCTCAACCGCGCCTCGCGCTCGGCCCTCGAGCTCGTGGCGAACCAGCGCGACGGCGGCAGGGACAACACGCTGCTCGCCAGCCTCGACGGGACCAGGACCCCCATGGGAAGCCGCCTTTTGCGCGACTGGATCCTCCTCCCCTCCACGTCGATCGAAACGATCCGGTCGCGCCAGGGCGGCGTGGCCGAGCTGATGGAGAACCCGTCGCTCCGCGGCGACCTGGCCGAGGCCCTCTCGCGGATCTTCGACATCCAGAGAATCACCACCAAGGTCCTGGCCAACCGCGCCAGCGCCCGCGACCTGGTCAACCTGCGGCAGTCGATCGAGGCGCTTCCCCTTCTGATGGATCTCCTGGAGAGCGCCCATTCGGGAATCCTCTTCGAGACACGCTCCCGGCTCGACTCCCTCGAGGAAACGGGCGCGCTCCTCGGCAGGGCGATCGCCGACAGGCCCCCGGCCACCCTCAAGGAGGGCGGCTTGATCCGCGACGGCTACAACGGGGAGCTCGACGACCTGCGCTCGATCCGGAGCGAGGGGAACGGCTACATCAGGCAGTTCCAGGAGCGCGAGATCGCGCGGACGGGCATCCAGAAACTGAAGGTCAGCTTCAACAGGGTCTTCGGCTACTACATCGAGGTCACGCACGCCAACAAGGACATGATCCCGCCCGACTACATCCGCAAGCAGACTTTGAAGAACGCGGAGCGATACATCACCCCGGAGCTGAAGGAGTACGAGATCAAGGTCCTGACCAGCGAGGAGAAGATCCGGGACCTCGAGTACCGCCTCTTCCAGGACATTCGCGAGAAGGTTTGCGAGAAGGCCAGGATCCTGCAGAGCACGGCCGAGGCAATAGCCGTGATCGACGTGCTGCTATCACTGGCCGACAAGGCGGCGAAGCGAGGCTACGTTCGCCCCGAGATCTCGGAGTCGACTCGGATCCGCATCAGGGAGGGTCGACACCCGATCCTCGAGGCCGCGATGGAGAGCGGGACCTTCGTGCCGAACGACCTCGACTTCTCCGACGAGGCGCGGCTCATCATCCTCACGGGACCGAACATGGCAGGGAAGTCGACCTTCCTCCGCCAGAACGCCCTCATCGCCATCATGG
>CAYZWU010000056.1:0-3688 GCA_964482235.1 uncultured Phycisphaerales bacterium
GTCATGGACAACTGCCCTGCACCCTGGCAGGCTATTCAAAAAGTCATTCTAGCATGATTATTCAATGGCCTCCCAGCCGGTTGACAGGAGCCCTGGATGGTCTATTAGGTTTCCGAAAGATCTGTTGATCGATTCCGCCACGAGAGCGGCGAGGGGGGCGGGCTTTCAATATCCATATCGGGAAAATTGGAGATCGTGATGGTCAAGACAGTTTCCACCATGATGCCTTTGGGGTCTCCGGCAGCGGAGATCGGCCTTGTCGACACCGTATCCGGCAGCACTGTTCGTCTCGAAGATTTCGAGGGGAAGAAGGGGCTGCTCGTCATGTTCATCTGCAACCACTGCCCCTACGTTGTCCATGTCCGCGAGGAGCTCGCCCTGCTCGGCCGGGATTACACGGACAGGGACATGGGAATCGTGGCGATCAGCAGCAACGATGCCGAGGAGTACCCCGATGATGCTCCCGAAGAACTGGCGAGAATGGCCGGGAAGCTCGATTTCACCTTTCCGTACTGCTACGACGAAACCCAGGAAGTGGCTCGATCCTACGGCGCTGCCTGCACTCCTGATTTCTTTCTCTTCAACGCCAGGTTCGAGCTTGTCTACCGCGGCCAGCTGGATGACAGCCGCCCGGGAAACGGCATCCCTCCCACTGGGGAGTCGCTGCGTGCAGCCCTGGATGCCGTGCTGGCAGACGAGCCTGTCCCCGAGGTGCAGAAAGCGAGCCTCGGCTGCAACATCAAGTGGCGGCGCGGTTCCTGACACGGAACGTGCAGCGAAGCCCGGTTCGATCCGGAGCCTCCTGCTGATCGAAGCCACACCCCATCTCTCGAACCACCACCCCAAATCCGGCGTCGGGCTTGCACTGATGCTGTTTTTGCGCCACCCTAGATCCGGCGTCGGGCTTGCGTGCTGCTCTTTTTGCACTAGCCCTATTTCGGCGTCGGGCTTGCGCCGGGTGCTTTTTTTTTCTTATCTACTGGGCAAGGAGAGCTGCCCGTTTTGAGGTCTGCCGTGGGGGGGGGGACCTCGCAGTCAAGGCGAGGAGTGGAACCAGCAAGTATGAGAATCGAGAAGTCATACGCTTTTCTCCGAAAGAGGTTTGTTCTTATTCTGGCTGCCGCAGTGGTGATCACTGCGCCGTTCCTGTCGAATCCTTCGGCTCTTGCGCAGGACGAGGCAGCTGACGCGGTCTTGCCCTATCCATTGCCCTCGGCTGAAGAAGTGAGCGCTGCTCCCACCTTCCGCAGGGGCGAGCGGATCGTGATGGCCCATTACTTCTACTGGTATCGCTGGCCGAACGAGCACATGCAGCACCTTTTTCTTCACGAGCCGGAGCCGGAGAAGGTCTCGTACCTGTCGGCCGATTGGCACGCGAAGCAGATGCGCGACATGATCGCCGCCGGGATCGACGTGGCGCTTCCCGTCTACTGGGGATGCGTGGACAGCTACGAGAAGCCGGGTACAGCCTTCAGCGTCCTCGGACTGCCTCCCCTGGTGAAGGCCCTCGACCGCCTGGCCCGGAGCGGCGAGCCGGTTCCGCGAATCGGTCTCTTCTACGACACGACCACCCTCCTGAACAATGTGCGCGGAGCAAAGCCGTCCGGCGCCCGGGCCGACCTGCGGACAGAGGCGGGCCGCGACGTCTTCTACCGCACGATCCGTGATTTTTTCTGCCAGGTTCCTCCGCGTCACTGGGCCCGTATCGACGGGCGACCCGTGGTCGTGCTCTACGCTGCCGGATTTGCTGCCGGCTGGAACCAGGCTGCCTTCGATGGACTGGCTCTGCGATTTGCCGAGGATTTCCGGAGTGCACCTCCTTTCGTGATCCGGGACACGTCGTGGGGCTCGATGCGAACCGATGCCTCCACGACCTGGGGCGCGGCCCTGCACGGCCCGCGACTGGGAGAGGGGACGGTCCAGATCGGCGCCGGTTACGATGATTCCCCGGTTCCGGGCCGAAAAACGCCGATACGCGAGCGCGAAGAGGGCCGCTTCTACGAGAAGTCCTGGCGGACGGCGCTCGCCGCGAAGAGGAACATCGTACTGATCGAGACGTGGAACGAGCATCACGAGGGGACCTCGATCTGCGAGACGGCGGAGCACGGGAGAAAGTACATCGAGCTCACGGCGAGGTACGCGGATCTCTTCAGGAAGCGGGGCGCCGTGGAAGAGGAGATCGTGCTCGAGTATCCGGAGCCACGTCCGCGGCCCGACCGGAGCTGGGGAGAGAGTGCTGCGGGAAAGGATGCCGTGGAGTACCATGCCCCGGCCGGCGAATCTGCAGAGTCCGGGTCGGGCGGCATCAGGCCGGTGACGTGCTCGGACGGCCCCTTCGTCCTCCAGGGCGACAGAGAGAAGAGGGTCGTTGTCTCGTTAGGCGCCGATCTTGGCAAGGTCACCTACCTCTACTTCCAGGTGAGCGACTTCTTCGCCTTCGACCAGACAGGCGACTTCGAGCTGGAGCTGACGTACCGTGACAGAGGAAAAGGAATCGTGCTTCTCGAGTACGACTCGCACAAGGTCTGGGGAACGCTGGATGGAGCCTACACGCAGGCGCGCCGGATAACGAGGAATGGATCCGGCGATTTTCGGTCAGTCCGGATCAAGCTCGGGGCGGCGCGATTCGCAAACCGCCAGAACAGCGGCGCCGATTTCCGCCTCTGCGTTTTCGATCAGGACCTGGAAGTGCAGCGGGTCGTGCTGAGGAGGCTGTGACAGATCGTCATCTTCTGCCCGCTGAACGTTGACGGGCGTTGAACGGCAGCTCGAGAAGCAAAAGGAATGGAGAGGACAGATGACTTCATGCGGCGATTGGCCGGTTGCGATCTGCAGCTGGTCGTTGAAACAGGACCTCGACGGCGTGATCGAGACGATCGGCTCCCTGGGCGTCGACTATCTCCACCTCGCGCTTCGCCCGGCACTCGGCGAAGGGCGCAAACGGTTCGAGGAGAGCCTGGCAAGGGCTCGAAACGTGACGATCAGCTGCGCCATGATCGATTTTCCGAGCGAGGATTATTCCACCCTCCAGAGGATCAGGGAAACTGGCGGCGTGGCTCCTGATTCCGCCTGGCCGGAGAACCGGCTGCTCTTCGAGGGAGCCGTCGCCCTGGCGGCGGAGCTCGCCGTGCCGCGCCTCTCCATGCACGCCGGATTCATCGATCACGGCGACCCGGAGTACTGCAGCAAGTTCTACAGCCGCATCCTCGAGCTGGCGGACATGGCGCAGGAGAAGGGCGTGGAGCTGCTGATGGAGACGGGGCAGGAAAGCGCCGCCGAGCTCGTGCGATTCCTGGAGGAGATGGACCACCCCGCTCTCTTCGTCAATTTCGACCCCGCCAACATGATCCTCTACGACAAGGACGATCCCGTCGACGCGGTGTGCCGGCTTGCCCCGTGGATCCGCCACGTGCACATCAAGGATGCCGTCCGGACCGCGTCGCCCGGAACGTGGGGAGCCGAGGTCGCCTGGGGCGAAGGCCAGGTCGGCGGGGAGCGTTTCCTGAATGCGCTGAAGGGAACGGGCTATCGCGGTGCCGTGGCCGTGGAGCGCGAGGCGGGCGACGACCGAATCAACGACATCCGCCTTGCCGTGGAGAGGCTGAGCCGTTTCACGACCTGACCGAAGGCGCGCCGCCTTACCGATTTCGCAGATCGAGCGATTGGCTTCATTGCTGCGAACTAGGTA
>CAYZWU010000056.1:3788-34628 GCA_964482235.1 uncultured Phycisphaerales bacterium
CCGCCTTACCGATTTCGCAGATCGAGCGATTGGCTTCATTGCTGCGAACTAGGTATTATTACGTAAACTCAATAATGACGGCAGAGTGGAATCGTGAGCCACGGCATGGGAGAGCCATGATTCGCCATGCAGAGCCACGGCATCGGTTCGCAGAAAAAACATAAAATAAAATTAGTCTTTTAGGGCTCAACTCTCCGTGCAAAGTTGAAAAATCAAGCTACTGCGCGTATACTACTTAGTGTTACGCCGCTGACCTGGGGCGCAATAGGATCACATTCCGCCTAAGCATCTAAGAGTAAGGTTTTTTTGGATTACGAGGTCGTCGTTTTCTTGATCATGCGGGCAGGACCTCGTCCGGGCTCAGAACCGAAATAAAAACTGATAGAGTGGAGATTCCGAAAATGAAAGTCACATTCAGGGGTTTTGGACAGGTGGCGATATCGGGGATTCTATTCCTGATTATTTCCACGTGTTTTCTCTCAGCTCTCTGTTCCGCCGCGGATACGCTGGACAAGGCCAGCCCTGCCGGGGATGGAATCAACCGTCTTCCTCTCTGCTTCGTCGAAAACCGGGGCCAGCTTCCCGATGAGGTCGCTTTCTACACGGCGGCGCGGGATAAGATCGTGTACTTCTGCAAGGATGGATTCACGGTTTCGATCCCAGTCCGGAACGAGGAGGAAAAATTCTCCGAGCCCGAGCCTTTCTTCGAATTCGACGACGATGACTTGGGCACGCGGCCGGCTGCCGAGTGGTGGGCCGTGAAGTTCGAGTTCGACTCGGCGAACAATGCCGTGGAGGCCTCGGGCAACGATGCCATCCCCGGATATTTCAACTACTTCAGCGGCGAGCCCTCGGACTGGAACACCGAGGTCCCCGCTTACCGGACCATCATCTATCGCGATCTCTGGCCGGGAATCGACCTCTGCTTCAAGACGGTGGACAAGAGCGTGAAGTACGAGTTCCGGGTCAGCCCCAACGCGGATGCCGGCCGGATCCGGATGACCTGCACCGGCGCCACCGGCCTTTCGATCAATCCCTCGGGCGGACTCCTGGTGGAAACTCCGGCAGGCAGCTTCGAGGATCAGAAGCCGGTCGCCTGGCAGGAGAAGGATGGAGAGCGCGTCCCCGTGAGCGCGGAGTACCATCTCGGCCAACCTTCCGATGCCGGCGGCCGGAGCATCGACTTCACCCTCGGCAACTATGATCCGGCGCTGCCTCTCGTCATCGATCCCGACCTTTATCTTTACTGCGGCTATATCGGAGGCCACGCTTACGAGGAGGGGCGCAGCATCGGAGTGGATCCGAACGGCTACGTCTACGTCACCGGTCTGGCGGAATCGACGGAGGCCACATTCCCCGTGACGGTGGGCCCCTACCTTGTTCACAGCGGAGACGAGGATGTCTTTGTCGCCAAGGTGAGCCCTGACGGCTCGCAGCTCGTCTACTGCGGCTACATCGGCGGGGCGGAGGAAGATCGTTCCTACGGTCTCATCGTGGACGACGCCGGGTGCGCCTACGTTGTCGGTGATACCTACTCCGACGAGACAACGGGCTTCCCCGTCGTTGTCGGTCCTTCGCTGACCTCCATGGGAGATCGCGAGGCTTTCATCCTCAAGCTCAACGAGGCCGGCACCGCGCTGATCTTCTCCGGCTTCATCGGGGGCGTGCGGGCCGACTTCGGCCGGGGGATGACCCTCGATGCCGAGGGATCGATCTACATCATGGGCCGGACGCGGTCGACGGAGATGCACGGATTCCCAGTGCTCGTGGGACCTGACCTTACCTACAACGGCGGTGATCAGGATACCTACGTCGCGAAGGTCGAGGCGGACGGCAGCGGGCTGATCTACTGCGGCTACATCGGAGGCGACGAATACGACTACGGCCGCGAGGTCGGCGTGGATGACGAGGGCTACGCCTACGTGGTGGGATGGACCGCCTCGGAGGAAGATACCTTTCCCGTGAAGATCGGGCCCGACCTAACCTACGACTGCAACAGCGGCAACACACGGTACGGAGACGGCTTCGTGGCCAAGGTCAGCCGGAGCGGGAAGCAACTTCTCTACTGCGGCTACCTCGGCGGCGATGAGCTGGACGCCTGCTTCGGCATCGCCGTGGACAACGACGGCTTCGCCTACATCGCCGGGCACACGACCTCGGACGAGAACTCGTTCCCCGTGGCCGTGGGACCGGATCTCACCTTCAACGGCAGTGTAGGCCAATATGGTGATGCCTTCGTGGCCAAGCTCAATCCGGCCGGAACCGTGCTTCTCTACTGCGGCTACATCGGCGGAGCGAGCGGCGATCGTGGTTGGCGCATCGATATCGACGATGAGGGCTGCGCCTACGTCGTTGGACTCACCGTGTCCGATGATGACACCTTTCCGGCGAAACATGGGCCCGATGTGTCGTACAACGGTTGGCAGGACGGCTTCGTGGCAAAGGTGAAGGACGACGGATCGGACCTCCACTACTGCAGCTATATCGGCGGCCTGGAGGCGGATCTGGTCCGCGATGTGGCCGTGGACGATGCAGGCAACGCCTATCTCATCGGCTGGACCCTGTCGTGGCCCGATACCCTGGACGTCAGCGTGGGCCCGGACCTCACCTACAACGGGCAGGTGGATGCGCTCGTCGTCAAGGTTCCTCCCCATCATGTCCTCATCCGGCGCGGCCAGATCGAGGATTCCATCACCGGGGAGCAGAAGGACATGCTCTTCATCAACGGCACCGCGGGCGACGTGAACCGGACCATGACAATACCGGCCGGTGGGACGTTCAACGTCTCGATGGACGCGTCTCCCAACGGGCCGAGTCCGGCGCACTACGCCGTCTACTGCTGGCTCGATGAAGCCGGTCCCTATGCCTGGATCGAACAGGACCACGGTTTGGGGACATCCTGCTTTCCGCTTCCCCTGAACGGTTCGCCGGCCATGCTCGTCACGTTGTTCAACAACATAGGGAGGTTCAACCAGCTCGGCTATCCATACTATTCGGGGCAAACACCCCTGGCTCCCATGACAATGCCGTCCAGGCGGCTGCCGCGCGGGACCTATACATTCCAGGCGATCCTCCAGGATACAGTGCCCGGCAACGAGGGATTAAGCCTGACCAACGCGATCGTGGTTCACCAGCTCTGAGCCGGCGTCGTCCTGTGCCGGGTTGGGTTTACTTATTCCTGGGGCGGAATCGGCGACCGTCGAACGCATCGATCGCAGCCCTGTAAGCGTCGGCCGTCTGCTGCGCAATCGCCTTCCATGACAGGCGGGTGAGGGCCGTCTCCTTGGCCTTGACCGCCATGGCCTTTTTCTTCTCCTGGTTGGACAGAAGCTCGATGAGCGCATTGCCCAGTGCAGGAACATCCCCCGCGGGGATCACGAGACCGGATTCGCCGTGCACGACCATCTCGGAAAGGCTGCCCACGTCGGTCGCGATCACAGGCTTTCCGAAGGCGAACGCCATGGAGAGCACACCGCTCTGGCTGGCTTCGATGTAGGGCAGGACCACGGCGCTGGCGCGGTGGAAGAGCTGCGCCACGTCCTCGTTCGGGATGAAGCGGTCATGGAGCTCGAAATGGGGATTCGCTTCGATGGCCTCGCGGTGGTTCGCGAGATCCGGGCCCGAACCGGCCACGATGACCTTGAAGTCGGGAATCCGCTCGCTCACCATCGGCTCCGCTTCCAGCAGGAAATTGAGGCCCTTGTACTTCTGGATCCGGCCGAAAAGAAGAATGGTGGCCGGTTCCTCGGACGTCGGCTCCTCTTTGCTCTGAAAGGAGAAGAGGCTGCCGTGGGGGATGACGCAGGTATCCTCGGGCGACCGTTCGTAGACCTCGCAGAAGTGGTCGCGAAGCCGATTGCCGTGCAGGTGGACCTTCGGATAGACGCGTTTTCTGAGCCTGTGATGGACCGGCATCCTCCAGGTCCTGTACCTGGGATTCTCGTCGCCGGGATGAATCACAACATCGTGAATCGTCACGAGGAGCGGCCGGGGCCGCAGAAGGTACTGCGCGATGAAGGCAGGGTAGGGCGGCTCGTGCAAGTGAATGATGTCGGGCTTGAAACGCCTGATGATTCGCATGTACTTCAAGAGGAACAGGAGAGTCGTTCGCAGCCTCGGCGGATCATCGGGCCCCAGGGCGAAGGGGAGGTGGGGCGCCGTCTTGAAATCGCTGCCAAAGGTTTTCCGAACGCGATACTTGGAGAAGAGGAGGAAAAGCTCGTGTTCCTTGGAGAGCTCCGTGGCGAGTTCGAGTCCGTACTCGACGAATTGCATCGAGGACAGCAGGATTCTCATGGGCGACAGCTCCCCCCCTGATCCAACGGATCCATGGGGATGGCCGCGCTGCTGAAGGTGATCATCTTGTCAGTCTTTCCTTTTCCACTTCTTCAACGGCATGAACAGGACGTGCCGAATTCAAAAATCAAGGGGGGGCATTATATCACCAGATTCGGATGATCAATAGGTATAAAATACTAGTGCAGACGCTCGCCGGTGATAGGAGGGATCACGATCCTTTGGAGGCACTATTTTCGAGTAATCTGCCCTTTTCGATGCCGATCATCCGGTCGTTGATGCGGGCCTCGAAGGGGCCGGAATCGAATTTCGGAACGATTCGAAAGGAGCCTGTCAGGTTTTCGGGCACTCGCCAGGAGTGCGGGCAGAGATTCCCTCAACCATATTCAAGAACAGCATTAACGACAATCTTTCCCGATTCGTCCCACACCTCGATCCCTGGCGGGAAGCGGCCCGGATTGCCCTCGTTCCATTGATAGGTTTCTCCCCGGATCCCCGAGATCCGCAGCCCGATTTCCAGCTGATCCGAATCGGCTTTGCGTGAGACCAAAGGATCGATCTGCAGGATAGGGTCCGTGGCGAAGACCCGGGCCGACCTGCCAGGCGGGATCGTCACCTCGGGGGCGGATTTCCCGGTGAATTCGGCCGAAGTTTTCCAGATCCTGCCTTCATCGTCCTCTGCGATGAAGATTGTTTGCCATGGGATCACCTCCGGGCCAGGCAAGAAGACAACGTGCTCATTCTAACCTATTTCATGGGAGGAGGTCATACTGGATCGGGAGCGGGAGCAAAAATGACCGCATTCCGCACAAGAGACAAAAAAAGGGCCGGATCGTCGGATCCGGCCCTTTTGAGGTCAATCAGGGATATCGAATTACTGGATCGACGTGGCGACCACGTTGGAGACGTTGCCGTTCTGGCAAGCCTGGAACCAGACGCTGATGCCGCTGACGTTGGGGATCGGGAGGTTCCAGGTAACATTACCCGAACCGTTGCTCGTCGTCGGTCCCGCTCCTCTGACCGGGTTGGCCAGTCCGAGGGTCACGTTGAGCGGGCCGATGTAGGTGCTTCCCGGCCCGCTAAGGCTGTAAGCGAGATAGGTCGCCGCGTTCGGTGTACCGTTCGTCGCGGTGAACGTGCCGGTCTGTCCGCCCTGGAGAGGATCGGGGCTCACGTCGAGCGTGAAGGACGTTCCGGACAGCTCGATGCCGCTGATCACGAGGCCGTAGTCGGCGTCGAGCTGCGGCGTTTCCGGATGGCTGTCCGCGACGATCTCGTCGCCGATGACCTGAACGGTCCACGAGCCGCTCTGCGGATTCGGGATGAAGACGTTCTCCACCGTGTCCAGCGTGTTCGAGCTGCCGCCGGAGGAGGAGGTGTTGTCGATCTTCAGACCGTTGTTGCCCCAGTAGACAGTTCCCTGGGGCGAGGTGACCTTCAGGGAGAGGTCGTTGATCCGGTGGTGGTTCGCACCCACCGTTCCCATCAGGTCGGTGTAGACCATGGTCACGTTGAGCTGGGTCTCGCCGGACGGGACGGTGACGTTGTACGTGTTGGTCTGGAGCGGTGTAAGCAGATCGGTCTCGTTGATGACCATGGTGCGGTCGGCGCGGTCATAGAGGTTCTGCACGTTGGCAGTACCCCAGCCCTGCACGTTGCGGTTGATGTCCGCGTTGGATCCGCCGGAGTTCCAGTCGTAGCGATAGGCGCTGTTGCAGATCAGCGCCTTGGCCGTGGCCATTTCGGGACGGCTTTCGAAGACCGTGGCGCCGCCGCCGTGTCCGGCCCAGGTTCCGTTGTGCCACATCTGGAACATCAGACCGAAGTGCCCGGATGTCTGGGGCGTGGCGGCCGAGGTTCCGCTGAACTCGGTGTAGCTCGTGTTGCCGGAACCGTAGGCGGCATACACATAGTCGTAGAAGTAGCAGAGGTCGGGCTTGATACGTCCGTCCTGGGCCGGGCCGATGCTGGCGCCGTAGCCCCAGTGGTCATCGGAGCGGGTGGCCGTGTTGTAGTGGTAGACGCCACCCACGGCAACGATGTTCTTGGCCCATGCCTGGGGCCGCGACCACTGATCGCCCGCATTGCTCTGGGACTGGGTGCTGATGATCTGGTAGAGGAAGAGGTAGTCGTCCACCTCGGCCGAGACGGTGGTGTAGTTCGGGGTCCTGTCGGAACCCACGCTGGCCGTCTGGAAGACGGCGCGAAAGGGACCGTTGGGATCGATGAGCTCCTCGCAGATGTCGTAGCGCGACTTCGAACCGCCGAACTGGGTCGATTCGGCGTAGTAGAAGAAGATCCCCTGTCCGTCGGGGCACAGGCCGCGGGCGCTGGATTGCACACCCTGGGCGAAGTTGATGCTGTAGCAGCTCGTGCCGTGAGAGTAGCTGCCGGTGGAGTTGCTGTGGATGATCGGGAAGGTCGCCCACTCCTGGTGGGTCGTGCGGATCTCGGTGTCGAAGATCTCGCCCCGGACGCCCTGACCGGTCCAGCCGGTCATCGTCTCGAGGTAGTTGGCGCCGCCGACTTCACGGACATTGTTCATGTCCACTTCACCCGGGCCGCCCCAGCGATCGATGAACTGGGCCTCGTTGGCGTGCACTGTCGCGAGGAGCTGGTTGTGGGTGAGCGTCGCTTCCATGCGAAAGCCTTCCGTCGAGATGAAGTGGACATAACCGCCCATCTCGCGGATCTTCTTGGCCAGGTCGTCCTGCTGGTTCTGGCCACGCTCGCAGACCATGATCGAGTAGCGCTGCTCCTCGAGAGCCGGGGCGTTGCCGGCCAGCGCGTCGCGCAGGCAGTCTTCCAGGCGATAGGCGGGATGATACGGTCCGACCCAGCGCACGAAGGGAAGCTGCTCGACGAGGGCGCTTGTCGCCTGCGGCATCTCCATGATGAAGGTGTGGTCCGTCAGGAACCGGTGGGGCGTTCCACCCAGACTCTCGATGGAGGTAATGAACTCCTCCAGCGGCGTGGTCTGGAACTGCACCAGGTGGAGGGTGTTGTGCTGACGCGCGGCCAGAACAGGCTCCACATCGACAGCCTGAACAAGAGGATCGAAGTCGTGATTTCTCAGGCGGACATTGTACGTTGTCGCCCGGACCCGGCCCTTGAGGTCGATGCCGTCAGGGCTGATCGCATAATGAGACTGCTTCGATCCATCGGAAAGGACCTCGTCCCAGAGGTAGAGCTCGATGTCCGTTCCCGGAACAGGCAGGTTCTTCAGGTTCTCGACGGGATTCGTCGTGACGTGGAACAGGACGCCGCCTGAAGTGGTCAGACGCGTCTCGCGATCCTGCCCAGCCACATCCCGCGCAAGAAGGGACGCCGGCAGGCAGCAGATCGCTGCGAGCAGAAACAGTGCAGCCGTGCACTTCGAGATGGAATTGATCAATTTCACGATTTTTCCTCCAAATGAAGCTCAAGGTGAAGTTGGTTAGAGTTGTTCTTGCAGGAAATCCGCTTCGTCACTTCTCCAGTGCACGTGAATCTGGAATCGATGCTTCGAGCCATCTTATCCCTTTCAGATCCTCGGAGTGAATCACCGGCAGTCAACGAACCCGGAAGTTTGATGAGGGTATCTATTAGGCTTACTTCTATTTATGTAATCTCGTGCATTATACCCTGTCTTCTAGCCGCCTAACGTGACTATTTCATGAATATTGTCAGTTCCAGGGAAAAAAGATGGGATGAACTCAACGTTCCAGATCGTCGACCCTCTCCGTCAGCCGGGCGACCTGGCGGCGCAGATCGTCGATCTGCTCCTGCAGATGGTCCAGGCCGGAAGGATCGGCCCGCTTTTCGGCCTGCTCCACCGGCGGTTCTACGTCAGCGCCTGCCGCATCGGCATCAAAGGCCGTGTCAGCATGGTCTTGTGCCACCGGCGCCGATTCTGTTTCCGCCATCCTGTGCCTGTAGCGAACGGCCGACTTGCCGGGTTCGCGAGGCATTGTTTCAACGAGCGGGGGTTCGTGACTGGCGAGCTTGTCGAGCTCCTGGTTCACGATATCGATGCTGTCGAAGGGCACCATGCGCGAACAGCGAGTGCGGAGCTCTCCAACGGTCTGCGGACCGCGCAGGAGAAGTTCGGCCATCACGGCGCAGGCCCGGTCGTGCCACCCGAGGTGCGACTCGGCCTCGTGCCGGTACTTCTTGACACGGCCGCCCCGGCCGGGATTGATCTCGAGCACCAGACCCCGGACCATCAGGTAGGTCAGTGTCTGAGCCGCTTCCTGCTCCGACACGGACGTCACCGGGTGACGGTTCTGCTTCTGGTTGCAGCCCAGCACCAGGGCGTTGAGGGAAAGGGGATAGATGTCGGGCTGGGTCATCGATTTCTCGATGAGCACGCCGAGGACCCGTTGCTCGATATCGCTCAATGTTTGCGCCACTGGTTCACCTCGCAATGCTGACTGCCGGCAGGAAGACCGTATCCTGGGATCCACTCCGGACGCGGCCGGTATCGGGTGCAGCCGCTCACGGTCCTTTCCGGCATTGTACATGGGCTGGAACTCCCGCATTGCGAAAAATCGCCGAGCATTGGCGTGCCTGCCCACGTGCGGGCTTGCGCGTTTTCATGGTCCGCCCCGATTTCTGCATCTGGACGCAGATGGTCGGTTGCCACTGCCTGAAAGGCCAGATCGGCGTGATCTACTCCGATGGAGAGGTACGGGATATCGATGAAGCCCGAGCGGTGAAGAACGCCCCCACGTCGACGATCGAATCGTGCAGCGAAGCCTGGGCGCTGCTCAACTGGAAGGGGTGAGCCGGCCGGCCGAAGACCACGTTCGCCGCAAGACGTTTTCTTCCGCTCATCGATCTGATAGATAAAGGTCGTGAAGAACGCAACGTCACTGAACACGATCCGCACCAGGCTGCTGCGATGGTACGGCGATGCGAAGCGCGACCTCCCCTGGCGCCGCACGCGAGATCCCTACAGGATCTGGCTCTCCGAGGTGATGCTCCAGCAAACCACGGTGCGCACCGTCACGCCCCGGTACGCCGCTTTCCTGGAACGGTTCCCGGACCTGCCCTCCCTGGCGCGCGCCGGCGAGGAGGAGGTTCTCGCCGCCTGGTCCGGCCTCGGCTACTACAACCGGGCACGCTCCCTTCATCGAGCGGCACGCATCGTGATGGATCAGCACGGCGGCCGGGTGCCGCGCGACGGCCGCGCCTTCAGGTCTCTTCCCGGAGTGGGTCCTTACACGGCAGGGGCCGTTCTTTCCATCGCCTTCGAGCAGCCCGAGCCGCTCGTGGACGGCAACGTGGCTCGCCTTCTTTGCCGCCTCTTCGCCCTGAAAGGCGATCCCGTGTCCGGATCGCTCAAGGGCCGACTCTGGGACCTGGCCGCGGAGCTCCTGCCCGATCGCGATCCCGGCGAGTTCAACCAGGCGATGATGGAGCTGGGCGCCCTCGTCTGCAAGCCGAAGGATCCCTCGTGCCCGGAATGCCCCCTGCGCCTGTCGTGCGCCGCACTGGATAGCGGCCTGGTGGCGGAGATCCCGCAGAAGAAAAAGGCGGCGCCGGTGAAGAAGGTTCTCCTCGCCGCCGGCCTTCTGGAGCGGAACGGCCGCATCCTGCTGGTGCAGCGCCCTTCCGAGGAGAGCCTCCTCGCCGGGCTCTGGCTCTTTCCCGGCGGAACGGTCCGCACCGCCGGCGCGGCGCCCCGCTTGCTCGAGAGCCTGATGCGCCGTCTCCTGGGGAGGCCGGTGGATGTGGAGAGGAAGCCGGCGCTGCGCGTGCCCCATGCGATCACCTGCCACAGGATCACCATGCTCGTTCACCGGGTGGCTGAACGGGTATCGGACGGGCAGGTGGAAGAGACGCTCACGAAACAGGGCAAGAGGGGACTACCCGCGCTGCGATGGATTGCACCCGACCGGATCGGCTCTCTCCCCGTTTCGTCCCTGGTGACCAAGACGCTGGCAGCCCTTTGAAAGGAGAAGCGGCAAATCCCGGCCGAGAGCTATCCCGGCCGGGATTGCCGGGAAGGATCAGTTGATCTTCACCCTGTAGACGCCGTTATCGCCGCTCAAGGGATTGGTGATCGTGTCGTCGGTCCAGCGGACCGTGGCGAAGGCGTACGACATGTCGCTGTTGAACGCGATGATCGAGGCGTTCGCTTCCGAGTAGCCGAACGTGGGGGAGCTGTCGAGACCCTGGTCCCAGTCCTTCAGCCACGACGGCTGGCCCGCGCTGGTCGTGGCGTACACCTTGGTGTTGTTGGACAGGGGATCTCCCATGTCGCATCGGTTGCTGCCCACCATGCAGATCCTGTTGAATCCGCCGGTGCCGACGGCCACGGTCCCCATGTTGTAGGTGTCCTCGAAGCGGATCGTGTTGTCGGGATCCGAGGAGGGATCGATCCAGTAGGAGATGTAGGGCAGCCCGCTGTTTCTCTCCTGCCACATTCCGTTGTTGGTGAAGAAGAGCCCCTTGTTGCGGGTGACCATCAAGGTCTGGCTCAGGCTCACATCAAATGTGAAGGAGACGTGGGACGACCAGATGCTGACCTGGGGCCCCGTGGCGCTGTTGAGCATCATGGCCGAAGAGGAGACGCGCACCAGGCTCCCGCCGATCTCGGGAGACTGCGAAATACCCTGGGGCAGCCCGCCGCTGATCTCGCTGAACGAGCCGACGGCAGACGCGCTGTTGAAGAAGATCCGTCCGTCCGTCTCGGCTTTCTTGTTGAAGAGGAGCGACGTGTTGACCGACAGGTCGGTCATGCCGAGGATGACGTAGTTCGGGCTCTGGGGCACGACCACGATGCTGCCGGCCACTGCGGTATCGGACCTGCCGTCCAGGAGGCTGTCGTACCGCGCCGGAAGGCCGCCGTTGTTCTCGGTCCACGTCACGCCGCCATCATGGCTGTAGAAGAAGCCCGGGTGGCTCGGTGCCAGGTTGAAGATGTCGAGCCCGCCGACCTGGGCGACGCTGATGTAGACCTTGTCGGGATTCGTGGGGTCCACGGCAACGGCTGCCACGGCCCACCTGCTGTCAGGAAAGCCGCTGCCGCTGTACGAGAAGCCCGCATTCACGTTGGACCAGGTCGCCCCGCCGTCCACGGACTTGAAGATCCCTTCCTGGATCGTGCCCACGTAGATCACGTCGGGCTGGCCGGCGCAGACGGCCACGTCCATGATGTTGTAGCTGGTGAGAAGGACGGCGTCGTTCGTTGTCGACCAGGTGACGCCGAAATCCGTTGTCTTCCAGAGCCCGTCGGCCGGATCGAGGGTTCCGGACAGAAGGTCGGGCATGTTGACCGTGGCCAGGAACAAGGTTCCCGGATCGGTGGGGTGGGCGATCAACCGTCCCATGGTGCTCTGGATCATCGTCTCGGAGAAGCCGGTCTTTTCCCAGATGTAGGGCTGACCCGTGACGATGGGAACCAGTAGGATAAAAGTGAGGAGAAATAGAGTTCCACGCTTCATGATCGAGTCTCCTTCAAGGCAGTAGGGTTCACTGGAAAACCATTTTCCTTTCCCGAAAGGCGGTAAGAGGTGTTCTTTTGAATCAGATCCAAAGAAAGTTCGCGTATTATACCGGAAAAGGAAGGATCGAGCCAGAAGGGAGCCCCGATGAAAACCGTTTTGCTTATCTCCTTTCTCCTTGTCGCGACCGCGATGTCATGGGCGCAGAATCCGATCCGGCGACAGGGCGGCTTTCAAGTACCTCGATCTCGGCAAGGGCGCGACATCGATCATTGTTCGTGTCAAACGGGGGGATGGCGAACCTCTCTTCTCCCTGGATTGGCTGCGGTTTCAGGGGTAGAGGTGTCGGCCGCGCCCTCCCGGAGCACGATATCAGGAATCTGCGAAAGTATTTTTTGCGGAGAACCTTCTTGCGGCTATCGGGAAATTATATAAAATAAAATAAGAATATTTTCCTCGGCAGGATATCGACAATATCACCGTCTCTCTTCCAAAGTCGCCGGACATCATATGATCAGGCAGCTTGTCTCCATCGTCCTGGTTCTGCTCGTCCTGGTGCTCTGCACGGCCTACAGGTTGTCGAGCCGCACCCGGTATCCGGACATCGCTCACGAGGACGGCTGCGCCCGGGTGGCGATTGCCACGAACGAGGACGACGGCACCGGAGTCGATGATCAATCGTGGTACCGGGACGGTTTTCATTTCCAGGAGGAGAACGAATACGTCGAGATCGTGGGCCGGTTCAGGGAATCGCCCAATTCGGTCACCTGCAACGCGGGACTGCGCTTCGACCTCGGTTTTCTCGGCGAGGGCGACCAGGTCGCCTATGCCCGCTTGAGGCTGCCGTCCTACAAGGCGAACTTCAGCACCGGAAATCCTGTCCAGGTAGCAATACGGGGCGCTCTGACGCTCGATCCACCCTCGCCCATGCTGAAGCCTCCCCATCATTACCAGACCTTCACGGGGACCGTGCCCTGGTCGATCGATCAATGGGCGGGCAACACCCGGTTCAAGAATGTGCCCCTCTATCACTCGTCGCCCGATGTCGCATCCATCGTGAATTCCATCGTCAACCAGCCGGGCTGGAACGATTCGAACAGGTTCCTGATTCTCGATCTTCATGACAACGGCTCCGCCGACGGGGACTGGGTGGGATTCTACGATTTCAGGACCAGCGGCACTGCCAGGACTCCCGCCGTGCTCGAGGTCTACAAGACCGTTTACAGCGCCTTTCTCGGCAAGGAGCTCGTGGGGAGGGTGACCCATCATTCGGCCACGGTCTATCTCCACTCCCTGATCGATACGGAAACGTACATCGCATACGGCTATCCCGGCAGCCAGGTCAATTCGACTCCGATCCAGGATGTGCCGGCGGAGACCAGGATCGAGCATGTCATCCCGGGGCTGGACGAAAACAGGCAGTATTACTACAGGCTCTATTACAAGGTGTCGGGAGGGGATGCGTTCGAGGAGGGGGAGCCGTTCACCTTTTCCGTCGTCTCGGACGAACATATCCATGAGACGTACATCCGGCCCCAGGACTACAGGGCCCAGTCGCTTTACAAAAGAACGCTCAAGAACATCGCCCGGATCGAAGTGGGCCAACCGAACGACATCGAGATCCCCGACTTCATGATCTCTCTCGGCGATTTCGCCCACCCCGAATCCAACAGGGGGCGCGATGCCGTGAATCTCAAGGAGGCCACGGAGAGATATCTGATCCAGAGGGAGTACATCGACAGCATCTGCCACTCCATTCCGTTCTACCTCTGTCTCGGCAACCACGAGGGCGAGCTGGGGTGGCTGCTCAGCGAGGTTCCTTCTCCCGATGATTTTCCCGTGATGTGCACGAAGGCGCGGAAGGCCGTCATTCCCAATCCCAGGCCGAACGCGTTCTATGACGGGAACCGGGAGACCTATCCCGGCGTGATCCAGGGATACAGGGAGGATTTCTACGCCTGGGCCTGGGGGGACGCTCTTTTCATCGTCCTCGATCCGTTCTGGTACACCAGGGAGAAGCCCTACGGCAGCGGCACGAACCTCGACGGCTGGAACTGGACGCTTGGAAAGGATCAGTACGAATGGCTCCATGCCGTGCTGAACGATCCGGCGTACGGCGACGTGACGTGGAAGTTCGTCTTCAACCAGCCGGAAGGGAAGCGTATCGGATGGGAGCACGGTCCGGTCCACCAGATGCTGGCCGATGCAGGAGTCAGCATGGTCTTTCACGGTCACGACCATCTCTTCGTCTGGCAGGACGAAGATCTGGACGGAATCGTCTACCTCGAGTGTCCGCGGCCGTGCGATGCCGATTACGGCTACGGATTTTCGGAAGATCGGTTCATCACCGGCTACTATCAGTACGCACCGGGGGACAGGCTGCCCAACTCGGGCCATATCCAGGTCACGGTGGACGGTGCAAACTCCGTCACGGTGAGATATATCAGGTCCTTCCTTGCCGGCGACGGGGTCAACGGATCCACCGAGTTCGAGAGAACGATCTTTCCTTGATGAAAGAAGGCGATACGGAGCCCGCGCAATCTCCGCCACTTAGACGAGAAGAGGGTAGCCGAGATCGTGTGGGGTCCGTATCGTCTAAGTGGCGGAGATTGCGCGGGCTCGGTATCGCCTCGAGCTTCCGCATCCTCAATCGCCGAGCCGGAAGATCCTCTCGATCACGGAAACGACCTCGTCGACGTATTTCGAAGCCGGCCCCTCGATGAAGCCCGTGTTGATCAGCTGCGGGATGTTCAGCAGCACGCCGGAGAAGTGGCTCAGGTTCAGCTGCGGGGAAGGGTTGTGCGCCGTGGCAGGCAGCTGCTCGAACATCTTCATCAGGAGCCGCCCCTGCAGAGTCGTGATCTCTTCCTGATCGTCGGAGAAGCTGTGGGGTGTCAAGAGGACATAGGTGAAGGCATCGGGATAGCGGTCGTAGTACTCGTATGAAACCTGAATCCACTCGCGGATCTTCTCGCGGATCGGCTTGTCCGACTCGATGATCTCCTCCTTGACGGCCGCCATCTCGGCCACGATGCGGCAGTAGACCTTGATGATGAGGTCTTCCTTGCTGTCGAAGTGGCGATAGAGAGCCGCCTCGGTGACACCGGCTTCCCGCGCGATCTGGCGCACCGTTGTGGAGTGGGCTCCCTTTTTTGCCACCAGTCTGATCGTGGCGGCGATGACGTTGTCTTTTCTGCTTTTGCGCATGGTGTTTTACTGCTGTCCCGGCTTCTTGCCCTGATCCTTGCCGATGATGAGAATCTTGCCGTCCGGCGGTCCGCCCGAGCGCTGCATGGCCCAGTCGATCACATCCTGCCTTCGAGCCGTCGAGGTGCACATCCTCTCCGATTCGGGAATGATCCCGCAGCGCCAGAGATCGAGCCGGTCCGCGTCCCAGCAGGTGATGATGTTGGAATCATCGCATTCGGTTCCGTCGGTGTGCTCGGCGCAGGCCTTGTAGAGGATCTGAAAGGTTTCTTCCTCGAGCTCGAACAGGCCCTCTTCGCGCAGCTTGCCGGCATATTTCGCGCCGCGGACGCCGTGACCCGGATCCACGGCGTCGTTCCGTCTGAGCGAGTCGTGAAACAGGGCGAAAAGCTCCAGGATCCTGACGTCGGCTTCCGTCTCTTCGCGGATTCGCATGGCGTTCTCGACCACCCTGTCCCAGTGCGCCGGTCCGTGGATGCTATCCTTGCCCATGGGAAAGGTGCTGATGATCGTCCGGCGCAGCTCGTCGCTGACAATGGATCCGCTCACGATAGCTCCTGGTGTTCTGACAATTCGCGAGAACGACGATTCGGTTTTGCGACGCAGCGCCGCAAGAGATCGGAGTCCGGCATGGATGGCCTCTTACCGGGTCTACAGAAACAATTTATGAAATAAGAACGAATAAGGCAACTCCGGCCTCTTACCTAATCGGGTGCTTGATGAGAGGAGGATCGTAATCTTCCGGAGGCTCGTATCCCAGGATCAGCAGCACGGTGGATGCGATGTGGCTCAGCATCGGCCGCTCAAGCGACTCGTCGAACTCGACCCTGTCGAAGGGCGGAGGCCCCACGATGGCGAAGGGCACGGGATTCAGCGTGTGGCTCGTGCGAATGATCCTCTCCCCCTTCCCGTTTCGTTTGAGCTCCCCGGTTTTCCTGTCCACCTCGAACATCTCGTCCGAGTTGCCGTGGTCGGCCGTGATCAGGGCGACGCCGTTCATCTCCTTCACCGCCTCGAGAAGCCGTCCCAGGTTCTCGTCCACAACCTCCATCGCCTTGACGGCAGCCTCGAGAACACCGGTGTGCCCCACCATGTCGCCGTTGGCGTAGTTCAGGCGGATGAAGGGGAATCGCCGGGTCTTCATCTTCTCGATCACCGCATCGGTGATCAGGGCGGCCTTCATCTCCGGAGCCGTCTCGAAGGGCACCTTGTCCGACGGGATCTCGATGTACGTCTCCAGCTCCTCGTCGAACTTGCCGGAGCGGTTTCCGTTCCAGAAGTAGGTCACGTGTCCGAACTTCTGCGTCTCCGAGATGGCAAGCTGCCTCACGCCGGACCGGGCCAGGTATTCGCCCATCGTGCGGGTGATGGCCGGCGGCTGCACAAGGAAGCGGGCCGGCAGCTTGAGATCGCCGTCGTACTGCATCATGCCCGCGTAGCAGACGTCGGGGCGCCTGCCCCTGTCGAATCCGGCGAAGTCGTCGTTCTCGAAGGCCATGGAGATCTCGATGGCCCTGTCGCCGCGGAAGTTGAAGTAGACAACGGTGTCGCCGTCGCTCATGGGGCCCACGGGGCGGCCGTCCTCGACCACGACGAAGGGCGGCAGGAACTGGTCGATAACAGCCGGATCCTCGCTGCGAAAGGCGGTGATCGCCTCCTCGGCCGAAACGAAGGCGCGTCCCTTGCCGTGCACGTGCGCGTTGTAGCCACGCTCCACGATCGTCCAGTCGGCGAAGTAGCGATCCATGGTGACGAGCATCCGCCCTCCGCCCGAGGCGATGCGGTAATTCCTTTCTCCGCTCCGGCGGATCTCCTGCAGCAGTTGCTCCAGGGGGCGGACATAATCAAGGGCCGACTTCGCCTCCACGTCGCGCCCGTCGAGCAGGGGATGGACGAAGAGACGCTTCACGTCGCGCCTGTCCGCCTCGCGGATCAGGGCGAAGAGGTGATCGATGTGGCTGTGGACGTTTCCGTCGGAGAGAAGGCCGATCAAATGCAGGGCCGATCCGCGCTCCAGGTTCTGCCCGATCATCTCGTTCCACGTGGCGCTCTCGAAGATGCGCCGCGACTCGATCGCCTCCTTGACGAGCCTGGCGCCCTGGGCGAAGACGCGGCCGGCGCCGATGGCGTTGTGGCCCACCTCGGAGTTCCCCATGTCCTTCCAGCTCGGCATCCCCACGGCCGGGCCGTGCGCCGCGAGCTGCGTGAGGGGATACTCGCTGAAGATCCGGTCGAGGACCGGGGTGCGCGCGATCCTGACGGCGTTCCCCTCGTTGTCGCCGCCGATGCCGACGCCGTCCATGACCACCAGCACCACGGAGCCTTCGGGCGGTGTAAAGAGCGAATGTCTCTCGAGCGCATTCATCGGTTGTCGTCTCCTTCACCCAGGTAGTCGAGCTCGAGGGCCTTGGCGATGATCGGAGCGGCGGCTTCCTCGGGAGTGTCGGCCAGGGTGAAGAGATCCATCTCCTCCGCCTTGATCGTCCCCGCCGAGACCATGCTGTTCTTCATCCAGTCGATCAGGCCGTCCCAGAATTCGCTCCCGTAGAGAACGATCGGGAAGGACTCCACCTTGCCGGTCTGAACCAGCGTGAGGGAGTCGAAGAACTCGTCCAGCGTTCCGAATCCGCCCGGAAAGATCACGTATCCGATCGAGTACTTCACGAACATCATCTTCCGCACGAAGAAGTAGCGGAAGGTGAGGCTGATGTCCTGGAAGGGGTTCGGGCTCTGCTCGTGGGGCAGCTCGATGTTGCACCCGATGGAGAGCCCCTTCTCGGCCCACGCCCCGGCATTGGCCGCTTCCATGATCCCCGGGCCGCCGCCCGAGATGACGTTCAGACCCTGGGCGGCGATGAGGTTCGCCGTCTCCTGCGCGGCCCGGCACCATGGGCTCCCCTTCGGGAAGCGCGCCGAACCGAAAATGGAGACGCAGGGCACCACGCGGGACAGGGCGTCGAACCCTTCGATGAACTCGCCCAGGATGCGCAGGGCGCGCCAGGGATCCGACGTGGTGAAATCTTCCATGCTCGGAGGGGCGAGGCTGAAGAGATCGCGGTCCTCGAAGCCTCTTTGCTTTTTCCGCAGCTCCTCCTTGATCTTTCTGAAGTCCTTCATCGATACAGGCTCTCTTTCAGGTTTCGTTTCAGACGATTCGCTTCACGACCGACAGGATGCCTTCCTTGAGGGCCGACCTGTGATGGGAGGCGCCCTTCCGGCTCAGGACGGCCTCCCGGTTGTGCAGATACCAGTCGTAGGACTGGCGGAACATCTCCTCGTTGCCGTATCTCGCGCTCCAGCCCAGCTCTTCCTTTGCCCGGCCCAGATCGAAGTAGAGCGAACGGCCGTACATCAGGGAGTGGTACGGTCCGAGGGGCGAGAGGCCGAGGGCGCTCGTCAGCTTCATCAGGCAGACCGCGGGCCCCATGGGCAGCGCTCTGAGGCGGCTTCGCGTCCCGGCGTGTTGCAACAGCGACTCGAGCGTCTCTCTCATGGTGCCGAACTTCTCGGCCCCGATGTTGTAGACGGCCGGGCCGGGACGCCCGGCAGCGAGGATGCAGGCCTCGGCCAGATCCTCGGCGTGCACGAACTGGTAGATGTTGTCGCCCTTGCCCAGGATCGGCACGTTGCGGCCTTCGCGGATCCATTCGAACAGGATCTGGAAGATGCCGAGCCGGCCGTGCCCCATGATGGTGCGCGGCCGGATGATCGTCACATCGAGCCCTTTGGACAGGGCGTCGGCGCAGAGCTTCTCGCTCTCCAGCTTGGCCCGGCCGTAAGCCTCCCGAGGCGCCGGCTCCACGCTGTCATCCACCGGGTTGCGGGGCGGCACGCCGAATACGGCGCTGGACGAGGTGTGGATCACCTTGCGAACGCCGCGGGCCGCGGCCTCCTCGAGCAGGTTCTTCGTGCCGTCGTAGTTCACCGACCAGAAGAGGTGGCGGTCCTTGGCCAGGGGAACCTGGGCGACATTGTGGTGGATCTCGTCGACACCTTCCACGGCGCGGCGAACAGCCTCCCGGTCGCGGATGTCGCCCTGCACGAACTCCACCTCCTCCGGCCGGTCGTCGGCGTCGTTGAGGTCGAAGATCCGCACCCGGCGGCCCCGTTCGAGGAGCTCTCGCACGAGAAGGCTGCCGAAGTAGCCCGATCCCCCGGTGACGAGGGTGAATTCGGAAGATCCTTTCATGAGGCCATGGTCTCCTGCAGCAGCGCGACGAGCCGGGCCAGCCGGTGAGGCTTCAAGATCCCGGTTCTCCGCGATCAGATGTCAAAACCGTTGTCCAGGCACCACGCGATGCTGCGCCGCATGCCCTCCTCGAGCGAGATCCTCGGCTCGAACCCGAGCTCTGCGCGGGCGCGATCGACGGAGCAGGCAATGGTCTTGTTCATCTCGGATAGCACGTGAATCTTCGTGTTGTACAACCCGATGCTCTGGAGGGCGGCGTCGCAGAGCCCGGCGATCTCGCTGACCATGCCGGGGAGGCGGAGCCTCTTGTGCGCCACCTTCCTGTCGAACTCCTCCTCGAGCAGCCTTTCGATCGTATCGACGACCTCGTTCATCGTATAGGGATGCGCGTCGGCGATCCAGTAAGTTCGGCCTCTGGCCGCCTCCACCTTCTCGCAGAGCAGGAGGCCGTGGCAGATGTTGTCCACGTAAGCCATTGAGCGGCGGTTGTTGCCACCGCCGACGATCGGCGCCTTGCCCTTGCGGATCATGGTGAAGAACTCGGTCTGCCGGGGCGGCTGGTCGGGCCCGTAGAACCAGGGCGGCCGGATGATCACCGTTTCCAGCTTCCCCCGGGCCTCGCACTCCGCCACCGCCTCCTCCATCAGCCTCTTGGAGCGGCCGTAACCCATGTAGGGATTGTAGGGCGTCGATTCGTCGAAGAGCAGGTCCGGCCGGCGGCAGCAGCCGATGGGGGAGTTGGACGAGACGATGACGGCGCGCCGCACCCCCGCGGCCTCGGCCGCCTTCAGCAGGTTTCTCGTTCCCTCGTGGTTGACCCGGAAGAGCTCCTTCGTTCCGCGCGTCGGATGGATCACTCCGGCGCAGTGGAAGAGGGTGGCCCCCTCGGCCCCCCGGCAGAGTCTTTCCGACGAGGCGGGATCGATGATGTCGCCAGCGGCGAGCTCGATCTCTTCGCTGATCCGCGACAGGTTCGACGTGTCCTGCCCCGGCAGCACAAGGCAGCGCACCGTCCGGCCGGACCTGGTCCCGGCCAGGTCCTCGGGCAGATCTGGAAGCCCTTCCACCAGGCAGCGAAGGAGACGGGTTCCCAGCCATCCCGGTGCGCCGGTCACGAGGGTCAGGGGAGGTTGCATGGTCACTTTCCCAGAAAATGGAGCACGTTCCGCCGCGCCAGGGCCATGATCGTCCCCTGGGGGTTCACGCCCGGCGAGTCGGGAAGCATGCTTGCGTCATTGATGAAGAGGTTTTCGTAGTCCAGGATCCGGCCGAAGGAGTCGGCGGCGCACCGGTCGAGCCTCTCTCCCATGGGACAGGACGAGAAGGCGTGCACCGTGGTGAGGGCAAGGGCCCGCTGGGGCAGGTCCTCGTCGAGCCACTGGACCGCTTCCTTGTCGGTCCGGATCTCGGGAAGGCCGTGGACGGAGGGATAGACGGCCTGCGCCCCGGCTGCAAGAAGGCAGGAGGCGAGGCGGGCCAGCCCCATGCTGAGGCGGCGGATGTCGGCGGGGGAGAGGCGGTACTTCGGAAGTCCCGTTCCATCGCCGAAGGGTGAGGAGCGAACCGAGCCCTCGCCCGTGCCCCTGCAGGCCACGTAGTACGAGGCGGTCCGGTCGATCGAGTCGATCAACCCCTTTGTCCGGGGCCAGTTCTCGCTGATCATCACGGCCAGGTGCCCCGGCGTGAGAAACGCGCCCCCCATGCAGATCTCCGGCCAGAACTCCTTGACCTGGAGGAGCGGGAGAACGCTCCTGTGGGCGTGGACATCCTCGTCGAAGAGCGCTGTGACCTTGAGCATGGGGTGGATCTTGAGGGAAGCGCCGGTGTTGCGGCGGATTCCGCTTCGCCTCAGGAGCGCCGGGGTTTCCATCGCCCCGGCGCAGACGAAGATGGTGTCCGCGTCGATGCGCACCGTCTCGGGATCGCTTCCCGGCTTCTGGACAACGGCCAGGATTCCCTGGATCCGACCCTGCCGGCGCAGGAGGAGCTGGGCCCGGCAGTGCGGTATCAGACGGGCGCCGGCCTCGATCGCGGCGGGCAGAAGGGTGAGGCTCATCCCCTTCTTCGATCCCGTCGGGCAGCCGGCGGCGCATCGGTTGGCGCCCTGGCAGCCGGGCGCCGTGCGGGGCACCTCCATGGCCGACCAGCCCATCCGCTCGATGCCTCGGCCGAAGAGAGCGGTGCTCCTGTCGTGCGGCCCGTCGGCCAGCCCCACGCCGAGCCATTCCTCGATCTGATCCAGGTGGGGGGCGAGGTCCCCTTCGCTGCATGCCTCGATGTCGTACTGGGCCTGCCACCTGAGGAGGATCTCCCGGGATGGACGGTGCCAGAATCCGGAGTTGATCTCCGTGCTGCCGCCCACGCAGCACCCTTCGACGAAACCGATCCCCACCGGCCCGGTGATCGGCGTCATGCCGCGGCTGCGGTAGAGATGCCGCATCGCCAGGGCCGCGTCGGGGGTGTAGTCCGCCGGCTTGAAATAGCCGCCCTCCTCGAGAACGAGAACGCCGAGACCGTTTCGCGCCAGCTCCAGGGCCGTGAGAGCTCCACCCGCACCGGAGCCGATCACAACGGCGTCCACCTTGATGGAGGCTGTCATGACACGCCTCCTTCCGTGGGCGTCGATCCGTTGTCGAGCGCCTCGTAATAGGCGAGGAGGGAGCAGATCCGCACGGGTCGCAACAGCTGGCGGGCCACGAACACGGGGCCGTAGGCCCAGGCCTCCACGATGGACCGCTGCCGCTCAGGAGGCAGCTTCTCGAATCCCTTGAAGTAGCGCAGCCTTGTGAGCAGGAAGAAGAAGGACCGGCCCGCCCGGAAAACGGCGCGCAGGTGGAGCGGCAGGGCGTCGATCTGCCCCTGCGTGAAGGCCGCCGTTTTCTTCACCATCTCGCTCCGGGTTTCCCGATCGATCTTGCCGTCATCGGGCAGAAGGGCGTACGCCAGGGCGAGAACGAATTCGCCGGGCTCCTTCTCCGGCGTCTCCCGGAAGGGAGGGCAGTCGGCCAGGTCCTGCACTGCCAGCTCGTCCAGGCTCGACCGGGATTCTCCCCGCGACGCGCGGGCGCGCATGGCCGTGGCTCCCAGCTCCACGCCGTAACGGAGCATGGCGCAGAGCCCCCAGAGAGTCACGGGGATGTAGAACGAGAGGTGGACGGCGGCCGCGTAGCTGATCGCAGTCGCCTTGGCAACGCCAAGGGCCGTCAGCGATTTCATGCAGAAGAAATGGAACGGCCCGATGTATCCCGGCGACGAGGGGGCGATGATCCCCAGGTTCGTCACGGTCATCGCCCAGATGGCCCAGAGGAAGCTGCCCGTGATCCCGAATGCCGGAAAGATCAGGAAGAACATCCCCGCTTCGAGGATCCAGATCAGCAGGCTCTGCAGGGCGAGGTAGACGACGTTTCTCGGCGATTTCAGGCAGAAGAGCCCTGCCGTGGCCCGGATCAGGAGGCGGAGGGACATGTCGCGGAACCGGTCGCCGAACAGGCCGCCCACCCGGGCCGTGACCGACGTGACCCAGTTGGGGGTGAGGACGCAGAGGCAGATCACGACGGTGGCCGTCACGAAGACCGCGAGACCCACCAGCACCACGCTTCCGAGCCACCCCGGCACGGTGATCGTCAGGCAGGCCACTGCGAGGAGTAGGAGCAGGACCCATCCGTCGAGAACGCGCTCGAGAAAGGTGATGGCCAGCGACTGGGTCATCGGGATGCCGGCGCGGTCGGCCAGGAGCCCGGCCCGCACCAGCTCGCCGAGCCGGGCGGGGAGGACGTTGTTGGCCGCGTAGCCCACGACAACGACGTTCGATGCCGTGGTCACGGAGAGGCGCGACTGCACGCGCACGATGAAGCTGCACCGCGCACCGCGCACGAGCTGCCCGGCAAGGTAGCAGACGATCGCCAGGGGGATCCAGGGCCACGGCCTTGCCGAGGCGAAGGATTCCTTGATCTGGCTCCACTCGAGCTGCCAGAGGGCCATCACGAGAAAGACGGCGCTGATGGCCAGACCGGCGATCGATACAGGCTTGAGGAATCGGTTCATCTGAGGAGTTTCGGTTCCGGCCGCGGTGTGCACAAGGGTGCAATCCGTAACAACTCGGTCACAGGCCAAAGGTTATCAGCTGCATTTCCGAGGGTCAACGCTCGAAACGGGGTCGGCCCAAGATGGGCCTGTTCAAAGCACAAGGGAGAGGTATTGCAGGAAACTCCCGATCGTGGGGAAGCTGATGTCGGCCTCGGGGCTGAAGAGCCCCTGCCTGTCGTGAAGGATGCAGATCGAGGCGCAGCCCGCCTCGCGGCAGGCGAGCACGTCGTACCGGGAGTCGCCGATGCAGAGGCACTTCTCCGCCGGCACGCCGAGACGCCGCACCGCCTCGACGAGCGGCGCGCCCGACGGCTTCCAGAAGCCCGAGTCGCGAGTGATGACCGCATCGAAGGAGAGGCCGAACTTCTCGAGAAGAAAGTCGACGTTCTCGTCCGAGTTGTTCGTCACCAGGGCGGTGGGAATTTTTCGCTCCTTCAGGAAGGCGAGCAGGTCGACGGCCCCCTCCTTCAGGCGGGCCTTCTGCGTGGCCTCGGCTTCGAAGCGGCGCAGCTGTTCCCACTTCTCCTCCCGTTCCGGGCTTTTCTTGCCGTTGAGGTCGTCGATGATCGAGCGCCCGTGGGTGCCGAGCGCCGCCTTGATCTCTTGCCAGTCGTACTCGGAGTGGATGAGCGTCCCGTCCATGTCGAAGAGGAACGCCTCGATCCCGTCGACGAGCCAGGCCTTCAGGATCTCGTCCCGCGCGAACCGGGGGAGCCCGGCGCCGGGATTCTCCGTCTTCTCTCCGGCACGGCCGATCCAGGTGAAGGGGATGCCTGCGCCGGCGAGGGCCTTCTCCATCTCGCCGGCTTCCTTTTCCCGGCAGCCCACCAGCAGGGCTCCGGAGCCGATCAGGCCGAGCGGATCGATGCCGAGCCGCCGACAGATCAGGGAAGTGGCGTTCAGGAGCGGGATCTTCTCCGGCTGCGTCTCGATCGCGCAGCCCGAGGCCATCGCCATCTCGTACAGGGCTTCGCCCACGCCGCCCTCGGTCACATCGTGCATTGCCGTGACGCCGGGAAGCCCGGCGGCGATGGCCGCCTCGGGCAGGATGCTGATCCAGTCCTGGTCGAGTATCTTCCCGGCCTCGGCCAGGGAGGCGGGCTCCACGATGTCGTCGAGCCTGTCCGCGAGCTCGTTCAGCAGGATCGACGTTCCCTCGAGCCCGGCGTACTTTGTCAGGCCGATCCTGTCGCCCGGTTCGAGCCCGCCGGTGAGGATCGGCCTCGCGGCCACGCGGCCCAGCATCGTGCCCACCACGACGGTGTGGGGCAGCCCGGGCGTGACCTCGGTATGCCCGCCGATCAGCGTGATCCCCTGCTTCCGGCAGGTGGAGCCGATCTGGTCGAGGAGGGTCGTCACCTCTTCGCGGGTCGACTGCCCGGGAGAGACGAGCACCACGGCGGTGAAGAAGAGGGGCTTCGCGCCGCGCACCGCAACGTCGTTCGCATTGATCAGGACGGCGAGCCGTCCCGCGTCCCGGGAGGCGAAGGTGATCGGATCGGACGCCACGGCCCACGTGTCGCCGCCCATACCCAGAAGGGCGGCATCCTCTCCCTGGGCGGGACCGAGAAGGACATCGGGCGGAAGGGGGATGGAGAGGTGGGGCGCCAGGTCTTCCCACGGGACCTTGCCTGGAGGAAACCTGTTCCGCGTCAAATCTGACCGCATTCTGTCGCGTCCTCGATCTCCCCGTGCGCACCGCGGATCTCGACCTTTTCGACCCGGCGGTTGATCTTTGCGAAGGCGTGGCAGCCGTAGCCCAGCGGACCGGGGTTGATCACGCAGCACGTGCCGATGGTGTCGATGCCCCGTCCCTCGTGGATGTGTCCGCAGAAGCAGGCCAGGGGATCGTGCTCCTCGATGAAGGTGCGAAGAGCACGGCTGCCCACGTGGGCCGTGCTGTGCAGCTTGTCCGCCTTGGTTCCCCACGGCGGCTGGTGGGAGACGAGAACGAGAGGCGTCCCCGGGACGATCCCTTCCATGGCGCTGCAAAGGCAGTGTTCCAGTTCCTCCTCGCTGAGCTCGAAGGGTGTGGCCCCGGGGCATGGCAGCGATCCGCCCACTCCGACGAAGGTGATCTGGCCGACCTCCATGCTGCCGCAGTGCAGGTTGATCTCCGATTCGGTGAGGAAATCGGCGACCTCCGGGTAGTCGCAGTTGCCCGGCACGGCCAGGACGTTCGGATTGAAGGCACGCACCGCGTTCACGATCTGCTCGGCGGCAGTGCGGTGTCCGAAGTGGGTCATGTCCCCTGTGAGCAGGACCACGTCAGCGGCGGAGAGATCCCCGGCGATCGCGGGGAGCCTGGTGTATTCGCCGTGCAGGTCCGAGAGCGCAATGATGTTCATCGTTGCATCTCCTTTTTGCGTTGTGCGTTCATTCTACCTTCGCGCCGTCATCCTTTCACTGAAAACTCGTCGATGAAGGCAAACTCCTGGTTCCAGTCTCCGCCGGGCCCGCCTGCCGCGCACTCGAGAATCAGCAGGACCTCCCTTCCCTCGTAGGGGGAGAGGTCGACTGTGATCTCCTTCCAGCCCTTCGGGGAGGCGGATTCGCCTGCCGCGATCACCGTCTTGCCGAACCAGACCATGTGGCCGTCGAAGACGCCGATGCGGGCGACCCAGTCGGCGCTTTTCCTCACCTCGGGGTGGCAGGCCGAGAGGCGCGCCACGGCGCGGGCGCGGCCGGAAGCGATGCGGACCTTCCTGAAGATCTTCGCCGGGTGGTCCCTGTCCAGGGGGTGAAGGCAGAGCACGCCCTCGGCGCCGGGGTGGGGGCGCTGGCCCTCTCCCCTCGCCGGTTTCCGCGACCAGAGGTATGGCGTGTTCTCATGGTTCTGGATGAAGAAGAGCCGTTCGAGATCGCGTTCCGAGTCGAAGCGCAGCCTCGGCTTCCTGTCCAGGGGGAGCAGCTCGAATATCTCCCTGGGCTCGAGGAACGGCGCCGCGGCCTCGAACCTGTCCCGCAGGGAAGGGCCTTCCTTCTCCGTGCAGGCGAACAGCCTCTCGAGGGGCGAGCCGTCGGGCCGGCTGAACCGGAGGTAGAAGTCCCAGCGCCCCACGTCCTCGGCGACCTTGACGAGCAGCCTGTGGGATCCGCGTGTGAGGGTGATGGGCACCGAGTGGGTGTCGGGCCCCTCGCGATTGAAGAAGGGATATTCGAAGATCTCCCTGCCGTCGAGCCAGACCTTCGCGCAGTCGTCCGATCCTATCCAGAGGAGGGCGTCCAGATCCTCTTCCGCCTCGAGATGGGTGAAGGCGTACGCCACGGCGCGCTCCCTCTTGGAGAAGAACGAATCGAGGTCCACGCAGCGCGTCCGGCACCAATGCTCGGTCCATCTCTGTCCCGAGGCGATCTTACCCTTTCTCGGATCGGCCTTCTGCTCATTGATGAAGCTCTTCGTGAAAAGCGCGCTCCGGTCCGGATCGTCGAAGGGGCCGAGGAGGAGCCAGCGCCGGACGAAGGGGATGTTCACCCTGGGCTTGATCTCCTTCCTGCCGCCCCCGGGGCCGCCCGTCGTGTCCGTGTCCAGCTTCTTCCTCATCGACGTGTAGGTGGAGAGGCGCAGGAAGAGGAGGGCGAAGCACGTGTCCTTTGCGTCACCCCATCCGCCTTCGTCGTTCTGGAGCTTCACGAGCTCGGCGGCGCACTCCCTGTACCAGTCGCGGCCGCCGACCTTCCGCCGGTCGCCGAGGGCGCAGGCGCGCTCCAGGCCGTAGAGATAGTAGTAGTAGCGGGCCCGGGTGAAGATGTGGCTGCCCTTCGCGTTGCCGGCCGGGTGGAAGCGCCTGTCCATGTAGCCCCATGCCGACTCGAGAGAGTTCTCGATCTCCCTGATCATGCGGGTCTTTTTCGAGACGCGGTCGAGGCAGATCGCGAGAACCGAGATGCCGGCAAGGGTCATGCTTCCCGTCGATTCCGAGTTGGCGTGATAGCCGTACCCGCCGTCGTCGCTCTGGTGCTGCATCGTCCGTTCGGCCAGGTCGTTCCAGAGCTCCTGGGGCGCCTTGTGGCCGTGCTTCTCGGCAGTCCAGAGGCCGAGCACGGCGTACTGGGTATTGGAGAGGTCGGGTGCAGCTTCGGGGTAGCCCCAGTGGCCGACGTCGTTGCGGAAGTTCTCCACCAGCCAGTCGGCCGCCGCCTTGATCGCCGGGGTTCTTTCCGGATCGCGCAGCGTGTCGAGTGCCATGATCCTGACCCCGGTGCTGTAGGTCCGGGTGTGGGACTGGTACCGCAGGAAGCCCAGCGTCTTGCGGACCGCCGGATCGTCGGGCTTCATTCCGGACTTGAGCAGGGCCAGCGTGCAGAGGGAGGCCACGCCGTCGGGATAGCGGTCCGTGTGGGCGGAAACGAAGCTTCCGTCCTCGTTCTGCTTGGTCCGCAGGTGCTCCACTCCCTTCTTGATCGCCAGGTTGACCCGCTCGCCGAGGGTGAGGGTTTCCTCTTCGTCGGCAGGGGAGGCCTCGAGTGCAGGGGAGAACAGCAAAACCCAGAGAATGATCAGGAGCAGCGGCCGGATCTTCTCGAGTCCAGGTCCGGCAGGCTGCAGGAACGTCGATCGCGGGGTCTTTCCCAACATGACTGGATTATAGGCCGACTGCCGCGGGTTGTTAAGAGTGCGCCCCGAAAGTGCCACTGCCCGGATGGTCCCCGGGCGGCCTGTCACCGGATCGTTGCCTTCAGGGAGAAGGTGAAGGGCAGCTTCTCGCGGTGCTCGGGATAGAGCCACTTCCCGTTCTCCGTCCTGACCTGTTTATCGCCCTCTTCCTCGTAGTAGAGCCAGTCGAACTCGTGAAACCACTCGATATGCAGGCCGGCCCGGCTCAGGGCGTTGATCAGCTCGCCCATCGTGTACATCCAGCAGTAGTTGGTGGACTTCTTCGGCTCGCAGGCGTATCCCCCGATCCACTCGTCCCTGTCGGCGTTCTTCTGGAAGTAGGGATACTTCACGACCAGATCGGGAAGCTCCTCCTCGCCCCAGACCATGTAGAAGGGGTGCCCGTCCATCACGTAGAGGAAGCCGTCGTCGGCCATCAGGTGGCGGATGTTGCGCGCCCAGCCGTAAAGATCGGGGATCCAGCAGAGGACGCCTTCCGTGGTGAAGACGACGTCGTACTTTTCCGAGTGGATATTCATGATCTCCAGCACGTTGGACTCGATGAACCGGATGTCCTCGATGCCGAGGTCGGCGGCCAGCTTCCGGGCGAAGCGGATGTTCTCGGGGACCAGGTCGACGCCGGTCACGCGGGCGCCCAGCCGGGCGAGGGAGATGCTGTCCGCCCCTGTGTTGCACTGGAGGTGGATCAGCGACTTGCCGTCGATGTCGCCGAGCTCCTCGATCTGTGTGCTGCAGAGGGTGGTCTCGCTCGACGATAGCTTCGCCTTGAAGGTCTTGTAGTGATCCTCGGCGATGAGTCCCCAGCTTTGCTTGTTGGCCTCGATGTATTCCGCGCTGCGTGCATCGGACGGTTTCATGTCGCCTCCACGATCTTCCTGATCGGAGAAAAGCATGCGGACAGGAACAGTCCGCTCCTCGGGTGCAAAAATGATATGGTACCCGCAGCAGCCAAAGGAAGTCAAAGATGACGCGAGTCAACGGAGGCCCCATGCGACCCCATTTTCTCGATCAGGAAAGGTGCGACCTCTGCGGTCTCTGCGTGGAGATCTGCGGCCGCGGCATCTACCGCGAGGCCGACGGCAAGATGCAGTACGATCCCTCGGACCGCTGCATCGACTGCGGGCACTGCATGGCAATCTGCCCCTCGGGGGCGCTGGTCCGCGAAGACGGTTCTCTTCCGCCGGCCGTGGACGAAGGGCTCTTGCCGGAGCCGGACGCGCTGCTGCATTTTCTGCGAGCGCGGCGCTCGGTGCGGCATTTCAAGGAGGAGGTTCCTTCACGGGACTTGCTGGAGAAGTTGGTGGAAGCGGCGCGCTTTGCGCCCACGGGAACGAACAAGCAGGACGTGAAGATCGTCTTCGTCACCGACGCCGCCCTGATCGACAGGCTGCGAGAGCGGATCATGGCCGCCTTCGGAGCCTACGAGCGCCATCTGACCAGTGGGATCAAGCGCTTCTTCCTGAAGACCTTCATCAACCGGAAATTCGGCGATCCCGCCATCCGGGCCTACCTCACGCGTTTCATGGATTCGTGGCGTGCCGGCCGGGATCCTCTCTTCCACAGGGCGCCTGCCTTGGTCTTTCTCCACACCGGCGAGGAGGCGTCCACGCCGAAGGACGACTGCTGCCTGGCCCTCTACCACATGGTGCTGATGGCCGAGCGGCTCGGGCTCGGATCGTGCCTTCTCGGAACGGCAGAGATCGCCATGGCCCAGAAGCGGGAGCTGAACGACCTGATCGAAGTGCCGCGCAGCCGGCCGATCCAGGCGGCAGCCTGCTTCGGCTATCCGCGGCTCCGCTTCGAGAGGATCGTGGATCGCCGGGCGGCTGCCGTCCGGTGGCTTTGAGAGTGATCTTGCCGAACCGTCTAATATCAAACCGCCGCTCGCCTGCACGGCGCCGTCGCGGAGATGCGCCCAGGCGGAGACCGGACGCGGGAACCAGTTCGACTCTTCTCCGCCACCCCCTGTGGTTGCGCAGGAACATAACCAGGAACAGAGAATAACGACCGGGATCGACTGAACGACGGACTTGTTCATGTGCGTCTCTCCCAAACCGGTTTTCTCGGTTTCAGCGTGTTGTACCCCTGAGAACTGCGCCGAACAGGTCGGGCGATGATACAATTGATTCTGTTATTTAAGCGGGGTTCAGGGAAGGAATCTCTTGCCCAACGAATACCTGATCCGCCTGTTCACGGCGGATCAGGTATGGTCGCAGGTCGCTTATCTCATTCGATGGTCAACGGCATGAAGTTCGTCAGGACCCAGAAGTCGGCTTGGACCAGCGCCTGGAAGGGATACAGCGATCCTGGCAGCGCATTGCCGGGGACCCTCACGGGAAATTCGAGGATTCCGTTATCGGGGATGAGACCCAGGTCAAAATCGTGGATTATCGGAAACTCCAGGTAGAAATCCCCGAAATATGTCGGCATCGGAGGATCCTGGATACCGGAACCCAGCAGCAGCCAGACGGGATCGGATGGTTCTCCGGCAACCCTTATCTGGATGTTGGATCCCGCCGTCAGCTCGCCGACCTCGTACAGACGCAGGTGGAATTCGTCGGCGCCGATATCGGTGTGCACGTTGTGAATGCGGGGATCACCCTCGAAGTCATGGTCCTCGACGACGCTGTAGTTGTCGCCGGCGTCGCGACAAGGCGAATTCCAGGTCAGTCGATAATCGCCGATGTTCGAACCGGCGAACTTCGGCCTCATCGCGATCATTCCGTTGTTCCAGTTCAGCGTGCAGTTCGGCTCGACGTGGACACCCGGGAGACCTCCATCCACATCGGAATAGCTGATGGTGAGGGTCGAGGGCCAAAGCTCTCCCCCAAGGGAAATTTCATGCCCATAGACAGCGGCATTTTCCCAGAGGATCGTGTTGTTGATCTCCATGGTGGACCGCCAGTCGCAGCAGATCGCTCCGCCACGATTGGCGTAGTTTTTCGTGAAGGTGTTGTGGGCGGCGAATTTCAAGATAGTTGTCGCCTTTTTCGGGTTTCATTTCTTCGTCATCC
>CAYZWU010000057.1:0-33895 GCA_964482235.1 uncultured Phycisphaerales bacterium
TCCTTGACCATCTGGGCGCCCATGTTCTCGTACGAGTCCTCGAGCTCGATCTCCTTGGCCACGGTGACGCCGTCCTTGGTGATGGTGGGCGAGCCGAACGATTTCTGAAGAATCACGTTCCGGCCCCTGGGACCCAGCGTGACCTTGACGGCGCGAGCGAGCTTGGTCACTCCCGCGCGGATCCGTTCCCGTGCATCCTGATCATATGCAATCTTCTTCGCTGCCATTGAAGTCTCCTTGCCATGCCCTTTCGGGCTCAATCTTTTTAGTTGGGAGGGCTTCCATCTTCTTTCTGAAGCAGGGCGAACCCTCGGGTTTTCTTTGTATCCCTGATACCTACTCGATCACGGCCAGAATCTCGTCTTCACGGACAAGAAGCAGGTCCTCGCCGTCGATCTTGATCTCCGTTCCCGCGTAGGAAGAGAAGATGATCCGATCCTCGGGCTTGACCTGGAACTCCAGACGCTTGCCGTCGTCGAGAAGCTTACCGTCGCCGAGAGCCAGGACGATGCCCTCGCGGGGCTTTTCCTTGGCCGTATCGGGCAGGACGATGCCGCCCTTTGTCCGGCTCTCCGCCTCGACGCGGCGGACCAGGATGTGGTCGTTGAGAGGTTTGATCTTTCCAGAAACTGCCATTGCATCCTCCTTCAAGCTTGATTCAAGATGCTGTTTATTTTGATTCCATGTAAAAGAAAAGAACTGCTGATTCTAGATCGGAGAGCCGCGCTCACCCGGGTCCTCGAGGAAGTATTGACGCACCAGCCTGTCCACGGAGCTCTTCATCAGCTCGATCTTGATCGGCTTGGCGAGGAAGGAAAAGCCGCCGGCCTCGAAGACCTTGATCTTCATGCGGCAGGAAGAATCTCCGGACATGAAGATGCAGGGCAGGATGCCAAGCTCCTTGTGGATCTCTCTCAAGGCTTCGATCCCGGTCAGACCGGGCATGTTGATATCCATTACCGAGAAGGAAATTCTATGGGCGATAGCGATCTCGACGGCTTCGGTGCCGGATCTCGCTGGAAAAACGCGATATCCCTGGGAATCGAAGAAGAGGCTCAATGATTCCCTGAGTGCGTCGTCATCCTCGGCCAGGAGCATGGAGAGCGCCTTTCTCGCAAGCTTCAAACGGGCTTCCTTGTCCATGACAAAACAACCTAACCAACTGTAGTGCATTTTATTACAAAAACGGCACTTTTTACTGCGACTCGCTCTCCCCCGAAGATCGACGAAAAGACTCTTGAAGAGAGCGAAGAAAACAACAATGCCGTGGACGGGCAGATAACAAATGGGGTGCCAATTGAAAAAGAGGTCATTTTCGTCGTAACCCCCTTGATGTCAAAGGTTAATTATTCGAAGCCCGGAAGAGGGCGATACGGACATGCCGATTTGGCAGAACCATTCCCCCCAGCCGGAAGGGAACGTGTCATTCTGACACCCTCGAAGTAGCAGGGAAAAATCTGCTTGAACCGGTTATTCCTCCCCCACTACAATCCGGAACTTGTTCATAGTCGTAAGATTGGATGCATAGGAGCACCGAAATGACTCACGACAATGCCGATCAGGCTTCTGCCGGACACTATCTTTTCGAGAAGGAACTGGCCTTTTCCGATCCCGAGATCAACCAGCTCATCGAGATCGAGGACGAACGCCAGATCCGCAAGATCATCCTGATCGCCTCGGAAAGCGTCTGCCCCCAGGCTGTCCGCGAGGCGCTCGGCACCTCGTTTTCGAACCTGTACGCGGAAGGCTACCCGTCAACGCGCATGCTGCAGTCGATCGAGAGGCCTCTCCTCAGCTACGACCACCACCTCTCCTTCTTCCGCCGATACTACGACCGGCGTTATTACAAGGGATGCGACTACATCAACTTCGTGGAAGCTCTCTGCAAACAGCGCGCCGCCGCCCTCTTCGCCACCGATCGTTTCGACGGCCCCGGGCCGAAGGTTCCGGCATCGGACATCTTCGTGAACACCCAGCCTCTCTCCGGCGCAGCGGCCAACAACGCGGTCTACAACGCATTCGCGAAACCCGGCGACACGGTGATGGGCCTTCATCTCTCCTACGGCGGGCACCTCACCCACGGCAGCCCCGTCAACCGCTCGGGCAGGAGCTTCAACATCGTGCCCTACACGGTGAACCGCACGACCGGCAAGCTCGACTACGATCAGATCAAGGATCTGGCGAAGGAGCACAAGCCGAAGATGATCATCGGCGGCTTCTCGGCCTACCCCTGGTCGATCGACTGGCAGGCCCTGCGCGAGGCGGCCGACGCGGCGGGGAACGGCTGCACCCTTCTGGCCGACGTCTCCCATCCCGCCGGGCTGATCGTGGCCGGCCAGTTCCCGAGCCCCATCGGCATCGCCGACGTGACGATGACCACGACGCACAAGACGCTCTGCGGACCGCGCGGCGCGCTGCTTCTCACAACGGATCCTGAAAAGGCGAAGGCGATAGAGCTGGGCGTCTTTCCCGGCGAACAGGGCGGGCCTCACATCCAGTCGATCCTGGCCAAGGCCGTGGCATTCAAGATCGCGCTCTCCGAGGAATTCCAGCTCCTGCAGCGCAAGATCAAGGAAAATGCCGCCTACCTGGCCGAGGCGATCCGCGAGAGAGGGCTCAAGCTGGCGTACAACGGGACCGACTCGCACCTCTTCCTCATCGACCTCAATCCGCTGAAGGGAAAGGGCGGTTATCCTCTTCGCGGAGAGGTGGCCTCGCGGATCCTCGACCTCTGCGACATCACGCTGAACAAGAACACCATCGCCGGGGACACGAACGCCGCCCACCCGTCGGGGATCCGGATCGGCACCACGTGGATCACGCAGAGAGGCTTCGAGAAGCAGCACCTCGACCACCTGGCCGACCTGATCCACAATGTCCTCTCCAGCACGACGTCCTTCCACTACATCGGATCGGGGAACGAGCTGGGACGGGCCAAGATCGACAGCCGCGTCATGGAAGAGGTGAAGGAAGGCGTCCGCAGCCTCCTGCGCAGCACGAATCCCGGCTACCCGAACAGACACGCTCTCTACCCCTTCTTCTCCCTCTGGAGCGGCGGCTGCGAATCGGCCGTCACACCGGAGCTGGAGAAGGCCGGCGCCAAGGTGGGCATCGTGGAGAAAAACGTCCACGTCGTCGAATCGTTCGGCGACGCGGCCGGGGAGGCCGAGGCGATCCGCACGGGCTGCGGCCTGGTGGACCTCACCCAGGCTCCCCTCATCGAGGTCTCGGGCGAACGGGCCGCCGCCTTCCTCCAAGGCGTGGTCACCTCGGACGCGATCAACCAGAAGCCGGGTACGGTGAAGAGGACCTTCATCCTCGGCCCCGCGGGCGAGCTCAAGGCAAGCCTGCTCCTCTACCGGCAGGAGCGCGACGAGACGGGATTCGACGGCTTCATCCTCTCCTTCGATACTCTCGACAGCCATACCGTCTTCCCCTGGCTCCGCGGCCTCTCGGACGGCTACATCGCCTTCGACGAGGAGGACGTCTACAAGAAGGTGGAAGGGCCGGTGGTGATCAACAACCTCCGCCGCACGGGGAAGACGGACGAGCAGCGGGTGCGGCTCGGCCTCCTCGGGCCGAAGGCCGGCGACCTGCTCAGGTCGATCCTGCCCGAGACGGAGAAGCTTGAGCACGGCACAGTCATCGAAGTCGATTGCGGCGGGACCACCCTGAAGGTGGCCCGGGACAGCCAGATCTTCGGTTCCCAGGGGTACGAGGTCCATATGCACCCGCTGCAGGCTCCGGGGATGTGGCGGCAGATCGTGGCCGAAGGCCGGAAGTCGGTCCGCCCGGTGGGCTACTCGGCGATCGAGCTGGCAACGGAAGGCCGATGCTACGCTCTTGTCAGCGGCGATCCCCCGTCGGCATCCACCCTCCTCGAGGCGCACCCCGACGCCTTCGACCTCGAGAAGCCGTACTTCGTGGGCCGGGGCTCGCTGCCCGCGGCGAAGCCGAAGGAGTCCTACACCTATCAGCCCGAGGAAGAGCCGCTCAAGAAGACGCCTCTCAACGAGATCCACAAGAGCCTGACGAAGAAGGATTTCATGATCCCCTTCGCCGGCTGGGAGATGCCTGTCTGGTACACCCGCGTCAGCGACGAGCATCAGGCCGTCCGGACCAGCGCCGGCCTCTTCGACGTGGGGCACATGGGAGTGTTCGAGATCTCGGGCCCCCTGGCCACGCGCTTCCTCGACTTCTGCTGCACCGGCTACGTGACGCGGATGAACATGGGGCAGGCCCTCTACTCCTATCTGCTCGATCCGGACGGGAAGGTTCTCGACGACATCATGATCTACCGCCGCGGCCGGGAGAGCTACCAGGTGGTCTGCAACGCGGTGAACGCCGAGAAGAACCTCGCCTGGCTCAGGACGGTCAACTCGGGCGACTACCAGATCTGCCGGAAGAATCCCGGTGCCGGCATCGAGGGCGGCGTCTCGATCCGCGACCTGAAGGACCCCGCCTCGGGAGCCGATCAGCGCGTCGATCTCGCCCTGCAGGGGCCGGCCTCGCGAACCGTTCTCCTGAAGCTGGTGAACGGCGAGAATGCCAGGCAGCAGCTCCTCTTCCAGCCGAAATCGACATTCATCGAGATCGACATCGCCGGCGTGAACGTGATCACCTCGCGAACGGGCTACACGGGCGAGGAGACCGCCTACGAGCTCTACGTCCATCCCGAAAACGCCGCCACTCTCTGGACGGCGATCCTCGATGCCGGCGAGCCTCTCGGCGTCGTCCCCACCGGACTGGGCGCGCGCGACTCGCTGCGCACCGAGGCGGGGCTGCCGCTCTACGGCCACGAGCTGGCCGGCGACTACGACATCGATCCGATCGAGGCGGGCTACGGCTCCTTCGTCAAGTTCCACAAGCCGTTCTTCATCGGCCGCGAACCGCTTCTCGATAGATGGGAGAACTCGCGGGGCAGGCAGATCGTGCGGTTCCGGATCACCACGAAGATGCCCCGGACGATCAGACCGGGCGATCCCGTGGTGGAGCGCTCGGGCCGGTACATCGGCAACGTGACGAGCTGCGCCCTGGTGAAGGGCAAGCAGATCGGCATGGCCTTCGTCAACAAGAGCTACGCCAAGGTCAACTCGCGCATCGCCGTCTTCCCCGTGCCGGCGGGCGGCAAGGTTCCTCCTGCAGTCGCGGTGGACAGGGTTGACAAGGGTGACCGGCTCGTGGTGAGCGAGAGGGCCAAGGTGCTGTCGCGCTTCCCCATGCGCGGCTGATCTGTCCGGACGGGACGGGAGGCGTCAACTCTGCGGCTGCCGGCGCCAGGCGCGGAAGGCAGTGAAGAAGAAAACGGAGAAGCCGGCGCGGCACGACCATCCGACCATCAGGCTCGCGTCGGGTGCAAAACTGAGCGTCGCGATGGCGGCCACGATGACCAGAAGGCTCTGGAAAAAAAACCAGACCAGCGCGGCTCGGGTTCTGAAGAACAGAACCCCCACCACGACCTGCAGGAGCGACAGCCCCAGCAGGACGCCATCGAGGATCATCAGCTCTTTCAGCGTCAGGTCGCCGATCCCTTTCTCCTTTTCTTGAAACGTGGTCGAGGGGATCCTTTATAACTGAAGGAGGTCCGGTGGACACGCAAGAAACGATTCGAAGGGCGCGCCTCTACCTGATCTACACCGACGACCTCTCCGCACTCCCCATCGAGGAGGCGCTCCGGCAGGCGGTGCGCGGCGGCGTTGATCTGGTCCAGATCCGCGAGAAGGGCTCCCTCGACAGACGCCTCGACCTGACGCGGCGGGCTCTCGAGGCGCTCGAAGGAAGCGGCGTGCCCGTGATCGTCAACGACGATCCTGACGCGGCCGCACGGGCCGGGGCACACGGCGTTCACCTGGGACCCGACGATCTCGCTCCGGAGGAAGCGCGGCGGATCCTGCCGCCCGGAGCGGTTCTCGGCCTCTCCACAACCTCGCTCCCCGATGCCGAGGCTGCGCTGGAATCGGGCGCCGACTACATCGGCGTGGGGACCGTCTTCCCCACGAGCACGAAAAGCGGGAAAGCGATCATCGGTCCGGCGGGGGCGGCCGTTGTGTCTGCCGCCATCTCCATTCCCGTCTTCCCCATCGGCGGGATCGACGCGGCCGGCGCCGCGGCCCTCGTCCGCGCCGGCGTGATCCGCGCGGCGGTCTGCAGCGCCATCATCGACACAAGCGACGTGGCCGAACGGGCCTCGGCCATCGCGAAGATCCTCAGAGCATCGCCCTGAGCTCCTCCTCGGTGAGGATCGTTATCCCCTTCTCCCCGGCCTTCTTCAGCTTCGAGCCCGCCTTCTCGCCGGCCACTAGATAGTCGAGCTTGCCGCTCACGGCGGAGAGGATCCGGCCGCCCCGGTCCTTCACCATGGCCTCCGCCTCCTTCCTTGGGATGGAGAGCGTTCCGGTGAAAAGGAAGCTCTTGCCCGAAAGGACACCCCCTTCCCTCTGCTCGAAGGGCAGGGGCGACACGCCGGCCGCAGCCATGGCCTCGAGGCCGGCCGCCTCATCGCCGTCGGCGAAGAACTCCATGATGCTGCGCGCCATCCTCGGCCCGATCTCCTTGATCCCCTCGAGCTCCGCCTCGCCGGCCTGCCGGATCTTCTCGAGCGTGCCGAAATGGGCGGCCAGAAGCCCGGCCGCGTGCTCGCCCACGTGGCGGATCCCCAGGGCGTGGAGGAAGCGGTTCAGGGTCAGGCGCTTCGACCGCTCGAGCCCGGCCTCGATGTTGGCCGCCGACTTGTCGCCCATCCGGTCGAGGCCGGCCAGTGCGGCCCGGTCGAGGCTGTAGAGATCGGCAAGCCGCGCCACCAGCCCCCTGTCCACGAGCTGCTCCACGAGCTTCCAGCCTATCCCTTCGATGTCGGCCGCCGTCCGCTGCACGAAATGCCGGATCCTGGCCTTGAGAACGGCCTGGCACGACCGGTTCGGGCACCGCATTGCCACCTCCTCGGGATCGACCACGACGGCCGAGCCGCAGACCGGGCACGACCCGGGCATGCGGAAGCGGCGGGCCCCCTTGGGTCTGAGATCGCGGATCACCTTCACCACGTGGGGGATCACGTCGCCCGCCCTCTCGACGAGGACGGTGTCCCCGACGCGCGCGTCGAGGCGCTCGATCTCCTCCTGGTTGTGCAGCGTGGCGCGGGCGATCTCGACCCCGCCTACCTGGACCGGGTCGAGCTCGGCCACCGGAGTCAGCGTCCCGGTCCGGCCCACCTGGACGGTGATGGCGCAGAGCCTCGTGGTCTCCTGGCGTGCCGGAAACTTGAACGCAATGGCCCAGCGCGGCGACTTGGACCGGACGCCAAGGCGCGAGCAGAGGGCGATCGAGTTCACCTTGATCACCGCGCCGTCCACCTCCACGGGGAGCGACTCCCGCCGGTCGAGCAGCCGGTCGTAATGGTCGAGCATCTTCTCGAGCGGGCCGACGGCGGAATATTCATGGAGCGTCTTGAGCCCCATCCGGGGGAGCGTTTCCAGGATCTCCCGGCGCGTGGCGAAGTCGATCCCCTCGGCCGCGCCGAGCCCGTAGAAGTAGATGTCGAGCGGCCGCGACGCCGTGATGCGGGGATCGAGCTGCTTGAGCGATCCGGCGGCCAGGTTCCTGGGATTGGCGAAGGGCTCCTCCCCCTGCTTCAGCCGCTCCCGGTTGAGAACCCTGAAATCCTCCCTGCCGATCACCACCTCGCCGCGCAGCTCGATCAGCGCCGGAATCCCGCTTCCGGAATCGCGAAGGCTGAGAGGAAGCGACCGGATCGTGCGGATGTTCTCCGTCACATCCTCCCCTGTCCTGCCGTCGCCACGCGTGGAGCCGCGCGTGAGGGTTCCGTTCTCGTAGATCACCTCCACGGCGAGGCCGTCGAGCTTCGGCTCGCAGGTGAAGTCCGATCCGAGATCGTCGGTCTTCAGGTAGTTCTTGAGCTGCCCGTGCCACTCCCTCACCTCGTCCACCGAGTAGGTGTTCTGCAGGCTCAGCATGGGGAGCCTGTGCCTGTACGGCTCGAGGCCTTCCCTTGGCCCCGCCCCGATCCTCTGGGAGGGAGAGGAGGGATCGACCCACTCGCCGTGCTCCGCCTCGATCTCGAGAAGCCGCCGCATGAGGGCGTCGTAGGCGGCATCGGAAATCACGGGATCGTCCAGGACGTAGTAGCGCCGGTCGTGCTCGAGGATCTCGGCCTTCAGCCTGTCGTACTCGCGCCGCGTCGCCTCTCTTTCTTTGCCACCCATCAGGGGCTCCTTCTTCGGATTCCTTCTCGGAGGACGAAACGATCCGAATTCCTGATCGCTTTTTTTACATAATCAGCATGGCATCGCCATAGGAATAGAAGCGATATCCAAGACGCACGGCCTCCTCGTAGGCGGTCAGGATCTTCCTGCGGCCGTCCAGATCGGGCCCCTCCCCCTGGGCAAAGGCGGACACGAGGAGGAGAAGCGTGGAGCGCGGCAGGTGAAAGTTGGTCACCAGGGCGTCGAGAGCCTTGAACCGGTAGGGAGGATAGATGTAGATGCCCGTCCGCCCGCTTCCCGGAAACACGATGCCCTCATCGTTCGCCAGCGTCTCGAGCACCCGGGCCGCCGTTGTCCCCACCCCGACGATCCGGCCTCCCCGTGAGCGTGTCTCATTGATCGATCGAGCCGCCTCCTCGGAGAGCGTGTACCTCTCCTCGTGCATCAGATGCTTGCGGAAGTCGTCCTCCCGGACGGGAGAGAATGTCCCCGCTCCCACGTGAAGGGTGACGAAGACGGTGCTCACCCCGATCGACGCCAGGCGATCGAGAAGCTCAGGCGTGAAATGGAGCCCCGCCGTGGGTGCGGCCACGGCGCCGTCCCGGGCGGCATAGACGGTCTGGTACCTTTCCCGGTCGAGGCTGTCGCGCTCATCCTCCCCTTTCTCCCGCCTGATGTAATGGGGAAGCGGCATCCGGCCGCGGCTGAAGAGGGTGTCGCGGCTGTCGATCCCCTCGAAGGAGACCTCCCACTCGCCGCCTCCGCAGAACCTCTTGAGCAGGGCCTCGCCGCCCTTGCGGAGGTTCAGGCGCTCCCCCTCCTTGAGGCGGCCCGAAGGCTTGGCCAGCACGGTCCAGTCGCCTTCCCGGCCCGGCTCCAGGAGAAAGAGCTCCACCTGGCCGCCGGTGCGGCGGGAGGCCTCGATCCTGGCCGGGATGACGCGCGTGTTGTTGAGCACAAGGGTGTCGCCGTCCCGGAGATAGCTCGAAAGCTCCCCGAAGACGGTGTGCTCCCTCTCCCCGGTCTCCTTTCGAAGGACGAGAAGCCGCGATGCGGAGCGGTCGGGAGCCGGAACCTGCGCGATCCGATCGGGCGGCAGGGTGTAGTCGTAGTCGTTGAGATTCTCCAAGTGCCTGTCCTTTGCCGGTCGTGACGTGAACGGTCGTCGATGCCTCAGGGGTCGGACCAAATTAACTTATTTCCATACGCCAGAAAAAAAGCCCGCGCAAATATTTCGCGGTATCCGTTATTTTTTGCTAAAGTTCTTTGAAATTAAACGGCCAGCGGCGTAATTATATTCTCTTTTCATCTGTCTGGATTCGCTTTTATCTCGTGGGACTGATTCGGCAGATCCGATGGTCCCGTTCACTGGATAGCCTGGTCGTCTGCATTCGAAGAGTACGGGGCTCCTTGGTCCCGACTGAACTGGTCTGGCACCTTTCTCATTAGAGCGGGAATACGGGACACAAGCCCCATGGAGACCTGGAAAATCATTGTTCTGTCTCTCTACTTCGCCATCATGACGGTGCTGTCGATCTATGGCTTCCACCGCTATTTCCTAGTCTTCCTCTACTATCGCTACAAGAAAAACGTTCCGAAGCCAGCCTCCCGTTTCTCCGAGCTGCCGGGTGTCGTGGTTCAGCTTCCGATCTTCAACGAGGCCACGGTGGTGGAGCGGCTGATCAATTCGGTCTGCGCCCTGGATTACCCCAGGGACCGCCTGGAGATCCAGGTCCTCGATGATTCCACCGACGAGACGCAGAAACTTGCCAGGAATCTTGTCGAGAAGAAGCGCGCCGAGGGCTACGACATCACCTACATCCATCGCGTCGATCGTCGCGGCTTCAAGGCCGGCGCCCTGGAAGATGGGCTCAAGCAGACTGACAAGAACCTCGTGGCGATCTTCGATGCCGATTTCGTCCCGAAGCCCGATATCTTCAGTGAGATCATCCACCACTTCACCGACAAGAAGGTGGGGATGGTTCAGGTCCGCTGGGGGCATATCAACCGCAAGTTCTCCCTGCTCACGCGGCTCCAGTCGATCTTCCTGGACGGCCACTTCGTGATCGAGCACACGGCCCGCAACCGTTCGGGGCGTTTCTTCAACTTCAACGGGACGGCAGGGATCTGGCGCCGCTCCTGCATCGTCGATGCCGGCGGATGGCATCACAACACCTTGACCGAGGACCTCGACCTGAGCTACAGGGCGCAGCTCAAGGGGTGGAACTTCGTCTATCATCCCCAGGTTGTGGCTCCGGCCGAGATACCCATCGAGATGGGCGCCTTCAAGTCGCAGCAGCACCGGTGGGCCAAGGGATCGATCCAGACATCGCGCAAGATCCTGAAGGACATCTGGATGAGCGACGTCCCCCTCAAGTCCAAGATCGAGGCGACCTTCCACCTCACCAGCAACGTGAACTACGTTCTGATGACCCTGGTCTCGTTCCTGATGCTCCCGGCCTTTCTGATCCGCCTGAACGATCCCAACGTGGCGCGCAGCTTTCTCTTCGACTTCACGATCTTCATGGCTGCCACCACGTCGGTCTTCACCTTCTACCTCACCTCGCAGCGCGAGGTGTACAAGGACTGGAAGCGGCAGCTCTTCTACTTCCCCTTGCTGCTCTCCCTCGGTGTGGGGCTCTCGGTCAACAACGCCCGCGCCGTCATCGAGGCTCTCTTCGGGAAGGACGTGACATTCGTCCGCACTCCGAAGTACAACGTGGGCGCCGGCACGAAAAGGGTCGGGGCCGGCACGCTGAGGTACAAGTGGAACAGGAAGATGTTCTGGACCGGACTGGAGCTCTTCCTGGGCGGCTACTTCGTCATCATCGTGAGCATCGCCCTCTACAACGGCCACTACCTGACCGGCTTCTTCCTCGGCCTCTTCATGGTGGGCTATCTCTGGGTCGGTTGCGCCTCCCTGGCACCGGGACGAAGCACGGCCACATCCACCTCGTAAGAAAGACCGCACGCCGATACCGAGCCCGCGCAATCTCCGCCATGTCCGTACAATGCCGCATGGAATTTGCGTGTCTACATTCACGGACATGGCGGAGATTGCGCGGGCTCGGTATTGCGCGTGGCGGAGATTGCGCGGGATCGCTATTTCAGGTCAGCACGACCGGTTGAGGCTGGAACGAAAGGGCCTGCTCCGATGTCTCGCAGCGCGCGGCCAGCACGATCCGAGCCACCATGCTCCTGATCGGCATGCGCGGCACCTCCCCCCCCATGATGCGGCGCAGGCGGGAGAGGTCCGGGACGCGGCGCCCCGTGTCGACGAAGCCGCGGCCGTAGGCCGTCTCGTACGGGATGAGGCGGATCGGCGAGCGGCTTCCTGCCAGCTCGATCACCGTTGCGGCCAGATCGCGAATGGTGATCTCCTCCTCGCTGCCCACATTCACCAGGCAGCCTTCCGCTCTCCTGCTGTCCATCAACCCCACGAGAGTGGCGACCACGTCGCCGACCCACGAGAAGCACCTTCTCTGGCCACCCGTGCCGAACACGGTGACCGGCTCGTTTCGAATCGCCTGGCGGACGAACCGCGGCACGACCATGCCGTGATCGCCGGACTGGGCCGGACCGATCGTGTTGAACAGACGCGCAACAACCAGGGGAAGGCCATGCCTCTTCCGACGGGCCAGTGCATCGATCTCGTTGAAGAGCTTCGAGGCTGCATAGAGCCACCTCCGGCCGGTGAGATAGTCGAGCCGGGCGGCATTGTCCTCTTTCATGGGAACCTCGGCGTCCGGCCCATAGACCTCGCTCGACGAGGTCAGCAGGACCTTCCTGTTGAAGCGCGCCGCAGAATCAAGGACGGCTCTTGCGCCGCTCACGTTGTTCTCGAACGCTTCGTCAGGATCGCGGAACACCTTCATCACCCCCACGGACGCGGCCAGATGGAAGACGCGATCCACCGAGGCGACAAGCTCTTCCACGAGATCGCGGTCCTGGACCCGGCCCGGCATGAAGGTGAGCAGCCGATGGCGCTGCAAGGCGGCCAGGTTGCCGATACTGCCGGTGGAGAGGTCGTCGAGCACGAGGACGGAGTGCCCGTCCGACACCAGCCGCCCTGCAAGATGCGAGCCGATGAAACCTGCGCCGCCGGTGATCAGATATCTCATGCCGTTTGCCTCCCAGGGAAAGGCGTGCTCCATCGGACACCTTCTCCTGCCTCTTCGACGAAGAAGGACGTAGCCGTCTTCCCGGAAGATGGAAAAAGACGTTAAGAATCCGCCGATGATATACTGCGGAGCCGGCGCCTGGCAATAGCTATCAGGCTTCTTCCGTACACGGACCATGAAAGGCCAGGGTCCGGATCAGGTGGCTGGCGATCTTGTCCCGCGCTCTCCGGATCAGGCCCTTTGCCTGGGAGCGCGACTTCCCGAGACGGGCGGCGATCTCCCCAGGCCCGATGCTGCGGCGCAGATTGAGGTCAAGGGCAAGACGCTCCTCCTTCGAGACGCTCTCCACCCCCTGGCCGCAGAGGAGGAGAATCAGAAACCTCGCCTTGAAAGCGCTCTTTAGCCTTTCCCGGGTCAGGAGGATCCGGAGCGGATCGCCTCGATGATTGTCGCACGGCTCGGGCACGTTCTCGAGCGACACCCTGCCGCCGCGGCCTTGAAAGCGGATCTCCCGGACGAGGCTCGACCTCACCACGGCAAGCAGCCAGCCGCGAAACGCCTCGCCGCCCTGGTATCGAAACCGGGAGCTGAAGAGAAACAGGCTCGTGAGAACCGCGGAGACGAGCTCCTCGGGATCGACGCCGCTGCCCCGTGCCCGAAAGGCCGCCTGCCGGCTGAGCCAGGGCATCAGGATCGCGTGGAGCCGGATGAAGTCGCTCTCCTGCCTGGACCGGGCATAGAGGTGTAGGAGCCGCCCCGATCGCTCGAGATCCCTGTGTAGACGTCTCTCCTCGGCGCCGGCCCGGATCCTTTGCTCTGAACACCTCTGCTGCTCCATGATGCTACTGCTCCCTCCCGGCAGCCTGCCGCCGTTTTTCCGAAAACAGGACTTTCCTGAACATGATGGAGAGGCGCCCGTCATTACACGGCTGCCCTGAATATCCCTCTTCTCCCGCCTTGCATCCTCGAGAGCATCTTCCTGGCGCGGAAGAGCCGGACCTTCACATTCCCTTTGCGGGCCCCCATGAAGGCACTTATCGCATCGAGGGACCATCCCTTGCGGTAGCGATACTTCATCACGTCGCGATAGATCGGCGGCAGGGTTTCCACGTCGATCCAGAGGGAATCGAGACGGCGGCGCGCCAGGGCGGCTTCCTCGCTTCGGATCAATGCCCTGATCGGCGACGGGCCCGCCTCTCCATCGGCCGGCGTCCTCGCCTCGATCGTCCTCAGGAGACGCTTGTCCGCCGATCGGCGGCGTATCCAGTCGATGGTGACGTGATAGCTGATGCTGAAGAGCCAGCTCCTCACCTTCTCGATCTCTCTGACGTTGTGAAAGGTCTCGAGGGCCTTGATGAAGACATCCTGGCTCAGATCATCGGCCGTGTCATGGTTGCCCGTCAGCTTGAGGATGTACGCCCGGACGGCTTCGCCGTGGCGGCGCACCAGTTCGTCTAATCCGGACCGGCCTCGCGGCAGAGAGACACGCTCTCTCTTCTCCCTTGTCATTCTCTTCCTCCTTCCGCCTTGCCGACCGCGCAAAAGAAAGAAGCACCCCCGCGAGGGGGAATGTTCGATTTTCAGGAAAAAAGAGAGGAGGAGGCGATCAGAGCTCCCAGATCGACGACATGATCGACTCGGTCATATCCTCGAGGCTGGCCTTTTTACCGTTGCTGCTCACGAACTGGACCGGATCGCCAATCGTAACCGTGACGCGCGAACGCCTGAACCACTTCGCGCCCTTGGGAAGCGCCTGGCCCGTTCCCCTGATGCGGGCCGGGATGACCGGTACGCCGGCCCTCCTGGCAATGAAGGCCACGCCGCGAAAGGGATTGGCCTGCTCTTCGCCGTTCACGCGCTGTCCTTCGGGAAAGATCCCGACGACCTCCTCCGCCTTGAGGACGTCCAGGGCCAGCCGAAGGGCATCGCGGTTGGTGGAGCTCCCGTCGATGACCGGGATGCAGCGCATGGCCCGGGAAAAATGATTGAGCGCAGCGGTAAAATAGAAGACCGACGTCATCATGTAGTGAAGCCGCCTGTTCGTCACGGCGACCTGGAGCGCCACGGGATCGATCAACGACTCGTGGTTGGCCGCCACGATGTAAGACCCCTTGTCCGGAGGCAGACTGCCCTCCACCTTGAAACGGTAAAAGAGCCTCAAGAAACTCCCTGTCACCAAGATGGAGAAGCGGTAAAAGAGCCTGTTCCCGAACCCCTTCGGCTTGAGCGGGTGAGTCATCTTCTTTTCATTCGACATCTGGCAAGAACCTCCCGCGCCTACCATCGTCAAATCGATAATATCGCTTTAACTAAATACGTCAAAACCGACCTTCGCAGCGTCAGGTTACTGGATAAACTGGTCTTACGGTCCGGTATGGGACAGATCTAAAGCCGAAAAATCGGCGATCCGGTGGATGAAAGGCCGATCCCGAAGACAGCTGTCCGCCGAAATTCCGAGGAGGTTCCGGGATCGTCAGCCTTTCTCAGCCACCCAGCTCCTTTGCAGCATCCTGGGCGAAGGGGCTGCCCGGCCAGTCGCTCTGGATGCGGTTGTAGAGGCTTCGCCATCTCTTGGCGGAATCCTTCACATCCTCGCCCAGGTTCTGAAAGCACTTGCCTGCCCAGAACATGGCCTCTGCTTGCGGTGAGCCCACATCCTCGTAATGGACGTAGACACGCAGGAGGTCATAGAGTGCTTTCTTGAACTCGGCCTTGGCGCCCTTCCTCATCCCCGCCGCCATGCTCATGGTGCAGAAGCCGCGGCTCATGAAAGCCCAGGCCACGATCTCGCGGTCGGACTTGAAGCGGTTGTCGATGATCTCGTTGAACAGAGCCAGGGCATCGCCATACTTCTTCGAGCTTATGTAGACCCGTCCGATCCTCAGGCGAACCTTGTTCGCGATGGACGGATGATCCCTCGAAGTCTGCTTGTAGAGGTCCTGGTAGGCGTTCAGGCTCCTGTCCGTGCTCTGCTTCGACTCCTTGATGTAGATCAGCCAGTACGCGGTCGTGTACTTCCAGTAGTCGGAGAGACCGAGCTCGGAGACCTTGCTCTGCAGGAAGGAGAAGCCCTTCTCCGCCTTGTCCCTGTCCCTGCTGTTCAGGTAGCAGATCGCGCAGTTTTCCAGCGCGTTGGGATAGAGCCGGTGGTTCTTGTTCTCCTTCACGAAGGTCGTGAACGTGGAGATCGCATCTTTCCAGTTGCCGGCCTTCTGAAGACACTCTGCAGCCCGGAACAGGCAGTGCGCTCTCAGCACGTCCTGGGAAGTCTCTTCCGCCACGGTCATGAACAGGTCGGCCGCATCGGCGAACGCCCTTTCATCGAGGGCTGCGACGGCTGTCTTGTACTCCTGGCCGCCCGAGTCGTAGCGGACAAGCTTGACCTTTTCCGAATCGATCGACTGAGGCGGGAGTCCCGATTTCCGGTACTCCACTTTCTTGAGCCCTTCCTTGCTGACCTTTACCTTCAGGAAAGACTTGCCCTGGTGGAGCTCGATCGTGTCGGCAGAGAGGACGCCTGTAAAAACGGCCATACACAATATCGCCAGCGAGAACAGCATCGCCCGTTTCATTTTATCTCCTTGCTACAGCCGAAAATAGAAAGACACCGGTAAGTCCGGCGGAGTCTTGTGTCATCCTGCATGTGAAACGTCGGAAAGCCGGATCGGTTTGAAAAATGTCCAGCCGGCCGGATCTCTCGAAAAGATCGCGTAATGGAAAATTCGATATTAAATAGTTCAGGGCGGCAATGTCAAGAGTGCGGAGCTCTTGGACAGGTCCGAACATTTCATCGAGTCGTCACGAGGCGTCGCCAGATGGGATGTTCGGACTGCTAGTATGCGCCCCTGGGATCCAGGGCGCCGAGCTCGACGGCCCGGGCCACGGCAAGCTCCAGGACGGCCCCGGAAGCGGCCCGACCCTGCTCCGAGATGTTGTAACAGCAATCCTCCAGGCCCCTCTCGTCCACCTCGGCCAGCAGGGCTCCCGCCTTGATGGCGACTCCCTCGCGCAAGATGCCCTTCAGGATGCCCTTGACGGGCGTCGGGACCGCCGTGCCGGCGATCTCTCCGATCGGATCGCCGGGATCCAAGTGGACGCCCAGCCTTGCTTTGGGACAAAACTTCCCTTCCGATCCGGCCAGCACCTCTGCCACCGGTCCAGGCTCGACAGGGGCGTTTGGGGAGCGCCCCTCTTCCCCACTCTCGCCTTTGCTCACATAATTCGTTTGCCCAAATCGGTTTAGTATTATTCGCCCGAGATTGATCCCCTTCTCGCTCTCGACGGCCATGTGGCAGCTTTCACCCACGACGCATCCCGGAGTCACGGCAATGATTCTGGAGGCATCGCTCAGCCGGAGCTTGTGCCGCCGCTCTCCGGTCCGGGCGTCGACAACGATCTCGGCCCCGAGGACATCCACGGCGGAGCGGGCATCGATCGCCAGGAGAGGAAGAATGCCATGCTCGACCAGGCTGACCGCTTCGGTGACAACGGCACGGCGCGCGGCCACGCCCTCCACCTCGCAGAAACCCTCCACCAACCCCCTGGCGAAGGTGTTGTGCCGATCGAGCTCCAGGGTGCAGTCATCCTCGGTCATAAGAACACGAAAGCGGGCCAGAAAGAGCCTGTGGGCCACGGCGGAGGCGATCTCACCCACCCCGAGAACCAGAATCACCGGTCTGAATCTTGAAGCCATAATGCTGCTCCACCAGCTGAATCTTCTGCGAAAACGACGTGCCGATGCGCCCAGGCTCTTGCCGGGCTACCCTCTCCTCTCCTTTTCGGAACCACCCGCCTTCCCGCTGAAGGCATCGAGGATGCATCGGAACTCGGATGGACAGACGAGACGTGCGGGGATCAAGTATACAAGCAAACCGACACCCATGGGAAGGGCGACGCTCACGATCTGAAACAAAAGCCCGCGGCCGGCCTCTCCTCCATCGAAAAGGCCGAGAGTCCAGTGCACCGCGAGGCAGAGGAGTCCGGTCAGGAAGAAGGCGCGAACGGCGCCGCTCACGATGGCCGTTCCTCCCAGGCGGCCGAGCAGCCTGCGCAGGAAGAAGAAGAGGATGAAGGCCTGGAACAGCGTGGTGATCGACGTTGCCAGGGCCACTCCCGCCTCGCCGAGAGGATGAACGAGAACGAAATCGAGCAGCACATTGAGAAGAACGAGGGAGGTCGCCGTGTAGAGGGGCATCTTCCACTGGTCCTTCACGTAGAACGCCCGGGTCAGGAGCATCACCATGCTCAGGAAGGGCAGGCCGGCCGCGTAGCCGATCAGGGCGCTGCACGTCCCGGCCGTGTCGATGGCCGTGAACTCCTCGCGTTCGAAGAAGAGGGTGACGATCGGTTCGGCCAGCACCATCAGACCGGCCATGGCGGGAATGGAAAGAAAGAGGTTGATGCGGATCGCGGTGGAGAGGTTCTTCCGCACACCTTCCCCGTCGCCTTCCGACGAGAGGCGCGCCAGCAGGGGAAAGACAACGGTGGTGAGCGCGATGCCGATCAGCCCGAGGGGAAACTGCATCAGCCTGTTCCCCAGGAAAAGATGGGTCACGCCGCCGTCGCCGGGCACGTACATCCGCACCACGATGCGGTCCACCAGGATGTTCAGCTGCACGGCGGAGAGGGCCAGGGCCATGGGCATCATCCGGGCCATCACGGTCCGGAACGACGAATCGCCGAACCGGAAGCTCGGTTTGGGGATCATCTGCCTCTTGCCCAGCGAGGGGATGAAGAGCAGGGCCTGGATGAATCCCCCGCCCAGGATCGCGCAGCAGATCAGGAGAGTGCGGCTGCTCATGCACGCCTCCGATCCTTCCGGGCCTCCGGGCAGGAAGAAAGCACCCAGGGCCACGGCGGCGATCCAGACGAGATTGAGAACGATCGGCGCCATGGCGGGGACCGCGAAGACGCCGAAGGAGTTCAGGACTCCCTGGAACTGGGCGATCACGCAGATGATGATCATGTAGGGAAGAAGAATCCGCCCGAAGAGCAGCGTCTCCTCCATGCTTCGCTCATCGCCCTGGAAGAGGGGCAGGATCCAGGCATCGGGCAGGATCCACGAGAGGAGAAGCAGAACGGTCACGACGGTCACCAGGATCAGGAAGAGCGCGGTGATGACGCTGCTCGCGAACTCTCGGAGCGTCTGCGCGCTCTCCCGCTGCCGAACCCGTGCGAAGATCGGGATGAAGGCGGCCGAGAGCGCCCCCTCGCCGAAGAGTTTCCGGAACATGTTGGGGATCGTCCAGGCCAGGAAGAGAGCATCGGTGTAGAAGGCTGACAGGAACGCCGTGGTGACCATGTCTCGCACGAGCCCGAACACCCGCGAGAGAAAGGTGAGCATGGAAACAACGCCGGCAGACCGCAGGAAATCCATGGAGGAGAAAAATAGCAGTTTTGAACGCCGGCCTCAATCGGCAATGGCTTTATCTTTCAAAGTCCCTGACGCCTTCTTGCCTCCCGCTTTCTTTTTCTCCTCGCTCCCGAACGCCTTCTTCAGCATCGACCGGAAGGTTGTGACGTCGGGTGCGATCTCCGTTGCGAGAAAGAGCTCCCGCATCCCCTCTTTCCTCATCAGGCGGTCCTTGCTCTTCAGGAGCGCGCTGCCCAGCTCGGCGTGAAAGTCGGCGTTGAGGGGATCGACCTGGATGGCCCGCTGGTAGGCAACTGCAGCCCTCTCGTACCTTTTCAGCGTGGTGTAGATGCGCCCCTTGTAGAGATGGCATCGCGGATCGGCCGAGCCGAGCTCCAGAGCCTTGTTGATGTCATGGAGCGCCTCGTCGAGCCTGTTGTCCCGCATGTTGAGGCGGGCGGACACCAGGTAGCCCCGCATCCCCACATCGGGAAGGCCGTAGAGGATGTAATCCATGAACTCCTTCTCGATCGCTTCGAACTTGGTGATCCCCATCTTCTTCTTGAAAAGCTCGAGCGTCGCTCCGAGCGAGACCGAGGTCTGCCTCCTCCCGCTCGGCTGGGCCTTGATGCCCGTTCCCAGAATCAGGGCGCAGAAGAAGCTCTTGAATCCGGAGCTGTACTTCTCGTGCTCGATCAGATAATGAACGAAGCACCAGGCCTCGGCATAGTGGAGCGATCCGAATCCGCTCTGCGGCGTGAGGAGAAGATTCTTCAGGGGGATGTACTTCCCGTCGGCCACGGCGCTGCGAAGGGCTGCGAGACGCCCCTCCTGCACGATGCCGGTCACGATCTTCCCGTCCTTGCCGACGATGGAAGAGCCGTAATACTCGGCAAGCCCCTCGTTCACCCAGATCGGAAAGAAGAAGCCGGGCCGGGTGAGCTGCACCATGAGGTGCGTTCCCTCGTGAAGAAGGACATCGAGGGTGTAGCGGGGATCGGCGGCGTCGCGATAGCAGCGAAGCTCCCCCTGAAGGGGAAAGAAGATCCCCGCCGAGGAAGCCGGCACGCCCGATGCCAGGTACTCCTCCCTGCTCCGGTAGATCTTGATGACCGGCTTCTTGTACCTGGTCCGCGATTTGCCCGAGATCTTCCACTTCTTGACGAAGAGCGTATAGAACTGGTCGAAGAGGTCGCAGTACTCCTCGAGCAGCTCCTCGGACGTGTTGGTGATGATCGTGAAGTGGTTGGTCTCCTTCTTGAAGGCGTTCTTCCAGTCGAGACGCCGCCTGGCCTTCTCGAACCGCTCCTCCCTCTCGCGGAGGCGCTTGTCCACGGTGCTCTGGCGACGCTCCCGGCTCATCCAGATTCCCTCGAACCGGACGAGCCCCTTCTCCAGCTGCTCCCGCTCGAAATCGTTGGCCGGAACGTAGGCGCCGTCGGTGTCGAAGAAGATCTCCTTGATCTGATCCTCGCGCAGCTTCAGGGTCCCGTGCTCGAAGATTGCGAAGAGATCGCCCTCCCGCCTTTCAAGGCGGCAGCCGTCCACGACGCGCCCGTCGAAGAGGATCAGCCTGTCGCCCTGCGCCTGTGAAGGAAAGAGGATCAGCAGGAGAAGGAAGGCGGCGGCGGCCGCCTGCAACCCCTTCCGGCCGGGACGATGTTCTTCTGGCCTTGCGGTCGTCACGATCAAGGGTTCTCCGCTCTTTCCGGTATCACGATCGAGTCGGAACCATGTTATAGTATTCGGATAACAAAAGAAACGAACATGAATCGCCGCGGCCGGGAAAAACCTCCTGGAGCCGCGGCTCGGTCGTATAAAAAGAGACTGCATGAACTTCTACCTCTTCCCGCTGCTCGTGCTGGGCGGCATGGCGGCCGGCTTCATCAACACCCTGGCCGGAGGCGGCTCGATGCTGACCCTCCCGCTCCTGATCATGCTCGGCCTGCCGGCCGACGTGGCCAACGGAACGAACCGCGTCGGCGTGATCGTGCAGAACATCACCGGGGTGCTCGGCTTTCGGTCGAAGGGCGTCAAGCAGGGAAAGCTGAGCTACTGGCTCTGCCTCCCTGCCGGGATCGGTGCGGTGGCCGGCGCCGGCGTGGCCGTGACGATCCCGGCCGAAACACTGGAGCGGATCTTCGGTGTCGTGCTCGTCTTCCTCTGCGGCACGATCCTTCTGCGGCCGTCGAGCTGGCTCAAGGGCAGGGATCCCGACGCCCTCAACCGCGGCATCTCGACAAGGACCTTCTGCGTCTTCCTCGTGGTGGGATTCTGGGGCGGCTTCGCCCAGGTGGGTGTGGGCTTCCTCTTTCTCGCCGGTCTCGTGCTCAGCGCCGACCTCGATCTGGTCACGGCCAACGCGGTGAAGATCTTCGTGATCCTGGTCTTCACCATCTTCTCGTTCATGGTCTTTCTCGCCAACGATCAGATCGAGATAGCGGCCGGTCTCGTCATGGCCGTGGGGCACGCGATCGGAGCCTGGATCGCGTCGGTCACGTCGGTGAAGAGGGGCGCCGGCTGGGTCCGCAACTTCCTGATCGCCGCGGCCCTACTCGCGTCGATGAAGCTGCTCGGCGTCTTCGACCTGCTGATCGGCCTCGTCTTCACCGGAACAGGCAGCTGAAAGCCATTCGGGCTCAATCGCTTCCTGCGGCTTCCACGGGCGCATCGATCCGGCGGCTGTCCAGGATCTCCTTCAGCAGCTGCGGATAGTCGGTGATGATCCCGTTCACCCCCGCGTCGATCAGCCGTTCCATCTCCCTTTTGCCGTTCACCGTCCAGACGTTGACCGCCACGCCGAAACGCTGGGCCGCGACGATGTCGGAGCCGTTCGTCAGCGGGTACTCGACGGGCCGCCCGTCGCCCAGACCGAGCACCAGACCGGAAGGGTGCCAGGCCTCGCCGCCGATCAGCTGCCTGACATAGCGGCCCGGCTCGGCGATCCGGTCCACGGAAAGGGGAGCCGCGGCCAGTTCGGGCGCCAGCCTCTTGACGCGGAGGCAAACGTCGTGATCGAAGGAGGAGATCACCGCCCGGCCCGGATCCTCCATCTGCCGGACATTCTTCACCACCTTCTGCACGATGCCTTCGTAGAAGCGCGGGATCTGCTTGATCTCCACGTTGACGGCCAGGTTCAGATCCTCGACAAGCGCGAGGGCTTCCTTCAAGGTGGGGATCTTCTCGCCGCGATACGACCTGGCCATGGCATCGGTCACCTCGCCCGAGGCGATGGTGCCGTAGGGATCGCCATCAACGAACCACGATCCCGCGTCGAGCGTCTTCAGCCATCCGAGTGTCAGGGAGGAGACCATGACATCCTTCTTCAGCCCCCACTCGTCGTAGAAGCGCTCGATATCAGTCGTGCGCTCCAGCGTGTCGTCGTGGATGACCACGGGAATCCCGTCGGTGGTGAGGTGCACGTCGAGCTCCACCATGTCGGCCCCGGCCAGGGCCGCCATCCGGATGGCTGCCAGCGTGTTCTCCGGCGCCAGGCTCCGGGCGCCGCGGTGGGCGATGTTTTTCACGCCGGAAGGCAGATCGCCGATCGCGTCGGGGGTCGTGCAGCCCGCGCCGATCAGCACGAAGAGAAGGATCAGGCAGATCGCCGAGGAAAAGCGGAACTTCAGAGGGAATCGCCGCATCGGATCCTCCAGCTCATGCAGAAATAATTCGAGGGTTCTTCTTTCCCGATCAGACAGTCACGCCGGGACCGGACGGGGATCAGCCCTTCAACCGGTCGTGCACGAGCCGGCGTACCGTGTTGCCGTCGGCGCGGCCCTTGGTCTTGGGCATGACGATCTTCATCACCTTGCCGATTTCCTTGGGCGTCTCGGCGCCGCTCTCGGCGATCGCCTCGTCCACCATGCGCCCGAGCTCATCCTCGGAGAGCTCTTCGGGAAGATAGATGGAGATGATCTCCACCTCGCGCTCCTCCTGCTCGACCAGGTCGAGGCGGCCGCCTTGCTTGTACTGCTCGATCGACTGGAGACGGGTCTTCACGGCCCGGACCAGGGCGGCGATCACGATCTCGTCCGTCACGTCGTCCCTGCTGTTCATGTCGATGGCCAGGTTCTTGATCTCCGAGAGGAGCATCCTGTAGATCCCCACGTCCTCCTTCCGGCCTTCCTTCATGGCTGCCTTGAGGTCGTTGTTGATGTTCTCGAAAAGCCCCATGCTTCACCTCCAAAAATCGGTTATCTGTCACGGCCATGGCCGGCGTACGGCAATTCTAACCGCATCACCCCCCATCTTCTCCCATATTCAGGGGATCGAAATCCTCGAGCGGATCGAATCCCTCGACGGAGAAGGGAGAAAGACGATCCTTGCCCCCCTCCAGATCGAGATAGGGCTCCACGATCGCGGCCTTGATCGCGGCTTCCTGGGTGCGCGACGGATCATAGGTGATTCGGATCACCGCCAGGCCGGGGCCGGGCCAGGCTTCCAGGCCAAGATAGCCCTCGACCTCGAGGAGGTCGTCGCGGTCGAGGAAGAAGACCAGCAGGTTGGCGTTGCCCCTGCATTCGAGCCCGCCGATCTCGAGCTCCATCGCGGCGGTCCCGGCCGGAATCTCGCCGCGGCTCCACTGGAAGGACGGCAGGGGCCAGAACGAGGCGGCGCATACGCCGGCCAGCAGGACGAGGAGCACGGTAGGCACGGCAACGGCCCGCGTCAATCTCCTGGTCTTCCCGCCGGGCAGATCCCAGCCGATCGCCAGCTCCTCCGGGCAGGCGTCCACGCAGTCGAGACAGGACGTGCACCGGGCGTGTGTGACCCTGTCGACGCGGTCCACGGGGATCGCCATGGGGCAGCTTCTGGCGCACTTCCCGCAGTCGAGGCAGGCGTCGGCGCTCCGCCACACGCGGGCGATCCCGAACCGCGACAGCGGATTGAGCACAACGGCCATGGGGCAGAGCCACCGGCAGAACGGCACGGTGACGACGAGCGAGCCCACGACGATGGCGCCGGCAACGATGTAGGCCCAGAAGGTGATGTCCTCGCCATGACGGCTGAGCAGGGCGTAGCAGGGATCGAATCCACGGAAGAGCAGTTCCCCGGACTTCCAGGTGATGGTGATGATCACCGCTGCGATCGGATACTTGAGAAGGGAAAGGACCGCGTCAACGCGACGCGGAACACGAACCGGCTTGAGCCCGAAAAACGAGGCGGTCTTCTGAAGCCATTCCGAGATGGCGCCGATGGGACAGACGTAGCCGCAGAACGCCCGCCTGAGCAGCAGGGTCAGAAGAAGAACGGAGCCCAGGATGTAGAAGTTGGACACCCCGAGGGAGCAGACCATGTTGCCTTCGTTGAAGTAGGTGTAGAGCGCCTCCACCCCGCCGAAGGGGCACCAGCGCTCCGCGTTCCCCTGAACGAGGAACACACCGACCACCAGGAGGCAAAGGAAACCGAGTTGAACGGCGCTGCGCATCATTTCTGGCCGCTACTTGTCCTTCGACTCCTTGCCGGAACTGCTGCATCCCGCCTTCTTGGGGCATGTGCTGCAGCTCGTGCCGCCGGAGCAGTCCGATTCCTTGATCTTCGATTTTGTCTTCATGACATCGGAGAACGCCGCCTTGGCAGCGAGGGGCTTGAAATCGACGCAGCCCTTCACGAAGCCCTTGACCAGGTCGAGGCTGGAAGGCGGAGTCTTCTCGAAGCAGAGCTTCAGAGCCTTGATCGCCTCGCCTTCGTTGCCCAGCAGGGAGTCGAGGCGGGCGAAGTCGTAGAGCACGCCCGTCGCCGTATCCCCGGAGATCTGCAGCCGCTGCCGCACCTTGATCGCATCGTCGATCCGGTTCAGGCGGGCCAGCGTGATGCCGAAGTAGAGGCGGTTCTGGAGATCGAGATCCTTCTTGTCGAGGCCTTTCAACACGGCCAGCGCCTCGGCGTTCTTCTGCAGCTCCAGAAGAGTCTCCACCAGCAGGGAGCCCGACAGGGCGCTCTTCAGCTTCTCGTGCGCCATCCGGTCGAGCTTAAGCGCCTCCGAATGGACTCCGTTCTTGAGATAGAAGGAGTGGAGGGAGAGGACCATCTTCTTCCACTTGTCGGACACGTCGTTCGCGGCCACGTAGCGCCGGATCGCCACGACGCGGCGGATCAGCAGCGCCTTGTCCGAATACTCCTTGTTGCCCGGCTCGGCCCTTGCGGCAGCCATGTAGGCGTTCATGGATCCCTCGACATCGCCCTCCTTCAGGAGAGTGCCGCCCTTCTCGAAGAGGCTGGCCGCTTCGGATGGAGCCTGCTCCTCGGAAACAGCCGGAATCGCGGGAAAAAGAAACACGACCAGGAAGAACAAAGAAAAACGCAGTGACATGGAACAATCCTCCGAAGGATGTTGTTTCCGAAAAAGAGTAATATCCTCGATATCAATACAATAATATCCGTGAAACGTACAGTAAAACCGCAGCCGCCCACGAAAATCGGCAGGGAAAGAACAGAAAAGAGAGGCGCTCACGTGGACCGGTAGAACGTTCTGACAGCATCCGCCACGTAGGCACGCTGCTCGCTAGTCAGCTCGGTATAAACGGGCAGGGCCAGGACCTCGCCGGCCATGGCCTCGCTGACGGGGAAATCGCCGGCCTTGTATCCCAGCCCGGCAAAGCAGGCCTGCAGGTGAAGGGGAACGGGATAGTAGACCGCGTGACCGATCTGCTTCTCCCTCAGAAACCCGATCAGCCGGTCCCTCTCCTTCACGCGGATGACGAACTGGTTGTAGATGTGGCGCTCCTGACTCTCGACCGGCAGGACGACCTCCCTCTCGGCAAGACCCGCTTCCTCGAAGCGCTTGCGGTAGTCGGCGACGTTACGCCTTCTCCCGTCGGTCCATTGGTCGAGGTGCTTCAGCTTGATCCTCAGGACGGCTGCCTGGAGCGCGTCGAGGCGGAAGTTCCCGCCCACCACATCGTGGAGGTACCCGGACGGAGCGCCGTGCACCCTGAGAAGAGCGATCTTCCCGGCCAGGTCGCTGTCGTTCGTCACCACGAGGCCGCCGTCGCCGAACCCGCCCAGGTTCTTCGAGGGAAAGAAGGAGAAGCAGCCGGCGTTGCCCATCGATCCGGCCCGGCGGCCGCGATAGACGGCGCCCACCGCCTGGGCCGCGTCCTCCACCACGGAGACGCCGCGGCCGGCCGCCGCCTCGAGGATCGGATCCATCTCGGCGCACTGGCCGTAGATGTGCACAGGCAGGACTGCCTTCGTCCGCTCGGTGAAAGCCGCCTCGATCCCGGCGGGATCGATATTGTACGTCTCCGGCTCGATGTCCACGAACACGGGCACGGCCCCGAGACGGACGATGCACCCGCCGGTGGCAAAAAAAGTGAAGGGTGTCGTGATCACCTCGTCGCCCGGCCCCACGCCGAGGGCCATGAGCGCGACGAGAATGGCATCCGATCCCGACGAGACCCCGACGGCGTGCCGCGTGCCGCAGTAGGCGGCCATCTCCTTCTCGAAGGCCTCCACTTCAGGGCCGAGGATGAACCTCTGGCTCTCCATCACCTCGTCGACCTTCGCCCTGATCTCCTCCCGGATCGGCTCGTACTGAGCCTTGAGGTCCAGAAGGGGAACGCCATTGATCCCGCTCATGCTTGACTCCCCAATGCCCCGGCGGCCGGGAACGCCGCCGGGCCGTTTGCAGTAGAAATCGATGTATGCTCGGACTAGATGGTGAAAACGCCGTCCTTCATGATGGCCTGGCCTTCCACGACGATGGTGGTCTTCCTCAGGACTGCGTCGCAGTGGGCGTCGCTTTTCCAGTCGGAGCCCGTCTTCTCGGGATAGCCGTGCCCGACGGCAACGTGGATGCCGGGGAACTTCTCATCCTGCAGGAGGTTGCCCACCAGCTTCTCCAGCCCGATGTTGGTTCCGATGGCGAACTCGCCGATCCGGTTGGCGTTCTCGTCCTGCTTCATGTAGTCGCCGAACTCCTTGACCAGGTCGCCGTTGTCGCAGGTGAGCTTGACCACCCTCGAATCCTTCACCTCGAGGGTGAGGGGCGTCTCGTGGAGCAGGCCGTAGGCTTCGGAGAAGTAGTCGCCCAGCACGCCGTCCACGACGATGATCCCCTCGGGAATGCTCTTCACGCAGGTGAAGACCTCGCCGTCGGGCAGGTTCGACCAGTCCTTCGAGCTGATCAGGCCGTCGGAGACCTTCCATCGCCAGTCGAGGTTGAACTTGGCGGTGAAATCAGTCCCGGCCGGCGTGGTGACGGTGATCGTGCCGGCGGTCTTCACGATGTCGTGGACCTTGCGGCTCATCTCCTGGACCTTGGCGTAGTCCACCGACATGCCGGTGCACATCAGCTCGTCGTTGATGCCGGGCATGTGGGCGTGGCGGAGCTTCTCGTTCTTCTCGATGTAGCCGATCATCGGCATGCGGAAGCTCTGGAGCTCGCCCTTCTTTCCCGAGGCGCTGTAGAAGCTCACGTCGGCGTCCGACATCTCCAGTCCGATCGACTCGGGAAAGACGAGAGGATTCTCGCCATCGTCGGGCCGACTACCGAACTCCTCCATGACAAAGGACTTAATATTGCCCGGACTGATCTCCCCGGCATACTTCTCGATCTCGGCCGCGATGTGCTTCGCGCTGTTATCGGTGATGATCACCACCTTCTCGCCCGGCTGCACCCGGACGCAATTCTTGACCGCCTGCTCGGCGCCGTATGTCACGCTGCCCATGGCATTCTCCTTATGCTCTCCTCGGATTCGAAAGAAATCCCACAATATCGGACCCTCTTCCCTGTTTCCATAAAAATGCTGATGACGAAAAACCGATTAACTTATATAGTCGACCCGATCGACTCGGTCGATCCGATCGACTCGGTCGATCGGGCAAAACCGCTGGCAAGCAGCATGTCGTACCTCCGGAGGCGCAATGACCCAGGAAGGCATTCTCAGTTCGGTTCACACCGAGATTCTCGATATGGAGCGCGAGGCGCTCACGCAGCTCTTCGATGTGGCCGAAACACTCGACCCGGCATCGGACCTCACCCGGCACGCCAAGGGGATCCTCGAGCACCTGGACGAGTTCTTCCTTCTCGTGGTCGTGGGCGAGGTGAAGTCGGGCAAATCGGCGTTCATCAACTCGATCCTGGGCAGGAAGGTCTGCCCCGAGGGCCCCACCCCGGTGACCGACAGGATCAACGTCCTCTCCTTCGGCGAGAAGGAGTCGGAGCGCACGGTGGACGAGTTCGTGGTCGAACGGCTCTATCCCCTGGAGATCCTGCGCAACCTGAGCATCGTCGACACGCCGGGCACCAACTCGATCATCCTTCGCCACCAGGAGATCACCGAGGAGTTCATCCCCAAGGCGGACCTGATCCTCTTCGCCACGTCGATCGACAGGCCCCTGTCCGAGACGGAGCGACAGTTCCTGTCGTACATCTCCGACGAGTGGCGCCGGAACATCATCGTGATACTGACCAAGATCGATACGCGGGAGAAGGACGAGATCGAGGAGGTCGAGGAGTACATCGCCCAGAACCTCAAATCGAGACTGAATATCGAGACATTGATCTTCCCCGTCTCGGCCAAGGAGGCGCAGCGGAGCCGGACGGACAACGACGAGGCGCTCTTCGACAAGAGCCGCCTGGGCGCCGTGGAGGCCTTCATCCGCGACCGGCTCACCGAGGTGGAGAAGCTCAAGATCAAGCTCCTGTCGCCGGTGGACGCGGGCCTCTCCGTGGCCGCTAACCTCGAGAAGATCATGAAGCACCGGCGCGAGGTGCTGGAAGACGACTTCAGGACCCTCAAGAGCCTTGACGCCCAGGTCGCCCTCACCTGCACCGGACTCGAGGAGCGGACGCACAAGTACATCACCCGCCTCTACGAGCTCCTGCGCGAGTTCGAGCGGCGGGGCCGCGACTTCCTCGAGGACCGGATCCGCCTCAAGTCGTTCAGCCTGCTCCGCGATCCCGAGAGGTTCAAGCGCCTCTTCGAGGAGAAGGTGGTGGGCGATCTCAAGGAGAAGGTGGACGAGGTGATGCACGGCGCGGTCGACTGGCTGATGAAGGAGTCGATCGGCCTCTTCGAGAAGACCGTCTCCTTCATCGTCGAGCACGTCAAGAAGGACACGGCCGGCGAGCTGGTGCTCGGCAAGCCGGACGTCGCCTTCGACTACAACCGCGAGCAGGTCTTCGAGACGGTGAAGGGCGATTTCGAGCGGCAGATCGGCGAGTTCGACATCAAGGGCGAGTGCAACCGGATCATGGCCACGTCCTACAAGTCCGTGCTCGGCTTCTTCGGCGTGGAGCTGGGCGCCGTGAGCCTCGGCGTTCTCCTCACCGCCCTCTTCCACACGACGCTGCTCGACGTGTCGGGCGTCCTGCTCGCCAGCGCCGTGGCCCTGTCGGGATTCTTCATCCTGCCGGCCAAGAAGCGGCGCGTGGTCCGCGAGTTCACGGCCCGCGTCGACAAGCTGGCCGTGGAGCTCCGCAACACGCTCGAGGCCCAGTTCAGCCGGGAGATCCAGGCCTCCCTGGAGAAGATCCGCGCCGGCTACGACCCCTACATGACCTTCTACAAGGCCGAATCCGAGCGCGTCGAAAAGGCGGGCCTCGACCTGAAGGCCTGCCGCGGCAGGCTCCGCGAGCTGAAGGAGCGGATCGCCGCCATCAGCGAGGAGAATGCGCCCTGCAGCGATGACGATGCTCCCGGTGAAGAGGGCGGATAGGAAAACCGCGATCATTCAACCGGCTTGACCTGCCTGATCCTTGAATCCGGGATCACTGCTTGGCACTGGTCATTACCCGAAAACAACACGCCGCGTATCTAACGCATCTTACCCTCACGTTTGGAAGCCGATCGTTTGAGCAGTACGCGCAGCGCCGCACTCCGCAGATCGCTTCCGAGAGTCTTGTCCGCGCGCAGGTGGTCGGCCACGCTCAGCGGATCACCGAGTTCCTCGAGCAATCGAACCACGAGCGGCTCACTCTCGCGGCGAAGATCCTTGTTCCGCTGGATCTGTCGCCAGCGCTGGTCAGGCGGAACCGAATCCCAGAGCCGGACGGTGCCGTCGCCAGAGGCGGACGCTATCCTGGTTCCATCGGGATTGAAGCACACGGAGTGCACATAGTTGGTGTGGTCCTGCAGCATGCCGGACTGCTCGAAAGTCCCAGCATCCCACAGGATGATGTTGCAGTCGCTTCCGCCCGATACTATCCGGCTTCCGTCGGGACTGTAGTTGACGGAATAGACCTTTCCCGTATGCCCTTCCAGAACCGCCAGCTCCTCGCCGCTGTCAAGATCCCATACCTTGACGATTCCCTTCTCATCCCCGGAAACGAGCCTGTTCGTATCCAGGTTGAATGCCACTGCAAGCACGAGACAGTCGTGCATGCCGACTTGCCTCAAAATCTTGCCTGTAACACGATCCATGATGCAGATCTCACCTGAATCTTGACCCACCGCAAGCAGCGAACGATCCCAGCTCAGAGCCGTGCGTTCTCCTGCACTGCCTGCATACTTCGCGCCACTCGCGGCGAAGTCGAAATAGAACGATCCCTGCTGGGCATTTTGCGTCTTCGATTCAGGAAGAGCCTTGTCCGCGGTCGCCCTTGGAAGGGTGACTTGACATCCCGTGGCAGTATCCCAGACCTCGCTTCCGATCAGACTCCTTCCATCAGGCGTGAAACTCAACCTGTATCGAGCATCGGTTGCCGGCAATGCGGCAAGCGGTTCGCCAGTCAATGCGTCCCAGAGGCGTACTGTCTTGTCCCACCCGCCGGAGGCGATCAGCATTCCATCGGGACTGAAGGTGACACGGTAGAGGTAGCTGCTATGTCCCTCGAGAACGAGCGAGGCACCAGATCTCAGAGCCCACAAACCCGCCCCAAGGGTGTTAGCCCCTACAAGCCACGCTTCGTCAAAGGCAAAATTCAGCGATGAGAGGCATAACCCGGAAATCTCCGTGGCAAGGACGCGAGTTGCCGTACCACGATCATGATCCCAGATGCGCGTCGTGCCATCCTTTGACGCACTCGCCAGATAATGCCCGTCACGTGAAAAAGCGAGAGCCGTAACAGAGGCAGTATGTCCGAAAAGGACCTTCTCTTCTTCAAGCGTGGCAGCGTCCAGGATACGGATCATGTTCTGTGTTTGTCCTATGGCAAGGTGTGCTCCATCGGGACTGAATGCCATCACCTCGCACCCCTCCCCGACAAGGCCGATCAATCTATAAGCGAGGCATTCACCTGATGTTGTATAGATGCAGAGAAAATAGGGGCCTTTCAATACCATGTGGTCGCCCCAGTTCCTCCCGCACAGGGCGAAACGGGAACCATCCAACGAAAAGACGGCATGCTCCGCGTAGGCCGGATAGGGAGTGGTATTTAAGCGGCAAAGACCCGTGGCCGTTTCCATGAGCACGGCACCCTCCTCGCACCAACTGATCAGGAGCAGAGAACCGTCCGGGTTGAAGCAGATATTGCTGATTTCCGCCAGGACCAAAGGCACTTCAAGCAATCGATCTCGTGTCTCGGTGTTCCAGACGATCAGTTTTTGCTTGGTCCTGGAAATTGCCGCCAGGTGCGATCCATTAAATGAAAGAACCGGTAGAATCAGTCCTTCATAGTCGCCGAAAACTCCGCGCGCTTCACCTGAGGAAAGATCGATCAGCTCAATATCGTCTCCGCGCACAAGCGAGGCGATGGGAGTGCCGTCGGAGTAACATGCAGTGCTTGTTGCGCCGGACTTCTTATAGTTCCTGAGCCAATGGTTTGAGTTGGGACGATTCAGGTGTTGCGTGAAACGCGACGTGAAACGCGCATTCAGGTGCCTCCATTCCCAGCCCCGGAATTCCTCTGGAACGGCTTCGAGTAGTATGGATGCCCCTGGAGGATCCGATTCCCCGATCGTATTGGCTGTTTTCATGTTCAGTCGATGCATCGCGCGACGCATCCCCTCCTCGCTGGTCAGGGCGCGCTGCTCGTTTTGCATGGCCTGGAAAGCGAAGGAAAGCGCCGTGATGGTCCCGGCGATCAGGATCAGGAACGACATCGCTATTCCGATCACGAGCCCCTTGTTTCGCCGGGCGAACTTCTTGAGCTGATAGAGCGCGCTCGGAGGGTGGGCGAAAATCGGCTCATTGGCCAGATAGCGCCGGATATCCGCGGCCAGTTCCGCTGCGGACGCGTACCTTCGCTCGCGGTCCTTCTCGATGGCCTTGTTTACGATAGTGTCGACGTCGCCGCGAAAGACCGACCGGATCGATCCGAGCCTGGTGGGCTCCTCCTCGCGAATGATGCGAGCCGCCTCGGGAATGGATTTGGTCCTCAGGTCGAAGGGCGGATGTCCGGCGAGCAGCTCGTAGAGAATGACACCGATCGCGTAGATGTCGCTGCGGGAATCCAGCAGGCGCGAGTCGCCGGCCACCTGCTCCGGGCTCATGTACGTTATGGTTCCAACGAGCTTTCCCACATCGGTCCCCATCGTGGTCAGCTGCACATCCCCGTCAGTGGCTCGCGCCACACCGAAGTCGAGCACCTTGGGCTGGCCCAGCCGGGCGAACGGTGAAGCGCCGTCCATGCCCGTGTGGGAGGACACCTCCACGACAAGTACATTGCCCGGCTTCAGGTCGCGATGCACGATCCCCTTCAGGTGTGCATGGTGCACCGCGTCGCAGATTCGGGCCACCACCTCCAGCCGCGCCCGGATACCGAGATCGTGCTGCTTTGCATACAACCCGAGCTTGACGCCGGCAATGTATTCCATGGCGAAAAAGGGCAGGCTGCCTCTTTCCGTCTCCACCTTGCCGGCTTCGAGGATCTGCGCGATGCCGGGATGCTGGAGCATTCCCAGAACCTCGGCCTCGAACTGGAATCGCTTGTACAGGCTCGGCGACATCAGATCGGGACGGATCACTTTCAACGCCACGGGGCGGCGGGGATGCTCCTGCTCCGCGAGGTAGACCGTGCCCATGCCGCCCTCGCCGATCTTCTCCAGGATGCGGTACGGCCCGATCTTCCCGGGCATCAGGGAGGGCCGTGCGGTCTCGGAATCCTCCCTCTCGATGCCGACGGCCTCGGAGAGCCCCTCGTGCATCCTTTCGAACACCCTCTGATCGAATCCATCTCCCCCATCTTCATCATGCTTCAGCAGCTGCTCCACTTCACGGAGCAGATCGTCATCGCCCGCGCAGGCTCGCTCCAGGAAGGTCACGCGCTCGCCGCCCTCGAGCTCGATCGCTTCGAGAAAGACAGCCTGGATGCGTTCGTATCTTTGCCTGTCCATGACTAGATCTTGCCGCTAAGCTCTGACTTCAGAAAAGCGCGGGCCATGCGCCACTCGCGACGAACGGTGCGCGAACTCACATCGAGAACATGGGCGATTTCAATCTCGCTCAGCCCCGCCAGGAAACGCATCTCCACGATCCGGGCCTGCCGCGGAGAGAGCTCGGTCAGCTTGTTCAAGGCCTCGCCAAGATCTGTGAGATCGATCTCGGATTCCTCATGTGGCGGCGTCACCAGCCCCGAAAGGGTGACGCGCTGCTTTCCCCCACCCCGTTTGACGGCCTTCTTGCTTTGTGCATGGTTGATAAGGATCTGACGCATCGCCCTGGCTGCCGTGGCAAAAATATGGGCCCGGCTCTTCCAGTCCGCATCCTTGGCTCCTGTCAGCTTGATGAATACCTCGTGCACCAGGGCCGTGGGCTGCAGGGTGTGATCGGGATCCTGCAATTGAAAGTAGCTGCCCGCCAAGGCGCGGAGTTCCCTGTAAAGCGCGGGCAGCAGCTGTTTGGCGGCTGATTCGTTCCCCTGACCGATTTGGGCCAGAAGTTCGGTTAAATCCCTCGAAGACTCATCTTCCATCGCTTTGACCTCGATCAAGGATTCAAATCTTGTCGTCAGCGTAAGCGATTTCAAGTCAATGATTAATATTAAATTATATCGAAGCGTAGTTCCCTGCCACAACCTTTTCCCTTCCAGAAATACAGAAAACTTCATTTTTCATGTCCCCTGACTCGCCCCGTTCCTGTGGATGTACTGGAGGGATAGGAAGTTCTTATCCAGACAATGATTCTGCAGGAGGTATAAAAATGGGTACCAGAAATCTCACCATACTCTCCTTTGTCCTTACCCTTGCGCTGTGCGAATCTGCACACGCCTACCGTCTTTTCAATTCCAGGTTGGATTTTCCAGCCGGAGACGCGCCCTACTTTGTAACGGCCGGCGATCTGGATGGGGACGGCGACCTCGATCTGGTCGTGGC
>CAYZWU010000058.1:0-33068 GCA_964482235.1 uncultured Phycisphaerales bacterium
CCTGGGACAACTTCCCGAGCGTGAGTCTACCCACAAATTCTGCTGAGGACCCTTAAAGAAAAGTGAAATTAATTCTAATTTTCTTGGGGGATTTTCATGCAAATCGCAGGCCCTTCCTAATAGCTTCTTGACGTAATTCCATTCAGGAGTAATATTTCCTACCTACTCTGACCAGAGAAAGATTCCCCGCTTGGGGGTAGATCAAAGGCAGGATCTGGCTTGGGATTATCCCAAAGGGTAAGCGTCCGCCCTTCCCCATCCCGATCCTGACCGATCCCGATTTGTAGATGGCCACCGAAGATCAGGAACGGGAACGGATCGAGATCAGAACGCCACGTGCTCGGTACGGGCGATGATCTCGTCCTGCAGGGCGCGGCTCAGGTCGCAGAAGTAGTCGCTGTAGCCGGCCACGCGCACGATCAGGTCCCTGTGCTTCTCCGGCTCGTCCTGGGCCCGGCGGAGCGTGGCGGCGTCCACCACGTTGAACTGGACATGGTGGCCGTCGAGGCAAAAGTACGACCGCACGAGCTGGACGAACTTGCGAAGGCTCCCCTCGCCCTCCATCAGCCCCGGCGTGAGCTTCAGGTTGAGGAGCGTGCCTCCCGTGCGGGCGTGGTCGATCTTGGACGCAGACCTGAGGACGGCGGTGGGACCGAGGCGGTCGGATCCCTGCACCGGAGAGATCCCCTCGGAAAGCGGCTCGGCCGCGCGCCTCCCGTCGGGCAGCGCCAGAATCACGGAGCCGAAGTAGACGTGCACCGTCGTGGGCAGGAGGTTGACGCGGCAGAAGCCGCCCCTCGTGTTTCTCCGGCCGTCCACGGCGTTGAAGTAGGCATCGAAGAGCGCCCTCGTCAGATCGTCGGCGCGGTCGTCGTCGTTGCCGTACCGCGGCGTCTTGTTGAGAAGGGTCTGCCGCAGCGGCTCGTTCTCCTCGAAGTTTCGGTGCAGGGCCTCGAGCAGCGCGGCCATGGTGACCGACTTCTCCTCGAAGACGTGATGATTGACGGCGCTCATCGAATCGGTCAGCGTGCCGAGGCCCACTCCCTGGATGTAGGAGGTGTTGTACCGTGCCCCGCCTTCGTGGTAGTCCTTTCCCTTCTCGATGCAGTCGTCGATCAGCAGGGAGAGGAAGGGGGCCGGCATGCGGCGCGCCCAGAGCCGCTCGATCACGTTGTTCCCCCTGATCTTGATGTCGACGAAGTGATCGAGCTGCTTCCTGTACGCATCGAAGAGCGCCTCGTACGAATCGAACCGCGCCGCATCGCCCGTCTCGAGGCCGATCCTTCTGCCGGTGCGGGGATCGATGCCGTTGTTGAGCGCGATCTCCAGCACCTTCGGCATGTTGAAGTAGCCGGTGAGGCTGTAGTTCTCCTTGCCGAAGGCCCCGGCCTCCACGCAGCCGCTCGCTCCGCCGTTGCGTGCATCGGCGATCGACTTCCCCTGGCGGAGCAGCTCCTGGATGATCACATCGTTGTTGAAGATGGAGGGCTGCCCGAAGCCGGTCCTGATGATCCTGGCCGCCCGATCGATGAACCGGTCGGGGTTCTTCTTGCTGACCTGCAGGCACGAGCTGGGCTGGAGGAGGCGCATCTCCTCCACAACGTCGAGGATGAGGTACGTCACCTCGTTGACACCGTCGGAGCCGTCCTCCTTCACGCCGCCCGTGTTGATCAGGGCGAAGTCGGTGTAGGTACCGCTCTCCGCCGCCGTCACGCCGACCTTGGGCGGCGCGGGCTGGTTGTTGAACTTCACCCAGAAGCACTGGAGCAGCTCGGCCGCCTGGCTGCGGGTCAACGTCCCGTCTTCCAGTCCTCTCTGGTAGAAGGGCAATAGGTGCTGGTCGAGCCGGCCGGGGTTGAAGGCGTCCCATGTGTTCAGCTCGGTGATCACGCCGAGGTGGACGAACCAGTAGTACTGCAGCGCCTCGTGAAAGGTGCGGGGCGCGTGCGCCGGAACGCGGCTGCAGACCGCGGCGATCCGCTCCAGCTCGGCCCGCCGCTCCGCGTCGGCCTCCGTCCCGGCCAGCCTGCGCGCCGCCTCGGCGTGCCGCTCGGCGAACCGGATCAGGGCGCGGGTGCAGACGCGCATGGCGTTCAGCTGCTCCTGCCTGGCCACGGCCTCGGGATCGTTGAGAAAGTCGAGGGCCTCGAGGCAGCACTCGATCTTCCTCTCGAAGTCGAGGAAGCCGTGCCTGTAGATCTTGTCATCGAGCACCGTGTGGCCGGGCGCCCTCTGCTCCATGAACTCGGTGAACACTCCCGCCTCGTAGGCGGCGATCCACTCTGGCTGCATGTTGCCGAAGATCTGCCCGCGCATCGACCGCCCCTTCCAGAAGGGGATGATCTCCTCCTCGTAGGCCTTCCGGGCCGCCTCGCTCACGGCGAAGGGCGTCTTCTCGCGCGAATCGAGGATCTCGAGGTCCTCGAGGGTGTGGCAGCAGACCTCCGGATAGGTCGGGGTGGCTTTCGGGAAGGGACCTCTCTCCCCCACGATCAGCTCCCCTTCGCCGATCCAGACCGTCTTGTTCTCCATCAGGTGCTCGAAGGCCAGCGCCCGGCGCATCGGCTCGGACACGGCAGGGCACAGATCCCTGTAGAAACGGGTCAGCAACTCCGCCCTCTCGGTGGAGAGCGTGGGCGCGGCAGCCAGGCTTTCCTCTCTCAGACGGGTCACTCTGTTGTTCAGCGTCATTCCATCTCACCTTTTACTCGGACCTCGAGACCGAAGCTCTCCAGGATCTCTCTCGTCTCTTTCAAAACTTCACCGGAAGGAGCAGGAGCGCCCTTCAACCTGTAGTCGCGGCCGAGCCGCGTGTATTTCTGTTCGCCCAGCCGCTGATACGGCAGGATGTCGACGGGGCAGGGGCGCGCCAGGGAGCCCACGAACTCCGCCAGGCTGCGGATGTTCTCCTTGTCGTCGTTGATGCCCGGGATGAGAGGGAAGCGGACAAGCAGGCCGTGTCCCTCCCGCGACAGGATTCTCAGGTTCTCGAGGATCAGGTCGTTGGGCACGCCGGAGAATGTCTTGTGCTTCTCGTTGTCCATCAGCTTGAGATCGTAGAGAAAGAGGTCCGTCTCCACCCCGATGGTCCGCATGATCTCGAGAGGAACGTGGCCGCTCGTGTCGACAACCGTGTGGATCCGCTCGGCCTTGCATGCCAGCAGCAGGGCTCGCAGGAATCCCGGCTGCATCAACGGCTCCCCGCCCGAGAAGGTGACTCCCCCGTCCGACTGGTCGAAGAAGATCAGATCCTTGCGGATCTCCTCCATCACCTCGTCCACGGTCTGCTCGCGGCCCGCCGCCTCGCGCGCGCCGGAGGGACAGACTTCGGTGCAGGCGGCGCATTGCGTACACGTCTCCTCGTCGAAGGGAGAGGGATCCGCGGCCGGCCGGGCGGCGCACTGCTCGCAGGCATCGAGGCAGGCCCCGCATCGCACGCACCGCGAGCCGTAGAAGACGATCTCCCTGGTGGAAATGCGGCTCTCCGGATTATGGCACCACCAGCAGGCCAGGGGACAACCCTTGAAGAAGACAGTGGTGCGGATCCCCGGGCCGTCGTGGATGGCGAACCTCTTGATGTCGAATATCGTACCCCTGTTCAATCCGTCACCTTCACACGCAACAGGACAAGAGACTCTCGAGCGGACACAAGGCAGCGATTATACCATAGCCTGCCTGGCGGCAATCACAAGGGGACCGGGCCGCCCCAAAAGTCAGTCCGGCCGAAAGCGGATCCTATGGGGCTGCCCTGTCAGGGGGCTTCAGCAGATTCGAGGCTCTGTTCAGTTGGCTCTCAGGCCGTTCGATGCGTCGATCGGGGGCTGCGACAGGGGCAGGTCGCCGTGAACCCCCTGGAAATAGACCGTTGCGCTGCCGTGAGAATGAGGGACCTGCACGGGAAGGACGAAGAAATCGCCCGGAGCGGGGCTGATCATCGCACGCGGAAAACCGGGGATCAGGTTGCCCACGAGGCGCGTCACATCATGGACGCCGCCCAGGTAGACGTTTGCGTCCTGGAAGGAGGCGGCAAGGTATCCGTTCGATCCCGAGTCGTTTGGCCGCAGCAGGTAATGGACCGTCTCGCCGCCGGCAAAAACGCCGGACGCGTAGAGGGCCGCGTCGTTCCCCGCGGCTCCCACGCCGTAGAACGTCTGGTTCCCCTGCCCCTCGGTTCCGAAGAGCTCGGCGCAAAAGGTGGCCCACCCGGTGCTGAACCACCAGGAACCGTTGTACTTCCCGCTCGGGTAGTAGAGGTCGAAGGCGTACTGCGTCCCGGTGGGACCGTTGCCTCCCTGGTTCGGCGGGAGGCCGAGCACGATCCCCGTCCAGCCCGTGGCCGGGTCGTTGAGCCGGGCGTAGGCGTGTCCGATGTCGCGGCCCAGGAGAAATTCGTACCCCGTGCCCGTGAGGTCGTTCGTGACGGTCCAGATCCAGCCCGAACCGGGCGGCAGGGTGGGAAGATACCGGCCGTTGGGAAGCCCCGTGAGATGGAAGCCTGCCTCCTGAACGCCCATGTTGCCCCACCCGGTGCATTGATCGAAGTAGTAGATGGCGAACTCCTCGCCCAGGGGATCCCGGCTGTTCGTGCCGTAGAAGAAGGTGAAGCCGTCCACCACGTGGTCGGGGAGCCCGCTGGCCGGAACGGGCAGCTTGCCCCAGTCGAGAGCGATGTAGCCTGTCTCCATGCTCCCCCACCAGAGGCCGCTCGTACCGGAGTTGTTCCAGATCGAAGGACCCGAATCAAGCCCTCCTCCTGATCTTGCCGTACCGTTTTCGAGAAGGATCCGCCGCTCGCCGATCCCGGTTGCCAGGTCGGTCTGCGCGGAGGCAGTCGAAACGATTGCCGCCAATACGAGTATGATTCCGGTGAATATTCTCATTTCAGATCCTCCAGGAACGGTGTACACCTGATCCGAGAGTCCAAGCCTCCCTTCAAGGCATGGAAACTCCCTTGTGGCTCTACTCTCTGAAACGATTTCTCTCCTTCCCTTTTCCATGAATTCAAAAAAAAATTCCCCTGTGTCCATGTTTCAGAACACAGGGGTTCGGGGGAAAAAACCTGTCCATTCTAAAAGCGGGTCCTCCTGCAGAGCCCCGGTCCCCGCCGCCTTTTCGACGGCGGGGATGGAGCTCAACGGTAATCTCAGTAGGTGATCGAGAAGTTCTCGTGATCCTCGTCGTCGATTCCCGGATTCGAGCCGATGTAGGCGTTCATGACGAACGATCCGATCGGCGCCACGTTGGGAATCCTGCGCGAGTAGTTCCAGGTCTGCGTGTCGTTGCCCGGAACGGTGATATTCAACGGTCCGTTGAGATACCCGGTGTTGGGCCAGGTGTTGCTGTTGGGTAGCGTCACGTTGGTCCACATGGTGGTGCTCAGCGACGAGGCGGTGTGGTTCGTGATATCCACGTCGTAGAAGCACCACTCGCCTCTCTGGTACGACGTGCTGCTCAGCGTGACATCGACGGTGAGCGTGGATCCGCCGCCCGTCACCGTGACCGTACCCTCGTAGCGGTAATGGTTGAGCTCCGTCACCGTCACGTACATGGTGCCCGACGAACCGGGCGGATCGATCGACACGTTCACGGATCCACCCGTTCCCGTTGCGGTGCCGAGAACGACGCCGTCCTTGGAGATGGCGATCAGCGATCCTGCATCAGCGGTGACGGCGAACGACGTGGCCGACGCATCGATGCTGCTCCCGTGGGAGACGCTCAGGCTCTGCGGCATCTCGGTGTAGAGCTGGGTGAAGGCGTCGCCGTGCATGTGGAACAGGTGGTAGGTGATCGTCTTGCTCGACGTGTTGTAGGGCCATGACGAGGCCTGCAGGTACCACTTGCCCGACATGTTGGCGAAGCTGGGCATCAGCTGGTTGTCGCCCGTGCTCCCGCTGTAGCCCGGATCGAAGTGCGGCCACATGGAATCGTGCATGCCCCAGACGAAGGTGTCGTTCACGAAGGAGTAGGAGGTGCCCGAAGCGGCGATCACGCCGAGGGCGCCGTAGGTCATCCGGTGGAACGCCTCGGCGAAGCACTCGGGACTGGCGTCGTACTTGCCGGTGCTGCAGTTGATCGACATGACGAAGCAAAGATCGTCGTTGTTGAGCCCCGAGAGGTCACCGGTGTCATAGTCCGGCTCGCCCCATCCCTGCTCGTAGCCGTGGTCGCGGTGGAGCATGTAGAAGGCGCCCGAGTTGATGTCGTTGTTGATCCGGGTGGCGTTACCGCCCCAGTCAGAGAGGTGGCCGGGCGTGGAGGGGATGTAGCCGAGGCCGTTGGGGCCGAAGTAGTTCACCACGGTGGATGTGTTCGTGGCGGTGGACCACTGGCTTCCAGGGTAGCCGGAGTAGATCGCGTACTCGCGCTCCGGGCTCTTGCCCTCCTCGTTGGTGAGGAAGCCGAAGACCACCTCGGTGCAGAGGATGAACCAGCGCTCGGTCTGCCAGCCGCCCGCCACGATCGGATTGTTGTAGAAGCTCGTGTCCGTGGGAGGGCTGGTTTCGTAGTCGATGAACTTGTTGATCAGGAGAGAGAGGTCGGTGCTGTTGCGCGCCGTCATCCTGGCAATGTTGACCTCGGGGAGGTTGTCGCCGTTCACGTCGGCGTACATGTTGTCCGACAGCGTGTAGCCCGAGTACTTCTTCGTCGGCATGTTGGACGTGTCGCCGAGCATCAGCACGGCCACCGGCTTGTTGGACCAGGTGTTGTAGGCCGAGTTGATCTTGTTCTCGATCCCTGTCGACGTTCCGCCCAGGTCGGCGATGTTGTAGACGTTCGTGCTGATCCCCTGCTTGACGCGGAAATCCTTGATCGTATCGGCCCAGCTGAGGAAGGTCGAGTCGTTGGGCGAAAAGATCATGTAGTCGCACTCGTCCTCGCGGCCCGCGTTCTTTTTGCGGGCATCGAAGTCCACGGCCGGCAGTGAGGCGTAGTTGACGAGGTGCTGCTTCATCATCGGCTCGAGCCAGCGGGAGCGATAGCTCACGTCGCCGAACTGGCCGTTGCCTCCCTCGAAGGTCACCTTGATCCGGATGTTGGTGAACACCTCGAGCTCCTCGCGAACGGGGTTGTAGGCGAAGGGGGTGATGCCGAGGATGAACACGTCGACGCCGCGCATCGTGGTCGGCGAGGAGGAGAGAACCGGTTCGGGGGGATAGACGGCATCGAGCCCGTAGATGGCCGGATCCTTCTCGTAGACCGGCGGCGAATCATCGCTCTCGGCCTGGATCTCGGCGGCGGGCGCTACTTTCATCTTGTAGGAGACGGACTTCCTGGCGAGCACCTCGACCTTGTAGGCAGCATGCTGCGGGAAGGCGATGAACCGTCCCACGCCGGGAAGATCGGGAGCCCCGGCGTTGTTGGGAAGGATGACGCCCGGGATTCCCACGGTGGTCATCGTCTCGCCGTCCACCTCGATCGTGTCGAATGTGACGGAAGGCACGGTGTAGAGGATCTCCAGTCCCGTCGGGGACTGGGACACGACAGTGAACCCTGGATCACCCCAGTTCTCCTCGAACTGAACGGTCTCCGCCGGAGCGAACCCGGCAAAAAGGAAACAGGCCACTGCGAGAGTCGACAATGCTTTCAAATTCATTTCGCACTCCTTTTTTTCGGCTGACATCAGATTTTTCGAACGGGTGTATCAGGGCTTATTTGAAGCGAGATCTAATTATACTGATCGTAACGAATTATCAAAACAAATTATTAAAACCCCCGGTCCGAGGACCGGGGGTTTTACTTAGTTCAGGTCGATCCCTGATGCGGCGTCAGGCCCGATCAGGGCACGAGCTCGACATTGACCGGGTTGGAAACGAAGTCGAAGGTACCCGTCAGGGTGAACGCCAGGGTGAGCGTCATGCCAACGTACTGGGGCGGCACCGTGCCGATGCTCAGGGTGGCGACCGACTCGCCGTCGTTGTCCAGGTAATCCCGGAAGTTCTGGAACATCGGTGAGTTGAAGTTGTTCATGATGATGCTGGAAACCTGGTCGAAGTTGATGGGAAGCACCTTGCCGCTCGGCAGCGTGGTTCCGGGATACGACCCGCTCACCGAACCAAGCACGGCGTACTCGCGACCGGCAAAGGTCGCACCGGCGTCGAGGAAGATGTTCACGTCGCCGCCCGACGCGTTCAGCGTGTACGAATCGACCCAGATGGAGGCGCTGTAGTTGATCCGGCTCACCTCGAAGTCGTCGAGGCCGGCCTCGGTGATCGAGTTGTTCGGCTGGTCCTGGGCGTTGAAGCGGACCTTGACCTGGGCCGTGGGCGTCACGTGATCGGCCACGTTGAAGTCGTAGTAGCCCCAGGCGCTGTTGCTGGCATAGGTGTTCAGAACGGTGGTCCAGCTCGTGCCGTTGTTGTTGGAGATCTGGATCTGGAACGGATCGTCGCCGTCACGGCCGTAGAACCAGTAGTAGCAGCTGATGACCGCGTCGCCGTCCGAAAGGTCGATGGTCGGGGAAATCAGGCGGGTGGGTCCGCCGTCGATGTCGTAGTCAGAGTAGGTGCCGTTGACCGGACCGTTCTCCGTGACGAAGCATAGGGTTCCCGTACCGGCCGGATTGTCGTCCACCGGCGCGACCTGTCCACCGGAGGTGGGATTCGGATCGCACCGCTCCCACGTACCGGTGGAGACGTTCACATCCTCGACGGTCCATCCCATGTCGGTCTCGAAGTTGTCATGAAGCAGGATCTCGGGGATCCCCTCGATCCCGAAGGTGAAGGTCTCGGTCGGCGCGTTGATCGGGCAGGTGACCGTGGAGCCGCCGTCGCCCTGGGCGCTCACGTAGAACTGGGGCACGCTGTCGGGCCGCACGCCGGGAACCAGGGCGCCGTAAAGATCGGAGCCCAGGTCGGTGAGAGACACCGTGTCGAAGGGATCGGCCGGATCGAACCGGAAGTGCACCGTCCCCGAGCCGGGAACGTAGTTCTCCGTCCCGCCCAGGATGCAGGCCGTCACCTCGGCCGGCTCGCCCGGGAGGACCGGATCAGGCTCGCCGTCGGGAAGCCAGATGTCGAGAGGCAGGCCCGACTGGACCACGGCCTGGCCCTCGTAGCGCGAGTGGTTCAGCATCGTTCCGGTCACGTAGACGATGCCGGGATAACCGGGAGGATCGATGGGGATCGACTGCACGCTTCCCGTGCCGATGGCCGTGCCGAGAACCCTGCCGTCGAAGGCAACGGCGACCAGGCAGCCCGCGTCGGCCAGCACGTCGAACGTGGTGGCCTGGCTCGAGAGGCTTCCCGCATGCTGCACCGACAGGGCCTGCGGCACCTCGTCGCAGATCCGGGTGAAGGCGTCGCCGTGCATGTGGAAGAGGTGGTAGGTAATGGTCTTGTCACCGTTATTGTAGGGCCACGAGGAGGCGGCAAGGTACCACTTGCCCGAGGCCTGGGCGAATCCGGGCATCAGCATGTTGTCGCCCGTGCTCCCGCCGTAGCCGGGATCGAAGTTCGGCCACATCGAGTCGTGCATCCCCCAGACGAAGGTGTCGTTCACGAAGGAGTACGAGACCTCGGAAGCCGCGATGACGCCGAGCGCGCCGTGCTGCATCCTGTGGAACGCCTCGGCGAAGCACTGGGGGCTGTAGTCGTACTTGCCGGTGAGGCAGTTGATCGACATGACGAAGCAGAGGTCGTCGTTGCTCAGGCCGCTCAGGCTGCCGATGTTGTAGCTCGGCTCGCCCCAGCCTTCCTCGTAGCCGTGGTCGCGGTGCAGCATGTAGAAGGCGCCCGAGTTGATGTCGTTGTTGATCCGCGTGGCGTTCCCGCCCCAGTCGGTCAGGTGCCCCGGCGTGGCGGGGATGTACCCGAGACCGTTGGGGCCGAAGTAGTTCACCACCGTGGAGGTGTTCGTTGCCGTGGACCAGACACTCCCCGGCGACCCGGAGTAGATGGCGTACTCGCGCACCGGGCTCTTGCCCTGCTCGTTGGTCAGGAAGCCGAAGATCACCTCGGTGCAGAGGATGAACCACCGCTCGGTCTGCCAGCCGCCCGCCATGATCGGGTTGGCGTAGAACGACGCGTTCAAGGGCGGATTCATCTCGTAATCCATGAACTTGCCGATCGTGAGCGCCAGCTCGGAGGCGTTGTTCGCCGTGATCCGGGCCACATTGATGTCGGGCAGAGTGTTGCCCGTCACGTCGGCGTATAGGTTGTCCGAAAGGACCGGACCGAAGTAGCCGCTCACCGAGTTGGCCGGTATCTGCGACCGGTCGCCAAGCATGAGGGCGGCCACCGGCTTGAGGGTCCAGTTGTTGTAGGCGTCGACGATCTTGCTGTCGATGCCGTTCGCCGTGCCCCCCAGGTCGGCGATGTTGAACACGTTCGTCGCGATCCCCTGCTTGACCCGGAAATCCTTGATCGTCTCGGCCCAGTCGAGGAAGTCGGGATCGTCGGGCGAGAAAATCATGTACTCGCACTCCTCGCCCCGCGACTTAGCCTGCTTCGTGTCGAAGTCGACGATCGGCAGGGTCGGGTAGTTGAGAAGCTGCTGCCTGAGCATCGGCTCGAACCAGCGGCTCCGGTAGGCCGTGTCTCCGAATCGGCCGTTGCCGCCCCGGAAGGTGACCTTGACCCTGAGGTCGGTGTAGACCACCAGCTGGCGGCTCACCGGGTTGTAGCCGAAAGGAGTGATCCCCACGATGGCCACGTCCACGCCCCGCATCTGCGTGATGCCGGACAGGAGCACCGGCGCGGCCGGGTAGAAGGCGTCGCTGCCGTAGATGGCCGGATCCCTCTCGTAGGCGGGCGGCGTGTCGTCGCCCTCGATCTGGATCGGCGCAGCCGGGCAGACCACGATCCCTTCCCTCGTCACGGTCCTGTAGTCAACGAGCTCGAAGGAGACATCGGCGCCCTGCGGCACGGCGAAGTAGCGCCCCATGCCGGGAAGATCCGGCGCGCCGGCGTTGTTGGGGAGGATGACGCCGGGAATCCCGACGGTGGTGAAGGTTTCACCCTTGTAGTCGATCTGGCCAAGCTCCATCCGTGACAGGGAAAAGACCAGCTCGAGGCCTGTCGGCGACTGGGATACCAGGTTGAATCCGTCGTCGCCCCAGCTGTCCTCGAACTGCACGGTCTCCGCTGTCCCGATTCCGGTAAACAGCATGCCGATCAACACGAGCAATGAGATCGATTTCCAGCGCATTTCTCTCTCCTTGAGCTCAGATTAGTTGAATGAAAACGGGTTTCAAACAGCCTTCGATGAAGCGCAACGGTTGATCGGCTTCAACAATGGGCTATTAAGGCTTAATCGGGTGCATTGGGCATCATACTGTATCCAAATCGATATTTGTAAGGAATTGTTAACATTCCTCCCCTCGACAATAGCGGGCCGAGGCGGCCCATCCTGATGGACGATTTGCATGAAGATCGGCTTTCGACTATAAGAGCAGCATCGATTTGCCGGACAGAGTTTTTTCGAGGAGACAGCTCATGGATGAAAAGCACGGTCGGAGAGTCACCAGAAGGTCTTTTCTCAAGGGTTCGGCTACCGGTATCGCAGGAACGGTGGCGGGCGTTCCGGCCTTCGGCGCAGCGCCGATGCTCTACCTTCCCAAGACGGCCGTCGGCCTCGGCAAGGGCGAGTCGCCCCACCCCAACATCAGCGGATTCCGCGTCGTGGGGATCCACGACAAGAAGATGACCACCGAGGAATCCCCTGTCTGCCCGTGGAGGAGCCAGCAGAAGCTGGTGGACGACGCAGTGGTCGAGGACAACGTCGACGCCATGGCCATGGCCCTGACCGAGGAGAAGAATATCAGCGACGCGTGGAAGGCGATCTTCGTCAAGCCGGCCGGCAAGAGCTGGAGCGACGTCGTGGTGGCGATCAAGACCAACAACATCGCCAGGCAACACACGCGCACCGCGGTGATGCGCAAGATCTGCCGCGTCCTCGTGGACGAGATCGGGGTGAAGGGAAGCAGGATCTTCATCTATGACGGCTGCCACGGAGCCGACATGACGAAGAAGACGCCGTTCGAGGATCTTCCCGATGGATGCCACATCGCCAGCCGGTGGGGCAAGATCAAGAGCCCCGTCCCCATCCCCTCTCCCTGGAAGGAGGGCGGGATGAAAGCCGACTGCATGGCGAACCTGGCGGCGAACGAGGCCGACATCCTGGTCAACATCGCCCTCTGCAAGGGACACTATCCGAGGTACGGCGCCTTCACCATGACGATGAAGAACCACCTCGGCACCTTCGATCCGCGCTGGGCTCACGAGAAGCAGGATCCGGACAACCAGACCAACTACCTCTTCGGCATCAACAGGACTCCCGAGGTGGTGGGCGAGATCGATCCCGGTTCCGGCAAGGTGCTCTTCCCCAGGCAGCAGCTCTGCCTGATCGATGCGATCTGGGCCAGCGAGAAGGGCCCCATGTGCGACACTTCGCACCAGCCGAACCGCCTCTTCATGGGCACCTTTTCACCGGTCCTCGACTATCACGTGGCCAGGCGCTTCCGCAAGAATGTGATGAAGTGGGCCATCGACGAGACCGTGACCGAGCGCTTCCTCACCGACTTCGGCTTCGAGAAGAGCGACCTGATCGACCAGGGAAAGATCATCGACGCGAAGAAGGCGTGATCTTCCCGGCGAGCTCCGGCGTGATGAGCCTGTCCATCCGGAAATGCAGAACGATCTCCATGAAGCGGCGCGAGTCGAGGGGATCGCCCTCCATCCGGAAGAGGTGTGACGGGCAGTTGCAGTCCGACGCCCCGAAGCCGCCGACCTCCTCGGCGCCGGTATCGCGCACCGCCCGGGCCAGCGAGCACTCGAGGTCGTCCCGCGTGACCACCGGGATCGCCGCATGAAACTCCGCCGCCTCGCGCAGGTAGTCGATGTGCCAGAAGAGCTTCTTGCCGCGCCGCCTGTGCCGGGCCAGGCGCTTGGTCAGGCCGCGGGCCGCTGATCCGGCATAGATGTAGAACCCCTTCTCGAAGGCGATGCGGCCGAGCCGGCCCACCTCGAGCACACGCTTCCGGCGCAGCCTGAGAATCACCAGGTAGGCCCCTCTGTCGCCGGCCTCGCGCCGCACGATCTCCCAGGGGATCTCGATCGTCTTCACCCGGTCCTCGAGAAGCAGGTCGTTCGTCCATCCCACGGACAGGGGGATGATCCGGATCTTCTTCCCGGCCTCGACGAGCGCCTCGGTGAAGGCGTGATCCACGTGGTACTCGGGAAGGAAGAAGCGCGCCTCGCTGCTCTGCACGAGAAAGAGGACGACGCCTCTCTCCCTCCTTCCGTCGAGAGCGGCCAGCTCCTCAACATGCCGCCTCCCGCGATCTGTCACCGCATCGGGAAACATCGCCATCCCGCCGCTGAAGAGGGTGCACGACTTGACCTCGAGATAGACCTCGCGCCCCCCCTCCCGGAGCAGGAAGTCGAAGCGGCTCGACCCGTGCTTCACCTCGCTGCGGACGACCCTGGCCTTCTCGAGACCGGGGACGCGCCGCTGCTCGAGCAGCAGGCCGGCCACCCTGTTGGCGCTGTGGGTGTCGAGCACGATCGGCCGGCCGTTCCGCTCCACCGCCACGGCCGTCCACTTCATCTTGCGGCCCTTGCCCTCGGCCCTCTCGAGATGGAGGGTGCAGCCGGGGAAAAAGAGCTCCCAGAGCCTGCCGGGATTGGGCAGGTAGGCCTTCACCTTCCGGCCCCGGAGCTCGCAGTCGAGGACGAAACGGTTCAATCTCGCGCGGAAGGTCGCCTTCTCGGTCTCCTTGAAGAATCTCATGCAAAGAGGGTCCTTTTCTCGTGGTCGGAACGAATCCGCTTTCATTTCTCAGCAAGAATAGATACATTATTGAGCGAGCCTGAATCCAACAAGAAAGGATCCCGCCATGCTGAACCGCGAAAGAAAGCTGCTCTTCCTCTGCCTTCTCATCGTTCTGCCCGGACTCCTCTGCGGCGCCGCAGCCGCCCAGGGGGCCAAGGTCCCCTATGCCACATCACCCGACTGGACCTCGGCCGATCACGGCGTGGCCACGGGATGCGGCTTCGGCGACATCAACGGCGACGGCTGGCCGGACCTCGTCGTGGCCAATGGAAACGACATCTATCGCGAGCGGGTCCGCGTCTACTACAACCAGGGGAACGGCACCTTTCCCGCCAATCCCTCCTGGTCCTCGTCGGACATCGACTACCACGGCCACCTCTCGATCGGCGACGTGAACGACGACGGCTGGCTCGACGTGGCCGTCTCGGTCTTTCTCGGCCCCGGCTCGTGGCAGGAGGGATACGCCAAGCTCTACCTGAACAACGGCTCGGGCGCCCTGCAGTCGACTCCGGCCTGGGTCTCCCAGGACACCTTCTACACCTTCTCCCTGGCCCTGGGCGATGCCGACGGCGACGGCGACCTCGACCTGGCCGTGGCCACGGGGGACTCCTACTCCATGTCCTTCGACAGGAACAGGATCTACTACAACACAGGCGGCGTGCTGGGCAACCTGCCCGGTTGGTTTGCCACCGAGAACGGCGTCAGCATGGACGCGGCCTGGGAGGACATGGACAACGACGGTGACCTCGATCTCGTCTTCTGCACGGCCAACGGTCCGATGCGGATTCATTACAGCGTCGGCGGATCGATCCAGAACACCGCCGGCTGGACCGCCTCGTCGCCGTCGAGCCCCAGCGGCAACTCGCTCACACTGGGCGACGTCAACGGCGACGGCTACCCGGACATCGTCTTCTCGGACAACGACCAGCTCAGCGGCGGCTCGGGCCGTTTCATGGCCTATCTGAGCGACGGGTTCGGCGGCATGGCCTCCACTCCGGGATGGCAGTCCGAGCGGATCGGCTACGTGTCGGGAGTCGTTCTCTGCGACGTCCAGGGCGACGGGTGGATGGACGTGATCGGCGGATCGTGGTGGGGCGACGTGCGCGTCTACCTGAACGACGCGGGCAGCCTGAGCACGGCGGCCGACTGGGACACATCCACTTATAGCGTCGTCGAGGCGATCCCTCTCGGAGACCCGGACAACGAGGGCGTCTTCCAGGTGACGGGCGAGACCCGGCCGGGCGACGGTTCGCGCAAGGTCTTCCGCCTCGCGGAGACGCCGGTGGTTTCCATCGACCAGATTTTGGTGGACGGATCCGCGATCTCTCCCTCCCAGTACTGCCATGACGCGGAAACGGGCTGGGTCAGCCTGGACACAGCTCCCCTGACCTCCATCTCCTTCGACTACGAGAGCACCACGTCGATCGACTTCGCGGTGAGCAACTGGGACAGCTCCAGGGGGAACTACCTCTTCTACCGCGACGACCTGACCGCCACGCTGATCCCCCCGGCGAACTCGAGCGTCCAGCAGGGATCGTTCCTCCCCGTGACCGGCGTGATCGCCAACTACACCAGCGCACAGCATCCGGTGCATCTCATCGCCGAGGTGATCCTGCCGTCGAGCACGGTTCGCCAGGTGGGAAGCTGGAACCTCAACCTGGCGTCGAACCTGATCTTCTCGGCCGGCCAGAACTTCAATGTCCCGCAGGCCGCGCCCCTGGGCTCGTACGAGTTCATCCTGATCATGGAGGAAGGGGGATCGGAGATCGACAGGGACAGCTTCCCGTTCCAGGTGATCACTCTCTGACGTCGAGGCGGCCCTGGTCGAGGCGGACGATCCGGCCGGCATACCGGTCGGCGGCCGTCCCGTGCGTCACCACCACCACCGTGCCTCCCTGCCCGGCATAGTCGGCCAGGTGCTCGAGGACGAAGTCGGCATTCTCCGGGTCGAGGTTTCCCGTGGGCTCGTCGGCCAGGACGAGCTTCGGCCTGTTCAGGAGCGCCCGGGCGACGGCGGTGCGCTGCCGCTCCCCCGCGCTGAGCTCCGACGGCTTGTGGGCCAGCCGGTCAGTGAGACCGAAGCGGTCGAGCAGGGCCCGCGCCTCGTCCCGTTTCGCCGCATCGGGCCCGGCGCCGCCTGCGAGAAGCACGTTCTCCAGGATCGTCAGGTAGGGAACGAGATAGTACATCTGGAAGACGAAGCCGACCTCCCCGGCCCGGAAGGCGGCCCGCTCGCCGGCGCCCATGGCATAAAGGTCGCTGCCGTTCAGCAGGACCGTGCCGCTCGAGGGACGGAGCATGCCCCCGCCGGCCAGGAGGAGGGTCGTCTTGCCCGAGCCGCTCGGGCCCCGGATCACGAGGAGTTCCCCCACAGCCACGTCTAACGAGACGCCGTCGAGCGCCCGGATCGCGCCGCCGCGCGTCCGGTACGTCCTGCTCACCTCTTTGAAACCAAGCACCATTCAATCTTCCTTGAGAACAGCGGCCGGATCTCGCGTCACGGCAACCATGGTCGGCACGAGGCTGGAGAGCGCCGTGAAGACCGGAGCGGCCAGCAGCGACCAGCCGAGCATATCGTAGGCCGGTTCGATCGCCTTGGCCGTCACCTCGAACAGATCGGGTCCCAGCTTCAGGGAGAAAAAGGTCCCGACGAAGAATCCCGCGGCCGCGCCGACGAGGCCGATCGCCACGGCCTTGCCGATGAAGAGAGCGGCCACGCGGCCCGAGCCGAAGCCGAGGGCGCGCATGATGCCGATCTCCTGCTGCCTGTTGCGGACGTTGATCATGGCCAGGATGCCGACCCAGGCCGCGCAGACCAGGATCAGGAAGGGAGCCAGGAGGCCGAAGGTTCCCTCGGTCATCAGGCGCTGCCTCTCCCTGGCCCGGGCGATGTTGCGGATCTGGATCACCTTCGCGTCGGGAAGGATGCGCTCGAGCTGCTCGCGCAGAAGGTCGATCGACTCGTTGTCCGGATCGCGGCAGAGGCACTCGAGCGCGCGGATCTCGTTGATCTTCCCCTCGAGGCCGAGGAGGCCCTGCACGTCGGCGAGGCTGCCGTGGATCGTGATGTCGTTGTCGCTTCCCTCCTGGATCTGCGTCTCCGCCACGCGGAAGCTCCTGCCGCGAATCTCGATCGTGTCGCCCTTCGCGATGCCGTGCCTTCGGGCGATCTCGAAGCCCACGTGCACGGTCCCCTCCTCGACGGCGAAGATCATGGGGCTCTTCTTCTTGCCCGGGGGCAGGACCTCGGTGGTGAGGCCGACGAGAACGACCTCGCTCCCGCGCCACTCGATCGTCCGGCGGAGCGTGGCGAGCAGGTGGTTGTAGGCGATGCCCTTCTGGTCCGCGAAGCGCTGGACATACTCCTCGGGCATCGTCTTCTCCGAGTAGCCCTTGCGCCAGAAGTCGTCCATCTCCGTGGACGCGGCGATGATCCGCAGGTTGAAGCCGAGATCGCGCATCAGCCTGCTGGTCTCGCGCTCCGAGGCGTCACCGGTGGCGAGGAAGAAGACGAATAGCGCCACGGCCGCCGCGACGGCAAGAAGGCTGAGGAGGAAGTTGAAGAGCGAGTGCCGGATCTCCTTGAGGATCAGGATCGATGTTCTCATATCACCCTCTGCCTCGCCCGCGCCACGATGACGACCAGCCCCGCCGCAACGACCACGACCAGTGTTGCGATGGCAAAGGGGACTTTCCTGTAGGGAGACGGCTCCTCCTCCTCATCCCCGGCGGGTTCATCGGGAAGAGAACCTGGAGGAGGCTCCTCCGGCGTATCCGGGACGGGATCGACAGGCACCTGGGGTTCGGACGGCGTTTGCGTCTCAGACCTTTCGAAGGTGATCACCTGCTCGCTGTACCCGAAGGGCGCGGCCTCGTCGAAATAGCTCGAAAGATCGGTGCGGACCGTCGCGCTGCCCGGCCCGGACGACATGATCTGGCTCACCTCCATCCGCACCACGGGATTCTCCGGATTGAAGCCGAGCATCTCCTGGACCCGGGACGTCGACTCGTCGCGCCACTCGTGGGGAATCATCAATCCCATCAGCAGCCGCCTGTCGAGCTCGCACTCGCAGTCCTCGCCCACGAGCATGAAGATGTTGAGCAGGACCTTCTCCTGGATCCGGTCGCCGGCCAGGAGCGGGCCGATGCGGCGGCACCTCCCGTAGAGGGCGGCCACGTGCGGCTCGTCCACCCTGCCAGGGTCGATGCCCAGGCTCCAGAGAAGAACCCTCTCGTCCCGGATCTTCTCCCTGGGGATCGTCACCAGGTGCGGCGCCGTTCCCCTCGGGCGGATCATCATCGGCATCAGCGAGGCCGTTCTCTCGATGGCCGCGTTCACGATGTCGAGAGCGGCCCTGTTCGCGGCGGCGTCCTTTCCCGGAACGAAGACGGCCACGCAGTGCGACTCCACAGCGTTCTTCACGATCTCCGAACGGACCGGCGAGGCGGTCGGATCCCAGCGGAGCGAAAAAGGCGAGGCGTCTCCTCCCTCTGCCGGCTCGGCGAAGGGGATCGCCAGCGAGCGGCCGTCGAGACCGACGAGCAGGGCAACGGGCGGTTTCAGATCTTTCGAAGGCAGAAACCGCATCGCCGGGTGGTCCTTCTCCCTGTTCACGTCGATTGTCAGGACCTCGACGTTGCCGAAGGTGCGCGCCGCCCGCGAGAGGAGCGTGGCATCCATGCCCCCGGCCGACGCCTCGTCCACGAAGAGGCAGAGCTTGTACGGAACGGGACCGATCCGCACGAATCCCGCATCGCGAACCGTGTACCGGCAGGCCTCCGCCGGCGGGGCAAGGAGGAGGGAGAGAAACAAGGCAGAAAGGACAAGCAGGATTCTCATCGGGTTCCAGACTCTCAGGACACTCGGTGTGCCAGGGATCGATGCCAGGACTCCATGGTGACCGGTTCGGGCCGAAGAGAAAAGGGAAAAACGCCGACCCTCAAGATCTCCCGCCGCCCTCCTCTTCCCTGATAGCCTGCACGGCCCGGATCAAGGCGAGAAAGTTCTCCACGGGAACATAGTCCGGAATCGAGTTCCCCGATCCGAGGGCGAAGCCCCTTGCCGCACCCCGGAACCGCCTGCCCGCCTCCCTCACCGCCTCGAAGACCTCGCTCTCGCTTTTCAGGCAGAGGAAGTCCATGTCGAAGCCGCCGAGCAGGCCGATCCGATCGCCGTACGCCTCGATCCATCGATCGAAGGGGGCGATGGCGTCCTCGTTCGAGTGCTTCGCGTCGATCCCAAGGCCGATCAGGTCCTCCATCACCTCGAAGATGTTGCCGCACGAGTGGAGGAGGAAGGGGAGGCCCGCGTCGTGGACGAGATCGATGATCCTCCCGTACTGCGGGAAGACATGCCCGCGCAGCGTGGACGGATTGGTCAGGAGCGAGGTCTTGAAGCCCAGGTCGTCGCCCATCCGGCAGGCAACGAAGGAGCCGCTGAACCGCTTCAGGAACTCCGTCCAGACGGCACACATCGTGTCGCCGATCTTCCGGAAAAGGTCGAAATAGAGCGCGGGATCGTCGACCTGCATGAAGGGCAGGTGCTCGAGGCCCACGAGATCCTCGCTGATCTCGAACACGCCGTTGCCCACGCCGCCCACCGCCTTCATCCCCTCGGGCAGCGCGGCGGCCAGGGCTTCGAACTTCGGAGCCGCCTCTTTCCGGAACATCTCCGGTATCTCGTCCCACGGATAGGCCTCGAAGTCGGAGCGGCTCTGGATCGGGCCGGGTCGCCTGCCGCTGAGCGCCCCCCCATCGGGCAGAAACTCGGTGATGCAGACCTCGAAGGAGACGACGTCGAAGGTCATCTCCTGGAAGAAGCGGCAGTAGTGCCGGAAGAACTCGCTCACTTCCTCCGGGGTGCCCGAGTAAAGGGAGGCGAACGAGTGATCGAGGACGCGCTCCATGATGCCCGGGCTGATGATGTGCTCGTAGAGGGGCAGGCGGCGGGGCCGCACGTTGTTCATCACGGCAGCGAAGTTCTTGTAGTCCGGCTGAAACGCCATGGCCTCCCCTATTTCCGGCGATACACGTCCACCTTCACGAAGCCGTCGTTGTCCTTCCTGTTCCAGTCCATGATGAAGAACATCGCCTCCAGAGAATGCTTCGACGTCAGGAGGGCTTCCATGACGCCGTCGACTTCACTCAGGGCAACGCTGTGGTAGACCCCGGAGCCCAGGGTATTTTCAAGCGCCTTGACGAAACATCCCTTCGAGTGCACGAAGTCCACTCGGTAGTCGTAGCAGATTCCGGGTGTATCCTCGTTCAGCACGAGCCTGTACGTCCCGGGAGGATAATGTTTCTTGATCGCCCCCCCTTGAGGCAGCGAGTTTTGAACTCCGTGAACGGTGACGGTCTCGACGAGAGTCCATTCCCCGCCCGCGTCGCCCGGTGAAAGGAATGGACAGGCGCATCCCGTGGCGAACAGGGCCGGCAGCATCAGCAGAGAGACAATCGAGATCGAATAGCTTCTCATGGCACACCTCCTGAATCATGCACCCGCGGCGGTCATGATATGAAAAGGAGGGTGGTCTGTTAACAGGCCGTTGAAAAAGTGCTTCGCGATCGAAAGCGAGAGATTTTGTGTCGGATCAAGGCGCCAAACCGCAGGCGAATCAGTGGATTCGCTGAGGATTTGGCAACGCAGAGCCGGCGCAAAAGATCCGTTTTCGGCCCGAATGACTTTTTCAACGGTCTGTTAAGGCCGGATGTCTTTCGTGGAAGCTCGACAGGGCAGGAAATCCCGCTTCATTCCTCGTCGATTCGAAAGGAACGCAGCGACGCGGCCAGGTGGTCGTCGGACAGCCCGAAGCAGTAGAGCGCCGCAGCGGCGGCCAGGATGTTCTCGTCGTTGGTGCCCGACTCGCCGCAGCCGCAAAGGGGGATCTCGTCGAGGCCGATCAGGTCGATTCTCCGTCCGTGATCCATCACGATCACGCGCCCCTTGTCGAGGAAGACGGCCCTCTCCCCCGCCTCCGCGTGGCGCGCCACCTCGGGGTTGTCGCTCCGCCGGGAGAAGAGGACGAGGCGGCTGTAGAGCCGGCCGCGCATCTCGAGCACCAGGTCGCTGTCCGCATTGAGGATCGAGTAGCCCGATTCGTAGACCTCCTCGGCCACCACGGACTTGGCATAGGCCACGTCCTCCAGGCCGACCACCGAATCGAGGGCCAGGCCCTCGTCGAGGACGTTCAGCACGATGCCGAAGTCGGCGTACTCGTAGCCGATGCCGCCATTGACGATGGTCTCCACCGGGACCTCGATCACGGCGCAGTCGACCTGGGAATCGCGCAGCGCCATGGACGCGCTCTCGTGCCCCGTCACGTCGGCGCGGATCAGCGGCTCGCCCTTGACGTGAAGCCCTCGCGACGAGGCGGCCGCCGTGATCCAGCCTTCCTCGCGCAGGCAGTAGTCGATCAGCCGCACCGTCGTGGTCTTTCCCGCGCTGCCCGTGACGGCGAAGACGGGCACGCGCGTTCCCGCCGACTTCGGGAAGAGCATCTCCACGAAGGGCCGGGCCACGTCCCTTCCCTCGCCCTTCGAGGGAGTCAGGTGCATCCGGAAATCGGGCGCCGCGTTCACCTCGATCACCTTGCCCTGGCCATCGAGAATAGACTGGCCGATGTCCGGCGTCACGATGTCCACGCCGGCAACGTTCAGGCCCAGAGTGCGGCTCGCCCTCTCGGCCAGCATCCTGTTCGCCGGATACACGAGATCGGTCACGTCCTCGCTGGCGCCGCCGAGCTTCGGATTGCCCGACACCTTCAGGGCGAGGGTGTCACCTTCGGGCAGGATCGATTCGAGGCTCAATCCCCGCTCCTCGAGGAGGCGTTTCGTCCCGGCGTCGACCTCCACCTGCGAGAGGGGCATCTTGTCGCCGATGCCGCGGCCGGGATCGCCGTTCAGCTCATCGACGAGCTCCCGGACACTCCTCTTCCCGTCGCCCGTCACCCTCGGGGGATCGAGCCGGACGGCGGCCGCGAACCGGTGATCGATCACCAGGAGCCGGAAGCTGTCCCCCTCGATATGGGGCTGGACTAGCGCGGCATCGTCGTGCTCCAGCGCATGAGCCAGGGCGCCGGCAACCTTCTCCCTGGAGTCGACGTTCAGGCTGATCCCCTCGCCGAGCTTCCCCGCGCAGGGCTTTACCACGGCGGGGCCTCCCAGCTCGTCGAAGAACGTCTCCGCCTCGCCGGGATCGGCCGTCCTGATCAGAGGCGGGACCGGGACGCCGGCCTCGCTCAGCATCCTGGCGGTGAGGAACTTGTCCGCCGCCGTCTCCACGGCGATCTGGGAGGTGTCCGACGACAGGGTGGCCCGGATCGTCTTCTTGTACCGCCCCGTGCCGAGCTGGACGAGGTTGTACTCGTCGAGACGGAACCAGGGGATCCCCCGCCGCGCCGCCTCGTCGATGATCGCCTGCGTGCTCGGCCCGAGAAGGCGGCTCTCCCTGATCCGGACGAGCTTCTCCACCGTCTCTTCGACTGGGAAAGGCAAGCCGGCCAGCGCGCTCTCCACGAGATCGACAGCCGACCTGGCCGCCTCGCGCCCCGCCATCTCGTCGAAGAAGCGGAACACCACGTTGTAGACGCCGGGTGTGGTCGTGCTGCGCGTCTTGCCGTAGCTCACATCCATGCCGGCCAGGGTCTGCAGCTCGATCGCCACGTGCTCGGTCACGTGTCCGAGGAGCGTCCCGTTCCGGATCCTCTGGAAGAAGCCCCCTCTCTCGCCGATCGAGCAGTGATGCTCCACGAGGGAAGGCAGGATCCCCTTCAGGCTCTCGTAGAAGCCTTCGATCTCGTTGGTGAAGACCTCGTCGTACTCCCCGAGGTCGAGACGGAGGACGATCACAGGACGCCCGCTGAAGTAGCCGGCGCCGTGGAGCGCCTTGATCTGCACGATCTTCAGCGCTCTCTCCGGCCTGTCGCCCTGCACCCCGTCACGATTCGTCAAAGGTCCCCCTCACCACTATCTCGCCGTCCCTGACCATCAGCTGCCCCATGGCCGCCATGTGGATCACGTTGAATTCCCGATCGAGAAGCACCACGTCGCCGTCCGCTCCCGGAGCGACCTCGCCCTTGCCGGACAGGCCGAAGATCCGCGCGGGATTCGACGTCACCACGGCAAGGGCCTTCTCCAGGTCGACGCCCTCGCTGCGCACCGCGTCGCGCAGCTCCTCGAGGATCGACTTCGGCAGGCCGGTCTCGAGCTTGACCAGGTTGCCGTTCTCGTCGAAGTCGGGGAGCGATCCGCAGCCGTCGGACGTCATGGTGATGTGCTCGAGCGGAACGCCGACCTCGAGCAGCTCCCTGATCGCCTGCGACGGCTTGATCTCGTACTCGGGGAAGTAGGGGTACGAGCTGGCCGTGATGTCGATCTGTCCCTGCTTGCCGTACTCCTTGGCGTCGTCGTAGATGTAGTTGTTCCGGTTGCAATGCGTGGGCAGGAACTGCTTGTAGGAGAGCTCGCTCCTCTCCACCACCTGATGGATGATGCGGAAGGGATCCTTTGCATCGCCCATGTGGAAGTTGACGATTCCGGCCTTGCCGCCCAGCATCCCGCCCACGCGGGCGTGCCCGGCCAGGCGGATCAGGTCTTCCGGCGTGGGGCCCGACGACCGATGGTCGGCGATCGAGACCTCGCCGACGCCGACCACCTCGTCGATCAGGGCGATGTCGCGTCCCACGTCGCCGAGCAGGGTCGGCGTGGGGACCTGGTACGAGCCGGTGAGGATCCAGGCGGAAACACCTTCCGCCCGGAGCGCCTTCGCCTTCATCAGCACGCTCTCCACCGACCGGGTCATCCCGTCGGTGCCGAGGCAACCCACCACCGAGGTGATGCCGCCGTCGAGCAGCTGGCTCAGCCTGAGCTCGGGCGTGCGCGTGGCCGGTCCCCCCTCGCCGCCGGCGCCGGCGATGTGCACGTGCCCGTCGATCAGGCCGGGCACCATCGTGAGTCCGCCGGCATCGATCACGTCCACGTCGACTCCCGCCGGGGGGCTGATCTCGTCTTCGATCGCGACAATGGTGCGTCCGGCGAGCAGGACATCCTTCCTGCCGAGCGGCCGGGGAGAGAAGACCTCGCATCTCTTGATCAGAATCACCTGTCTACTCCATCGTTGTTTCCCGGGAACCCCATTCGTTGTTGTCCGGGAGCCCCCTTCGCTGTGACGGGAACCGGTCGATCCGCCTGATCTCACTCGTAACGGGCGGCGATCTCCTTCACGATCCCTTCCACGGCGGCAAGAACGGTCTTCTCCTTGCCGTCATCGGACTCGATCTGCGCTGTGTCGATCGTCTCCTCGCCGCCGGTCACGGTCAGTTCGCTGCCGCGGACCTCCACGAGATAGCCGCCAGGCCTGAGGTCACGCTTCAAAACCTCCTCGGCGGGGCTCGGATCGTCGAGGATCACGAGGTCGGCGCCGTTGTGAAGCATCCCGTAGTCGTAGATGTCGTCGGTTGTGTGGTTGAAGAGCGCCATGTCGAGCTTCGGATTGCGGAGCATGATCTTCACGTTGTCGTCGTGGTGCTTGTTCCTGTGCAGGTAGTGCCCGTTGAAGAAGATCCCCTCTTCGGTCAGGCTGCCGAATTCGACATCCGGTTTGACCGACCGCACGATCTCAAGGATGCTGTCCGCGAATCCCTGCGTCAGCTTGTTGCCGGCAACGATGGGAATCCGCTCGGATCCTTCTTCGGGGAAGTGGGCGCGCATCACGAGACCGGGCACGTCCACCGGCTCGCCGATGGCCGGGGCCAGGTGCATGAACACGCCGGGGCCGGCGTTGATCTCCACGATGCCGAATCCGCCGTCGCGCCACGACTTCGTGATATCCTCGGCCAGCACGTCGATGCCGAGGCAGGTGATCTCCAGGTACTTGGCAATGCCTTCCACCAGCTGGATGTTGTCCGGGTGGACCTTGTCCGTCACGTTGATCGACACGCCGCCGGCCGAGATGTTCGCCACGCGGCGAAGGAAGATCCTCTCCCCCTCGGCAGGGACGGAGTCGACGCTGAGATCCTGCAGGCCCAGAAACTCCTTCAGGTCGTCGTCGATCTTGATCTTGCAGAGGGGCGACCGGGCGTTGTCGAGGCGGGCGATCGTGTCGTTCTCCCTCTCGATCAGGGTCTTGATGCTGTCTGCGCCGTTGCCGTCCACGTAGGCGGGAATGCGCTCCAGCGCGGCGGCGAACTTCCCGGCCACGGCCAGGAGCCTGTGGTCCGTGCCGTAGATCTGCTTTTCCACCAGGGCCCCGTCGAAGGAGAGGCTCTCAGCCGTCGCCTCGTCGACGATCCTGTTGAAGGCGCGGCGAACGGCATCGTCCGATTCGATTCCCGTGGTGACGCCCTGTCCCTTGTGGCCGGCCAGGGGCTTGACCACGACGGGGAAGCCCTGCTTCTTTGCCTCGGCCACGGCCTCGTCCTCGGAGAAGCAGTTCTTGCCCGACGGCGTGGGAAGGCCGCACAGCAGCAGGAAGTCCTTCACCATGTCCTTGTAGGTGGTGAACTCCGTGTCCTTGATGCTGTCCTTGTGGAACGTGGTGGAGCGGCCGCGGACCTGCTTCTTGCCGTAGCCCCACATGAACTCGTGCTCCTCGTCGAGATAGAGAACGGGGATGCCCCGCTTCATGCCCGCCTCGATCAGCGAGTAGAGGGTCGGGCCGCCGAAGAAGGTCTTGTCGAACTGCTTCTGCAGCTCCTCGAACCCTCCGTCGAAGTCGAAGCTCCTCTCCTGCGTGAGCGCCTGGAACCACTCGGCGGCGAAGCGGGCGCAATCCTCGGCCACGCGGTCGTCGAGGCACTGGACGGCAATGACGTGCTCGTCCCCGTCCCGGCTCACGGCGAAGTTGTTGACGTGGAGATCGATGTCCATCTTCTGGATCTGCATCACCACGCGGGCGAAGAGGTCGGCCACGCGATCGGGGTAGCAGTCCTTCAGGCCGGGGAACTTCTCGAGCACCGCATCCCTGTAGAAGTCGGCGCGCCACCCCTCGGGATCGGTCCAGAGGTTGAAGACGAGGCTTCGGCAGTCGAGGTAGTAATTCGAATCCCTGTACGAATAAAACTTTCTTAATTCGAAATCACGCATGATTCCTTCTCCTTCCAGCGGGAATACACGCTCCACTTCAATTCAATCTATCCTGGTACAACAGCCCACCGCCTCACGTTGAAGCGGATCCCTGCCGAGAGGAATCCGAGCTTCAGGCCGTGGACCGATATCGGCTCATCTCGCGCCGTGCGCTCGTAGTTGCTGTAGAGCTTGCCGTTCCGGCTCAGGACAGCCACGGGCCCCGCGCCCGCCACCTCGCCCGTTCCGTCGGGATGGATGATGAAGGCGGTGTTCTCGGCCAGCCCGATGCCGTGCCGGCTGAGGCCGCGGGCCAGGAACTGGGCCAGGCGGGGAATCCGATTCCGCGCGAAGAAGTGCGTGTCCACCGTGACTCCCTCGATCAGGCCGAATCCCGGCCCGTGGCGCACCCTTCCCTTGTCCAGCCCCCTGTCCTGCCCGTCGAAAAGCATCGGATCGCTTGCCGCCGCCGCCCCGGCGCTCGTCCCCCCGATCGTGGCGCCCTCGGCGTGCTTCCTCGAGATCTCCTTCATCAGCCTCGTCTTCCCGAGGATCTTTACCAGCCGGACCTGATCGCCGCCGGTGAAGAAGAAGAGATCCGATTCCCTCACGCACTCCAGATTCTCCTCGAGATCCGCCTCGTCGCGGTGCCGGATGTCGAGGAAGTGGATCTGCTCGATTCCGAGAGAGCGGAACGCCTTCTCGTAATCCTGACGGACCCCGCCGGGGTGCCGGCTGGCCGAAGGAAAAATCGAAATCGTCTTGGCTTCGCTCACCTTGACCATCCTCTTGAGAATCCGCATTTTCCCCGACCGTTGCTCACGGCCTCCGATCAGAACGAGGCAGCCTTTTTTCTTCACCCTTTTCCTCTCTTTCCCGGTCATTCTTTCTCTCCCCTCAGAGAACGGGTTCGATCGAACCAGAATCGCAACCTGTTACTTTAAAATGAGTTATAAAAACACAATCGGAACCGAATCAGCAGAAATCCGGCGACGAAGGCACCTAGCTTACCGTTTTTCCGGAAAAACACAACACCGAATACCGAGCCCGCGCAATCTCCGCCATATTCATATGTCGCCGTGCACGGATCAGGAATCTCCGCGCCTGAATATGGCGGAGATTGCGCGGGCTCGGTATCTCACTTTCCCTTGCCGAGCAGGTCGGGAATCAGCCAGAACGGCGCGCTCAGGAACCAGAGGAGCGAGGCGATGTTGAACCACGTGCGGAAGATGGCGAAATCCGTGTCGTGATCGCCGGTGGGCTCTCCGAGAAAGAGACGGATCGGAGCGGCGAGGCAGAGGAGAAGAGCCAGGACGGCCAGGGAAGCGGCGATCTTGCGGGTGAGGGAACGGTTCATCGCCCCACCTCCTTTCCCGATGAGGCGCCCGGAGCGGAGCGGCCCGCCCCCCAGGCGGCGGCAAGAACCGTGTAGAGGATCAGCGCCACGATGTAGCCCGGCAGCCACCGGAAGAAGAGGTGCACGTTAAGGGCGCTCATGGGCCACCAGCAGAGAAAAAGAACGGCCGCCCAGGTGATCAGGGCAGGCCAGCTGAAGACGAGGCCGCGCTCCTCGACCCAGTAGCGCTTCAGCCCGATGCGTGGGAAGATCCAGTGCTCGGCAAAGACGATGGCGCCCACGGGCATGAGGATGATGCCGTAGATCGCCACGAAGTCGAGCAGGTTCATCACGAAGGCGGGAAAGCAGGCCAGCAGGGTGGCCACGCCGAAGGCGATGAGCGTGGTGATCCAGCGCGGCCAGTTCGGCGTCACGATCTGGAGCGCCAGCCCGGCCCGGTAGATCGTGGGATTGGCCGTTGTCCAGCCGGCGATCACCACGGCCACGGCGCCGGCCACGCCGCAAGCGCTGTACGCCATCGGCCCCGGCTCGATCGTGTTGCCGTAGGCGGCCACCATGATCCCCGAGCAGATCCAGGCCAGGAAGTGCCCGAGGTACATTCCCAGGGCGGCATAGAGCCCCACCTTCCACGTTCTGGCGAAGCGAAAGAGCGCCATGTCCGAAAGCCCCACGTGCATCGCCAGGTTGCAGAACCAGGAGAAGAAGATGATGTGCCAGACGCCGAGCTTCTCCTGCCCCTCCTCGGGAACGCCGTCCCAGACCCGGGTCTTGGCGATCTCCCAGAGGTCGTCGATGCCGTGGATCTCGCCCAGGCGCGGCAGCACGGCCACGGCGCCGGCGACGAAGACGAGGAACATCCACGGCACGCAGACGCCGGAGAACTGGCTGAGCCGCTTGAAGCCCAGCACGGCCACCGCACCGGCCACGGCGCCGATCAACAGCACGACGAGCACCCAGCCCACGCTGTTGGGATAGACGTCCTTCAGGCCGGGCATCTCGATCCCGAAGGGGATGCCCACCGCGGTGGCGGCCACGGAGATCATGGCGCCGGCCAGGATGCAGTAGAGGAAGGCGTTGGCCAGGTTGTAGATGATCATCACCCCCGGCCCGGCGATGCGGCGGAGGTACCAGTAGAGGGTGACGCGCACCTGCACGGCGATGGGTGCACAGATGAAGGTCCACGAGAGGACGGCCAGGAGATTGCCCACGAGCAGACCGATCAGGAGGTCGCGGGCGCTGACCCCGCAGAGCACGAAGAAGGCGCCGATCACGAACTCCGTTCCGGCCACGTGCTCGCCGGAGAAGATCGCCGCGAACCGTCTGCCGCGATGGAGCTGATCGTCGCCCACCGGCTCGCGGTCGAACTCGTAGAGGCTGTCGAGCCGGTCGATCATCCCGGAGATCGCACCCTGGCTCGATCCTGCAGGCTTTGTCGCTTTACCCGTCACGCGATTCTCCAGATGAAGTGGAACTCATCGACGTCGTTGACACCGCCGAGAGAACGGCGCCGGCCCGTGTCCTCGGTGCCGAGCCCCCTGTAGAGGCTGTGCGCCGTCTCGTAGAGCACGTCGGACCAGATGTCCACGCTTTGGCATCCGTGGCTCGCCGCGCAGTGATAGACCCATAACGAAAGCTTCTTGCCAAGCCCCTGCCCCCGGCAGGCCGGATTAACGAAGAGCCGCTTGATTTCGGCCGCCGGTCCGTCGAGGTGCTTGACGGCCACCGAGCCGACCAGCTTCTTGTTTTCGAGCAGGACGCGGAAAAGGCTGCCGGGCGGTTGATAGACCTCCTCGATCCGCGTCAGGTCGCTGTCCAGGGTGTCGAGCTCGATCTTCTGGCCGTACTCGGCGTAGCACGACGCGATCAGGTCGATCAGCGCCTTCTCGTGCGACGGGTCGAAGGGAACGAGTTCGAAGGGGGAGAAATCGATCTCCTTGCCAACCATTTATTGCCTCCTCCTCGTCCCCGGATTGTAGCGATTCCGGCCGGCGGTACCACTGTTTCATCAGCGCCGGCCGCTGTGGTACCATTCCGGACGAAACCCTTTTCCGTTGTTTTTTTTTCTCTCTGTTCGAGGTCCGCTCATGACTGCCTCAAGAACGCCTCACTTCGGATCCGTCCTGCTCGCCGCAACGCTCCTCACCCTGCTTGCCCATTCGTCGCAGGCCCACGACAGGCTCTGCGGCCAGGTCGACGCAACACGCTCCGAGGTGATCGCCCGCAACGGCATGGTCTGCGCCGCCCAGCCCCTGGCCGTTCAGATCGGCATCGACATCCTGAAGAAAGGCGGCAGCGCCGTCGACGCGGCCATCGCCGTCAATGCGGCGCTCGGCCTGATGGAACCCGTCGGCTGCGGGATCGGCGGCGACCTCTTCGCCATCGTCTGGGATGCCAGGGAGAAGAAGCTCCACGGACTGAACGCCTCGGGCCGCTGCCCCGCCCTCCTCACCATCGACGCGGTGAAGAAAAAGGGGCACGAGAAGATCCCCTACACCGGCTTCCTGCCCCAGACCGTGCCGGGCTGCGTGGACGGCTGGTTCGAGCTGCACGCAAAGTTCGGCAAGCTCCCGATGAAGGAGATCCTCGAGCCGGCGATCCGGTACGCCGAGGAGGGATTCCCGGTGAGCGAGGTCGTGGCCTACTACTGGGCCAGCGGCCGCAGGCTGAGGAACCAGCCGAACTTCGCGGCCACCTACCTGCCCGGCGGGAAGGCGCCGCTCAAGGGTGAGATCTTCAGGAATCCCGACCTGGCCGCCACGCTGAGAAAGATCGCCGAGCAGGGGCGGGACGTCTTCTATCGGGGTGAGATCGCGGCGACGATCGACCGGTTCTGCAAGCGAGAGGGGGGTTTCCTGCGGCTGGGCGATCTCGAGAGACATACCTCGACCTGGATCGAGCCCGTGAGCACAGACTACCGGGGATACAGAGTCTGGGAGATGCCGCCCAACGGCCAGGGGATCGCCGCGCTGCAGATGCTGAACATCCTGGAAGGATACGACCTTGCCTCCCTGGGCCGGGAGCACTCGGACACCTGGCACCTGATGATCGAAGCCAAGAAGCTGGCCTTCGAGGACCGGGCGCGCTTCTACGCCGATCCCGACTTCACCCGCATCCCGGTGAAGCGGCTGATCTCCAAGGAATACGCGGCATCGAGGCGCGTCCTCATCGACATGGAGAAGGCATTGCGCCGGATCGTCGTCGACGAGTCGCTCCTCGAGGAAGGGGACACCACTTTTCTCGTCACGGCCGACGAGGACCGCAACTTCGTCTCACTCATCCAGAGCAACTACGCCGGTTTCGGATCGGGACCGGTGCCCGACGGCCTCGGTTTCTGCATCCAGGATCGCGGCGCCCTCTTCAACCTCGATCCCGATCACCCCAACGCCCTCGAGCCGGGAAAGCGGCCCTTTCACACGATCATCCCGGCCATGGTGACGCGCGAGGGCAGGCCGGTCTTCACTTTCGGCGTGATGGGCGGGGCGATGCAGCCGCAGGGTCACGTCCAGGTGCTCTGCAACATCATCGATTTCAAGATGAACATCCAGGAGGCCGGCGACGCGGCGCGGTTCCGCCACACCGGATCCTCGCAACCCACCGGCGAGATCATGACCGATTCCGGGACCGTGGGGTTCGAGAGCGGTTTCGCGTCCGGGCTGATCCGCACCCTCGAGAAGAAGGGCCATCGCGTCGTGCCGATGAAAGGCGGGTTCGGCGGATATCAGGGGATCTGGTGGGACTGGGAGAACGACGTGCTGATCGGCGGGTCCGAATCGCGCAAGGACGGCTGTGCGATGGGATATTGAGCAGAAGACTCACCCACTCCCTCTACCCGATGCCGCCTTCCTTCCTCGCTTATTCCTGGAGCAAAACGAACTGGGTTCGAAACTGTCTCTGTTTTTACCCCTTTCTCTAGAGCTCTTATTCGACTTCCATGACCATGAGGTTGCTGAGCACGGAGTCAGGATTTCCAAAGAATCCTACAAGGGCTTGAAAGGGATGTTCTTCACCCAAATTCCAACTGTTTGGCACTGTAACCGATTGTTCAAGAATACCGCTCTGCGGGATGACGCCCAGGTTCCACTGATCCATGAGAGGCAACCTGAGGTAAAAGTCACCGTAGGGAGTCAACTGTGGCGAAGACCGGTATTCTGCACTCGTCCCTAGGAAAACCGTCTTGTTCGGCTCACCGGTAAGTCTCAGCAGACCGGGTTCTCCCTGCTGCACATTCAACCGACAGATCTCACCAGGTACCATATAACCGAAAAAGTAAAGATGGGGTGAGAACTCATCAGCTCCCATATCAACAACCTGGTTCGCGATTCTCGGATCCCCCTCAAAGTCAAGCGAGGACAGATATGTCGCAGAGTTGACCCCTGAATTTCGGCAGGGGGAATCCCAGGTTAGATGATAATCGCCGCCATCGATATCAACGAAAAGAGGGTCTGCATCGATATTTCCTGTCCCGGGCCAACCGTCTTGAATATCGCAGTGAATTATATTGAGGTTACCCAAAGGATCATATATCTGATTGCCCTCTTGCGCGTAGTTTCCCCACACTATCGTATTTTCGATACTGTTAGTTTCAGCATACCAATGGACGAAACCACCGCCCTTACTCGATGCGGTATTATTCACGATAGTGTTGTTAATAAATGGGATTTGTTCCGATGAAGAAGAAACTGAGTACCAAACACCACCACCAGAGAAACTTGATAAATTCATACTGATTACATTATTGCAGACAACTGCGTTGTGGCCGGCTGGTGGATTACCACTCCAATAGATTCCGCCACCTTCCGAGGCCGATGAGTTACCCGTCACGACATTTCCGACGATTCTGGGAGCAGCTGACTGATTGCAATAAATCCCACCTCCGCCGTATCCCATCTCTTCAACTGTATTATTCGATATCAGATTAAACAATATGAGCGAATTCGATTCTTCTGAAAGAGTTATCCCCCCTCCCCTATTATCCGCGCTGTTTCCCATTATTTCACAGGAATAAATAACAGGAGATGAGCTTTGAATCATCACCCCGCCTCCAGCATAAGTGACATTATTCCGGATTGCACAATATGCAATATAGGCATCGGAGTTAAAGTCACACTTTATCCCACCTCCAATCATTCCAAAATTATCATCGATGATATTTTCCACGATGATCGGTGACGCTTCCGAGCAATGTATCGCACCGCCACCAACTGTTCCGCCGTTAGCTACGTTTTGCCTCATTTCGTTGTTTGATATCACAGCCGATGAGCCATAATAGCAGGAAACTGCACCGCCTCCATATTCGGCATAATTGTTGTTTATTATATTCCCTTCAATTACAGGATAACTATCGCTGTAGCAACTAATACCGCCACCTTCATACGAACTGTTAAGCAATATCTTGTTATTTTTGATCGTAGGGGAAGAATTGAAGCAATATACTCCTCCTCCGAAAGTGTATGTTATGACGGTTCCAGACCCATTAACGATCGAAAAGCCCTCTAACCATGAATTGGCCTTTTCTTGGCTCTTAAAAGTAACAACACTGCCGTAGTTAGGATTGGTGGGATTTCCTCCGTCTATAGTCGTGTTATCCGGACCGCACTCGCTTAGAAGGGTGATTGCCTTTCCCAAAAAGTCAATATTTTCAACGTAGGTTCCCGGCCGGACAATGATTAGATCACCGTCAAGAGCTACATCAATCCCTGCCTGGATTGCTTGAAAATCATCGGGTATGTAAATTGTATCAGATAAGCATAAGGCAGAGCTAAGCGCTACAACAACAAGGACTAATGCGCACCTCACCGCGTAACCCCATCTTATTCTTTTTTTCACTGACAGTACCTTGTTAAAAAACAGGCTTCCTGAAAAAACCAATGAGCGTAAGTTC
>CAYZWU010000059.1:0-32494 GCA_964482235.1 uncultured Phycisphaerales bacterium
GCCCCCGCTACCAGATAGGTGAAAAGGGCTTGGGGCCAATCCCGGCCGGGATCGTTCCGCACCACCCGGCCTACCAGCCCTCGATCGGAGGCTTCGTACCCGGGATCCAGTCCTCGTGGCCGATGGCCTCGCTGAAGGTGACAAGCCACTTGCCCTCCTTCTGGCGCCAACCGTCGCGGGTGACCCAGAAGCTGCACAATGTCTGCGCCTTCCCGTCGGCTCCGGTGATCTCGATCTCGAGTTTCTCGGTGATGACCGCTGTCCAGAAGTCCCCGGTCCTCTGCACCGTCAGGATGTCCGGATCGAACCTGGTGAGGCGAACATTGTTCCGTACCTGCGTGATGTCGTTGAGGAACTTCTCGCGCGAGATTTTCCGGCCGTCGAGCAGCACGTAGAAGTCGGGGTCCATGATCGAGTCGAGCGTCTTCTCGTCATGAGCCACCCGGGCGCGGGCCCACGCTTCGTAGGCCTTGTCGATCGCCTTCCGCGCAGCCAACGGGGTCTTGGCAATCGGGTCTTGCACTTGGAGCGGGTTCAATATGGGCGCAGCTGCGGTGAGGAAGACAGACACCACACAAAGCACCGTAACCGGCAAGATACGGGAGAGATTTTGCGAAATCATAGTGGACCTCCATAGGGAGAGGATCTGGGGGCAGAGTTCGTCCAGGTGGGCGCCTGTCGGCCATTATCCTTAAGCCGGTAATGATCCGCAAGGGAGGTCTGTTCTAGCTCGGTTCGGCGTGCGTCTCGAGCCACTCCTTGAGATGGCCGGCGATGCTCTGCCCGACCTGCTCCTCGTCGCCGATCACCTTGTGCGCCCCGGCCGTGAGGTACTCGTTCGTATGAATCTGATGACGCGAGCGCACGACGATGTGCGCCCTGGGGGCGAGACGTCTCACGTGCTCCAGAATCGTGATCGCGGAATGATGATGAGGGATGGTGATCACGACAGCCCCTGCCGACGCGATGTGAGCGTGCTCCAGCACCTCGACCTGGGTCGCATCGCCGATGTGGCCCCGGAATCCGAGCTCCTCCGCCGTTCTGATGCCGGAGCGATTGAGATCCAAAACGAGCACTTCTTCCGGACTGCCGGTGAAGTCCCGGGCCGCGAGCTGGCCGGCAGGCCCGAATCCAATGATGACCAGCGTGGGGCTCAAAGCACCATCTACCTCCGCCGCAGCAGTGGTATGAACGCGGCGTCTCCGGAAAAGCGAGGTCAGACGTGCAGCAACGCGCGGCGCGGCCGGAACGAGAAAAGGACTGCCGATCAGGGAGACTATCGCCACGGAAACGAAGAGCAAGTGGATGTCGCTGGACAGGATGCCGCTGTCGTGCCCGATGCTGCCGAGAACGAACGCGAACTCTCCGATCTGGGCGAGACAGATCCCGGTCGCTGCGGCAACACGCGCCGGCTGTCCAAGAGCCTGGAAGATGCCCCATGTCAGCACGGTCTTTCCCATTGCCAGGAAGAGGACCAGACCCAGAATGATGTGGAGGTGCTGCAGGATCCAGAGCGGATCCGCCACCATCCCGGCGGCACCGAAAAAGAGGGTGAGCAGGACGATCCGCAGCGGCGCGATGTCCGCCCGGATCTGCGTTGCGAAGGGCGAGCTGCCGAGGAACATCCCGGCGATGAAGGCTCCAAGTGCGGGGGACACGCCCACACTGTGAGCAGCCACTGCGGAAGCCAGGCCGGTCATGGCGGATAGCACCATGGTCAGCTCCCGGTTGCGAACCAGGGTGAGGGTGCCCAGTGCGTGTACTGCAACCTTGTTCAGAGCGATATAGAGAACCGCCACAAGACCGACTGTCAGCCCCACGATCTCGGCAAGATTGAGGAGGACCTCGCCCGTCGAGCCGCCTTTCCCGAGAATGGTGAGCAGGATCGCCAGCGGCACCACGGCCATGTCCTGGACGAGAAGCACCGCCAGGCTGTTGCGGCCGTGGGGGGCGTCGATCTCGGCCCGCTCAATGAGAACACGCAGCACCACCGCGGTGCTGCTCAGCGATACCAGGGCGCCGACTGCCACGGCCTCCTTCAAGCCGAGCCCGACGGCGGCTGCAGCGCCGGCCGCCACCGCCGTGGTGAGCACCACCTGGAAGACTCCGCCGGCCAGGGCCCGGCCACCGAGCTTTCGGAGCCGGGAGATCGAGAACTCAAGACCGAGCGAGAAGAGCAGCAGCGCCACGCCGAGCTCTGCTATGATTTCGATGCTTTCACCGGATCGGACAACGTGCAGGCTGCCGGGACCGCCGAGGATCATCCCGGCGAGGAGATAGCCCACGAGCGGACTCTGGCCGAACCGCGAGAATACTCCTCCGAGAAGGAGCGATCCACCCAGCAGGATCACGATTTCCAGGACCAGGTTCCAGTAATCCATGGGGATAGAGTTCCGTCGGACGGTTCGTCTTCAGGGCCGCCTTCCACAGAGCGGCTGCATGTCGACGGAACATACCAGGAGCGGCCGGCAATTGGTAGGGCGAGGTCATGACACCGCCGTCAACTCGCAAACCTGGACTTTCGATTATTGCCGAGATGAGGAGTGCAATCTTCTCCAAGGTGACGCCGGCCTTCCTTCTGAGTTCGTCGTCGATCCTTCAGGAAGACAAGAGATTCAAGGTTTTTTGCAGAAAAATTCACCCATAGTCAAAAAAAACAGCAGAAAATTTTGACTATGGGTGAAAATTACCATATTTTGTTGGACATGAAACAGCCCATCACACGCTACCTTACCGACCAGATCCAGCTCGATCTCAAGCGAAAAATGGTCTTCATTGCCGGACCGCGTCAGGTTGGCAAAACGACGTTTGCCCGGTCACTCCCGGATTCGGAAACGGGCTACCTCAACTGGGATGTTCCCGAGCACCGGGAGCAGATTCTCCGGAGGGAGTTTCCCGTCAGCCCGCTGTGGATCTTCGACGAGATCCACAAGTACCGATCATGGCGCGACTACCTGAAGGGGATTCATGACGCCCGAGGCCGGGAACAGCAGATCCTGGTGACCGGCAGTGCCCGCCTGGACCTCTACAGACGATCGGGCGATTCCCTCCAGGGGCGTTACCATCTCCATCGATTGCATCCTTTTTCGGTAGCCGAGCTCGGTCTGGAGACACCGGAGGATCTCGCTGCCCTGCTCGAGCTGGGTGGATATCCCGAGCCGTGGCTTGGCGGTTCGGAGAAGGAAGCACGCCGCTGGTCGCGCGAGCATCGAAATCTACTCCTGCACGAGGAGTTGACCGGTCTCGAACAGGTTCGCGACCTGGGAAACCTCGAGCTCCTGATGCTTCGCCTGCCCGAGCTCGTCGGCTCGACCCTCTCGATCAATGCACTGCGGGAAGACCTCAAGGTGAGCCACAAGACCGTGGCGAACTGGCTCGACATCTTCGAGAGGCTGTACGCGATCTTTCGGCTTTCTCCTTTCGGCAGCCCGAAAGTCCGCGCCCTCCAGAAGGCGCAGAAGCACTACCATATCGACTGGAGCCTGGTGCCGGATCCTGCCGCGCGTTTCGAGAATCTCGTGGCGGCCCATCTTCTGAAATGGGTCCACTATCAGCAGGACACGGAAGGCCTCGACCTCGATCTCAACTACTTCCGGGATACTGACGGCCGTGAGGTCGATTTCGTGATCGTCGAGCAGCGTACACCCCGCTTGCTGGTCGAGTGCAAGCTCGGCGACGCTCCGGTCGACAAGAATCTGCGCTACCTGAAAACCAGATTCCCGACAGCAGAAGCCTGGCAGATCAGCGCCCGGGGTTCAAAAGACATCGTCGACAAGGCAGGCATCCGTGCCGCTCCCGCACTGGTCTTTCTGGGAAGTCTTGTGTGAAAAGGTGAGTTCAGTTCAGCCGTCAGGCAATCCTGCCGCGCCTCACTCCCCGAACAGCGACCTGTACTCGGGCACCACGTCATCGAGAAAAGCGGCCATGCCCTCGGACGTCTTGTGATGGTCGATCATGTCGCCGATCACCTTGAAGGGGATCGTGGCGATGTCCGTGCCGATCTCGGCCAGTTCGCGGACCTGCCTGGAGTTCCGGATGCTCGCCGCGATGATGCGGGTGTCGTAGTCGAAGGTGGACACGATGTCCATGCAGCTGCGGACCAGGTCCACGCCCGAGAGGATGCCACTGTCGTGGAGAACGCGCCCGCCGTGCTGCCCGTTGCCCGTACCCGACACGATCATCCCCTCCACGGGGAAGTAGTCGGTCTTCTCGAAGGTGACGCCGGCCTTCTTCCTGAGGTCGTCGTCGATCCGTCCGGCGAAGGGGGAGATGAAGGTCGCTCCCGCCTTGGCGGCCAGCAGGGCCTGCTCGGCAGTCATCACCAGGGTGCAGTTCGTCGGGATCCCCTCCTCGTGCAGCCGCTTGAGCGCCTTGAGCCCGTCGTACGGCTCGTTCTCGCCGGTTGGGAGGCCGGGGTTCACCGGGACCTTGACCACCACGTTCTCGGCCACGCCGTTGAAGGTCTCGTAGAGGAAGTGGGCCTCCTGGATGATGGCCTCCTCGGTCACGCCGATCACCTCGAGGCTCACCGGGCAGCCGGGACCGGCCACCTTCAGGATCTCGCCGATGTAATCCTTGAGGGCCGTGCCTTCGCCGCAATGCTTCGCGCACGCCTGCTTGATCAGCGACGGGTTCGTGGTCACGCCGTTGACGATTCCCCACGAAAACGATTCACGGATTTCATCGATGTCCGCGGTGTCTACGAAAATTTCCATTGGCGAGCTCCCATTGATTACATGAAGACGATACCCAGCAGCTCCAGCCGGATGTTCTTGAGGCGCGACGTGATCAGCTCGGCCACGTTCTGCATCATGTGGTACCCCACACCCGGTTCCTGCGTGAAGAGCTCCCTGAGCCTCTCGGCCTGGAAGCTGGTGACAACGGTCTCCTCGATGCTCGTTGCCGATGCGGTGAGCCGGTAGGGGGGGACGAGGCACGACCAGCCGAAGACGTCTCCGCGCGAAACGGCGCAGACCGGGGCCCACTTGCCCTCCTTCAGCTGGGCCTTGATCGCCACCCGCCCCCTCTCCACGATGTAGAGCTTCACCGCCTCGTCGCCCTGGGAGAAGATGTTGGTATCCGAGGGGATCGTTTCGGTTTCGCCGAGAGCCAGCACCTTTTCCTGCTGCTCGTCGGAGATCTTGTTGAAGATGAAGGGAACGTCCCGTTTTTCCGAAACCTCGGCCTCGATCGGAGCCTTCGCGGCCATTTTCTTCCTGCTGTGGTCTCCGATGGCGCGCAGCGTGGCACCCACGAGCAGAGGGTCGACGTTGTCCTCGCCGCCGCACTCGGCGCGCTGGCACGTCACATCGTTGAATGTACAGGCCTGCTTGCAGTTGGGGCAGTCGCAGGGAGCTTCCTCGACGCTCGCCAGGAAACCGCAGACTGTACACATCCAGTGGGCCATCCATCACCTCCGCAAATAAAACGGGCTGTCCGGAAACCGTCGAAACTGAACCGTTCGCGGTTCGAGGCACTTTTCGAAGGTATCCGGAACCTTGGCTGTCAGCACCTTGACCATAGCACCATTCGGCACCGCGGCAAAGGAGCAGGTCGAAAATTTTGCAGGCGACCGTAGACCGGCGCAGGAGACCGGCATCGGGCACGAACGACCTCCAGGCCGGGCTGCCGGGCTACTGTTTCAGGAGAGCCTCGAGCTTCGCCTTCGAATCCGACTCGATCCTGTCATGGAGGCTCTCGCCGTGGGAGTCCATGGTCACGACAGCCGGGAAGTCCTCCACGCGGATCACCCAGAACGCCTCGGGCGTGCCGAACTCCTCCAGCTTGTGGACCGCCTCGACCTTCTTGACCGACTGGCCGACCAGGGTGCCGCAGCCTCCCACGGCGTGGAAGTAGACGGCTCCGAGCTTCCGGCAGGCCTCGAGGGTCTTTCCGCCCATGCCGCCCTTGCCGATGACGCCGCGCACGCCGTACTGCTCGATCACCTTCGCCTGGTACGGCTCCTCGCGGATGCTGGTGGTGGGGCCGGCGGCCACGAAGGACCACTCGTCGCCCTCCTTCTTCACCACGGGGCCGCAGTGGTAGATCACGCCTTCCTTCAACAGGTCGTTCAGGAAGTCGGGCTTCTCCTCCACCATCAGCTTGTGGCCCGCGTCGCGCGCCGTGACCATGATGCCGCTGAGAAGAACCGAGTCGCCGCACTTGAGGGCGCGGATTTCTTCCTCGGAGATCGGAATGTTCAGCCTAGTCGTCATAATGAACCTCCCCGTTCTTCAGGGTCATGGCCTTGCGCCTGCAGGCCCAGCAGATGTAAGAGATCGACACGTAGAAGGTGGCCGGGTGCCTGTGCTGGCTGCCGACGAAGACGTCCATCACCGTGGTTTTCCCGCCGAACCCCATGGGGCCGATGCCGAGGGAGTTCAGGTCCTCGTGGAGGCGGTCCTCGAACTCCGCCATGGCGGCATCGCCGTTCGTCGAGTCGATCTTCCGGAAGAGCTGCTCCTTGGCGAGGATGAACGACGTGGTCCGGTCGCCGCCGATGCCCACGCCGACGATTCCCGGTCCGCAGCCCTTCCCCTGGGCCTGCCAGACGGCGTCGAGGACGCACTTGCGCACGCCGGCCAGGTCACGTCCCGCGCCGAGAGCCGAGTCGGGGAGCTTGTACTGGGCGCTGACGTTTTCCGAGCCGCCGCCCTTGTTCATCAGCTTCACCACGATCTCGTCCTTCTCCCAGGCTTTGAAGGAGACGTAGGGTGCGTTGATGCCCACGTTGGTGCCGGAGTTCTTTCCCGTGACCGAGTCCACGGCGTTGGGGCGCAGGTAGACCTTCTTCGTGGCCGCCTCGGCCGCCGCCTCGATCGAGCTCCGGAAGTCGATCACATCCATGCCCAGCGGGTGGTAGACATAGAAGATCAGCGATCCGGTGTCCTGGCAGATCGGCGTGGCCGCATCGCGCGCCATGTCGATGTTCTTCAGGATGGCGTCGAAGGTGGTGGCCGGCATCGAGCCGTCGCTCTCGATCTCGCGGGCATGCCGGATGGCGTCGACCACGTCGGGCGGCAGGTCCGTCGAGGATCGCTTGATCAGTTCGACCAGCTGGTTGACGAGTTTCTCATCCATGGCTCCATTGATCCTTTTTCTGGAAACGAGAGTCCGGGACAGGCCGGGCACAAACAGGTGAGGGGCTCCCGGAAACAGGATAAATGGCCGAATTCTAATGACCGCGATTGATGAAGTCAAACAATAGGCGCGAAGGCGCTTTTCTCCCCCTTCCAGGCCGAGTGACGATGCGAGGGATCGTGTAACCCCGGCTCTCCCGAACCGTCCAGTTTCTGTCGAGGATCGACTCCGAACGGTTGATCGAGGCGGTCGCCCGCTAGGAGCTGTCACCATCCGTGGAGGAAAAGAAGCGATGAAGCGACCTTTCTCTGCCGCATCCCGGTTCAGGGCCTTCGCCGTACTCCTGATCTCCCTGTCGATCGCCGGATTGGCGCTCTTTGTTCTCTTCTCATTGATCGCGGAAGAACCGGCCGCTCCTCCGGTTCCGATCGACGAGAAGGAGGGCGTGCCGACGCGGACCCTTTTTCCCTTGCACGAGGAGCCGGAGAAGATCCGCGAGATCTCCCGCGTGGAGATCGGTCCGCCCGTCGGGATCAGTGGGCTGCCAGCCATCGATGCCGATCGCCTTCTCAACGAGTTCCTTCTCTGCTCCGAGATCGAGGATTTCAGGGATCTCGCGGCCAGGTGGGGGAGCCTTGACCCGGTCCGGGCGCCGCTTTTCGCCTCTCTCATCGAGAGGGGTTCTTCCCTCGATCCCATCAACCAGGACCTCCTGCACGAGGTGGTCTGCCGGACGCTCGAGACGATGAAGGGGCCCGAATCGGCGGCCCGGCTTCTTTTCGATCAACTGGACGGGAGGCTGCCGCCGATCGTCGCCGCTTTCCTGGCGTCAACGGCTGATGCCGCGGCATTGAGGGATTTCGTCCTCGAGCAGCATGATGTGAGGATCCTGCTCGATGTGCCGGCCGAGAGGCTCGAGCAGTTCGACCTGCCGGGTATCGAGGCGCTGCTCGATCCAGGCGACGAGGCTTCCGAGGAGGAGGAGGATTCAGGCTCTTATCCTGTGTGGCATTGGCGACGGGCGGGGCTCGTGCGCTGTCAGGCCTTGAAGGGCGATGCCGGGGCCGTTGCCGCCATCTCGATGGCTTTTCTCGATCCGGACGGCGATCGGTCTCTTCAGCGCGCCGGATACGGCCGGTTCAAGGCTTCCGCCTGGCCTCGTCTTCTCGAAGGGCTGCCGGCCTCCGAGCTTGAGCGCCTTCTCATCCTGCTGCAGGCGAGAGCGAGCCGCGTCGATTCGCTCAAGCTCGAGCTGGTCCTCGATCTTGCCGCGGCCGGTTTCGTGCACGGTGCGGCGCAGGGTGTTCGGGAGGCGGCGCTTCGGCTGATGGAGGAGCGTCCCGATCTCCGGGTCAAGGCGGCTGCCGCGTACGTCGGTGCGGGGCCCGGGGCGATCGAGGCGGGCTCGGACCTGTTCGCGGAAATCGAGGCGCGCGGTGGAGGGGACGACGCGTTCTTCGCCGAGGCGGCGCGATGCCTTCCGGTGATCAGGGGGCTGGAGTTCCTGGCCGCTCATGCGGAGGCTGCGCCTCCGGAGGAGCAGGAGCGGCTTCTCGACAGGGTCAAGCGGATCGACGCGTTCCTGTTCGAGCTGATCCAAACCAGGTTCATGGAACCGGCCACTGCCGACAAGATCCGGTGCGTGCCAGAGGCCGGCGATCTGGCCGTCCGGCTCTGCAGGAGGCCGTGGCCTCTCGACATGCAGTACTATCCTCGAATCGTCCAGACGGCCCTCGATTGCTATCTCCGGTCGCTGGCCGGCGAGCCGCGGCGGGATTTCAACGGACTCCTCGAGGGGCTGCAGATCGAGAGCGCCATCAGCTTGCCCGGCCACGAGGGGGAGCTCTGTGCCGCTGCCTATGCCCAGCTCATCCTGCCGCTTCTCCCTCTCGATATCGAGAGGCTCGAGGTCATGCTGCGCAACCCCGCGCTGCTGGAGAAGCGGTCCGCCGCCTTTCTTCTCCTTTTCCTGGAGCGTTGCGCAACGATCCGGCGGGAGGCGGCTCACCCGTTGCTCGACGAGTATCTCGATCTCCACTCGAGGCTCGAGAATCAACGAGCCCGGCAGGAGGCGTTGAGGCTCGCCTTCAGGGCCGCCATGACCGGGGAGGAGATCAACGGGCTTTTCAACCGGAGCATCAGGGCTGATGACGAGGACGTGGTGGCCATGGCGTGCGAGGAGATCCCCCTTCTCTACGGCCAGGGCCTGGTGGGGATCGACTGCATCGTGCGGTCGATCCGGAAGGCGGTGCGCGAGGGCAGCGTCGAGCAGGTCAAGGCCTGCTTCGACACCTTTGAGGACAGCCTGCCCGGATTTATGTCAAAGGAGAAGGATGTGCAGAAGCTGGCAGGCTTCCTTGCGGAGATCAAGGCCGATCCCGGTCTCGATCAGGCCGTGGCGGAGGCGTTGTCAGGGTTGTTGAGAGATATCGACAAGATTCGCAGCAAGGAGGAATGACATGAAGAAAAGGGAATTCAGGAAAGTGGAGGGGATCATGATCTTTGCGGTTCTTCTGATCCTGTTGTCTGCCGCGCCGCTGTCCGGCGGGGAGGAGGGTCAGCCGGCTGCCGTGGCCGCGAGCGTTGCTGTCGGGAAAAAATCAAGCTCCTATTTCGAGTGGTGCACCCGACTGGTCAACCGGAACAACAACGACGGAGTGCTCGATGTCGAGAAGGACGAGTTCGGTGTGCTGGATATCCGGGACTGTCCCGAGTGCCGCACGGGGATGCCCGTGGTCGTCAGGAAAGGCGACAGGAAGAGCGGCTCCTGGCCAGGCATTCCGGGGAGCCGGCTCTACCCCGGAAGGCTGAATACCACACCGGCGATCTGCACCAACGCTCAAATCTGCACGGGGAATCTTTGCACCGTCGTCTCGATGGCTGTCTGCGGCATCATCGCGTCCCTGTCCCTCGACTGCATCCCTCCTTCATACACGGGAGAGGACAGCTGCACTTCGCACCAGAACTGCACGAAGGTCCACGGGTGCACCGAGTCCGGCGACTGCAGCGAGGGGGCGGTTTGCACCTATTCCGACAGCTGCTCGAGCTCGAGCTACTGCACGGAAGGAGGCGACTGCTCGATCGGGCCGTCGTGCACGCAGGGGGAGTCGTGCACTCACGGCAGGCGCTGCTCCAGCTCCAGCGAGGATTGCACCGAAGGCACGATGTGCTCTTCCGGCGCCCATTGCACCGACGGAATTGTCTGCTCCACCGGTTCCGACTGCACGTCGGAATCGTTCTGCTCCAAAGGCGAGCAGTGCACGGGCGGCAATCAATGCTCCATCCACGAGGATTGCACCGAGGCGTTCAAGTGCTCCAGGGGCGCAGGCTGCACCGATGGACAATCCTGCTCCACCGGGTCCGACTGCACCGCCGAGGGAGTCTGCTCGTACGGCGAGTTCTGCACCAACGGAGATCGATGCTCCATTCACGAGGACTGCACCGAGGGAGGATTCTGCTCCTGGGGAGCCAGCTGCACCATGGGAGCTCTTTGCTCGCAGCACGACGAGTGTACAAAGGAAGGCGGCTGCTCCCGCGGGACGTTCTGCACCGATGGGCCGTCATGTCCCACCAACAAGAAGATCTGCCGCAAGAAGGGCAAGAGCGGCGGCAAGAAGAAGCGCAAGGAGAAGATGGACGGGGAAGGTACGGATTCAGGACTGGCCCGGGCGGCCGGTTTTTTCTGGAAAACCGTCGTGAAACCTCATGGCTCCGATCTCACGGGAGTCGTTCTTTTTAGCCTGTTCGGCGTCGTGGCCACCTGGTGGACCGGGCTCGTCACCTGCCGTAGGCGCGATGATTCCGAAACGAAGAGCGAAAGAGGATCGGAAGGGAAATGATGAGCGCACGTTCGACGGTCATGGGCAGGTGCGGGGCTTCGCTGCCGGACTTTCATGGTACGGAAAGAATGTCGCTCTGCCTCTGGCAGACCGCGATGCTCTGCATGCTGACGGTGAACATCGGCCTTTCCCCGGCACGGGATCATTTTCTTTCCTTCCTGCACGTGGTCTTCGGCCTGTCGATCGTTGTTGTCGTTCTTTTTTTCCTTCTCGTTCATTGGCGCGGCATGACGGCTCGACAGAGGGTCCGGGCTGCTCTGGGCATCTTGATGATGGTTCTCTATCTTGGCGCAGCGGGGCGTCTGCCCCGGGCCAACGCCTTCTTTTTCGTCTTCGTGCAAGGGGCTGCTCTTTCCCTGACGGCGCGACAGAGGAGGCGGGCGGCTTTTTTTCCCTTCCGGGCCCTCTTCGCCGCATCCCTCGTCTACTCGGCGGCCTTTCTGTCGGATCAGGTCTTTCTCTGGACCGTCCGGATCACCGCTCCGATCCTTTCCCTGGCGGAGCTTGCCGAAGGCTTCAGCGGCTGTCCGCTCGAGATGGTGTCGTTCACCTATCTGGGCGGATGGCTCTGGGTCGTGGAGCTTCCCTTCGTTTTCTTTCTGCTGGCCGGCACTCCGCGGCGGCGTCTTCCCCTTCACCTGCCGGCGCTTCTGCTTCTGGCTGTCGCGCTGGCGTTGCAGGCGGCCGATCCCGACTTTTTCCGGTTGTGGCTTTTCGTGATGGCCGCGTCGATCTACATGATGTTCCTGTCGCAGCCGTCTCTTTCCAGGGAGACCGGAAGGAGCCGCATGCTCGCTCTTGCCGGCTCCCTGCTGGCAGCGGCCGGAGTCTGGTTCCTGTTCTTCGTACCGGCCGACAAGATCGAGAAACCGTCGAAGTGCGTGCTGCTCGATGGGGCCTATTCCGCACAGATCCCGGACGCCGAAACGCCCGAGGAGCCGCAAGGAGCTGCCCTCGGCCGGTTCTGCCGTTACATGAAGCGCGCTAATCGAGAATTCGAGCAGCGCAGCGGGATCGAAGGGGGCTCGCTCCGGGGCGTCGATGTTCTTTTGATCTGCAACCTCGACAGGGAGCTCGGCAGGGGCGAGATCGACGAGATCTCCCGTTTCGTGCGCGGCGGAGGGGGACTGCTCGTGTTCGGCGATCACACCGATATTTCCGGTGTCATGCGCTGCACCAATCCCCTGATCTCGCGTTTCGGGATCAAATTGAACTTCGACAGCGCCATTCCCCTTCCGGGGCCGGGCTGGGACGGGGCGCTCGATCTCAGGCAGGATTCTGTCGCAGGTTTTTCGATCCACCCCGACCGGATCAAGATCAGCGTCGGGGCGAGCCTCGCCCTTTCCGGCTGTTCCAGGCCGCTCGTGGTGGCTCGCTCCGGTTTCCTGGACAGGGGGGACCGGGCTGCGCCGGAGCGGGCCTTTCTGGGAAACTGGTCCGCTGACCCCGGCGAGGAACAGCTGGGGGAGCTGATCCTGGGTGCCCGGGCGCGGGCCGGCAAGGGAAGAGTGGCCGTCTTCGGCGATACGGCCTTTCTCCAGGAGAGTTCCTTCAGTACGAGCTGGCCGTTCGTGGCAGGCCTTCTCGAGTGGTGTGCAGGTGGCGATTCGCGCTTCTACTCGGAGCAGTGGTTTCGAGTTGCCTCCCTGGTTCTTCTCCTGAGCGGTTTTGTGGTGTTCCTCTTTCAGGGCAGCTGCAGGGCCGGGACAGCACTCCCGGTCCTTCTGCCCCTACTCGCCTTCCTGATTGTTCAGGGATGCAATGCAGTGCATCGCGGCTCCGGCTCCCCCCTGGCTGGGCAGACCGCATGGATCGACCTGAGGGGCGGATCTAATCTGTCAGTACGGCGGCCCGGCCCGGCCGATCCGGCCGGTTTCGAGAGTGCGCTGTCCGCCTGCGGTTTTCTTCCGCTCTACCTCATGGAGGATCCGCCCATGGAGCCGGGCAGGAGCGACCTTCTGGTCGTACCGTCCGAGGGGAGTCCTCTCGGCAGCAGCGATGTGGATCGACTGTTTCGGTTCGTCGAGGAGGGAGGAAAGGTTCTCTCCTTTGTCGGTCCTGCCGATCGCGAGTCGAAAGGCCTTCTGCTCGAGAGGCTCGGTGTGGAGATCACGTCGATCCCTCTCGGATTCTGTCCCGGGAGAGAGAGCTCGATCGACGACGAAGCCCCGACTTTTTCCCAGGCCTGGGCCATGAAGACGAAGGGGAGCGTGCGAGATCACGATGTGGTTGTCTCCTGCTGGCAGCATCCTGTGGTTCTGTCTTTCCGCCTGGGGGAGGGGTGTCTCTTTCTGATCAGCGATCCTCGGTTCCTCTGGGACAGGAACTTCAAACAAGGTCGCAAGCTCAATGTCCGCAACGTCGTTTTCCTGAAAAAGCTCCTGGCGCAAAACAGAGAAGAGATATGAGCAGCCTGTTTGTCATCTGGTTCGGAGCGTGGATCGCCTACGTGCGGCAGATCCCGCCGCAAGAGGCCTGGGAAATTCCGGTGGCCGCGGTGATCGCCATTGTCGTGTCCGTCTCTTTTCAGTTTCTCGTCGATCCTTTGAGCCGCCGTTTCGAGCGGGGAACAGAGGAAGAGGAGCCGGTCGATCTGTCGTCGGGCAGCGTGCGGTCCCGCTTTCTCGCTCTCGGTCTCCTGGCGCTTCTGGGTTTTCTGATTCCCGAGGCGGGGCCGGCTCTCTCCCTTCTGTTCATTTCCATGCTTCTCGGATGCTGTCCGCTGCGTAGAGCTGCGGCAGGCAGGCTCTCCAGGTATCTCGGGCTGTATCGCAGAACCGCCTGGCTCGTCCTGGCCGCCGGCCTGCTCTACTGGGCCTACTGGGAGCTCGAACCATATCTTCAGTTCAAGAGCTTTCCGGCCCATGGTGCAACGGGCGCGGCTCGATGGCTCGGTTTCGACGCTGGAAGCGGGGAGAGGGGCATCGCTTTGACGCGGTTCGGAGTCACGGCGATGGTGGGGCACGCTCCCAGGCATGCCTTTCTTTTCCCCGTTGCTCTAGCGTTCGGGATTCAGGGCTGCGCCCTTTTCATGATGCGGCTCAGGCCGGTCTTCAAGGCGCTTCTCCTTTTCCTCCTCCTGGGGATTCATCTCCTTTACCGGGAAGCGGTCGTGCTCGGCACTCTCGTCTATCGATTCGAAAACGAGGTGCCCGGCAGCGAGGAGAGGCTTTTTTTCGAGGGTGCCGCCTTCTGCCCCCTTTTTCTTTTCTGCCACGCGGTCCTTCTGGCAGCGGCCAGGAGGCATCGGTACCGGGAACGTCCCGCTGATGCCGTGCGGTCTCGATCGATCCGTTTTTCGAAGGTAGCAGCCATTCTTTCAGCCTCGGGCGCCGCGGTTGTTGTCTTTTCCCTCTTCTGGAATCCGCCCGGAGAAGCCAGGCAGGGCAGGATCGCCGTTGACGGGATGCACAGCGAGTGGGAGTGGACCGACGTCCCCCTCGATCGCCGGATCTTCGGAACCAAGACGACCTACAACTTCGTTTCCATGATGCGTCTGCTCCGGCAGTACTTCCCTGTCGTGGATAACGTGGCCGAGGGCGAGCTCGACGCAAAGCTCCTGAGCCGGTACGACGTCTGGATTCTCAAGACGCCGACGCGCGGCTACACCTCCAGCGAGCGGGAAGCTCTGCGGCGATACGTGGAAGAGGGGGGATCCATCTGGTTCATCGGAGAGCATACCGATATTTTTGGTATCAATACTCATCTCAATCAGGTCTCCGAGCAGTTCGGCATTCGTTTCGTGGCCGATGCGGCAGACGACGACATCTCGATTCGCCGATCGGATCACCAGCTCTGGACCCGATCCGGAAGATGGCACCATCCTATCGTGAGCCGTGTTCCCGAGTTTCTCTTTGCCACCTCGTGCAGCATCGAGGCCGATCCCCTTCGCTGCCGTCCTGTCATGGTCGGGACTGGGCTCTACTCGGACTCACCCGATTATTCCCGCATCACCTTCTTCGGGGACATGCAGAAGGATGCTGTCGAGCCTTATGGTCGATTTTTTCAATGCGTGTCCGCCAGGATCGGCAAGGGGCGGGTGGCCGCCTTTACAGACAGCACGGTCTTTTCGACCTTCTCCATGCAGATGAAAGGAAAGCCCGAACTGGCATTGGGTACGGTCAACTGGCTGAATCATTCGAGCAGGTCCGCTCTCCTTTCCCGTCTCCTGCTTTTTTCAGGGATCGCGGTCCTGATGATCGGGATTTATCGCTGCCTGAGAGAGAAGGTCTTTCTGTCCTCGCCAATGGCCGTGTCGATCGCTGCCGGGGTGATTCTCGGTTTCGGCGGGGCCCGGTTTGCCGCTGCGGCCTGGCCGGAGACATACCCGGAACCGGAGTGGACCTGCAAGAGGACGGCATTCCTTCCAGGCAGCGAAACGGCACTTCCTTTTCGCGGGGTAGTCCAGCACGACGAGGTTTCTTCCCAGGTTTTCAGCACTTTTTATGTCTGGTTCCAGAAGGCGGAGATCCTTCCTTTCACCATCGATTCCCTGGATCAGGCCGACGGCTATCCGATGATCGTGCTTCTGGACAAGGGGATGCCGTTGACACCCGTCCAGCTGAATCTCCTCGAGAACCACATGGCCGAGGGCGGCTCAGTCTGGCTCCTCACCAGCTCGCCGGGGACTGCTCGGCAGCTGCTCGACCTGGAGATGTTTCGCGATTCCTGTCGCATCAAGGAGTTCGACAGTGTGTCTGCAGAGAGGGTGAGAGCCTTTGACGAGGTTCACGCGCGCTGGCTTTTCATGCCGGCGGCGACATTCGGTGTCGAGGGACTCGTGCCGCTCCTGACTTCCGAAGACGGCGTGGTGATTCATGGGTTGATCAAGGCAGGGAAAGGAGCTCTCGTCCTGACAACCGAGCCGGGCATCTTCTCGAATGCCTCGATGGGCTCCCCGACCGACATTCCGACCGAGATGAGATTTGCTCTGTTCGAGGTGCAGTGGGCCACGATCGATCGTTGTCTCGAGTGATTCCAGGGATCTGTGGTCATGGCCGGCCAAACAGGGGTCGACGATGGATGTCCAAATCCGGACTAAACAGTCAAAAGGGCGCCAAAAAAAAGGAAGGCCGCGGCTGACCGCGACCTATCCTCATCTAGTAACCAGACCGGGATCCACTCCGCCCGGAAGGGCCAAAGGGATCGACAGACCGCCTGTCAATCACCTTTTCCGTGCGGAACTGATCCACTGCTGATTGGAAAAAAGCATTTGTTCGGGCTTTCAAGTAATATGCAAAGGGCATGCCGATTGTCGGGCACATTTTCTGTTCCAGAACCAGTTGTGTTTTTCCTGTGCAACACCTTTGATGAAAGTGGGTTATGACGATGCTGGAAAAGGGTATCCTGGAGTGGCTTATTTTCCCAGCAGTCCGCCTCTCTGGAAGTGCGTGAAAATCCGTGACACGCGGTGAATTTTTCGGGATCGGCTATCGCGCGATGAAGCTCAGATCAGGAGGAGGTAGGCTGTTTCCGAGATGAAGCGGAAGAGATAGCGCACCTTCACGATCCGCCAGTCCGCTCGAGCCGCTTCCTCCCGGATGGTGGACAGAGCGACCTTGTAGCGTGAGGACGGCCGCCGACCCAGTGCCTGCTTGATGATGCGCCGCGTCCACTGGATGCTTTGACCTGTCCAGACCGAGATGACGGCCGGTCCGCCGGTCACGCGTCTGAGTTCCTGAAGCACGAGAGATCGAGTCTCAGGCCTGTTCAGGTGATGCATGAACCGGATGCAGACGGCGCCCTGGAAGGTCCTGTCCGGGAAGGGGAGAGCCAGAAGCGTTCCGGCGACGGCTCGGGATGCGGGCAGCAATCCGGCTGCCGAGCCGCGCTGGATCATCTGAAGGGAGCTGTCGAGGTCCACCGCGTCGATATCCCTTGAGCGCAGATAGGAGGTCATCCTACCTGTTCCGCATGGGGAATCGAGGAGGAGCGGCCGTTTCGACCTGTCCTGCCTCGAGCGGCTCGGATCGAGACCGCCTCTTCTCAGGAGGCTTTCCACGATTCGCCCCTCCCTGAGGGTGACGAAACGTCGAATGGCGGACTTCCTGTGGCGCAGAAAGTAGTCATCCGCCGCCTCGCTGCTGCGGTAATCCTCCTCCATTCTCAGCTTCATCAATATGCCGGATCTCCGCATTGGTCAGCCAGGGAATCGGGTGGCTGTTGCAGCGGCGATTCTACTGTGCTCGACTCGGGGTTTCTTCTTTCACATTGAAATTGTTGGGTTTGACTTTATTCTAAACTGAGGATCAAGCCATTGAAAAAGTGTTGCGACGGAAAGGTGAGAGCTCAGATCCCCTTGAAGATCGCATTTGCTTCGAGCGGCTTATCGAACAACGTGGCAAGAGCCTGCTCACAAAACCGAAGACCATGAAGCCTGGAGAGTTTTCATGCATAAGTTGATGATTGCTTCCGCCGTCCTGATAGCGGCGTGCTGTTCTATTCCGATCGCCCAGGGGCAGGGCCGAATCGTCGAGGTGGGCGATACGGTGGACTACACCTTCAGCGAACCGCCGATAAACGGCCTTGGATTGAAGAGCCTGAGAGATCTTCGAGGCAAACCGATCCTCGTCGAGTTCTGGGGAACGAGGTGAGGGGGCTGCACTTCGGGGTCCGTGCCGGCCTCATTCGAACTGCTCGAGAAGTATGGTGACAAGATGGCCCTGATCTTCGTGGAGAGCCAGGGAACTGCACGCGACGTCATGGAAGGCGTTGTCTGGAATCGCAAATGGATGGGACGGGGCGGCATGTGGACCACGGAACGTCCCTTCTCCTCGGGAAGCCGTTCGCTGCCGAGCTTCATCCTCCTCTCCCGGGAGGGAAAGGTCATTCTAAAGGGGCATCCGCTGTCCTTGAAGAAAGAGATCGAGAAGGTCGTCGCCTCGGAGGCAGCGAAATGGGGGAAGCCTCCGGAAGGGATGCCGAAAACGCTGCGAACAACCTGGCTCGAGTTCGAACGCGAGCGCTACACCAGGGCGTTCGTTGCAGCCAAGAAGGTGGCCGAGGCAGGCACCGAGGATTCTTCGGCTGCGGAGAAGACGCTCAAGACGTTCAGACGGCGGATCGAGGCAAAGTTCGAGCAGGTCACGTGGTTGATCGATAACGGCTACCTCATCAAAGCCGATGACATGGCCGAATCCCTGGTCAAGGCTCTGAAGGGAAACGAGGAGTTCGAGCCCCGCGCCAGGGAGATGCGGGCTCGCCTCGGCTCCCAGGAATTGAAGCAGGAGATGGCGGCAGCCAGGGCTCTCGGGAGGATCGAGAAGAAGCTGATGTCGGACGGTCTCACCTCGAGCGTGGCTGACAAGCTCCGGAAGTTCGCGACGAACCAGGAGGGCACCATGGCCGCGAAGCGCGCCGTGTACCTGGCCGCACTAGCCGGTTCATCCACGAAGTGATCCTGCCGGGCCGCTCGATGGCAGCCCGCGCCGGATGCCGCTTCCTTTGCGCAGCCCTCCTTCAGCTTGGAGACATCTGATCGACGGGCGGCCGGGGCCGCTCCGCTAGTACCGCCCGTACAGTTCGGCCGCTTCCATCATGGCGTTGACATGTTCCACCGGCGTCCCGGGAGGAATGTTGTTGCCGTCCTGCACGATGTAGCCCCTGAGAGGGGCCAGCTTCTCGATGGCGAAGCGTGTGGCCTCGCGCACCGCCTCGGCGGGGCCACGGTGGATCAGCATGGGATCGATGTTGCCGAGAAGCACCACCCTGCCGCCCATCGCCTCGGCGATCCGGTCGAGGTCGACCTGCCAGCCGAATCCCTGGAACTCGTCGATCTCGAGGTCGTCCCTGAATATCTCCAGCAGATGGTCGGTCTTGCCGCACATGTGGAGTGATGCCCTGCCGTCGAAGTGGAATCGCAGCCGCTTCTCGTCGGGGAGGACGAGATCGCGAAACATGTCGGCCGAGAGGTTCACCGCCAGGTCGTCCGTCCAGGCGAAGTCGCGCCCCTTCAGCTGTTCTTCCTTCCAGCAGAAGTCCAGGTACTCGATCATCTTGTCCGTGACGATCCGCAGGAGCTCGCGGACGAAGTCGGGCCGCTCGGTGCAGGCGAGGAAGAGCTCGGTCTGCCCCATCAGATCGCCGGCCACGCCGAAAGGGCCGTCCGATGTGTGTGTGAGGGCCGGATTCTCGCCTGGGTGGAAGACAGGCCCGCCCTGGAAGCGGACGGGATACTTCGCAGCCACGCGCATCATGCCCTTCCGGAAGGCTATCTGCCGGGCGTTGATGCCGCTGTGGATGTAGTCGAGCGATTCGAGGCGCTTCAGGTCATCGTCGTCTCTGACCCAGCCCGGCCCAATCCAGGGGATGTCGTCCTCGGGAAAGATCACTTCCACGCCGAGGCTTCCCGCCTCGAAGGTGTTCTGGAAGTCGGTCCAGGCCCCGACCCACGCCCCGGTGATCCAGTGGGCGTCGGTGCGCACGTTCTCCATCACCCACTTCTGGGCAAGGATCTGCGTTCGCAGCATGGTCTCGGGATCGCGGTAGTAGTCGCGGAACGACACTCCCATCTTCGGCACGAGGAAGCGGTGCGCGACGGCCGGGACGACGGGCACCCGGTCCGGCTCCTCGAACCGCCGGGTCTTGGCCACGCGCTCCTCGCGCGCCGCGATCTCCTCCACGGTAACGTTGATCTCGATGATTCGCTTCATCTGGCTTCTCGCACCGTCAAGCAGAGGGGAACACCCGGCTCGAGACGAAGGCTGATCCCTTCGAGCAGCTCGCTTCCCGTGCAGCGGACTCCGGTGCCGGCTGTCCGGTCAAGGACCTCGCAGCTCGCGCCGCGATCGACAGTAAACCACTCGGGAAACTGGTTGATGCGCGGCCAGTCGAGCGGCAGGTTCAAACCCGACCTGTGGCGCTTTCCGTCGAGGAGGAGCCGACCGCTCCACTCTTTCTTCGCCGAGAGGAAGATCTTCAGGCTGTCCCCCTCGCGCTCGGCGCCGAGCACCACGTCGCCGCGCCACGGCCGGATCGTGGCGCCCTTCGTCTTCCAGAGGCAATAGATGATCGTGGTGCGGGCGAAGTTGCCGTCGCCGTGCCACCCCTCCACCACGCCGCTGTCCCTCTGCTTCTGCCACATGACCTTGATCTCGCTGTCGATCCAGTCGGCGGCCGAGGGAACCGGTTCCCGGTTGAAGAGGTTCAGGGCGCTCTCGATCGTGTCGGCGTAGCCGTCCGCGCTGTTGCCTTCCCACCTGTAGCTGTCGTAGTTGCCCTTCAGGTTGCCGAGCGCTTCGAGCACGGCGCTCCGGTACGCCTCCGTCCCGTCGATGAGATAGACGGTGTAGAAGCCGTTCAGCGTGTAGCCCCAGGTGTCGGAGATGCCGCTGTCGTGCTTTCCCGTCGAGGGATCGACGGTGTTGTAGAAGAGGCCGTGCTCGTTCCGCCCGATCTCCAGGATGCGGTCCAGCATGACGTGGATCGGCTCGTGATAGGCTTTCTTCTTCGCCGGCAGGGCGTGGTGCACCGCGGCGTAGAGCTCGCACAGGCCCGACACGATCTCGCAGCCGTGATCCCGCAGCCGGAGCCGCTTCTCGTTCCTCGTGGGATGGCGGCTGCCGAGAAGATAGTAGTCGCCCAGCCGCACGGCCCATTCCAGGTACTTCCGATCGTCCGTCATCCAGTAGATCCGGGAGAGGGCCTGGAGCATCTCGCCGTTCACCTCATGGTTCGTCGCGGGGATCGGCCCGAAATCGGTCTCGATCGGCGCGTTCTCCCAGATCGCATCGAGCATCTCGATCATTCGATCGGCCCAGAAGCTCTGTCCGAGCCACTCGGTGAGCGGCAGGAGCCCGTCCTTGATGTACTCCGACGCGCCGAAGATCAGCCTGTTGATGTCAGGCTCCTCGTGATGGAAACCCCTTTTCGAGAAGGAGTAGGTGTCCGGCAGGGCTCCCACGCGCGAGCAGAGCTTCCGCTCGGCGCGCAGCATCTCGAGCATGCGTCCCTCGAAGAGGGGGCGGTCGATCAGGGCCGCGGTGAGAACCATGAAGGGATAGTTGTCCGCCGCGCTGTCACTGGCATTCCAGAGATCGCGCCCCTTTCCCAGGTTCCGGGGGATCAGCCCGCATCGACGGTCCGACTGCGCCAGCCATCCTTCCATGTATCGGCGGCACCTCTCCAGCCCCTCGGCGGCCAGGATCCCGTTTTCCCGCGCTCGCTCGAAGACCTCGTCCCCTTCGTCCGGCCCGCGGGAGAGGCCGTCCCAGGCAGCGGCAGGCTGCGCGAGGCATAGTAGAAGCAGAGTGCCTGCAAGGAGCCGAATTGCCGTGCTTCTGGCGACGTCGATCAGGGGAACATGTTTCAGAAGATATTCTCGAACCATTCTCCGAATGCCTTTCCTTTGCTCCAGATCGTGTAGATGACGCTGAAGAGTGTGATGGCGAGAGCCGTGCAGAGGGTGATGTTCCAGTAGACGGCCTTGCGGCCTCTCGGCTTGTCCTCTCCCAGGAACCGGCGGCTGTTCTGCAGGATCAGCCATCCCAGGTACGGGATGGGAAGCAACATGAGCCCGATGGCAAAGGCGGGGAGGGCGATCCAGGTGCCCATCGATTTCCAGAGGATCACACCCAGGAAGGCGGGGGCCGGGATCAGGCAGGCCAGCTTGTAGCGCCGCCCGCCGGGCTCGATGCCGAAGATCTCGCAGACCGCGAATCCCACGACGAGCATCTGGAGCGTGATCGTGGTGAGCGCCATCCCGAGCACGCCGAGACCGAAAACGAAACGGCCCACGAAGGATCCCACGCCGGCCGCGCCGATCATCTCTCCGGCCCGCGACGGATCGATCTTGCCCGTGATCTCCGCACCATACAGCGTGCAGCCCGCCGCGATCACCATCAGCGAGGTGGCGATGGTGTAGGGGATCAGCATGCCGGTTATCAGGTCGAAGCGGGCCAGCCCGCGGTGCTCCTTTCCCCAGCCCCGGGCGAGGAGGGAGTAGCCGAAGAGGAAGGTCATGTTGATGCCCACCGCGGCACCGAAGGCGCCGAGGATCGTGAGCATCCCCTGGGAGTCCGTGGGCATGTGCAGGGGAAGGAAACCCTGGAACAGCTCGCCCCAGTCGATGCGTCCCGCCGCAGCGCACTTCGCCACCACCACGGCAAAGGCCGCGATGATCAGCCAGATGAAGATCTTGAGCGTCCGCTCGAAGAGCCTGATTCCCCTGAGGCCGCTTCCGTAGTTCCAGGTGATGAAAGCCGCCACAACGAGGTAGAGCAGGCCCGCACCGAGAAGGAGAGCGGTCCTGGCGCTCTCGGACGGCTTCCATCCCGAGATCGCGCAGATCATGTCCTCGGTCACACCGGCCGCCAGGGCGTACTGGGGCAGATGAAAGACGAAGGAGGCGAACAGGGTGCCGATGGCCCAGGCCCAGGCCAGGGAGGGATGCACGAACCGACTCATGGCATCGAAGGGGCGGATGCCGGTGGAGAGCGTCTGGTGCGATGCGGCGAGCAGCATGACGATGCCCACGGCCATGGCCAGGGGCTGCACCCAGAGGAGGCTGAACTTGTATTGCGCCCCGAGATAGAGCGATGCCATGGCGCTGCCGCTTCCCAGGGTCAGGGCGCTCTGCATCCAGCCGGGGCCGGTGAGAGAGAGGTAATGCCGCCAGCGTGGGAGAAGGCCCTTCTTCTCCTTCGCGGCGAGCTTTATCTTCTCATCGGCGACGAGCGCCGGATCTCTCGCCTTGAACATCGGCAGGCCGTGCGTGAGGTCCGCTTTTCTCTCGCCTTTCTTCATTTTCTTTCTCCTGCCTGTTCGGGTGGGGCAAAGCAGTGGATCGCTCCCTCGTCCGTGCTGGCGAAGAGGGAACCGCCGGCCGCGGCCAGGCCGAACGCGCGGCCGGCCACCTTGCCGGTCCAGACCGGCTCGCCGTCAGCGGCCCTGTAGGCTGCCACCTCGTCGGTCCCGCCTGCAAAGAGGTGGCTGCCGGCCAAGATCAGGGTGAAGGGCTGCCGGTATTCCCTGGTCCAGACAGGCTTCTGCGAAACGCGGTCGATGGCGAGCAGCGCCGTGTCGGTGAGAAGGTAGGCAAAGTCGCGGGCAACGACCATGCAGCTGGCACCCTCGTGGCGGGCGATCTTGTCCCGCGTATCCGCGCGGCTTTCCGTGATCCACCCCTTCTTGTTGCCGGGACCGTGCAGGAAGCGGGAGTCCGGAGTGATGAGGGCGAACACGCCGCCCCCGTCGGACAGGCTTCCCAGAAGATCGCCGGTGGCCAGATCGAAGACCACGGGCGGGACGCGTCCCTGGGGGAGGTAGAGCTTTGTCGGCGAGGCAAGCAGGGCGCCTTCCATCGTCTGGCTTCCGGTCACGCGCCTGAATCGGCCCGGTCCTTCAGGGGAGCCGGTTTCCGGATCCACGGCGCAGAGGAATGATTCGTTCCACGGCAGGAGGCTGGCGCCGAAAAAGGCATTGCCGCCTTCGACGAGCACCCCGGTGCGGCAGGGCCACTTGGAGATGAACTTGCCGTTGTTCGGGATTTGCGCCTCGTCGGGCGACGGGCTGTATCGCCAGACGAGGGATCCGTCCTCGGCATCGAGGCAGTAGGCGAATCCGTCGTCCGAGCCGAAGTAGATCCTGCCGTCGTGGAACGAGGGCGCGATGCGGACCGGGCCGTCGGTGAAGAAGACCCACTTCTCCCTGCCCGATGCCGCATCGAGGCAGACCACGCAATCCTCCGCAGAGGAGCCGAACCAGACAGAGCCGCGGGCGGCGATCGCGTGGAACACGGGATCGTAGTTCCGCATGGAGCGGAGGCCGTTCACCTCGGCGTAGGCATCCCACCGGGCGGGGCCGGCCCAGGCCGGGCTGGGTGGATGTAGCGATCTGAAGACCCACCGCGTTTCGAGGCTCTTGGCGTCGAGCTCTTCGGAAGTGACGCCGCTGCGCCTGTTGTCGTGGCGAAAGGTCGGCCAGTCGTCGGCCGCGGCCACGCCGGACCAGGGGACGAGGATTGACAGAAAGGCACCGAGAAGAGCGGCGATACCGCTCCTCCGCGCGGCACGAAAGGCTTCCAGCTCGATCGCCGTCTGTCTCATCGATCCTGCCTCCCATGCCAGAGAAAGGAATCGGGAATCGTTTTCTTGTTCATTCCAGGTCCTTTCATTGAGACCGAGAGCGCCTCGCCGCCGCCGGCCTGGAAGAAGAGGACGGTGATGGCATGCGGACCCGCTTCGAGGGCGATGTCGCCCGAGATTTCCCGCGTGCCGTGAAGACCGTCGTTGTTCACCACGAGCCGGCCGCCGATGTAGAGCATGGAGCCGTCGTCTGAAGCGGTATAGAAAGTGTAGAGGCCGTCCTCGGGCACCTTGATGAATCCCCTGAACGAGAAGACAAAGTTATCGTCCCGCTTTCGCGTATCGATCCGGAAGTTCGAAGCCACTCCGGAATCGTCCGGATCGACGTTCGAAAGGTCCGGCATCTTCTCGCATTTCGTCTCGTAGTAGCGATAGGAGACGCCCGGTTTCAGACGGCCCGGCCTGTCGGGCTTGCGCGGCGTCAGCCGGGTGAAGACGGCTCGCCGCATTTCGCTCTCCGATCCGTCGGGCAGCCACGCCCTGGCGCGCAGCTCGCAGGTCCCGGTGATCTTGATCGGTGCGGTGTAGAGGGACGACTTTCCTGTCGGCACCGTTCCGTCCAGCGTGTACCGGATCGAGGCGTGCTCCTGAGGGGAGGAGAGCGCCGCCCGGGTTGAGCCGACGAACCGCGCTCCCTCGGGCGCGATCCTGGGTGTGAAGCAGGCCCGGGGAGCGAAGGCGATCGATGTTTCCATCCACGATCCGCAGCTGCATCCGCCTCCGCCCTCGGGCGACAGCAGAAGGCCGTCCGCCGCGATCGTGGTGAGCCAGCAGCCGGGCCGGAGCCTCGACCAGGCTGTCGTCCGCCCGGTCTCGAGCTCCCACATGGCGACCTGTCGCCCAATCCCGCGGTGGATCAGCGCCTTCGTGGTGGCCATGTAGGTGGCGCACCCCTCGCGGCCGCCGATCCTTTCGGTGATTTGTTCCCCGTTCTTCAGGTCGTAGCCCCGCGGCTCCAGATAGATCTTCCCCTCCACGATCACGGGGTGCTGGATGTGGCCGCTGTGATCGCCGGACGTCCAGGCGTGGCTCTGCCGCCAGATCTCCTTGCCGCGCCCGGAATCGATTGCCCGGAGGTAGTAGCACCGTGCCGCGTGATCCGAGGAGGTGAGGAGAAGCGTGCCGTCCGACCAGCTGAGGTAGAAGACCGGATCGCCGCCTTGCAGGTCGAGCCGCTTCTCCCAGAGCCTTGTTCCCCTCTCCCCGTTCAAGGCAACGAGGAAGAGGTCTTTCCCCAGCTTGCCGGAGCCGATCCGGCGGCGGCCCGATTTCTTCAGCGCGGCATCGCGGCTCTCGATGAAGAAGACACGCTTTCCTCCCACTGTGATCGACGGATTGACGATCACACCGTTCCTGTATGTCCACGCCGTGCGGCCCGTCGTCTTTTCGATCGAGAAGAGGCAGTCGCTGCAGACCTTCTCCGTGCCGTAGCCGGTGTGGCCGTCGAACCAGTTGGCGCTCGACCAGAATTCGGTGTACGGCGCGCCAGTCTTGACCGCGCTGCCCAGGAGCCTTTCCCGCGTGCAGGCGATCCAGCCCCACTGCCACGTCCAGTCAGTGTTTCCTCCCGGTACGACATCGAAGACCTTCTCAACGCTGCCCGCGGCGGCGTCGACCTGCCAGCACTGGTCGCGCACGGCCAGAAAGAGGGAATCCGCGTCAGCGCAGAAGTTGCTCGAGTCGCGGGGCAGGTTCAGGCGGATCAACCCGGGGATTTCCAGGGACCAGAGGATGGCGCCGTTGTAGCTGTCCTGCGCGATGATGCGCTGGAAACCCTGGGTGAAGAGGCGGCCGTTCACGGCAAGTGGCGCGGGCACGCGCGGGTTGCGGTCGATCATGGCGCGCGGACCGGGCCGGCCGACCCACTGCACATCGAAATCGTCGGTCCCGGAAGCGAGGCTCAATGACTCTCCGTTGAAGGCGGCGTTGTGGGCTCCTCCGTACTGGTGGGTCCACGTACCCGTGCCGGGGATCGGGCCGCGCCGGACGGGTCGGCCGTCCGGACCGGGGAAAGCCGCGCCGCCCGGGGCAAGGAGTGCCGGGGCGTCGCCCGGGAAGCCGGGCCCTCCGCCGCGGGCAGCGGCAGCGCTCGATACGATCAGGTTGAAGGTGCTGTCCTTGAAGGGGAGGTCGCTCAGCGATTCGACGTGCCGGAGCGTGACGCGGGAGCCGTAGACACCGGCGTTTCTCAGGGCGTGCCTGGCAACGCGGACCTTCTCCCGATCGGTCTCCACTCCGATGACGCGGAGGTCGCTGCGCTTGACGAGCTCAAGGGCGAGCTCCCCATCTCCTGCGCCGATGTCGAGGCAGAAGCCCTGCGTGATCCCTGTTTCCGCGATGATGCGCCTTGCCAGGTCCGCAGCGAGGGAGGGCCGCTCTTCTCCGGCTTCCGGCGAATCACGATCAATCACATCGGGGATGCTGTAGTTGAGGAACGTGTCGCACAGAAAGGTTTCCGACCGTCTTTCCCCGTTCTTCTCCTCGATGATGATGGCCATGGAGTAGACCGTGTTGCGCTCGAGGTTCGCGATTTCCACCTGATGCCGCTTCTTTCGATCTGGGATCTCGATGCGGTTCTCGGAAACATCGTTCACACCGTATTCCAGGATCGTCGGCACGGGGGTGCCGGTCTCCCACCGGACAACGGCCCTGTCCGGTCCGGTGAACTCCAACCACGGACCGATGGAAGCGAGGTACTTTCCCGTGTAGACCGAGCTCTCCGCCGGCGGCGGGGGAGGGGGCGGCGGCGGAGGCGGCGGCTCGAGAGGCGCGAGCCGCGAAAATCGTTTGAAACGCGCCTCGACCGCCTTGTCGTCCAGCACGGTGTCGTAGAGGCGGATCTCCTGCAGCCCCCCGTGCATGGGGAACCTCTCGTCCCTGTCGAGATAGGCGCCGATCACGAGGGAGGAATCGATGTAGTGGATGTCGCCGGAGCGCTCGGTGGACGAAGCTTCCAGCTTGCCGTCCACGTAGATCTTCATCAAGGAGCCGTCGTAGGTGCCGACGACGTGGTACCACCTTCCCGGCTCGAAAGCCGTACTGCTTGCCAGGTAGGTGAGGGGAGATCCGTTGGAGACGGCAAAGGTGAAGCGGTTCTCGTTGTAGCCGAGAATCCAGCCGTGCTCGTCGCTCCCGTTGTCCTGAACGTAGCCGATGATGCCGCCCCAGCGGATTCCCGTGAGGATCGCCACCCGGGCTTCCACCGTGATCCCGCGTACGGGAAGATCGGGGATGCGAGCGGCCTCGACGACGAGGTGGTTCTCCTTGCCGTCGAGGAGGAGGTACGGGGGATCGGCGTTCCAGCGAACCGTCCCCTTGATCTCGGCCTGAAAGGCGCCGGCCGTTTCAGGAACCTTGCCGGGGTTCGATGGGTCCTCTTCAAAGGTCCATCGGAATACCGGTCCGTCGTCTGCAGACGGTGCGGTCCCGGCTGTCAGCCCCGGCAGGAGCGCAGCCAGGAGTACGAGCCCGATCAGGTGCATACCGCTCCACCTTTCCCCGTGAGGCTTCTCAACGGCCTGTTGGTCAGAAGCTGTCGCAGGCGGCGTAGGCGTCGATGACGGCCTGCTCGCCCTCGCGGCCCTTCTTCGAGTTGCCGTGCTCCATGCCGACGATCCCCTTGAATCCCTTGCCGTGGATGAAGCGGAAAACGTTGAGATAGTTGATCTCACCCGTCAAGGGCTCGTTGCGGCCCGGGTTGTCTCCCACCTGGAAGTAGGCGATCTCATCCCACGACTTCTGCATGTTGGGGATGAGGTTTCCCTCGGTGATCTGCTGGTGGTAGATGTCGAAGAGGATCTTGCACGCCGGGCTGTTCACCGCGCGGCAGAGCAGGTACGCCTGGGGGATCTTGGTCAGGAATAGGCCGGGATGGTCCCTCCAGGGATTGAGCGGCTCGAGCACCATGGTCAGGCCGGCCGGCTCGCAGATCGCCGCGCACTGATTCAGCGTCTCGATCACGTTGGCCGTCTGGTAGTCCGGCTCGAGACGGGGAACAAAGGCGCCCGGCACCACGGTCACCCAGCGGGCGTTGACGCGCTTGGCCGTCTCCACGGAGTCGCGGATGTCGGCGAGCACCCTCTCGCGCATGCCCTTGTCGCCTTGCGCGAAGGTCGGCTTGCCGAAATCGGCGTGGGCCACGAAGACGCCCATGGTCATGCCGAGCCGTTCCATCTCTTTAGCTATCTTGTTCTGGAGATCCTTCGGCTTGCCGCGCATGCCGTTGTCCTCCAGGGCGGTGAATCCCTGGTCGGCCATGAAGCGGAGCTGGTCGAGATGATCCTTGCCCGCATGGTTGCGGAACATTCCGAAGTGGGGGGCGTACTTGAGCTTGAAATTGTTCATCTTTCCCTCGGCCGGCGCGGCGGAAGGGACCTCCTGCCCGGCGGCCCGCGAAGCCAGAGTTCCTGTCACGACCAGACCGGCGGCGGGAAGTCCTGTCAAAAGAAAATCTCTGCGGTTCATGATAGCGGATCCTCGTCAACAGTGGCAGCAAGACATGGTTCGACAGTCATACCTTGTTGCCTGGTCCGTTCGATTTAAGGGCTTTTCAGATGGGAAACGAACAAATATTCAATTACTTCATTCTTCCTTTTATTTCCAATCCTACTTTTTCAGGCTCGTGAAAACAAAAACCCACAGATGATGTGGGCACCTGGGCTGCATGCCGGAACTGTCACCCGGAAAATTTGGTCTTGCAGGATTATGGTCAGGCTATGACGAGAATCACGATGCCTGCGAGCTTGCCATCGCGGGAGAAACAAGTTTCCTGGCCTGGGAGGGCTCCAATGGTGCAGCGATCCTACACTACTCCACGACCAGCAGATCCGGGTTCGTCAGCATCGACGCGGGATTGCCAAGAGGACCGACAAGTGCCTGCAGCGGCTTGATCTCGCCGGGGAGCCACCAGCCGGGCACCGTCGCGGAATACGAAAGTATCCCGTCCGCAGGGATCGATCCCAGAGCGAGCTGCTGAATCGGCCACTGCAGCCAGAGGTAGCCGTACTGGGTGGTCTGAGGCGGATCCTGGATGCCGGCCCCCAGGGCGAGGGTTGCTGGATCAGCCGGTGTGCCCACGATCCAGAGTGTCAACGGGGCTCCTGCCACCACGTCGTCCAGATGGTAAAGGTGGGGGTGGAACTCGTCGGCGCCCATGTCCACCGTGCCGTCGTGGATTCGCGGATCGCCCTCGAAGTCAGCATCACCCGTCCCGGGAGCCGTGTTGCTGCCTCGATCCTTGCACGGCGACGACCATTTCAGGTGGAAATCGTACGCCTGTGGATCAACGAATTCCGGAGGAGAGTCGATGTTCCCTGTGCCCGCGTACCCTCCCTCGATGTCGCAGTACTCGACAATGGGATCCCCGGGTCCTGCTGAATAAAGCGAATGATGGCTATGCGCGGCGTTCGCCCACACGATGCAGTTCCGGATTTCCGGTATCTCGTTTTCACAATCGACGTAGACTCCACCGCCGGGGCCGGAGCTCACATTCGAGACCACTGTGTTGTTTGTCATGTAGACTTTCTGGTCACCGATGTAGACCCCTCCGCCCAAGGAACTCGAATTGAGCCCGACAATCATGTTGCTCTGTAAATAGATGATTTTGCTTCCAGTGCCCTTGGGAACGATACAAACTCCACCACCCGCTGAATCTGCCGAGTTGTTGAAGATAAAGTTGGCTGATACGGAATCCTCGGATCCATAGAGATAGATCCCTCCCCCGCTCCAGCCTGCAATGTTTTCTACTAACAGGTTTCTTTCCACCGTGGCCTCGGATGCCTCGGTGAAGATACCGCCACCACAGCCTCCACCGTAATACCAGCTGATGGAGCATTCGTTGTCCTGGATCAGGTTTCCCGTGATCGTCGGCTTTCCCGAAGAACAGTAGATCCCTCCGCCTCCGGCACCATATAGTTGATAGGTTCCATACACAAAATTCCCCGAGATGTAGTTTCCGGATACGATGGGATTATTGGAACCGAGACGTATCCCCCCTCCGAAATTGGCGCTGTTGGACGATATCTCGTTGTCCTCGATCAATGCATCGCCCTTGCAGTAGATTCCCCCGCCGCTGCCATAGGGAAGATAGTTTTCCGTTATGATGTTCCCCGTGATCGTAGCCGCCGCGACACAGTAGATTCCTCCGCCTCTGTGCTCATCGGGGGAGAAGATACGGTTTCCCTGGCCGTTCGTGATCGTGAATCCGGAGAGCACCGAATCCCGTCCCTCGCCTCGGTGGAAAGAAACCACGCTCTTCACGTCACTGCCATCGATGACCGTGACGGCCGGTCCATCCTCACTCGTCAAGGTAATGGCCTTGCCGTAATAGTCGATATTCTCCCTGTAGGTTCCCGCCCGGACAATGATGGTGTCTCCGTCCTGCGAGCCGTCTATGGCATCCTGGATCGTGGAGTAGTCGTCAGGAACATAGATCGTGGTCGCGAGCGAGCTGCATTCCGAGACAAGAGTCAGGACGAGGACCATGAATGGGATGAGAACAGACCGGATCATCGTTGAATTCTCCCTGTGCTGTCGTTCGCCCTGAAAAGGCGGTACGGGTGCGGCAAGTATTCCTTGAACAAGTATACCCGGATTAATCGCTGGTTCAATACACCGGGGCAACTCCAATAAAAAAGGGGAGTTACAGAACTCCCGTTCCTGCTGCCCTTGGTGAAGCAAATTGAACGGAATTTGAAACCATCTCTTTTCCTGAATCTGGCAGTGAGTCATAGTTGACCAGCCAAAGGAGAGATGAGCGCATATTTCCTTTCAGTTGCCCTATTTTGCTTATTTTTCTCATCCCTTTTTCAAATGCTTCGCAATGCAATCCCTTTTTTGTGAATTGAGCGCATTTGTCTTGTTTTTCGTCAAATTTTACCTATAATTCCCATCGATTGCTCATAATTCAGGATATGACCATGATTGAACCCGAAATTCATAAGACCGGAGCAAGACCAGCCGGGTATCAGGCGTTGATAGACCGATTCCAGCTGGATGTCATCCCCAACTGGCATCAATCCTATATCGCGTCCGTAAACACGCACAGGATCAGTACGGCTGGAGAGGTGACCAAGGAGACCTACCCATCCAAGTACTGGCCCGGTGACAAGCTGGGGGACCATCTTGAATTTGCTCTCAAATACGACGGAACGAATGCAGCCATCCTGGCAAGCTTGTTTCAGGTGGTTCCTCAACGGGAGCTCGAGGAATACATCGAGTCGAGACCGCGAGGAAAATACGCTCGGCGAATCTGGTACCTCTATGAGTTCCTGACCAACACGAAGCTATCCGTGGGTGACCTGAAAACGGGCGGGTACATCGACCTCCTCGATCCCGAGCAGTATTTCACGAGTATCCCGCCCATCAAGATCCGCCGCCAGAAGATCAACGACAATCTGTTGGGTACTTCCGGCTTTTGTCCGATCATCCGGCGCACCGACACTCTTCGCGGCTTTCTGGATGCGGACCTGACCGAACGATGCAGGAAGGTGGTCTCCGCCTACTCGCCTGGACTCTTGAAGCGCACTTTGAGCTACCTCTACACCAAGGAGACGAAGTCCTCGTTCGAGATAGAACACATCAAGCCGAACTCGACTCGAACCGAGCGGTTCATCACGATGCTACAACTCGCGGAGAAGGAAGATTTCTGCGAAAAAGTGCACCTGATCGAATTGCAGAACCGGATCGTCGATCCGCGGTTCAAGGACACGAGCTATCGGAAGGTCCAGAACTATGTCGGTGAGAGCGTGGCGTGGCAGCGCGAGCAGGTTCACTTCGCCTGCCCGAAACCTGACGATCTGGATTCACTCATGGAAGGCTTGCTGGGAGCGCACGCTCGGATGGACAAGGGTGGCGTTCCACCTGTAATTCACGCGGCTGCGATTGCCTACGGATTCGTTTTTCTCCACCCCTTCGAGGACGGAAACGGACGTATCCACAGGTTCTTGATCCACAACATCCTCGCACGGCGAAGCTTTACCCCCAAGGAGATCATGTTTCCTGTCTCGGCTTCCATGTTGAAAAACCCGACGGATTATGACGCGTCACTGGAAGCCTTCTCGCGGCCGCTCATGTCTTTGATCGAGTATTCTCTCGACGAAAACGGACGCATGACAGTCGAAAATGACACCGCAAGGTGGTACGCATACATCGACATGACCTTGCAGGCCGAGGCGTTGTTCCGGTTCATCGAGCACACGATCGACACTGAACTCGTCGATGAGTTGTCCTTTCTGGCCAAATACGATGAGACCAAAAAGGCCATCCAGGATATCGTGGACATGCCCGATCGAAAGATCGACCTGTTCATCAGGTTTTGCCTTCAAAACAACGGGCGCCTCTCGGCCCGGAAGCGCAGCAGCCAGTTTGATTTCTTATCCGATGAGGAAGTAGCAGGAATCGAGCAGGCGGTTCGGGCGGCATACGGGAGCGAAGTGTCGTTGTCAGTGCGCCAGGCTAAGCCTGGAAAAGGAGGATGAAATGACATGAGGTCAT
>CAYZWU010000060.1:0-31589 GCA_964482235.1 uncultured Phycisphaerales bacterium
AACACAGTGTCATTAAATATTTTTTGTAAAATACCTTGAAAGTAACACCGGTGTTGTTATTGTTGAGAGATAAAACAACAAAATTGTTACTTTGGTGGGGCGACCATGAAAACGAGAAATATTGTAGGAAATGTTCCAGAGCCCGAAGAACTCTACGGACGTGAGGAATTCATCAACCACCTCTGGCGGCAGATGGATGGCAACAACATCCTGCTTCTCGCTCCCAGGCGTTTCGGCAAGACGGGTGTGATGGGTTGCGTTCTGGCCAATCCGGTCAAGAACACTCTTCCGATCTATCTCGAACTGGAGGATGTGGATTCGACAGTCGAGTTTGTCTGGCGGCTCATGACTGAGCTGCTCTCGCAGAGCCACCTTCGCTCTGCTCTCCTCAAGGTTCGTGGCCTTCCAAAGGCTGTATCGGACTGGATCAGGAACAACATCGATGAGGCGGGATTCGAAGGCGCCAAGATAAAATTCAAAGATTCGATTTCCAGTGAATGGCAAGAGACAGCACGGAAGCTGGTTGTCGAACTGGAGGAGGCGGACCCGACCCTGGTTTTTATACTCGATGAGCTTCCGGCCATGCTGGAGGGGATCAGCAGAAAACAAGGCGATGACGAAGCTCGAAGCTTTTTGGCCTGGTTCCGTACGATACGCCTCAAGCAGAAAGACAAGTTGAGAAGGCATCGCTTCATCCTTGGCGGCAGCATCGGCATCGACCTGATTCTGCGACGGTTGAATGCGCCCGACAAGCTCAACGACTTCGAGCGTCTCTATGTGGAGCCGATCTCGAAAAAGGAAGCCGTTCGGCTTGCAAAAGATCTTGCCGAATCGCTGGAAATTGAGATGGACGAGCCGCTGATCCAGCGCCTTCTCGATCTGATCGGTCCGCCTGTTCCCTATTTCATCCACCTGTTCTTCTCGCAGCTGGGACAGCTGCCTCGTGCCAAACGCCAGCCCCTGACTCTCGAAGTTCTGGAAGATCTCTATCGCAAGAGAGTTCTTGGGCCCACGTGCAAGCACTACTTCGATCACTATCGTCAGCGACTGTCACGATACGGCAAGCTGCGCGAGCGAAGGGCCCTGGCCGTGCTTCAAGCCGTGGCTGCTCAGGGACGTGTCAGCTCCAGTCTGCTATATGACATCTACGCCAAGCCGTCGAAGCGCGGCAGCAGCGAGAGGGATTTCAACGAGCTGATGGCTGATCTGGAGTGCGAGTGGTATCTCGTGCTCGATTCGCACACGAACGTGTACCACTTCATGGTCAATGTGATGCGAGACTGGTGGCAGCGATGGTACGGAAAGGTGAGCAGGAAGCAGTCATCCAAAAGGGAGGATTGAGATGTCGCGTGTAGCGCACAAGTACATGCCTGAAGAAATGCCTATCGAGGAACTCCGCGGCACTTTTGCAGCGCGGCAGCATACACTCGACTATCTGACCAACGCCGTACGCGAGCAGAGCGAGTCCAAGACGCTCACGAGCTATCTGATCACCGGTCCTCGAGGTTCGGGGAAGACAACCATTGTTTTGATGCTTCGTCTGTGCATCAAGGAAGATGAGCGATTAGACAAGGCGTGGCTGCCCGTTCGTTTTCCGGAAGAGCTACCGGCGATCACGTCGCTGAGGGATCTGCTGTCAACCGCATTGCACAGCATGGCTGAAGACGAGATTCCCGAGGCTCGAGAGTGGTACGAAAAAGTGGAGTCTGAATCTGAAGACGAGCGAAGCCAGGATTTGGCCATAGAAGGACTCCGGCGGATTGCTGCACAGCAGGACAGGCGTTTGATCCTGTTCCTCGAAAATCTGGATCTTGTCTTCGAACGAGGGCTCGACGACCGCACGCAGGGGACTCTTCGGCGCCTGCTGATGGATTCGCCTTTCATGATGGTGATCGGAACGGCTGTCATGGAGTTCCCGCAGCTGCAGGCCTATGACAGGGCGTTTTTCAACTACTTCTGTCCGGTCCAGCTCGATCGTCTCGAGGACGGCCAAGTCCGCGAGATCCTGTTCCGCAGGGCCGAGTATGACGGCAACGACAAATTCGCCGAGAGCTACCGCCGGCACAAGGCCAGCATCAAGGTGATCACTAGACTGACCGGTGGAAATCCCCGCCTGATCGTGATGCTCTACGAGGTATTGAGCCAGGGGAACATCCCCTCGACCGTGGAGATGCTACGCAGTCTTGTCGATGATCTCACTCCTTTGCTCAAGGATATTCTCGAACATCAGTTCTCCCATCAACAGAGCAAGATCCTTGATGCGTTGATGCGAGCCGGCGGCACCGCCACTCCTGCGGACGTGGCAAAGACGGCGCGTCTTACCCTGAATACCGTAACCACGCAGCTGTCGCGTCTCAAGACCATGCAGATCGTGGAAGTCCATGGCGGCGGCAAGGGGCGTCCGGCCTATTACACGGTTCCGGATCAGCTTTTCTGCACGTGGTACCAGATGCGCTACCTCCGCCCGCACAGGCGGCGGATCGAGCTGTTCGTCGAGGTGCTGCGCGCCTGGTTCGAGGAAGAGGAGCGGCTCCGGGTGATGAAGGAACTGGCGCAGAAAGCGATCGGCGCGGAAGGGAAACCTGCTCGGGATGCGGCCATGACGCTGGAATATTTTGCGGCGTCTCTCAAATCGACGATTTTCCATCCTGAGGCACGAGCAATGATGGTTCGCACGTGGCTTCAGATCGGGCATATAAACGAAGCTGCTTTTGCCGTTGCGGAGGATTGCAGCATCCAGACCAAGGATCGTTCCCACTATGGAGCTGCGGCCTACATAGCACTGGGGAAATGGTTAGACGAACAAGAAGATCTCGAAACAGCTATTCGCATGCTCAGAGCAGCTCATAAGCGTACGCCGGACGACCTTCAGCTACTTCACAGCCTGGGTGTTGCACTCGGGATGTCTGGCAACTATGCCGAAGCTCAGCAGTACTTTGATCGGATTGCAGCTACCACGAATGAAGATGTCGAGCTCCGTGCCAGAGCACTCGTCAACCGTCTTATTGCGAGAGAAAATCAAGGTGATACGGAAGGCGCGATCGCGGACTCCGATGCAGTACTGGACCTGGATGGTGCACCAAATGATTTGGTTGCTCATGCCCTCGTTTGTCGTGGGAAGGTAAAAAGCAGAAAAAGTGACATGGACGGTGCAATTGCGGATTTTGATACCGTGTTAAATCGGCAAGGTGTTGCTGTTGAAATTGTTGCTAATGCACTCTTCGGCCGGGGATTCGCAAAAAGTGCGAAAACCGACTGGGATGGGGCAATAGATGACTACTCTGCCGTGTTGGATCTAAAAGGGAAAAGTGTAGATCGAGTGGCGGAGGCGCTGATCAATCGAGGTGTGGCACGAGCAAATCAGGGAGAGCATGATGGCGCCATAGGGGATTTTCTGTCTGTATTGGAAGCTTCTGATGCAGAGATAGAGGTTTGGACTAAGGTGGCAATGTCTATGGCAATCAGAGTAGCCTACATCGGACAAACGGAGAGTGAGCTGGAACGAGTTTTGAGCTCCGCTACCAAGGCGTTCAATCTTTATACATCCGAAGAGCTTGCAGGAGCGATCGAAACAGTTTTACAGATGCTTGCTCTGCCGGACATGAAAGGTGGATGGTCCATAGTTTTCCGTAGATTCTTTCAGAATGTGCCGTCTGGCACGGCCCGACGAATAGAGTTCTTCAAACCCGTCGCCGAGATCCTGGAGACCGGCGATCTGTCGAAGCTGGATCCGCTGCCTCCCGAACAGAGGGAATTCGTTCGGGAGGTGCTCCGCAAGTTCGAGACCGAGGGATAGAGCAGCTTTTGAGGTTGCTCTGAATCTCCTCGCTCCAACCTAACAGCCATCTCGCTGGTCAGACTTCTGCCGCCCTCTCCTCGTGCTTTTTTATCAAGCGGCTGTTCTTGGATATTTTGAACAGATTGCCCTTGAATGCGACACGGTTGTTGTCCTTGGATGATGACAACAACGAAGGTGTCGCGTATCATCGCATTGTCTCCGGCCGCACAGATGGCGGATCGAGCTGTTTGTCGAGGCTCCAGGCACCCGGACTGGTAGAGACCATGAACAAAAAAAGTCAGACGGGCGGAACACCTTTTCCCCTTCACCTGATCCTCGTACTCCTTCTTCTTACAGCCGCAGCGGCCTGGATCGTTCCCGGCGGGGCAGCCGCAACAGGAGAGCGGAAGGTGCTCTCCGACGCGGAGAGAATGCGCCTCATGCAGTTCATGAGGGCTTCCTATCTCGTGAGCGGAGGGGAGGCGCAGGCCCGCTGGTTCGACGATGGAACCACGTTCTGGTACACCGCCCCGGATGGCACGTTCTTCGTCGATCCGACAACAAAGGGGAAGCGCGAGCTCGAGAGCGAGGAGAAGGAGAGCTGGAGCGCCGAGAAGAAACGGTCCCGCGGCGGGCGAGTCTACTCGCCGACCTTCGAGCGCTACGCCGCTGTCAAGGACGGCGATCTCTGGATTCATGAAGAGGGCGCCTCGGAAGGGCGGCGTCTCACCGAGGATGCCGAAGAGGATGTCTCGTGGACCGCAACACCGGAGGGCTGGTCCCCGGACCAGACCCGTCTCTTCGCCCTGCGCATGGATGTGCGCGCCGTCCACCATCTGCCGATCATCGACTACACCCATCCCGAGGAAACGGTGCGGAATGTGGTCTACGGGAAGTCGGGCGGCAAGTTCATGCGCCAGGAGCTTGCGGTCTTCGACCTCGAGAGCGGTGAGAAGACCGTTGTGGACACCCAGCCTCACGAGGATATCTATGTCTTTCCCATCGGCTGGCATCCTCGAAGCGGAGAGGTGCTCTTCCTGCGCCTCACGCGAAACGCGAAGCGGCTCGATCTCATGGCAGCGGATCCGGAAACGGGGGGCAGCCGCATCGTGCTGACCGAGGAGCAGGACACCTTCGTGGGTGGGCTCGATTTTGTCGTCAGCGCCGGGCGGGACACTTTCACCCCCCTCGAGGGAACAGACCGGTTTCTCTGGCTCTCCGAGCGCGACGGATGGCGCCACATCTACCTCTACAACCTGGACGGCACGCTCGTCCGGCAGCTGACCAGGGGAGAATATCCCGTCCTTCGAGTCGAGGGGGTGGATCTCGAGAAGGGGCGCGTCTTCTTCTTGGCGAACGGTGAGAAGCGCCTCTACGACACGAACCTCTACAGCGTCGACCTCGACGGGAGCGGCTTCAAGCGACTCACCGATGGAGAGGGCGATCATACGGTGCAGCTTGCCCCGTCGAGGGAGTGCTTCATCGATACCTTCTCCACACCGACGCGACCAACTGCTTCGGTTCTGCGCAGTGCGGAGGGTGAACTTCTGCTCACCCTGTCCAGGGCAGACATCTCGCGCCTCGACTCGATAGGATGGACTCCGCCGGAGGAGTTCGTGGTCAAGGCGGACGACAGCACAACCGATCTCTACGGCGTGCTCTACAAGCCGAGCGACTTCGATCCCGGGAAGAAGTATCCGGTGATCGACTTCATCTACGCCGGGCCGTTCACCACGGTGGTGCCCCGTACCTTCGTGCCGCGCTCCTTCCTGGCGACGCAGGCCCGCTCCATGGCTCAGCTCGGTTTCATCACGTTCATCGTCGACTGTCGCGGTACGACGGAGCGCAGCAAGGCGTTCCAGGATGCCTCCTACGGGCGGATCGGTCAGATCGAGATCCTCGATCACGTGGCAGCCCTTCGCCAGCTTGCTGCCGACCGTCCTTACATCGACCTCGATCGCGTGGGTGTGACCGGAGCATCCTGGGGCGGTTACTTCGCCTTGCGCGCCATGCTGACCGCTCCGGACGTCTTCCACGTCGGAATCGCCCGTGCACCAGGTGATCTGACCGAGTCGCCGCCGATCAACGAGCCGTACATGGGGCTGCCCGAGGAGAACCCCGAGGGATATGCTGCAGGATCCAATCCGGCTCTGGCCAGGAATCTCAAGGGACGGCTCCTGATCATGCACGGGACAGCCGACGTCAATGCCCCCTTCTCGACAACCATGCGCATGGTCGCGGCGCTGATCCGTGCCGGCAAGCTGCACGACCTGGCCGTGTTTCCCCAGGCCGATCATTACTTCCAGGGAATGAACGGCCTTTACATGGTAGAAATGATGATTTCCTACTTCAGGGAGCACCTCCAGCCGGATAGTGCGAACCCGAGTCCGGAAACGCAGAAGAAAAAGAGCAATGAACCGAAAACGGGTCGGTGACAGAGGGGAAAGAGCGGGCGTGTACGAGCGCATCCACGATCTGGTGCGCCGGATCCCCGCCGGGCAGGTGGCCACCTACGGACAGATCGCCGCCCTGGCCGGCCGGTGCACGCCCCGGATGGCCGGCTACGCCATGGCGGCCGTGCCTGCGGGAAGCGATGTGCCGTGGCATCGCGTGATCAACGGCAAGGGCATGGTGAGCCCGCGGATTCGCGGCAGCGACCATACCTTTCAGCGCAAGCTCCTGGAGGCCGAGGGAGTCGTTTTCGACGAGCGCGGCCGCGTCGATCTCGAGCGGATCCGCTGGGACGGTCTTTGACGCAAGAGGCCGTGTAATGACCGGACCTGGAAACTGATGGAACAGGATTGAGATGAATGGAACTCTCTGAACTGCTGAAACGGGGCGATTTCGAGGTCGTGCTGGGCGGCGAGGAGCATACGGCTCCTTTCTCCGGAAGGAAATGCGTCTGGTATGACTGGATCTATATCATCGGGAAAGGCGACTCGTGGGATGACGGCTTCACCACAATGGAAGCGAAGGATGGCTCTGTTGTCGTGCAGGGCGACTTTCCCTCTCTCGAGATTCCGGTGCAATGGCTCAATCCCTACCTCGAGCCGTCCTTCGAGGGCCCGGCCCTGGTGGAAGAGGCCGATGTCGTCGTGAGGGAGTACTGTCTCGAACCGGCAAGGAGCTACCATGCCCGGGTGGAGAGATTTACATTCCGGCTTCCTCCCTATCGGCTCTTTCCTTTCATCGCGAGACGCCGAACCACGTTTCTTCTGGCCCTGTCCGAAGAACCGTTCCTGGACAAAGGTCCCGTCTGCCCGCTCGTTCCCACGTTCCGCGGCCGCACCGGCTAGCCGGCATGAAGGAGAAGCTTTATGGCAGCAAGAAACCTGTCCGTTGACGAGCAGCTCGAAGTAATCATGCGCGGCACGCGCTTCGCCGACGAGGCGGAGGATTGGTCTGCCCCGGACAGCGACGGCACGGGCAAGGAAGCCTCGAAGCGCATAGATATGCGCGGCACGCGCTTCGCCGATGAGGCTGAGGAATGGTCCCCGCCGGACAGCGACGGCAAGAGCATGCGGGCCCAGATGCGTCAGGAGATGCGCGAGAAGCTCGAGCGCGGCCGGCCGCTCCGCGTCTATCTCGGTGTCGATCCGACGGCCGCCGATCTCCACGTGGGGCATTTCGTACCGCTCCAGAAGCTGCGCAGGTTCCAGGAGCTGGGGCACAAGGTGATCTTCCTGATCGGGGATTACACGGCCACGATCGGCGACCCGTCGGACCAGACGAGCGAGCGAAGGCGCATCACCCACAAGGATGTGCTCAAGATGGCCCAGACCTTCGCGGAACAGGCCTTCAAGGTGCTCGATCCGAGGTCGACGGAGATCAGGCGCAACGGCGACTGGCTGGCCAGTCTCTCCTTTGCCGACATCATCGAGCTGGCCGGCATCTTTCCCCTGAAGCAGATCGTGGCGCGGCGCGACTTCCAGCAACGGATGGAACGCGGCGAGTCGCTCCGGTTCCACGAGGCGCTCTATGCCCTGATGCAGGGCTACGACGCCCATGCCCTCGACTGCGACGTCCAGATCGGGGCCTACGACCAGCACTTCAACATGCTGGCCGGCCGGGCGATCCAGCAGCACTTCGGCAAGACACCGCACGTGATGATCACCAATCCCCTTCTCGTGGGGACGGACGGGCGCAAGATGTCGAAGAGCTACGGCAACACGATCAACATCAACGACAACCCCTTCGACATGTACGGCAAGTCGATGCGGATCGATGACGGGCAGATCGCCGATTACCTGGAGCTCGCCACATTGCTCCAGGGCGGCGAGATCGACGAGCTGCTGCAGAAGCTCGACGGCGGGATCAATCCGATGGAGGTGAAAAAAAGCCTCGCCTTCAACCTGGTGCGGCAGTATCACGGCGACGACGCAGCCGCCGCGGCGGAGGCGAAATTCTTCCAGGTCGTGCAGCAGAAAGCCGCTCCCGACGACGTGGAGGAGAAGGAGGTCCCGCCAGAGCTGGCGGCCGGCACCTGGGTCGACATCTGCAAAGGTCTCGGACTGATCAAAGTCCCGGGGGGAGATGCGCCGCCTCATGCAGCAGGGAGGCTTCTACGTGGAGCAGGAGCCCGTGGAGGAGATCGATGCCAGGGCCGCCGTCCCTGAAGAGGGAGTTCTCGTGCGCCTTGGCAAGAGAAGCTACTACAGGCTGGTCAGGAAGGGTTGAGCCGGACACGACACTGCGGTACCGAGCCCGCGCAACCTCCGCCATATTCGTGCAGCGATATCGACAATATGTGCGGGCTTGGTACGAATATGGCGGAGGTTGCGCGGGCTCGGTATTGCAAGGAGGAGCGATGAACAGGATGACGAGGGAAAACCAGGGAAAGGTGGCCGTGATCAAGCTCGACCGCGACGTCACCAATGCCATCGACCTCGAGCTGATCGAGGATCTGGCCGCCGCGCTCAAGGAGATCCGGGCCGATGACGCGATCGACGCCCTTTTCCTCACGAGCGCCAACGAGAAGTTCTTCTCCATCGGTTTCGATCTTCCTGCGCTTGTCGATCTCGGAAGGGACGACTTCTCCCTGTTCTATCGCTCCTTCAACAGGATGTGCCTCGATCTCTTCACCTTGCCCAAGCCAACGGTGGCCGGCATCTGCGGCCACGCCATCGCCGGCGGGTGCATCGTGGCTCTCTTCTGCGACTACCGGATCATCTCGCAGGGCAGGAAGCTGATGGGGGTGAACGAGATCAAGCTCGGCGTTCCCGTTCCCTATCCGGCTGACTGCCTGCTGCGCTTCATGGCGGGAGATGGGCATGCCCGCGAGCTGATCGATCTCGGCGAGTTCCACCCTCCCGAGCGCTCCCTCGAGCTCGGCATCGTGGACCGGGTGGTGCCTGCCGGCGAGGTCTTCTCCCAGTCGCTGGAGCTGGCTGCACAGCTCGGATCCAATCCCGGCGGGGTCTGGAAGCTGATCAAGCGGAATCGTATCGAGGATCTGGAGAAGAAGATCGCGGCCCGCCTCGAGGAGAAGGAGCGGCTCTTCGTCGATCTCTGGTACGCGCCGGCCACGAGGGAGACGCTGAAAGCGGCGATCGCGAAGTTCTGAAGATACCGAGCCCGCGCACACGCCGATACCGAGCCCGCGCAATCTCCGCCATATTCGTACCAAGCCCGCACATATTGTCGATATCGCTGCACGAATATGGCGGAGATTGCGCGGGCTCGGTATCGCGGTATCGGCGTGTTCTAGCCCCTCGACATCTGCATGAATTGCTTCACCATTTTGCGTTCCTCGTTGCCGATGAGGTAGCGCCAGCCCCAGACGGTGAAGCCGATCAGCCCGACGGCGAGGTAGACGGCTTTCAGCCATCCGGCGGTGATCAGGGCGGCAACGACCAGCAGGGCGCAGGCCGCGACGAGGTGAACGGTATGCCGCCGGATGACGGGCCGGCACTCCGGAAGCAGTCTGCCGGCGATGAAGGAGAAGAGGACCATGTCGACGAACACGCGAATGGTCCAGGCGCAGGCTGCTCCCTCGATTCCGTAGGAGTCCAGGAGCCACAGGAGCAGGAGCACGTAGCAGGGCAGCTCGATCATGTGGACCTTGGCGGTTATCTCGGGCCGACCCGATCCCTGGATCAGGATGAAGGGCATCCTGGCCAGGCTGTTGAAGAAGACTCCCCCGGCGAGCCACATCAGGACCACGTAGCTGTGCGCCGCGAAGTCGGGATCCAGCCAGAGCGTGAGCCCTTCCCGGGCCAGAGCCACGATCACCAGGGCCAGGGGAAACATCGCCAGGAAGATGAAGTTCAGACCCCGCCCGTACAGCCTCGCCGACCGCGCCCTGTCCTGGGTGAGAACGGTGGAAAAGGCCGGGAAGAGCACGCCGACCAGGGCAGTGGGAACCACCATGGTCCGGGTCACCACGTCGTAGGGAGTCGTGTAATAGGTGACGGCGGTCATCGTGGCCACGGCACCGATCAGGAAGCGGTCGAGGTAGACGAGCATCGGCCCGATGATGTTGCTGACCATCATCCATCCGCCGATCTTCAGCAGGGAGGCTATCAGCCGGCGCTGGATGGAGAGGCCTTTTCTCAGCTCCGGCACCAGGCGCAGGCAGAAGAAGAGGTGGAAGCAGAAGGCGACGAGCCGCCCCGTGGCCAGAACGGCGACCACGGAATAGACGCTTTTCGAAAAGGGCAGAACCGCCAGGGGGCCGAGAAAGGTGAACAGGTTCACCGGGAGGCGGATGGCGTTGACCAGGCCGAAGCGCTGATACGCCTCCATCACGCCGCGAAGACCGGCGGTGGTGATGACCAGGGGGATGGAGACGGCCAGGATGTAGAACGACTTGGCGGTCTCCTCCTGGAGCAAAGCCGGGATGTTCAGCAGATCGCCCACGATCCACTGCGTGAGCAGCAGAACCAGGATGGTGGCCGCGATCCCCAGGCCGGCGACCAGGGCCAGGGCCGTCCAGATCAGCCTCGGTATCTCCTCCAGATCCCCGGTGCCGAGATTCTTCGCAACGAGGATGGTCAACGCCCGGCCCGTGCCGAGATCGATGAGGCTGAAGTAACCGATGATCATCCAGGCAATGGCCAGGATGCCGAATCGCTCCGTCCCGAGAGCGTTGATCAGGACGGGAATGACCACGATCCCGACGAGCAGGGGAAGACCCTGTCCGGCGAGGTTCCAGACTATATTCTTGGCGAGTCTGGGTCCGCTCGTCAGGGTTGTATCCCACGGCCTGTCATCGGACATTTAATTTGCTCATCTGCTCCAGCGCATGGTGTCGAGACATCTCTGCTTCAACACCTGGAAGCGCTTCTCTCCCGGCGAGTTTCTTCCCAGGGGAATCCAATCGCTTCTCTCGGATACTTAGAGAATCGCTCAGGAATGAGCCTTTGTCAAGCTGCCCAGGCCGGGAGCGAACAAGTTGCCGTGCCTCGTTCGATTTCTCGATGCGAACACGCGGCATGAGGGAATCGCGCTCTTCTGCCTGTCCGGGAAACGGTCCTTTTTCCGCGAGGTCAATCAAGCGTCCGGACCGGGCGGCATCCGAGGGCGTAACCCTTGAAGTTACTAGGGGTTGCGCGGCGATAGGCCATTCGGCAGCGCTTGGCCACCGAGTTCATCGCCCCGCCGCGGGTCACCCGGTTCGAGCTGTCGCCCTCGTCCCGCGACGAACCGTCGGATGGGGCGCCGAAATAATTGTCGTGCCACCTGTCCCGGCACCACTCCCAGACGTTGCCCATCACGTTGTGCAGACCGAAGGGATTCGGGTCGAGGGCATCCACGGGGGCGTGAGGGGCATAGCCGTCGTCCAGCCACTCCTCGTGCTTGAGCTCCTCGTGATCGCCCACTTTCTTGTAGTTCATGTCCGCCAGGTTGACGGCTCCTTGCAGCGAGTTCTTGCGGCTGCCGGTCCACCAGACCGTGGCGGTGCCTCCCCGCGCCGCATATTCCCACTGCGCTTCCGAAGGCAGTTCCAGATCGAGGCGGAACAGCACCGCTTCGCACATCTCGCAACTCACGTTCTCGATGGGATGAAGAAGGGTGAGCCGCCTGCTGCCGTACGTGCCCCCCGCTTTGCCGATGCTCGGATTGCTGCCCGTGAACCGGAGCCACTGTCCCTGGGTCATCTCGTACTTGGAGAGAAAAAACGGCGCAACGGTCACGGGATGGACCGGCCCCTCGTCCTCCCTGGCCTCGGGATCCCTGTTGGGGCTGTCCACCGGCATCTCCCCTGTGGGCGGGACGGCGCCCATTCGGAAGCTGCCGCCCGGTATGAGGACGAAAACGAGACCGGTCTCTGCGGTCAGGATCAGCCTGCCGTCGCTGCCGCGCTCGGGGACCGTGCCCGTCTGCAGATGCGCAAACTCCCAGAGGCCTGAAAACCGATCCCGGCCCAGGGGAACGAGGCCCGGCTGGGGCTCGATCCCGAGCCCGTTGTAACGAGGGCATTCGGCGCGATCGGCGATCGACGCCGCGGCGCGGAGCCACTTCTCCTTCTGCTCCGGCTTCTCGATGCTCTCCCAGCGGATGGTGCGCGCGAACTCGATCCGCCGCTCCATGTGCTCGATCGTCCCGATGCCCGAGCCGGTGAACGCTTCGAGGTCTTTGATCAGCCCGGCCAGCATGTCGTGCTGCCACTGCTCTTCCGTATCGGCGAAGAGCGGCGGAATCGTTCCGGGCTGGGCTCCGGCCTCGATCTCCAGGAGCGTCGCGCGATGGATGTCGAGCCTGCCGGCCAGGTCCCGCGCTTTTCTCAGCCAGATCCCCATCTCCTGCCGGACTCTCTCGGAGTAGGCGGGCCACAGCCCGTCAGCCTCCGCCTTGAGCTCGGTGAGGCGCTTCATGTCCGAGAGGCGCAGGATCCTGTTCCGGTCGCTCAGGATCTGCGGGTACGACCAGAACACGTAGAGGAGAAATGCGAGGAGCGCCGCGGCCGCGACGCCGATCGCCGTGCTCAGCGCCGGGTTCTTCCTGATCCTCTTCATCACCCTGGTCCACGGTCCCGGCGGCTTGGCGAGAATGACATCGCCGGTGAGGAAGCGGCCCAGGTCGTCGGCGAAGCGGCTCATGGTGCTGTAGCGCCTGTCCGGCTGCTTCTCGAGCGCCTTGAGGCAGATCACCGAGAGGTCGCGCGGAACGCGGGGGTTCACCTTGGCCGGATCGCGGGGCTCGGTGAAGAGGATCTTCTTGAGCACGTCGTGGGTCGTTTCTCCCTCGAAGGGGCGAATCCCTGTGAGGATCTCGTAGAACGTGACCCCGAGAGAGAAGATGTCGGTCCGCTCGTCGATCCCGATGCGGCGGCTCATCGCCTGCTCGGGCGACATGTAGTACGGCGTGCCCGCGAACTCGCCCGTCCTGGAGAGGCTGAGGGCGTCCTCGACCTGGGCCAGGCCGAAGTCGGTCAGCTTGGGGCGGCCTTCCGGGGTGATGAGGATGTTGGAGGGCTTCACGTCGCGGTGGATCACGCCGGAAGCGTGGGCGTGCTGCAGCGCGTCGGCCACCTCGGCGATCAGGCGCGCCACCTTCCTGAAGTAGCCGGGAAGCTGCGTGTCCTCGCCGGTCTGCACCTCGAGCCTCTCGGCCAGGGTGAAGCCGTTCTTCACGAGCTCCTGGGCTATGTAGTGGGTTCCCTCCACCTCGCCCACCGCGTAGACCGCCACGATGCCGGGGTGGGTCTGGCGGCTGCCGGCCTCGGCTTCGCGGCGGAACTTCAGGACCGCGTCGTTGGAGATGCTCAGGTGGGTGGGTAGGATCTTGAGAGCGACCGGGCGCCGGAGGGAGAGCTGCACTGCTTCGTAGACCGTTCCCATGCCGCCCGAACCGATCTCCCCGATGATCCGGAAGTCGCCGATGACCTTTCCCGCCGGGATGGTGCTTCTCTTGGCCTGGTCTGCTCCATCGTCCGGTTTGTCGTCCCTGAGAGAGCGAAGCCCTTCGGCCACGTAGATGTAGCGGTCGATCCGCTTGCGCAGCTCGTCCCCGCACTCGGGATGGGTGCTGATGAACGTCTCCGGATCGAGGCGTTTTCCGTCGTTCCACGCCTCGCGGAACTCCGTGAAGGCGGCCTCGATCGGATCGTGCGCCTCTTCGACGCCGTCATTGCGTGTCATGATTCAACGGTTCCGGGATTATCGTCCTGAAGGGCTTCATCGATGTTGCCGTGCCTGAGGGACCAGACCTTCTCGGTCAGCTTGTCGAAGGACCGGTTGTACTTCATCCTGGCAGAGTCATAGCTGGTTCCCAGCCGTTCGGCGATGGCGGCGAACGTGAGGCCTTCCCAGTCGCGCAGCACGATGACGGTCCTGTCGTCGGGATCGAGAAGCTCGAGTCCGAGTCGGATCCAGGCTTCCTGCTCGTTCCGCTGCGCCGCCTGGCTGGGAGACTCGTTTGTCTTCCGGGGGGAGTCGAGGTTGAGGACCGTATCGGGAGGGAGCGGGCGTTCCATCGAGATGGCCCGGCGTTTTGCGTTGAACCAGTCGTTCCTGTCGCGCAGCACGTTCTCCACGATCCGCGCCATGAGCGCCCGGAAACGGTTGTCGTCCGATATCTGGATGCGGGGGCAGTACCTGAGGAACTGGATCATCGCATCCTGGACGATATCCCCCGATTGGTCCTTCTGGCGGAGAAAGGGGCCGAGCCTCATGCGGACATGGGATCTGATCCATTCGAGGTGGCGGTCGAGCAGGGCGTCCAGTCCCGTTCCGTCGCCCGTGAACCACTTTCCCAGTGATATCGATGTTTCCGTATTTCTTTTGTCCATGGCGGATCCTGATTATATCCAACAGGAGGTGGCGGCACAATCGGCTGAAAGGAGAGCGATTGGGGTACATTTGTCCAATTTTTTGGAAAAAAACGGTTTGGCATCCATATCCGTTGCCGGTTTCCCGCTTTCAACACTGCACACGACTCAACATTAAGGAGAACGAAGTCATGTTCAGAAAAATGATGCCCCTTGTCCTGTTGCTCGTCCTGTCTTTCAGTGCCCAGGGAACGACGATCCACGTGCCGGCCGACTACCCCACGATCCAGGACGCGATCAATGCGGCGGTGAACGGCGACATTGTCATCGTGTCGCAGGGAACCTATCGGGAGAACATCGATTTCCTCGGTAAGGAGATCGTCGTGGCCAGTGAGAGGGACGCCTATTCCACGGTCATCGACGGCGGCCGGAACGGCAGCGTGGCGACCTTCAGCAGCGGGGAGGGCCCCGGTTCCGTTCTCGACGGCTTCTTTTTGACGAACGGATCGGGCGATGGCGGCGGCGTGCTCTGCCAGGGCAGCTCCCCCTCGGTGCGGAACAACCTGGTGAGCGGGAACAGCGCTCCGGGCTTCGGCGGAGGGATCTACTGCACCGGCGCGGCTCATGCCGTTCTCGTGGGCAACATCGTCTCCGGCAACAGCGCCGGCGTGGCCGGCGGCGGGCTTTGCTGCGAGGGCGCCTCGAACCCTGATCTCGTGAACAACACCTTCTCGGACAACACCACCCCCGGGCAGGGCGGCGGCGTGGCCTGCCTCGACACGTCGACGCCTTCGATCCTGAACTCGATCGTCTGGGAGAACCAGGCGGCCGGCGATCCCGAGATCTTCGACGCCACCGGCGCGCTCAAGGTCTACTTCTGCGACGTGAAGGGCGGATGGCCCGGTGCGGGCAACATCGACGCCGATCCGATCTACGTCGATCCGGCCGGGAACGACTATCACCTCACCTTCCATTCGCCCTGCCGGAACATGGGCAGCAACTCGGCGCCCGGCCTGCCGGACACGGATTTCGAGGGCGATCCCCGCATTCCGCCCAACGGCATCACCGACATGGGGGCTGACGAGTTCTATCCCCATCTCTATCACAGGGGGGCCGTGGTGCCGGGCGGCGTCATCGAGATCAAGGTGGCGGCCTACAAGCTGAGCAACACGGTGACGCTGGGGCTCGGATCGGGCATCCAGGATCCGCCGCAGCAGACATCCTTCGGCGATCTCTACCTGCAGTGGCCGATCCAGACGTTCATGCTCGGCCTGATCCCGGACAACGGCGTGCTGGTGTTCAGTGCGCGGGTGCCGCAGAACTGGTCCTCGGGCGAGGAGCGTCCCCTCCAGGCAAAGGTCTCGAACGAGCTGACCAACCTTCGCGTCCTGAACGTCGAGTAGGACGCGAGGCCGATCATGAGGCCGCGCCGTTTGCCGATCCCCGGATCCACGACGGCGCGGCGGACATGGGGGCGGACGAGTTCCGCCCCCACCTGCAGCCGCCGCTCCTGTGGCGGAATCCCATGCCGGACATCGACGGCAGCGGGCTCTCACTCTTTTCAGGGGCCATACCGGGCGGCTGCTTCCGGCGGTCGACTCCCACTCCAGGTTCTTGCAGGGAGCGAGCTTTCCGATCTGATGCTCATGAGCGCCCGGTAGCGCTCTCCCTTCCTGGTCTCGCTTCATGATTCCCCGGCGAATTCTTCGGCTGAAGCATTTCCTCGCCAAAAAAAAGAATCGAACCGGGTTGGCTGTGTAGTATCGTCTCTTGTCCGTTTTGCTCGAACATGGTTCAATCTTCCGATGCATGAAAGTCGATTTATGAGAATTGATGGAATCAGACACCCCGGCCCGGGAAAGCTGCGGCCGAAATACGCCATGGATGGGCTGCTTGCAGTCATAAGCCGCCTCGCCGGCCGGTGCTGGTGTCGCCGGGCCGTGATCCTGCTCGCAGCGTTCCTGGTATTGGGCTCCACCGGTTTGCCCCAGGATACCTTCGATTTCTTCCGGAACGACGAGCTTGGCCCGCGCAGCTTCGACATGGATGAGGAGTTCTTCATCAACGTACTTTCCTTCGAGCAGCCGCTGGAAACGATCCAGCCCTGGCTGCGGAGGACCTCGGGCTACCGGCTGGCTCTCGGCAGCTTGACCGACAGGGATTTGTGGCTCGATCAGGAGATGAAGGGCAGGGCGGAGATCAGCGACGTCCTGGCGCTCCAGGTGAGGGCGCGGCAGACCCTCGGCCTGGACGCGGGGACGATCTTCTTTCAGCCGACGCTCGAGTACCGGTTGAACGACCGGTTCGAGCTGTTCGCGCCTGCCGTGCTGGACGACGACAAGGGCGGCATGGACGGCGGTCTCGGCATACGGTACCGGAACCCCGACTCGAAGATCGAATACCTGCAGCTCTCCTGGATCATGTCCGACCTGCTCTTCAACGAACGCGGTCGACAGTACCGCGAATCCACGATCCGCGATCGGGCAGCGACCATGGAACTGCAGGCGCAGGGCGATCCCTTCGACCTGGGTACCACCAGCTTGAAGGTGGCCTATCAGACGCCCAGCACCTACCGGCTGGTGGAAGACGGTCAGGACGAGGGTTTCCAGAGGCTGCGCGCCTGGCTCCTGCACTGCTACGAAATCGATCCGCGCAACCGGGTCTACTTCACCTGCGAGGTGGACAGCGGTAGCGAGGAGATCCGACCGATCTTTGCCCCCTCGGCCGACGACGAGTTCATCGGGCGGAGGCGGCTGGTGCGAGGGCGGGTCGAATACCAGAACCTTCTCTCGGAGGACGAGGTGACGCGCTGGCGAGGTGGAATGCAGTACGTCAACTACAGCGAGAAGGAGGTCTTTCCCGGCGAAGACACCCTGACCCACAAGATGAGCCGGAGCGAATCGATCTTCTACGCCGGCTACCGCAGCCCCTTCTTCGATTCAGAGGACCTGTCTCTGGAAACGGTGCTGTACCTCGACTGGCTCAACGGCAGGGATCGTTTCGTCGACAACCCGCGTGAAGACACCCACATGCCGACCTTCCAGGGCAAGCTGAGCTTCTACTTCCTCTGGGCAATCAAGGAGGACGTGGATTTCATGCTGTCGCCGAGTATCGAGCTCGATAAACCGGGCTGGGGCGGCGGCGCGATCCAGGTCCGCTGGTTCTTCTGATCCCTGTTCTTCCGGCTGCTATAAAGTGGATATCATTGCCGGAAGGAAGGTAGTATGAGGGTGCTGAAAGCAGCCCTTCAAGCGTGGGTGATGTAGGTTTTCACGTGTGATTCTCTCCAGATGTATCTTCGTTCCCAGAGAATCAAGGAGCCGTTCTACCATGATCCCGAAGAAGATCATTCTGGCGGGTTTCATCCTGTTGCTTGTCTCCTGCGGCCAGACGAGGGTCGAGTCCGAGAAGAGGGAGGACGCGATGCCGGAAACGCCGAAAGCCCCGGAGCAGACCCAGCCGGACTGGGAGAACCAGTACGTGATAAGCCGCAACAAGGAGCGGCCCCACGCCACGCTGATCTCCTACGCCACATTCGAACAGGCGCAGGCAGGGAACCGCGAGGCATCGCCCTTCTACATGTCGCTGAACGGGGCTTGGCGGTATCGCTGGGTCGACCATCCGGACAAGGCGCCGGCCGACTTCTTCCGGACCTCCTTCGATGCATCGGCCTGGGAGACGATCGATGTGCCGTCCAACGTGGAGCTCGAAGGACACGGGACGCCGATCTACGTCAACATCAAGTACACCTTCAAGAAGGACCCGCCCCGCGTGATGGGCGAGCCGCCCGGGGAGTACAACGCATTCCATGAACGCAACCCCGTGAGCTCGTACCGCAAGACCTTCACCCTGCCGCCGGCCTGGAAGGGGCGTCGGATCTTCATCAACTTCGACGGCGTCTCCTCGGCGTTCTACCTCTGGATCAACGGGAAGAGCGTGGGGTACAGCCAGGGAAGCCGCACCCCGGCCGAGTTCGACATCACCGATTTCGTGAAGGAGGGCGAGAACCAGGCGGCGGTGAAGGTCTATCGCTACTCTGACGGCAGCTACCTCGAGTGCCAGGACTTCTGGCGGCTGAGCGGCATCTTTCGTGATGTCTACCTCTGGTCGGCGCCGCAAGCCCACATCAGGGACTTCGCCGTGCAGACCGATCTGTCGAGCGATTTCCGTCACGCCGTGCTTCGCCTGAAAGCCGATCTCGATTGCGGCGGCACGGAAGACGGGGCGCGTTTCACCTGCGACGCCTACCTGGTGGACCAGGCCGGCGACGCCGTGGGGGGCATGCCGCTCGAATCGGCGAAGTTCATCGGAGAGGGGGAGTTCGTGCTCGAGACGTTGATCCGCGATCCCCTCAAGTGGACGGCCGAGACGCCGAACCTCTACACCCTGATCCTGGCTCTCGAGGACCGGGAGGGTCGGGTGCAGGAGTACCTCAGCACGGCGGTGGGCTTCCGCGAGGTCGTCATCGAGGGAAACCAGCTTCTCGTCAACGGCCAGCCGGTCCTGATCAAGGGAACGAACCGGCACGAGCACGATCCCGACAGGGGCCACGTGGTCACCAGGGAGATGATGATCCGCGACATCGAGCTGATGAAGCGGCACAACCTCAACACGGTGCGGACGAGCCACTATCCCGACGTGCCCGAGTGGTACGATCTCTGCGATCATTACGGGCTCTACGTGATCGACGAAGCCAACATCGAGTCGCACGGCATGGGGTACGGCGATGAGTCGCTGGCCAAGGATCCGTCCTGGATGGAGGCCCACCTCGACCGCGTCCGCCGGATGTTCGAGCGCGACAAGAACCACCCCTGCATCATCGTCTGGTCGATCGGCAACGAGATGGGCGACGGCGTCAACACCGAGGCCTGCGCCGCCTGGCTCAAGGAGAACGACCTTCAGGGGCGTCCCGTGCAGTCCGAGAGGGCCGGCCGGGCAACCCACACCGACATCTTCTGCCCCATGTACATGGAGCTCTGGCTCCTCGACAGGTGGTCGCGTGGGCAGGGCGACAAGTGGGCATCCAGCTGGTGCGGCGAGGCGTTCAAGTGGGAGGACGGGGAGACGCCCGACCGGCCCCTGATCCTCTGCGAGTACGCCCATGCGATGGGCAACAGCGTGGGAAACTTCCAGGACTACTGGGACGTGATCGAGAAGTATCCGGCGCTCCAGGGCGGCTGCATCTGGGACTGGGTCGACCAGGGGCTGCGCAGGGAGATCCCGGGAGGCGAGGGCGTCAGCGGCTTCTTCTGGGCCTACGGCGGCGATTTCGGAGATCAGCCGAACGACGGCAACTTCTGCTGCAACGGGCTGGTGTCGCCCGACCGCAGGCCGAATCCCCATCTCCTCGAGGTGAAGAAGGTCTACCAGAACATCAAGGTGGAGCCCGTTGATCCCGGCTCCGGGATCGTGCGCGTGCGGAACGGCTTCTTCTTCACGAACCTCTCGGGCTTCGATTTATCCTGGTCTCTCGAGCAGGACGGGAAGGTGATCCAGCTGGGGCGGCTCGACCGCCTCGATCTGGCGCCGCAGGGGACGGCCGAGGTCGCCGTTCCCATCGAGAAGCCGGACTCCATCTCCGACGGCGAGTTCTTTCTCTTCCTGCGCTTCTCGCTGCCGGAAGAGACGGCCTGGGCGCCCTCCGGCCACCTGGTGGCCTGGGAGCAGATCGCGGTGCCTTGGCAGGCGGCGTCGGGCGAAGCGCCGGAGGCTTCTTCCCTCCCGCCCGTCGTGCTCGAGGAGGATGCCGCCGCCTGGACGGTGAAGGGCGAGGGTTTCTCGATCCGGTTCGACAGAGCGACGGGGTTTCTCGACTCGTGGCGCGTGAAGGAACGGGAGCTGATCGCCTCGCCGCTGCGTCCGAACTTCTGGCGCACCCCTCTGGACAACGACAAGGGCAACAAGATGCCGAAGCGGTGCGGCGTCTGGCGTGAGGCGGGGCCGGGTTGCACGCTCGCCTCGGCCGATGCCGTTCTGGACGAGAACGGCGAAGCGGTGATCACGGCGCGCCTCGACGTTCCCGCGGGCGAGACGCTCTGCACCCTGGTCCATCGTGTTCGCGGCGACGGCTCCGTCGACCTGGCCATGACCGTGAAGCCCGAGGGCAAGCTGCCCGAGATCCCGCGCGTGGGCTTGCAGATGGAGATCCCGGCCGAGCTCTTCCAGGTCGAGTGGTTCGGCCGCGGCCCGCACGAATCGTACGCGGACCGCAAGACCGGCGCAGCCGTCGGTCTCTACAGCGCCCTGGTGCAAGGGCTGAACCATCCCTACATCGAGCCCCAGGAGACCGGCTATCGCACCGATGTCCGCTGGGCCAGGTTCACCGACGCGTCGGGAAATGGCATCGAGATTGCCGGCCGGCCGCTCTTCTGCTTCAACGCCTGGCCCTTCACGCAGGAGGCGCTGGAGAAGGCGAGCCACCCCCACGAGCTCGCCCGGAGCGGCCGGATCACCGTGAACTGCGACCTCGGTCAGATGGGAGTGGGCGGCGACGACAGCTGGGGAGCGCAGCCCCACGGGAAGTACAGGCTGCCCGCCGACCGGGTCTACGAGTTCGTTTTCGAGCTGAGGCCGGAACAGGGAGAGTGACGGGGAGCTACTCGCCTCCCAGCAGCGGCGCCACGACCTCCTGGGCCATCCGGCCGGAGAAGATGTTCGAGCCCTTGGGTCCCAGGTGATCGGGATCGTAGAAGAAGCGGTCCGCGATCCTTTTTTCCTTCCCGTCGATCGGGTTGAAGTCGTGGAAGGGGATATTGGCCGCCGCACAGGCGCCGGTCACGTACTCGAGGAACGACTCGTATTCTCCCAGCCGGTAGAAATCCATGTAGTCGAGGGTGACCGGGAGGTTGACCACGACGAGGCGGATGCCGCGTTCCCGGGTGATCGAAATGATCTGCTCGAACGCCCTCTTCGCCGAGTCGCCGATATGGTAGTCGTTGAGCAGGTTCTCCCGCACGAAGCCGTGGCGCTTCCTCAGCAGGCTTTGCCACTGCGGCGTGTTGTGCTCCCTCGGCTGTCCGCCGCCGCGCCTCACCCTGTTGCGGAAGGGCGCCCCGTGGCCTTTCGTGATCTCCCAGAACCGGACCTTGTCCGTGCACTCCTTGTCCGAAGGCGGGTGGGTGATGTACTGAAGCAGGCTGGCCGGGGCGCGGCCCATCGCCCCGGTGGCCGAGGACTGATAGCCGGCCGCCACGATGTCCGGCAGCTCGCAGAGGATGTCCCGCGGCCTGGCGTAGTAGTCCACGTATTCTCCCGTCCGGCGGCTCATGGTGTTGAAGCCCCGCGCTTCCACGCCGAGCACGACCAGCTTCGGGGCCCGCTCCCCGCGGAAGATGTCGCGGATGATCACGCGGTCGGTGCGGACCAGTCCGGCGGGCTGCGAGAGGTTGAAGCAGGTCACCTTCCGGCCCAGCTCCTTTTCCGCCACCATCTCCACCACGTCGGGCGACAGGCCGGTCTCCATCCGCGACGATCCGAGAAAGACCACGTCATAGGGCTTCTTTGCATTGAGGAAGGCCTGGAACTTGAGGGTCTGGTCGCACGAAACGGGCTGCCACCAGATCAGACCGGAGGAAGCGGCATACCAGTCGAGAGCTGCGATGAGGAGAAGCCCCCAGACCAGTACGAGGAGTATCCGCTTTCCCGATTTCATTCCGTTCCTCTCAGAACTGGAAATAGATGAACGGTCTCGCCGAAGCGCTGATGTACGAGCAGGCTCCGATCACGATCACCAGAACGGCCGCCATCACGGGGGATGGTATCCGGTTCCAGGTGGAGTAGATTCTTTCTTCCAATTTCTCGGGCATCAGGTGCGCCGCGGCTGCCACGGCGATCACGGCAAGCACGACCGGCTCCACGTCGAAGCCGAAGCCGAAGCGCCCCCCGATGCGGGTGACCACATCCCAGAACGACTCGAGATCGGAGCACCGGAACAGGATCCAGCCGAAGCAGACGATGTGGAAGGTGAAGAACATCTTGACGGCACGGCCGGCCACGGATGAGGAGGCTTCGCCCTCTGCAGCGCCTCCGGCCCTGCGCTGGATCATGCGCGTGAGGGCGAGCACGACGCCGTGGTAGAGGCCCCAGAGAACGAACCGCCACGCCGCACCGTGCCAGAGCCCCCCGAGCAGCATGGTGATGATCAGGCTCGCATAGGTCATCCTGATCCCTTTCCGCGAACCGCCGAGCGGGACGTAGAGGTAGTCCCTCAGCCAGGTGGACAGGGAGATGTGCCACCGCCGCCAGAAATCGCGGAGGTCGACGGCGCTGTAGGGAGCCCTGAAGTTCTCCGGCAGGCTGAATCCCAGCAGCCTGCCGCACCCGATCGCGATGTCGGAATACCCCGAGAAGTCGCCGTAGATCTGGAAGGCATAGGCGTAGACGCCGAAGAGGGTGGTCACGGCACCCAGCCCGGTTCCCGAGCCGTCCGAGGCCGCGAACACCATGTCCACCAGATGGATGGCCAGGAAGTCGGCGATGAGCACCTTCTTGATCAGGCCGCGCGCGATGAGATAGAAGCCGCGGCTCGCATCCTCGTCGCTGATCTCCCGGACCTTCCCGAGCTGGGGGAGGAAGTGGCTCGCCCGCACGATCGGCCCGGCCACGAGCTGGGGAAAGAAGGAGACGAAGAGGGCGAACTCCACGATGTTCCGGCACGGCTCCATCTTCCTGCGATAGATCTCGATCGTGTATGAGAGGGTCTGGAACGTGTAGAAGGAGATCCCCACGGGCAGAAGCACGTCGAGGTGCTCGATCTCGCCGAGGAACGGAAAGGCGCCGGTGATGTTGTCGATGAAGAAGTTGCCGTACTTGAAGAGGCCGAGGACGCCGAGGTTGCCGCAGAGGCTTGATATCAGGTAGAGCTTCCGTCTTCCCGGACGCGTTTCGCGGTGCATGAGCTGGCCCACGGTGAAGTCGAGGAGGGTGGAGAAGACCAGCAGAAGCAGGTAGCTGGCGTTCCAGCAGCCGTAGAAGAAGTAGCTGGCAGCCAGGAGGAAGGCGTAGCGCACCTTGAGCCGCCTCCTGACCACCATGTCGACCAGGAGCACAACGATGAAGAAGACGGCGAAGTTTCCGCTATTGAATAGCATTCAGGGTGCCTGGAAGCTCGTCGCGTGCAATTTTCCCGAGACAAACCGGCCGCCCCATGAAAATCCGCTTTCAATCCCGATGGTGTTTTAGCGGCCAGCTAGAGTATAGGGATTGATGGCATTGTTTACAACAGTCGAGGGCCGCCGGAAAGGTCAGCGGATCAGCTCGAGGTAGTTGAAGTAGAGCGTCTTTCCCGTTCCGCTCTCGCTCGCAGGGATCCTCCGGCTTCGCGCCTCGTACCGGTGGCCGAAGCGCTGGAACCAGTGGGGGCCGAATTTCCTGAAGGCCTGCCTTTTCAGGACGAATACCGGTTTCCCGGTGATGTAGTACTTCTCGTCCAGGTAGATGTCCGGCTGCCTGTTGAAGACGTAGTCGTGGTCGTTCTTCTCGTGGCCGATCAGGCCCCACCCCATCTCCGGCATCTTCCTGTGGGCGATGTGCACGTCGTTGATGCCCCACATGTCGATCGTCTTCAGGCCCGAGTAGTAGGGGATGATCCCGGCGCAGCGGATCGCCAGGACCGCCCCGGGATCGGCGTTTCGCGCGAGCCACTGTCCGGCCGCGGTGCGCTTGACCAGGTCCTCGCGGCGGTCGCCGGCCCAGGCGAGGCAGGACGGGAGGGAGACGGCCGCGTTCAGGACGACGGCCGCGGCAAGGAGAAGAATCGAGATCCTGAAGCGGGCCGGGTTCTCGTGGCAGCCGATCAGCCGGAGCGGGCTGAACCGCGGCGAGAAGAGGATCCTCTCGATCATCACGGCCAGGAGCGGGAGCAGGGGGATCATGAAACGGAAGGTCTTCTTGAAGTCGCCGCCCACGCTGATGATGTAGAGGAGATAACCGGTCAGGACGGTTCCCAGGATCCACGGGGCGGGACCGGGGCTGGAGCTACCGGGCCCTTCCCCTGACTCGCCTGGACTGCCGGCTCGTCTGCCGGGATCGGTTTCCTTCCCTCTGATCCCGACAAGCCTGATGGCGAGAGCGGCCAGTGCGGCGAGGCAGATGAAGGAGATCGCGGGATTGAGGAGGAGATAGCGTCCCAGGTACTCGAGGCCCGACACGACGTGGCCGATGCCGCCGCCTGTCTTGGCGTAGAAGGAGTTGGGAAAGGGGTAGCCGTAGTAGCCGAACCGCCAGATCCAGTAGGGGGCGTAGCAGACGAGGAAGAGGGCGGGATGGGCCAGGTCGGCGATCCCCAGCAGGGGCAGACGATGCTTCAGCCTGAATAATGCGGAGCCCGAGTAGACGAGTGCGGCAACGAGGACGCCTTCCGGCCGCGTCAGCGCTGCCAGGACGAGGAAAAGAGTGGCCCAGGGGAAACCCCTTCGCCGTTCCAGGGAGAGAGCCACCCCCATGAAGACGCAGAAGGAAAAGAACAGGGTCTCGAGACCCTCCACCGCTTCCACGCCCATGTAAGGGGCGAAGGAGAAGAGCAGAAGGGCGATCAAACCGCGGAATTCGCCGCTGATCCTGTCCCCGGAGCCTCGGCGCGCCGTGCAGTAGACGGCGACGGCAAGCGCCAGGCTGAAGAAGGCGCCGAGCCACCTGGCCAGCCCCACGGGATCGATACCGACCTTCATCCCAGCCGCGATGAAAAGAACCCAGAGGAAGTTGGTGTAACCCTCCACCCGCTCGCCCGTATTGAAGACCGGGCCGTGTCCGTCAACGAGGTTCCTGGCATACCTGAAGGAGATGAAGGCGTCCTCCTGCACGCAGACGCCGAGGGAGAGCTCGAAGGCGAGGAGGCAGAGAAGGGCGGCAGCCGGGACAAGGAGATGTTTCGCGGTGATCTTCATGCACAGCCCTCGAGGCGGTTTATCCGGTCGTTGCTCTCAACGAATTTAACCCGAATGAATGATCGATTTCTACTGCGGTCCGCTGCCTCATGTCCGGCACGAAGCCGCGGGTGCCCCGAGGGAATGATATTTCAGCCGTTGCTTTATCGGGATGTTTGAATATTATTTTGAAAGAGGGATCCTTCTCCGCTCTCTGTTTACCGTAACGATCCCAAAAAAACGTCGGCTCAATCCGTGGTGAACCGCGCTCGACCCGTTGCGACCAGTGCGCGACCCGTTGCGACCAGTGCGCGACGTTTTTTTGCAACGTTAGGGTCGATCCTATACGATAAGAGGAAATCCGGCGGCGCCCACGTTTCTGAGAAAGGTTCGGACGCGATGCATCACAACATTCTGATAGCGATACTACTTGTTTTTGCCGTGGCGATCGTCGGCGCGGCATTCGTGCTCTTCTCGGGCGACGATCCGGGCGATGAGGGGCACATTCCGGCAGACGGCCGGCCAATGCAGGCGAATCAGCAAAGCGGCCCTTCCCAGGGGGAGCAGGAGCGCAGGACCGGAGGAGCGGAACGCAGCCTGGTGGAGGACGGCGAGGCGAACAGCGATGAGGCGGACCCGATCCCTGCGTCGTACCGCAAGCTGCTGGGAGGGGTCACCGGGCGCCTGGTCGAGGTTGACGGAATCCCGGTGCCCGGCATCTGCGTGGAAGTTTTCGGGGCGTCGGTCGCTGATTTTTTTCCTGATACCGGCCTGTTCACCGGCGAGGAGATACACACTCCCAGGGATTTCAAGGAGAGCGAGACAAGGACAGCCGAGGACGGGACGTTCCGGCTGACCGGGCTCGAGCCCCTGGCGTTTCACGTTCTGGGATTCGATATCGGCGGATCGCGTCCCACCGCCCGGTTTCTCGATTCGGCGCCCGGGGCTGGAGAAACGGTGGATCTGGGCGATATCGTCCTGAGTGCCAGCTCGGTGATCTATGGCAGGGTGGCGGACTCTCAGGGTACTCCGATCCAGGGAGCCAGGATTCGCTCCACCGAGCTTCCGCCGATCATCTTCGTCTCCGGGGTGCAGGACTACAGGAAGGGATGCTCCTTCCTGATCCGGGATTCGAATCGGAGCTTCGTCATCGACATGCCTGTCGCCTTTGCCTCGATTGCCGAAAGGCTTCCCTTTCCCACCACCTACACCGATGCCGAGGGAAAGTTCCGTCTCGAAGGGGTTCCCCTCGGGCTGCACACCGTGATCGCGGACCGGATCGGCTTCATGACCAACCGCAAGGGACCGGTGGGGACGGGTGACGGCGGCGAGCACGATGTGGGTACCATCGTCCTCGAGACCGGGGTGGTGCTGAAGGGCAAGATCGTCGACGTGAACGGCAATCCGGTGGCCGGAGCGGACGTGCGCGCCGGCCCCCTCTACGGCATCGCCGAGTTCATCATCCTTCAGCCGGGAGTCAAGAGCAACGAGAAGGGCGAATTCACCGTGGAGGGCTTGCCGAGCCTGGCTGCCTTTGCCGCGGCAAGGCTCTACGAGGAGGATCCGTGGACCGTCGTGGGGCCCTTCGATCCGGAGCTCGAGCCGCCGACCCTCGTCATGCCTTCCGCCCATGACCTGCGCGTCGTCGTGCGGAACGAGGACGGGAACAACATCGATGACGTCAGGTTGAAGATCCGACACAAGTCAGGCGACATCGACATCATGATACTTCATCCCCCGGTCGTGCCGGTGGACAGGATCGATCACGTCGAGAAAGGCGTCATCGTCGTCAAAGGTCTGCCCAAGGGCCGTTACGAGCTTCTCCTCTCCGCTCAGGGGTACGGGGCCAAGGTCGAGGATCTCCGGATGAACGAGGAGCCGCAGGTCAAGGAGGTCACCCTCGAGACCGCCTACCCGGCCAGCGTCGTCGTGCTCCGCAAGAAGGACAAATCCCCCGTGGAGTGGGCTGACGTGAGCATCAGCCGGGGCAAGGATTTCTGGTTCGATCCGATGAAGCTTTCGCGAACCAAAACCGATGGTTCGGGAACGGCCTCCTTCCCGAACCTCTCGGCCGGCCATTACAAGATCACGGCTTCCCACCCTCTCTATGCCCTGACGGCAGGCGAGCTGAAGGTGCCCGAAAGCAAGGAGACAGTGCTTCTCATGGAGGATTCGGGCGTGCTCGAGGGCGTGGTCCATCGCGGCGGCAGCCCGCACGAGGCGCCGTTCATGATCTCCGCCTTCCCGAGGGGCATCGACAGCCCCTTGTCGGCCACGATGCGGGTCACGGTCACGGACATGGAAGGGAAGTTCCGCATCAACCATCTCAGCCCGGGCAAGTGGCAGGTGAGCGTGCTCAAGCGCCTCCTCGACAAGGACCCCCTCGACCTGGTGAAGGTCATGGAGAACGGACCGCTCAAGGAGGAGAGGGTCGAGGTCGTGTCCGGAGAAACGGCATTCGTGGAGATCAACCTGGCCGAGAAGGAGAAGGGGCCCGTGGGAAGCGTCTCCGGGGCGATCACCGTTGACGGCAAGCCGGCCGTGGGCGCCCAGGTCAGCATGAGAGCCGGCAGGAAGTCGTTGTCCGCCACCGTGGGGAACACGGGGCTCTTCGATCTGGGCGAGGTGCCGGTGGGCGATCACAGCCTGAGGATCGTCAGCCTGCCCGGCGTGTCGGGAAACAACGATTTTTCACTGCGCCGCGAGGTCAAGGTGGAGGAGAACCTTCCCACCGAGGTCCATTTCGAGATCCTCACCGGCGTTCTGGAGGGGCAGGTGGTCTACGAGAACGACGGCAGCCCCGCCAAGGCCGTGAACGTGAGGGTCAACACTAAATACAAGACGGGAATCGACTCGATCCGGTTCAGTGCAGTGACCGACCTGGACGGCCGGTTCCGTCTCACCGGTGTGCCGGAGGGCGTTTTCAAGGTGGAAACCTCGTTTCGCGAGCTGCCGTGCATCCCGGTGGAAAACGTGCGCGTCGAGTACGGAAGCGTGGCCGGTCCTGTCAGGCTGCTTCTCGTGCAGCCCGCGCCGGTCTCGGGCCGCGTGATCCTTCCGGCCGGCGCCGATTCGTCCCGCTGGCTGGGGCTCAGCATCGAACCGACGGACAGGGACGGCGATTCGAAGTGGACCTCCGTCGATGCCTCAACGGGAGAATTCGAAACCGATCAGCTGATTGCCGGTTCATACAAGGCGAGGCTTTTCGGCAGTTTCGAGGACGGGGCGACTTTTGCACCCATGGATTTCGACGTCCCTCGCGGCGGGCTGAGCGGGCTCGTTCTGACACCTGTGAGGGAGTGAGTCTTTTTCGAGGACCAAGACGATGCGTATCGGATTTCTCTTTGCAGCGGCTTTGACTGCCCTGCTTTTCAATCCCTTGGCCCGGCCTGCTGGCGGGATCGTGTGGGAAGCGTCGTTCGACGAAGCCCTGGCCAAGGCCAAGGCGGAGAACAAGCCGATCTTCATCGCAGTCAACATGGATGGGGAATGGGTTTGCGAGGATCTCGCTCGAAACCACTACAGGGACAAGCGGATCGTCCAGCTCTCGGAGAAGATGGTGAACCTCTTCGCCTCGAAGTTCTATCACAGGGGGGGGACCAAGACCTGCCCGCGGGCCGGCAACATCCGGTGCTCCTCCCATCAGGAGGTGGAGAAGGAGGTGCGGCGTCTCGTGCTCGGGATGAAGGGCGAGGAGGGAAACACCGTCGCCGGCGATATGATCGCGCCGAACCACATCTTTCTCTCCCCTGACGGCAAGATCACCCATTCGGTGGCCTACATGATCACACCGGGCGAGCTGGAGTGGTGCCTGGTGGAGGCGATTCGCAAGAACGACCCTGGTTTCAAGTGGTCGCTCCGATCGAGCGCCCGGGCTCCGCGGCGGCTGGTCTACGACAAGGTGACCCGGCCGGGCGGCGGCGGAGGCGGCAGCGCTCCCCGCCCGCTGAGCGGCGATGAGCTCGACGCGGTGCTCGAGGAGATCAAGACCACGGGGCGCGGCAATCGCGGGGGCGGCCTGAGGCGCAACCTGGCGTCGTTGATCGTCACTCCGGACAAGCGCGCCATGGAGGTGGTGCGCATCTATCTCACGTCGCGGTGGATCAAGCACGGCGGCGGGCAAAGACTCTGCGAGATCCTTCACGACATCGGGCGGACCTCTCCGCCGGAGTTCTGGGAGGTGGTGGAACCTTTTGTGTCCGACTCCTTGCCCGACGTGCGCAGCGAGGCTATTGTGGCTCTGGAGCAGCTCGCCGAGCCCAAATCGGTGAAATTGCTGCAGAAGCAATGGTCCAAGGAGAAGGAGAAGAGGGTCAAGTGGGATCTGATCCGCGCCCTGGCCTCGACGGGGCGCGGGGTCAAGAGGATCGAGACCCTTGTCCTCAAGACGGCGGAGAAGGAGAAGGACGGGCAGCTGAGGGCCCATGCGATCGTCGGCCTCGTCTACATCGAGGACCGGGAGAAGGTGAATGCCGTGCTGGAGAAGGCGCTCACCCACGAGCATCCGCCGGTCCGCGCGGCCGCGGCGTACACCATCGCCGTCAGGAGGGAGCGCGACCTCCTCGAGCCGCTGACGGCGGCGCGGGAGGCGGAGCTGGACAGCCGGCTCAAGCTGTACATGAAAGCCTCATGCGATGCCCTTGGCGAAGCCTCGCTGGACGACGTCGTCGGGATCCTGGTCGACTACCTGCTCGACAAGATCGTGCGCGATCGGGAGTAGGGGCGCCGGTTCCCGGACGAATTCTTCAGGGATCTTGTTTTTCCCCCCGTCGGCATTGACAGGTAGAGTGAGGATTGCGCTATAATCTTGCCGTACGGGCATGGAAGAAGTCTGTCGAGCGTATCGAAACGCGGCTCTCATGATTTTTTTCCCTCAGGAATGAGAAATCGATCCGATGCAGGAAACTGTGAGAGAACATGAGAATACCGCCGAGAACGGTCTCGATCCCGATCCCAACGGTTCAACCGATCCTGTTTCCGTCGGGGAGACGGATGGAGACGCGGAAACGGGTCTGGATACGGCTCTATCCAGCATCGCCCGTCTCTGGCTCAGAATGGGATTCTGTCTCGCTGTCGCGGATTTCCTGTCGATCATCAGCTGCTTCATGTTCGCCTTCTTCATCCGGTTCCGAACGGATCTCCTACCCCTGAAGGAGGTAGGCGAAGGCAACATCATCCTCTACCTGATGGCTGCATTTCTTCTGGCCGGCTCCTGGGTGTTCCTGCTCTGGCGCGCGAAGGTCTACGACATGGGGCTCCAGGGGATCGATTCACCGCTCGGCCAGATACGGGAGATCCTGTCGGCAGGGACGATCGCTCTTTTTGCATTGATGGTTTTTTCATTCATGGAACGGTCGATGCTCCTGTCGCGAGCGGTCTACATCATCTCGGCCGTCCTTTCGGTCCCGATGATGCTGCTCGTACGCCGCCTTCTCCAGTCGTTCGAGCAGGACCTGGCCGCCAAGAACGTTTACATCCACAGGATCCTGCTCGTTGGATTCAGCGATCAGATCAAGGAATTCGCGCAGCGCTTTTCCTCGGGGCGAAGGCTCATCAAGATCAACGGTTTCGTGGGGCCGGGAAAAGAAACCGATCCGAAGGAGTTTCACGGTTTTCCCGTTCTTGGCAGCATGGGGGACATCCCGGCCATTTTCGAGAAGGAGCCCTTCGACCATATCGTGATCTGTTCCAGCGTGTTTTCCAACGGCAACGAAAGCGCCGGGGAAGGGGAATTCTTCAAGATCATCAACTTCTGCGAGGCGCAGAACATCTCGCTGTACAACCTGAGCTACAATTACAACGTGGCGATCGAACGCGATGAGGTGGGAAGCTGTCAGGGAGTTCCCCTGTTCAGGATCAGGGATGCCTCCATGCGCCCCTTCTATTCGTCGGTCAAGCGTGTCATAGACGTGGCCTTGTCACTGACACTCCTCGTCCTCGGCTTTCCGGTCTGGTGCCTGATCGCCTTGCTTATCAAGGTCTCGGACAAGGGACCGGTATTTTTCGTCCAGGAGCGGGTTGGTCTGCACGGTATCCCGTTCCGGATGTACAAGTTCCGTTCCATGGTGGCCGATGCGGACAAGAAGCTCGATGAAGTTGTTGACGTGGACTCGCTCGACGAGCCTGTTTTCAAGCTCCAGAACGATCCCAGGGTCACCCGGATCGGCCGTTTTCTCAGGAACACGAGCCTGGATGAGATCCCGCAGCTTCTCAACGTGCTGAAAGGCGAGATGAGCCT
>CAYZWU010000061.1:0-29657 GCA_964482235.1 uncultured Phycisphaerales bacterium
TTGATCAAACCACAATCTATAGGGGGTGGTTGAGTCAAGTAAATACCCCTAAAATCGAATCAAGAATGGAGAGGCGCCTCTGCCTTGACGGATACGGCGAATCAAGCCTCCTGGAGAACAAATAGAATGAGAAAAGTGTTTATCACCGGCACCGGAATGGCTCTCCCGAAGCGCGCGGTTTCGAATGCAGAACTTTGCGAGATGTTCCCGCTGCTCAAGACGACCGACGGGTGGATGAGGAAGAACGTGGGCGTCGAGACAAGGTATCTGGCCAGTGATGACGAGCGCCTGCGGGATATGTTCATCAAGGCCGCTCGCGAGGCTATCCGGGAAGCGGGTGTGACGAGGCTCGACAGGATCATCATCGGGTGCAACACCCAGAGCGAGAACTATCCCTCCGTGGCCAGCCATGTGGCCAACGGATTGAAGGACGAGATCGATGTCTCCCACTGCTGGTGCATGGACGTCCAGAACGGCTGCCCTTCGGGGCTATCCTCCATTGCCGTGGGTATGGAGATGATTCGCGCTGAGAGCGCCGAGGTGGTCCTGGCCATGGGCGGTGACTTCACCTCGAGGATGGTTGACTGGTTCGACCGGAACGCCTGCCTCCTCTTCGGCGACGGTGCGTCGGCTTTCATCCTCACGACGGAAGAGAACGTGGGGTCCGAGGGGACCACCGTGGCCCTCCGGGCGTACAGCGCCGTGACGGATCACGACAGCGCCACGATCATGAAGATGGACTCGAACCTCGGCAACATCTCTCCCTTCGAAATCTCGAGGATAACGAAGGAAGAGGCCGGAGCCACCGTTCGTCGCATCACGGGGCATGACAGGATTCCGCTCGAGATCCCGGAAGAGACGACGAAGGAGATCGATGCGGCCATCGATACGCTGAAGAAGAAGACCTTCCCGCCTGATGGGAAGGCGCTCGATTACGAGAGAATCGATCCTTATTTCAACATGGACGGAGCCGGGGTCCTGGAAAAGATCCGCCGCATCGTCCCGGACAGCGGATATCTCAATGCCCTGAGAAATGCCGGGCTGGGAATGGACCTCTTCGAGAAATACGGATTGCTGGAGGAGACCCGGGTTTCCCAGATCCCGCGAGATGTGAGGAAGAAATTCCTGAGCGAGGTCGCAGAGCGTTACACCCTCCTGATTCCGCATCAGGCCAACCTCAGGGGGCACCAGAACCTCGCTTCGGCGTTCCGCATCCCGATGCAGAAGATCTACTCGAACATTGCCCAGTATGCCAACACTTCAGCCGGCGCCACAGGGGTGGCATTCTACGAGGCGCTCCGGAAGCCGAGCCGCTACAGCACGATCCGCGGAGAGCTCGTGGAGATCGAAGCCCCGATGCTTCAGCCCGGCGACAAGGCTGTGCTCGTTTCCTTCGGTGCGGGATTGCACGTTGTCTACATCGTCGTGGAGCGGCTGCGATAGTCCCGTTTATCAGGGAATGAACGGATCCGACGATTGTTGGATTCAAACGAATCCCAGGCTGGACCGTACAGAGGTAACCTGGTTTGACCTATTGATTGCGCTTCCCGCTGATGCAGTTCTTGCGTCAGCTTTTTGATTTTCCCCACCGGTAGGAGGAGAGAAACGATGAAATCTCTTTGTGTGGCCTTTCTACTGATTCTCGCTGCGATGGTTTCCTTCGCAGAGGGCGCCCCGGCCGGCAGCGACGAGCTCAGGGCGGACATCGATTTCGCCAAGAGCAAGGTCTATCCTGCCCTGGTCAACATCCAGGTCGTCGGCCAGTCCTTTTCCGGCGGGCGGTCGAGGAAGTTCCCCGGAGCGGGGAGCGGTGTCATCGTCAGCCCGGCCGGTCACGTGCTCACCAACTATCACGTTGCCGGGGAGACGACACGGATCGTCTGCACGCTGCCGGACGGCGAGACGATCCAGGCCGACGTCGTGGCCCACGATCCCCTGACGGATCTGTCCGTCCTCAAGTTGAGGATGGAACAAAGGAAGAACGCGAACACGGGTCTTCCTTTTGCCACCCTCGGCGATTCGGACGCACTGGCTGTGGGGCAGTATGTCCTGGCCATGGGAAATCCCCTGACGCTCTCCAGCTCCATGACCCTGGGTGTGGTCTCCAACGTGAAGCGCGTTTTCACCAACTTCACGGGAACGGAGATGGAGGAGATGGATCTCGGCAGCGGGCAGATGACAGGGCTTTTCACTCGATGGATCCAGCACGACGCCCTGATCCTGCCCGGCAACAGCGGCGGCCCCCTCGTCAACCTGAAGGGCGAGGTGGTGGGCATCAACGAGCTCGGCGGGAGCGGCGTGGGTTTTGCCATACCGTCGAACCTGGCGGGCCATGTGCTCAACCAGGCGCTCACTCACGGGAAGGTCCTTCGGGGTTGGTTCGGCCTCTCGATCATTCCGATCAAGATGATCGGCCTCGACTCGGGCGCCATCGTGTCGTGGGTCGTCCAGGGCGGCGCGGCGGACGAGGCGGGAATCCGGGCGGGGGATGTCCTCCACGCCTTCGACGGCGAGGCCGTTGACGTGAAGGTCTTCGAGGAGGTGCCGCTTTTCTACAAGAGAATGGCGGAATTTAAGGCCGGCCAAGAAGTGCGGGTCAAGTTCGAACGGGACGGTGAGAGAAAAGAGACGCTTCTCACGGTGGCTCCCATGGAGAAGTTCCTCGATGACGAGGTGGAGTACAGAAGCTGGGGCCTGACCGTGAGAGGAGTCACGAGCCACATGGCTCTTGTACGCAAGTATCCGGACTGCCGGGGAGTTCTTGTCACTGGAGTCCGTCCGGGCCGCCCGGCCGACAGCGCCAAGCCGAAGCTGGAGAGGGATGACGTCATCCTTTCGATGAACGGAAAGACCGTGTCCGGGCGCAGCCATTTTACGGAACTGATCGCCTCTCTTTCCGGCTCCGAGGAGGTTGTTCTCCGTCTGCGGCGGGGAGATGAGGATGTGGTCACCGTCATCGACCTCGACACCGACGAGTCGGATTTCAAGGGAGGGGAGCTGCCCAAGGCGTGGATAGGCATCAAGACGCAGGTTCTCACGCCTTCCGTGGCCAAGGCCCTGTCGCTGGAAAAGAAGAAGGGCTTTCGAGTGACGCAGGTCTATAGGGAGACCAAGGCCGCAGAGGCGGGAATCCAGCCTGGCGACGTGATCGTTGCCCTGAACGGCGGGCCGCTCAAGGCTTCGCGCGTTCAGGATTCGGAGATCCTGCGGCGCCGCGTGGAGAACCTCGTTCCCGGGACGAAGGCGACCTTGACGGTCTATCGCAACGAGACCAGGATGGAGATCGAGCTGGAGCTCGAGGAGACGCCGGCCGGCCCTTCCGAGGCCGCGTCGGCCGAGGAGTCCTTTCTCGAGTTCGCCGTGCGCGATCTCACCTTCTGGGATCGAATCAAGTACAAGTGGGGCAAGGACAAGGGGGGAGTCCTTGTGGTCGATGCGACCGGCGGCGGATGGGCAAGCCTGGCAGGACTGAGGACCAAGGATCTTCTCCTGGCCGTTCAGGGAAGGGAAATCAAGGATGTGGCGGCTTTCGAGAAGATCATGGATGACATCATGAACGAGAAGCCGCAGACCGTGGCTCTTTTCATCCGTCGGGATTACCGGACCGACTTCAAGGTCATCGAGCCGGACTGGTCCCGGTACGAGGCAAAGAAGAAAACGAAGCAGAAAAAACAATAAGGGAGTGTTCAAAATGAAGTATCCAGCTTTGATCGTGGCATTGGTCATCCTGTTCGCTTCGACTTCGACTGTCGAAGCTGCAGACGACAAGGCAGCGGTTTACCGGGAGATCCTGGAGTCGAAGGCCGGCTCGCTCGTGACGGTCAAGTTCGTGCTGAAGATCAAGATCTCTTACATGGGGCAGGTTCAGGAGCAGGAAAGCAACCTGGAAGTGACCGGTGTTGTGGTGGACAAGGGCGGCCTGATCATGATCGCGAGCGACGCGCTCAATCCCGGGTTGGGAATGGGTGTTCCCGACGAGGTCGAGATCTCGGCCAGCCACTCGAACCTGAAGATCCTCTTCGAGGACGACGATGAGGAGTACGATGCGATTCTGGGCGCCACGGATTCGAACCTGAACCTCTCATTTCTCCAGATCAAGGACCTGAAGGGGAAGGAAATCGTTCCCGTCGAGTTCAGCAAGGCGGCTCAGATCGAGATCGGACAGGAATACATCGGTATTTCCCGGTTCACGAAGGGATTCGATTATGTGCCCTATTTCGGGACTGTCCGGGTCTGCGGCACCATCTACCAGCCGCGGCCCATGTTTTCCGTCATCTCGACCTTTGACGGAACAGGTCTTCCCGTCTTCGACTTCTCGGGGAAGGTAGCTGGAGTCATGTCTACCCAGAAAGGTTCGGAGGGGACCAGTGACGGAGGCGGAGGGATGTTGCGCCTTGCCATGGAAGGCGACTCCGGGGCCTTTCTCATTCCGGCGCCGACGGTCCATGCCACGCTTCAGCGCGCCATCAAGATAGCCCGCGAAGCACTCAAGAAGGACAGCGAAGAATCAGGGGAGTCCGAGAGCGAAGGCGATGGGGAATGATCAGCTGAAATAATCGGTACGGCTTCAATAGAAAACCAGCCCCTGCACGAACTGCAGGGGCTGGTGTAATTAAATAAAGGGTAAAAGGTTTGGTTCATAACGAGGTGGGATACTTGAGGGGGAGGTCAGAAGAAAATAAGCCTAATAAAGTATGAGGTCCAAACCTTAAACCCTTGTATCTTGTTTCATATTCAGGTTTCTCTCTAAGAGAGAATATATCCTCCATGCAAATTCCGTGTCAGACGGGTGTATTTTCCTAGGTTGAAGGGCCCGAACGGCGTCCAGAGTACCTGATTCCCCATTCAAAGATCAACATAAAAACCGTCAACCATTATGGGAATTCGATCTGGATCGTCTTGGCTCCACCGGGGAGCCTGTCCGAAGTTCCTTCTTTCTAACATTGCAAAGAACATTAGATAATATCTATTGACGTTTTGCTTGCAACGCTCTTTCCCGGACTTTTTTTTCTTTTTTCTATTTCTTGGTCTTTTTGCGTGAGAACAACCTCCCGCGGGAGGTGGAAGCTCGGGCGATTCCGGTTAGGTTCTTGTGGATAGTGCGTGGAAAACATACAAGACCGCGCCCCGGTAGCTCTATAAGGTATTTATTTCAAATGACTTTGCAATATGGGGTAAACAGGTTATTCGGGCCACTTGTGGATAACCCGGTCTGATCTGTGGAAAGAGTAAAAACTTATCAATGTTTGTGCCTAACAAAGAAACCGGCGCCTGATGGCGCCGGTTTCGTAATTTGTAGTTCAGAGAATCAGAGGAAGCAGAAGATTACCGTTTGAGAGCCGCGGTTTTGTCCTTTCCCTGCTTCTTCTTGTCCTGCAAGGTGATGTTCAAGAGCTCCTTTTCCTTATCCCTCAGGGCCATTTCTTTCTCGAAAAGCTCCTGTTCCTTCTTTCTCAGAGACAGGTCGGTTTTCTTCGAAAGATTTTTTCCTTTTCTGATCCGGAGCTCTTCGATCTGGTTGAGCTCCATCTGGACCTTGTCGATCTGGTCGAGGAGCTTCTGCTCTTCCTTGGCGATCTTCGAAAGAGAGACCTTGAAGCTCTTCTTCAGCGTCTTTTCACAGATCGAGAAAAGATTGGATGAAGACGGTTTGACCTTAGAGCTGTAAAGGATTTTTCCCTTGTGCAAGGTATGAAAGGTCAAGGGTTTTGGCTTCTTGATCAGCTTCCTGATCGGGTGGTTCTCCTCGATCTCTTCCAGGTCGACCTGGTAGCAATCGAAGAACTTGGCCGCGATGCAGAACTTTTCATTAACGAGGATGGAGTTCTCGTAGGTCTCGATCTTCTGAGCCGCTTGCTCATCAGACGTGGTCAGGTAGATGAAAACGGGCCTTCCGTTTTTGTTGTCAAGGCTTGTGAGCTCCTGGAATGCCTGGTAGGAGTCGCCCATGGTCGTACGGCTTTTCCATGATGGGGGCGGGACGCGAATGGAGGCTCTGGCTCCACCGCCCGCCACTCTCACGCCGCCGCCTGACCGTATTGACCCTCGCCCCGAGGATCTGGCTCCACCGCATCACCCACCGGCAACGAGGTGATCTCCCACAACAAGGAAGAATACTGCCAGGAGGGCTGCAACGAAGAAAAAACGTTTCTTGAGCATTTTTAGCCTCCCTACGGATTAGATGTTGGAGATAATGATCAGCTGAAATATAGCACCGTTGTTGATTTGATACCACAGAATAAAACAGACGCCTTTGCTGGGTTGTGTTTAACCTTTTTATCCTTAGTGACATACATCCAGTAAGCTCTGATGTAACCCTTGCCGGCTGACGGCGCTAAAGAGTGTATGCCACCAGGCGTTTCAAGCGGGCTGAATCTTTGCTTCGTCTCTTCGTCGTGATGAAGGTCGGAAAATCATGTTTCTTATTTCTCTCTTATTCTGCTTCCTCGGTATCGCTTTTCCCGACGACGAGGAAACACACCGGCATAGCGAGGGCGCCGAGGAGAACAAGGTCATTGTCCCCGGTCTCGAGATCAGGCCGAGATCGCTGCAGTTCGGGACCGTTTTCGACGGCGAGGAGCCGGTTCATAAAATCTATCTTACCAATACGGGAGAGAAGCCCGTTGCCGTGAAGAGCATCTACTCGGGGTGCGGCTGCGCCGTTCCCCGCATCGTCTTCGAAGACGGCCGCGAGGTGCCCATCCCCACCAAGGGCGGCCGCGACAATATCGGGATCATCCCGCAGGGGACCGAGGCCTACATCGAGGTCCGGTTCGTCACTCACGGGTACAGCGGCGAGATCAACAAGTCGGTGATGATCAAGACCGACACGATGCCCCATTCCAGGTTCGATATTCGTGTCCATGCAAAGATCGTGAAGGCTCTGGTCATGGAGCCTGAGATCGTCGATTTCGGCGAAGTGGTCCGGGGCAGGGAGACGGAAAGGGAAATCCTCATCAGCCCGAAAGGCATCGGCCCCTTCACCATCGACGGCTTCGAGAATCTTCCTGCCTACATGAAATACACGTCCGAACAGCTGCCTCCCCGCGAGACTCCGGAAAAAGGGCGTCCTCTGCTGTTGAAGCTGAAGCTCCAGGGAGATTTCCCCCTGGGAGAGACGAAGAAGGTCCTCCTGGCTTCCATCGCCAGCGAGAGGGTGAAGAGCCTGCGCATCCCTTTCAAGATGCACGTTCTTCCCAAGGTCGTATTCAGCCTGAACGGCATCGATGTGGGCAGCCGGCTCGATTTCGGAGTTTTCGACAGGAAAAGCGGCAAGACCCTCGTGCTGGACGTGAAGAACCTGGCACCGTCAATCCCCTACGACATCTTCGAGATCTCCGTCGAAGGTTCGTGCCGGGAGTTCGTGGAGACGTCGCTCGAGACCATGCGCCAGGGAGAGCGGTACAGCCTTTCCGTTCGCTTGAAGCCCGGTCTCGAGTCGCGGATGCTCAGGGGCTGGATCTCGATACTGAGCAATCATCCCGATATGAGACAGAAGAAGATGAGGCTTCTCGGATATCCCTGCAAGATGCGGTGACGGTCGAATCGCAGGCTGCGCCCTGCCAGATCCCCTCGGACGACTCCTCGTTACGTTACGAGATCGATGAAATAAATGTACGGATAAGCGAGAGGTTTGCCTTCTACTCATCCAGCTCGTCGAAGAAGTCATCGGAAGAATCGAGGTTCTTCAGGTAGTTGTGGAAGTCGAGCCGGGCGTCGGTGTCGAAACCCTGTTCCTTCCCGGTCTTTCCCGTGACCATGAGCTCGACAGCCCAGTTGGGCATGAAGATCTCTCCGGTGAGATCCTTCCCGTTGACCGTGTCCTCGAGAACGATCAGGTTGCTGCGGATCAGGGTGTCCTTCTTGGAAAAGAAACGCCTGTTCCTGATGAGATCTTTCTCATTCCGCGAGATGAGCTTCACCAGGTCGACAGAATTGATGTAGGCGTTTCCCTCGGTGAGCTCCTGGAAAAAGAGAGTGATCAGCAGGATCATCTCCTCTTCTCTGAGATGATAATTCTCCTGGAAGGAGAGGGTGTGAAGCTTCGCTATTGCCGCGGAGTTTCTGATCCTGATCGCCATCGTCTCCCTGAGGCTCTGGATCTGCTTGTTGATCGTGGTCACCGAATCAGCCACGCCCGTTCCGATCTCGTCCCAGTAGTCGTAGTTGAAAACCTTGGTGGCCCGCTTCCGGTAGAGGATGGAGAGCCTTCTGAGATCGATCAGATAGTCCAGGTTGCTTTCGTATTCTCCCACCCTCGCTTCCGTCTCGGACAGGGCGGCTCCCTTGTGGGAGATGAAGAGGCCGGCGATCATGTTGAAGACACGGTCGGCAAGGCGGAACCGGGCTGTGAGCAGCTCGTCGCCGAGACTGTTCTCCGTCTCGGGGACGATGATGCCTGCCGAGGACAGCACGGAGGATTCCTCGATGTAGGAGAGGCCGCGAAGCATGTCGAAGGAGTTGTCGAAAAGGAACCTGAGCAGATCCCTTCCTGTCAGATGAGGATCGTCGGCGTAGAGCTTTTGCCTGAGCAGCGCCAGGACGAGCACGATCTGGTACTTGTCCAGCTTGTAGCGGCTGAAGAGCTGAGACAGCGGACCCGAGCAGGTCTGTCCTTTCAGCTCGTTGCTGATCTCGTTGATCTTCTTGCGCGACTCCCGACGGAGTCTCTGCATCACGTCGGGCGCCAGCTTTCCTTCGCCGATCTGGCGCCTCAACTGCCGCAGCTGGTCGTATCCTTTGAGAACGTTTTCGAGTAGAACGTTTTCAGTAGAGTCCGGCATGATTGCTGATCCTGCTGTTTATTGCTCATCAGGGATCGAATCCCTGGTTTCACCTGTATATACATCAGATTAATTCGGCAGAATACAAGATTTTATAAAAGACTCGGGTTTTTTAATTCCGAACGATTTGGCTCTGTCCTATAATCGTTGAGTCTTATTTTGCAAAGAGTTAACGCAATCTCTGAAAGGACGGGCGCGTGACGGAAGAATCTGTCCGCATAGAAAACCTCATCGAGATGCTCAACCTCGATGAAGAGTACACCAACGAGGAAATCCTGAATCTCCTCGAGGGTACCCGTATCGAGGACATCGCAGAGATATTCACTCGGCTACGAGAGCCGATCCGACGTTCGATATTCTTTGCCCTGGGTGATGATAAAGGAGCGGAGCTGCTATCTGAGCTGGATGAGATTCCGGCGATACAGATTCTCCAAGATCTTTCTCCGGAACGGATTGCAGCGATCGTGAACTATCTTCCGCCCGACGAGGCCGCCGATGTGATCGGCTTCTCGGACCGCGAGAATCATCCGCAGATCCTGCAGCGCGTGGAAGAGGAGCTGGCTTCCCAGATCCAGGACCTCACAACCTATTCGCCCGACACGGCCGGCGGGGTCATGACCAGCGAGTTCGAGTCGGCACGTCCCGGCCACTCGGTCCGCTCGGCGCTGCTCGAGATCAAGACGTCGGAGACAGCCGATTCGATCCAGTACATCTACATCCTCGATGAAGAGGAGAGACTGGTCGGTGTCGTGTCCGTCAGGGAGCTTCTGCAGGCCAAGCTGAATCAGAGCATCGGCGAGATCATGCAGACCGAGATCGTCTCCGTTCCACTCGACATGGACCAGGAGGAAGTTTCCCGCATCCTCAGTCGGTACAACTATCATTCGATTCCGGTTGTGGATGACGGCAATTGCCTCAAGGGGATCGTGACCTTCGACGACATCATCGACGTGATCGAGGAGGAGTCGTCCGAGGATATCTATCGAATGGCTGGTGAAGTCGTCATCCATCCGACCCAGCAGCCGTTCCACCGCCGCCTCGCCGCACGCATGCCGTGGCTCATGGTCACGCTGGTCGGCACCTTTCTGGCCGCGCTGCTGATCCAGTTCTTCGAGGTCCTCTTCGAAGGACCGCAGGATGAAAGGACCGATTCTCTCTGGACTCTTCTTCTCTGCTTCATCCCGATGATCGGGGGGATGGCAGGCAACGTGGGGATCCAGTCCTCCACCGTGATGGTCCGCGGCCTGGCCACGGGAGAGGTGAGCTCCGCCATCTTCATGAGGCTTCTCATAAAGGAGGTGTACCTCGCTGCCGCCATCGGCTGCATCAGCGGGCTGCTCATCGGAAGCACCGTTTTCATCTTCTACAGCCAGATCGGATACGTCGTTGCCCTGGCCCTCTTCGGGGCAATCGTCTTTGCCGCCGTACTCGGCACGGTTCTACCCTTCGCCTGCCTCTGGCTCAAGGTCGACCCGGCCTATGCCTCCGGGCCCGTGCTTACCACGATGAACGATCTCCTGGGATTCCTGATCTATTTCCTGATCGCCATGGCACTGCTGAAATAGGGGGGTGTTTCCTTGAGCGGCGAGAAGTCCGGAGCAGCACGGGAGAATGGTGCGCAGCCCGGGGATCAGCCTTCATCCCGGTTTCGCTTCCTCCGGCGTCCTCTCTTCCTTTTTCTCGTCTGCGTCCTCTGCGCCGTCCTGATCAAGCTGTTCGTTGTGAAGGGCTTCACCGTGCCCACCGACTCGATGGAGCCGCTCCTTCACGGCGACAGGGAGATGGGCGACAAGGTCGCCGTCTTCCAGCTGCATTACGATCTGTTCGGGCCCGAGCGGTTTGACGTGGTTGTGTTCTCACTGGACAGGAACCAGGCCGGGGAGAAGGAACGGCTGGCCGGGGACGGACAGAGGATAGATGTGGTCAAGAGGATCGCCGGGCTTCCGGGGGAGAAGTTCTCGATCCGGGACGGCGATATCTGGGTCGGAGAGAAGGAGCCGGAGCTTTTCAGGAAGAGCCTCGACGAAATCGAGGAACTGCTCATACCGGTCTACCGCGCCGATTTCGACAAGAATTTCTTCACCGAGTGGAACGCATACTCCATCGAGAAGGGAGAGAGAAAAGGCGTCGAGCCCGCGCGCCGCGGCTTGATGGAAATCGAGGATGAAGCGCTGGTCCTCAGCGCATCCCGGCCCGGCGTCCAGGGCCGCGATCTCAGCCTTTCCTATTCCGTGACCGAGATCGCCGATCTCTATCTCGACGAGAACAACGAACCTCACGGCGGCGTCTTCCCCGGGATCAGGGACATTTGCCTGACGCTCGAGTGCGAGATAATGGAGCCTGGAAGGGGCGCTGTCACGGGGAGCCTGCTGGAAGGTGTCGATCTGTTCCGGTTCGAACTCCTGACCCGTGATTCCGGTGGAGGAGGCCGATTGACGCACGAGGTCAGGAACACGGAGGTGGAATCGCGGGCAATCACGGATTTTCCCGGTCTCGAACCGGGCGAGAGCTGCCTGATCCGCTTCATGAACGTGGACAACCAGGTGCTTCTGCTTTGCGACGAAAAGCTGATCTGTCGCTACGAATACGAAAACAACGCCGATCCAAACGAGATCAGCAACAATCCTGCTTTCGGAGCCAGCGGGGTGAAGGCCCTGTTTCGCCGCGTCGAGATCGACAGGGATATCCATTACCTGTCGCGAGGGGAGTACGGCGTGCCGAGTCCGTTTTCCATCCCGGAAAACTGCTATTTCCTCCTTGGAGACAACAGCAGCGAGAGCCATGACAGCCGCCACTACGGGGCCGTGCGCCGGGAAGATATCGTGGGGAAGCCGTTCCTGATCTTCTCCCCCCTGCCGCGGTTTCGATTTTTGTAGATCTAAACGTTTTACCGGCAGGACGATATGTTTTTTTCGAGCACGGGATTAATTCGAGAAACAAAAGTGCGTCAAGGATGGTTCATATAATCATGAATGATCGAATGTTCTGGGTTCGAGCATGACCCGTGCCGACAGTCCGGACAGAGGCAAGGAACTGATGCTCAAGGTGAAGGCCGGTGATGAGGAAGCCTTCGCCGCTCTGGTCGGACTCTACCAGAAGATAGTGATCAACATCGTGTATCGCTATCTCGGTGATGCGGCCCGCGCCGAGGACCTGGCACAGGAGGTGTTCTTGAGAGTTTACAGGGCCAGAAAGACGTACAAACCCCTGGCGCGCTTCAAGACGTGGCTGTACCGGATCGCCGTCAACCTCGTTGTCAACGAATCCGAAACACGGAAGAAGCAGAAAGCCGTCTCGCTGGAAGTGCTCCGGGGCGAAAACGGAAGGGAGTTCAATTTTCCTGACCGGAAGGCAGCCACTCCGATGGAAGAGATGGAACGATCGGAGCTGCTGCACCATGTCCGCGAGGCGGTGCTGGCATTGCCCGAGAAGCAACGGCTTGCCGTTGTCCTCAACAAGTACCAGGATCTGTCGTACAACGAGGTCGCTGATATCATGGGCATGAGTGTCGAAGCGGTCAAGTCGGTGCTGTTCCGCGCCCGCGAGAAGATTCGCGCAAGGCTCGACCGCTACTTGAAGATCGAGGCGAATGATGAAGTGTGAAGATGTGATCAAGCTGAAAATCGAGTCCATGAGCGAGGGGTCGGAAGCTCGTGACGAGATTCGCACCGCTTTGGAGCAGCACATCAAAAGCTGTCCCGGCTGCCGTCGCACGCTGAGAAGCCATGTCGAATCGTGGGCACTGCTCGATCTTCTTCCCGGGATCGAGCCGACGGACGATTTCACCACAAGGACGATGGCGGCATTCGGGAACGAACGAGCGCGAGAGAAGGTCCGCAGCATCGTGAGGCGGGCAGCCGTTGCCCTGGCGGCCGCACTGCTGATGGCTCTCACCCTTCTCTTCTTCAAGGCGCCGTCCGTTGACCTTCCTGCCGGCGGCGGTGGGACGGATTCCACTTCCCTGGCGCAGGGCGACCTGATCGAAAACCTCGATCTCATGGAAAACCTGGAGATGCTCGAAGAGTACGGCGAGAACCTCGACCTTGCCATGGAGTACGAACTGTATCTGGCCCTGGGCGGCGAGGAGAGTGTCCAGTGAGGTGCCTGACATCCATTATCGCCCTCTTCGCCATGTTCTGGCTTTCCTGCCCGCCGGTCCCGGCTCGGCCCTTGCCGGTGAGCGACGAGACTGTCTCCCTGCCGGCAGTAGCCGACGGGGAGAAAAACGGCTCGAAGAAGGGCGCGAAGAAGGAGAAACCGAGCACTCGTGCCAAGAACAGGCAGCGGTGGAAGAACCTTCCCGAGGAGAAGCGGCGGCACCTCGAGAAGAAGTACGAGCAGTTCAAGAAGCGATCCCCCGAGGAACAAAAGAAGCTGAAGCAGAGGCATGACGAGCTGGTCCGGCTTCGGGAGGCGCTCATCGAGAGGCATCAGAGAGAGCTGAACCTCCTGCCGCCCGAGGACAGGGAAAAACGTATCAGGGCATTGCTGAAGGAGGAGATCGAGAAGAAGGCCCGGCAGATCAAGGAGAAGAGGCTCCCCCCGACTTCCCGCCAGCGTCCTCCCGAAGGAGACACGAGCCGGAGGCTTCAGAGAGCCCTGGAGAAGGAGAACTGCAAGCTGGCCGATCGAATCCTGGCTCGCCTGCTCGAGGAGGAGACGATCAGCCGGCGGGAGTGGGATCGCCACATGTCCCTCTCCCCGCGGGAAAGGATCTCCCACGTCGTCGAGCTCGAGAAGACACGATGCCTCGATGCCCTCGAGGGCGTCCTGTCGCCAGTGGAGATGGAACGCCTCAAGAACATGAAGGCCCGCCCCTTCCACTTCGAGCTGAACAGGCAGAGACGGGAGAGGGGGATGCCCGGAGCGTTGAGGCGGCTGTCCGACCTGACACCCGAGCAGCTGACGGCGTTGAAGGACCTTCCGGATTCGGCGAGAGACAAGAGGAAGCGGCTCTTCTTCGAGGCGAACATGCGTCGAAGGCTGCTCGAGATGGGGGTGCCCGCCGAGAAGATGAAAGGGCTCTTCTCGCTGCCGCTGCGCCAGAGGATCGAACGGATCAAGTCCCTGATTCGCGAGGTTCCGAAGGAGAAGGTTCCTGCCGAGCTGCAGAAGTTGATCCGTACACCCCACCCGCGGCGGCCGGGGATGAACGGCTCGTCGCGAAAGAACGGCCAGCCGCGTTCCCGCGGAGTCAGGAATCGGCCGGAGCCGAAGCAAGGTTCCGACGAGATGCCAACCTTCCGCCGCGAGAGGAAGGAAGAGGGGGGCAAGGATCCCGCTACTTCTTTCCGCCCTCCTCGTTCCCCGCAGAACCGGACTTCCAGGTGACCGTCTGGAAGACCTTCTGGAATCGTTCCTGCCCCTGAATCTCCAGGATCTGGCTCACCTTGGATTCGAACTCGATGGAACGGGGCAGGCCGCTCTGCGGATCGAGGAATGCCGTTCCCTTGAAGACGGCCGGCTTCTGGCTCAGGATGATGTCCCTGTTCCTCAGCTTGGTCTTCTTGGCCTGAACGGCGGCGCTGTTGAACAGCAGAGAGACTTTCGGGCACTCGACTCCCTCGTATTCGGCCGTTCCATCTCCCGTGGACGTCATCGTGTAGTCGAGCGTCCCGATCACCGGGAGATCGAAGGACTTCTTGTGCGGCGTCCCGGCCGGCTCCGCGGCATCGGGCCGGGGGAAGAAGTAGATCGACCAGATCTCACCGAGAACCCCCTCGCTGAGAAAGCCCTTGACCATGGAGGAGGCGATCGACTTGACCATCGGCTTCTCTTCCAGGTTCGAGAGGAACTCCTTGGACAGGGAATCAAGGCCGGTCACCTTTTCGAAGCAGCCGCTCCGTGTGAGCTGGACGTTGAACTTGCGGCCCAGCAGCGCCTTGGCCACGGCCTCCAGAACAGGTGTGTCGTTCTTTTCCGCATCCGAGTCGAAATACTGCTTCCCGGAGCGGCTTTCGTTGTGGAGATAGAGCCGCTTGATCACGGCTTCGAGGTGGATCGAGCCGTCCTCTCCGATCTTCACGCAGGTCATGTCGAATCTCATGCCGTAAGACTCATGGCTGACCTGGTTCATCATGGAGGATGCTGTTTTTCTCATCACCGTGAGAGTGAAACGATCCCCTTTGGATATGGTGAGCGCGTAGGTGTCCGATCCGCTGTCGGCAGCCGTCTCGGAGCCGAGTGCCGCCGGCGTCGGGATCTCTTCCGGAAGAGCCGTGCCTGCCATCAGGAGAACTGAACTCAGGAGCAATGAGATAATCGTCATTTTTCACCTCGATTCGAACCAAATCCAGTTTGAGCAACGGCGTATTTTCGCAAAGAGGACGATCGCCGTCGACACTGTCTCGTTTTTTTCATGCAGATAGGGATCGCCGTTGATATCGTATCACCGTGATTCGGAGGATGTGCGCTCTGGAACAACAGAGAGACGATCAAGAGGGCGGGCTTTGCTCGAAGGATGCTTCGGAGCGGTCCGGTTCCGTTGATTTTCGATTCCGGAGGATCGACGTCGTTCTGGCCCTCGGCGTCGGCCTGGCTGCCTTGTTCTACACGGGACTCTACTTCGATCGCGGGCTCGATCCTTTCGACGAGGGCCTCTATGCCGCGGAAGCGTGCCGGATCATCGACGGAGGAGCCTACGGATCGGATTTTCTGGCCCCCTACGGTCCGGGACGCTACTACCTGATCGCCATGCTGTTCACCCTCTTTGGATCGTCGCTCAAGGTGCAGGCGGCGCTTTTCCTCTGTCTCAGGGGAGTCGTGGCTGCCGCGCTCTATCTCGCCGGGAAGAGGGTCCTTCCCCGGGGATGGGCGGTCTTTCTCGCCTGTGCCGTTGTCGTGGCCCACGGCGCGCTTCACAAGAGCTTCTTCCAGGCTGTTGTTGTCGTCAACCTCCTGGCCTACTACTTCTACCGTTCTTCGCCGTCACTGAAGAGGTGCCTGGTCGCCGGCGCAATAATCGGGGCCGGCTCTCTCTTCCGCGTCGATGCCGGAGTCTTCGCCGCCCTCTCCTTCGGGCTGCTGCTGTCCCTCGAGCTTTTCCTGGACAGGCCGAAGGCCGATGTGCCGCTCTTTTTCAGGAAGCTGACAGCCTTCGCAGCCGGTGCCCTGATCGCGGTCCTGCCCGTGATATTGGGCGTTCTGCTCTCGGGCAGCCTCGGCGATGTCTTCGCCGCGGAGCTTCAGCGCACGGTCAATGTGTCGCGGTTCGCCGGTGCAGTGGAGCCTCCCGAGTTCCTTGCCGCGCTCGATGCGGGAAGGATCAAGGACCTGCTCTTCGCCGCGATGATCCCCTCGGGCCCATTCGTCTTTCTTTTTCTCTGCATCATCCTTCTCGTCGGTGCCGTGAGAGGAAGGAGAAACCGGGAGGGTACGCTCGAGAGCCTGGCCGTTGCCGTTTTCGGGCTGCCTGTCCTGAACCAGGTGAAGATCACGCCCACGTTCAACCACTTTCTCCAGGCCGCACCGCTCGTTCTGATGGCTGCGACGATGATCCTCGTCTACGCGGCACGCTGGTGCAGGCAGGGGAAGGGCCGCCTGCCTCGAGCAGCAGGCTGGTTTCTCGCGGCTGCCGCAGCCGTTCCGGCGCTCCTGCCTGTCTGCTGCACCCTCTTCCTGATCCGCTCCGACTCGGTGCTGCCCGGCACCATCAGGAACAGGTGCGCCTTTCAGGATCCCATGGCCGTTGATCGAGCCGGCATCTACTGGGAGAAGGAGAAAGCCGCCGACCTGAGGCTTGTCGTCAGGGAGATCCGGAAGGGGTGCGGTCCCGACGAGCCGCTGTTCTGCGGTCCCTTCTGCCCGGTGGTCTACTTCCTGGCCGACCGCCCTCCCGCCGTTCCCTTCGTCGAGCCGTTCTACTACTTCCGCAACAACGAGATCCAGCGCCTCGTGATCGAGGCTCTCGAAGAGAGGAAGCCGCGATTCGTTGTCCTGGAAAAAGGCGAGCTTCACGGACCCGTCGTCTCGGTGGGGGGGGCGAGCCTCAGCCGGGACGCGGAGCTCGTCTGCCTCTACATCCGGGCGCACTACGAGAGGACAGCCGGATCGAGGCTGTTCAGGCGGTACGAGATCTGGGAAAGGAAGTGAGGATCAGGGCACGCCTCGATCTCTCATTCGATCTCTTCGTCTCCGGCGATGATCCCGCCGCCGAGCACCGTGTCGCCGCGATAGAAGACAGCCGATTGCCCCGGCGTGACGGCCGGCTGCGATTCGAGAAATGAAACGCGCAGCCTGTCCGGACCGAGGGGGGAGATCTCGGCGAGCGATCCCTCGTGCCTGTAGCGGATCTGGGCGGCGGCTTCGATCGGCCCGGACGGTGGAGGAATGGAGCACCAGTTGATTTCCTTCACCTCGAAGGAGGCGCTCTTCAACTCGTCCTTCCGCCCGACCTTCAACGCGTTGTTCCGGTAATCGAGCGCGAGCACGTAGTAGGGCTCCGTGGATGCGACACCGAGCCCCCGGCGCTGTCCCACCGTGTAGGCCGGAAGCCCCCTGTGCCTTCCCAGCACGTTGCCGGCCCTGTCCTTGATCGAACCGGGCTGGAAGGCGTCGGGATTCTCCTTGCGGATGAACGCCTCGTATCCATCGCAGGGGATGAAGCAGATGTCCTGGCTTTCCGGCTGCCCCGCCGTCGGGGCGCCCAGCTTTGCGGCCAGGCGCCTCACCGTTTCCTTGTCCAGCTCGCCGAGGGGAAAGAGGATCCGCTCGAGACGGTTCGCCGGGATGGCATGGAGAAAGTACGACTGGTCCTTCTCGGAGTCGTGCCCCCTTCTGAGCTCGAACCCCTTCGCTCCCTCCCTGGGAACGATGCGGGCGTAGTGTCCCGTTGCCAGACGCTCGAAGCCGATGCCGCGTCCGAACTCCGAGAGCCAGCCGAACTTGACGATCCGGTTGCATCGCACGCAAGGATTGGGCGTCGAGCCGGAGCAGTAGGAGTCGACGAAGGGATCGACGATCGCTTCCCTGAAACGCCTCCTGAAGTCGAGCACGTGCAGCCGGACGCCGAGGAAATCGGCCGCCGCCCGGGCCCGCGCTTCCGGAGGCTCGCCCTCTTCCGCCTCCAGGGATGCGGCCGATTCGTCACAGTCGATGACGCGCATGAAGACCCCCTCGACGAGAAAACCCTTCTCCATGAGGAGGGATGCAGCCATCGTGGAGTCCACGCCGCCGCTCATGGCCACCAGGGCTTTCCCTTCCCGCTTCATGAATCGCCGTCCCCGGCTTTCCCGATATCGAGAGCCTCGTTGAGGCTGCCGGTCCTGTAACCCTTGAGGTCGAGTGCGACGAACGTCCATCCTGCCTGCGAGAGCTGCTCGCCGAGCGGCTGCCTCAGCCGGAATGCTCGTTCCATCTCATCGGAAGCGAACTCGAGCCGCGCCAGATCGCCGTGATGACGCAGCCGGAAGTTCCGGAAGCCGAGGCCGCGGATCAGCCTCTCGCCCTCGTCGATCCGCTCGAGAAGCTTCGCGGTGATCGGTGTCCCGTAGGGAATGCGCGAAGCGAGGCACGCGGCAGCCGGGAGGTCCGCGGTGACGAGCCTGCGGGTCCGCGAGCCCTCGCGCACGTCGCTCTTGACGAACCCGGCCTCCAGGAGGGGGGTCTTTACTCCGAGCTCCTCCACGGCCCGGCTGCCGGGCCTGTAGTCCGAAAGGTCGCTCCCCTGGGAGGCATCGAGGACCGCGTCGATCCCGAGACCTCGCGCCATGTCGAGGAGCCGGCCGAAGCGTTCCTTCTTGCAGTGGTAGCACTTGTCCGCGCTGTTCCGGGTGAAGTTCGGGTCGGCCATCTCGCTCGTTTCCATGATTTCATGACGAACGCCGAGTTCCCGGCAGATCGCGATCGCCCGCTCCTTCTCCTCTCGCGTGAACGTCGGGGAGACAGCCGTGGCAGCCACCACGTTGTCCGCGCCCAGCGCGTCAACGGCCTCGTGGAGGAGAAACGTGGAGTCCACGCCCCCGGAGAAAGCCACGACAACGCGGCCGTACTCCCGAAGCCGCTGCCTGAGGCGGGAGAGCTTTCTATCCAGTTCCTCGCTTCTTCCTTCCTTGTTCATCGGCTCGGTCCTTTCCGGGGAGCGGCAGCCCACCCGTCGATCCGTCGATCCGCGACGCCGGTGATCTCCTTCGTGACGGGATCCACCACGATCAGATGACAATCTCCCTGATAGCGGCTTTCCTTGAGATCGTGTCCCAGATTTTCCAGGATATTTCGTACCTGCTCGGGAAGCGACTTCTCCACGGAGATCCGGTCGGGGAACCACTGATGATGTATCCTGGGCGCCGCAACGGCCTCGACAGGCGGCAGCTCGAGCTCCACCAGGTTGATGATCACCTGAAGCACGGTGTTGATGATCGAGCGCCCCCCCGGACTTCCGAGAACGGCCAGCGGTTCCTTGTCCCGCAGGAGAATCACGGGGCACATGCTGCTGAGCATTCTCTTCCCCGGTGCGATCAGGTTCGATGCCGTGCCGATGGCGCCGCCATCATCCGTCCACCCGGGCCTCGAGTTGAAGTCGCCCATCTCGTTGTTGAGCAGGATCCCCGTGGAGCCGGCCACGGCCTTGCCGCCGAAGGTCTGCTCCAGCGTCGTCGTGTTGGACACCACGTTTCCTTCCCCGTCCATCACCGAGAAGTGGGTCGTCTGGCGGGTGACCTCGTCGGTCCGGTCGGACTCGTCCTCCTCCTTCTCCACCTTCTGCACCGCTTGGGAGAACGAGAGGCCGCGGCTCGTACCCGCCCTGGATCGCTCGATGTCCCACAGAAGGGCGTGGGCCCGGCCAAGGGAATGGAGATGCTCCATCGGGACGGAAACGAAGTCGATGTCGCCGAGATGGAGAGCCCTGTCCCTGTAGGCCCGCCTCATGGCCTCGGCCAGGTAGTGGAGCCTCTCTCCGTGGCTCACCTTTTCGAGATCGATGCCGGAGACGATGTTGAGCATCTCGATCAGGATCGTTCCGCCCGAAGAGGGAGGGGGCGGCCCGATGATCGTGACGCCCCTGTAGCTTCCTTCGACAGGGGTTCGTTCCCTGGCGCTGTATCCGGCCAGATCGCGCAGCGACATGATGCCCCCGCCTTCTTGCACGGCGCGGATCAGCTCTTCGGCCGTCTCTCCCTTGTAGAAGCCGTCGGGGCCCCTGTCACGGATTCGCGCCAGGACTGCGGCCAGGTCGTGCTGGACGAGCCTTTCGCCCTCCACGAGCGGACGGCCGCTGCTCCCGAAATAGGCGGCCTTCGTCGATTGGTAGCGCGACAGCTTCTTCTCGTGGCGCTCGAAGGCGGCGGCCAGGTCGGCGTCGACGCAAAAACCCTCTTCGGCCAGTCGGACAGCCGGTTCGACGAGCGCGCTCCATGGGAGTCTGCCGAATCGCTCGTGAGCCAGGTGGAGGCCTGCAGGGGTTCCAGGAACGCCGGCCATGAGGAATCCGTTCTCCTTCTTGAACTTGTCCACCTTTCCGTCTTCCTTGAGGAACATGGTCGGCTCGGCCGCTTCCGGAGCCTTTTCGCGGTAGTCGATGCACGTGGCCGCATTGTCGGCGGTCCGGATCATCATGAATCCGCCGCCGCCGATGTTGCCCGCCTGGGGGTGGGTCACCGCCAGGGCGAATCCCATGGCCACGGCGGCGTCGACGGCGTTGCCGCCTTGCTCCAGGATCTGCGCACCCACTTCGGCGGCCAGGTGATCCACACAGACGACGGCACCCCGCTTCGAGGTGACGGTGCGGTCCGTCAGGTCCGAGGTCGTGCAGCCGGCGGTGACGATCACTGCCGCAAGGAGAAGAATCCATTTCCCATTCATCAAAAATTCATCCTATCACAGAGAATCCGGGTCTGCTCTCTTCCGGCATCGTGTTCCACGAAGATCTTCTCCGATGCCGGCCTCTCCGATCTCGCCTCGTCGTTTCGTCGAGCTTGATAATCGGCGCCCTATCAAATTCAATAGGGAAGCAGCCGGACGAAGGCAATCAAGCAATGAGAGTATAAAACCGTGAAACAGTCTGTTCCACTCGCTATTCTTGCTCTTCTCCTGGCCCTGGCGGTCGACCTTTCCTGCGGCGGTCCGGAAATTCCCTCCGTCGCGGTCGAACTGAAGGGGCCGGATCGCTTTGCCGTATCGGACGAGGACGCTTCTTTTGCCACGTTCACGGTGAGCTGCCGTGTGGAGACCGGGATCGAGCCGGGCGGCGGGATTCGTCTGGAGCAGGGCCATCTCTTCAACGGTAGACCGGTATACGGACCTGATGTGCGGTATGCCTTTCCGGACCCGGAGCTGCGCGACGGACCTGTAGCGAATCGTCTCGTTGTCAGCGCCGGCGGAACGCCGTTCCGGCTGAAGCTCAAGGATGCGGGGCTGGGCAGGCGCAGCCCCGAGGCGATCTTCCCCGAAGGGCTTGCCGCAGGGAAAACCGTTTCATTCCTGTTCGGCGACAGGAGCTCCGGAGGGCCGGGAATGGTTGTTCCCTCCTATCCGATCCGGATTCGGTTTCTCTGCTTCATCGATCAATCAGGGAAGGGTGAGTATTGCCTTGCCAGGGCGGATCACCCCCGGATCGAGTGCCGCGCAGTCCTGTGCAACGGTTTTCGTGTCAATGCCCCCTCCGTTGCTCGCCCCGGCCGGGTGACGGTGCGCGTCGTTCCCGTTGCGGGCAAGGGCGGCGACACGACTTCCATGTTGCCCGTTCCCGGATTCAAGGGCGAGGTGGCGATCCGGCAGGCGGGATCAGGCGATCCTGTTCTCGGCCGGGCCCTCTTTTCCGGCAGCGAGCCATTCCGCGATGTCCGGCTTCGTCTGGAGGAACCCGGGATCGTCCGGCTCGAAGCCGAGTATCCGATCCGGGGCCAGGGAGTTTTACGCGGCACGAGCAACCCGATCCTGGTGAAGGGAGCGGAGCGCGGGGCGGCGCGCGAATGGACCGGGAAGGGACGAATCCTCTGGGGCAGCATCCAGAACCACACCGCCCTCGGCGGGCACGCGGCATCTCTTCCTTCGCGGGCTTTCGAGGTGGCGAAGGGAACGGGATGTCTCGATTTCTGCGCCATCACGGATCACAGCTCGAATCCTTCGTTCAGATGGAAAGAGCTCAGGACCCTGCCCGACGAATTCGACGAGCCGGACCGGTTCGTGGCCTTTCCCGGGTATGAATGGACGTCGGAGATCGACGGCCACAGGCACGTGATCCTGAGGAACGGAAAGGGGACACGGGCCATGAGTGAGAGCTCCACCGACGATCCCGACACGGTCTGCGCTCCCCGGCTGGCAGACCTGGCCCGGGAGATCGGCAGGGATGACAACCTGATCATCACGGTGCATCACACGACCTGGCTGCGCGATCCCTCGTTTCCTGATTACAACTTCGGTGCTCGTCTCGATATGCCGCGGCAGCTCCTTTTCGAGATCTACTCGTGGCATGGTTCGGCTGAAATGAACGAGGGCGACTATCCCGTGCACAGGAATCCCGCCCACGGCCGGCGTCCCGGTTCGAGCTTTCGCGATCGCCTCGCAGCTGGCGAACGGTTTTTCATCACCGGCGATACGGACGGCCATCTCGGTCTCCCCGGGATCGCCGTTGCCGTGAAGAAAAGGAAGAGCCTCCGGTACGGCTTTTCAGGCGTCACGGCCGTCTGCGCCGCCTCCTTCGACCGCAACGGCATCTTCGAAGCGCTCGAGAACGGCCGCACCTACGGGACCACGGGGGCTCGCATTCTCGCCTTCGTCACGATGAACGGCGCGCTGCCGGGTGAGGAAGCCCGGTGCGCGGAGTCGTTCCCCGTGGAGATCGAGGTGCATGGCACGGCCCGCCTCGAGGTCGTGCAGATCATCCGCGACGGGACGGACGTTGTTTTCGAAGAGGCGCCCGGGGCTCTCGATTACAGAAGAAGCCTGCAGCTGACCCGGCAGCCGGCAAGGGGCGACCACTCCTATTACCTGCGTGTGGAACAACTGGATGGGCACAGGGCCTGGGTGACGCCCATCTGGCTTGTGGAATAGCAGGAAGCATCACGAAAAAACGCCGGCTCGATTCACGCGAACCGAGCCGGCGGCTTGTTTGAGATTTGGTATCGGTCCAATCAGCAGGAGCCGTCGGTCAGCGGGCTCTCGAGATACTTCTCCACCAGGCAGGTCATGCGCACGAGCTCGGCGACAGAGCCGACCTTCATTTTTCTCATCATGTTGGCCCTGTGGATCTCGATCGTCCTGGGGCTGAGGAAGAACTCCGCCGCGATCTTCTTGTTGGGGCTGCCTCGCACCACGCGCTCCATCACTTCCTTTTCGCGTGTCGAGAGGCTGGCCATCCGGTCCATGATCTCCTTGGCGAGCTGCCGCTCCTCGTGCTCGAGGGATTCGCGTTCCTTGGCCTTGTGGACGATCTCGATGAACTCCTTGTCCTCGAACGGCTTTTCGATGAAATCCAGAGCCCCGTGACGCATGGCTTCCACGGCCACGGCGATGTCGCCGTATCCGGTGATCACGATAACGGGAAGCTTGACGTTGCGCTTGTTGAGCTCTTTCTGGAGTTCGATCCCGTCCATGCCCGGCATCTTCACGTCGGTCACGATGCAGCCGGTGTCCGGTTGGATTTCATCCAGGAACGCCTTGGCGCTGGAGTATTGTTTTACCTGAAATTTGTGTCGATCCAGAAGCCAGGCCAGCGAGTTCCGAAAGTCGTCATCGTCGTCAATGATGTAGACCGTGAAATCACTTGTCACGGGTCTCCTCCTCTCATGCAAGTGATAATACGAACGCCAAGCTCGATGCCTTGTAAGAACATTCACTTACGGGATGCGCCCGATCCTCCATCCCCTGATGACACGTAAGTTAATCTTCATACCACCACATCAGTAAAATAGCAAGTGATTACTTTAGCATCAAGCTCCTGCTCAAATTATAGCTGAAAGACACCTCTCCTCGACCACAGGTCAAGCGCACGGATTCAGGATTATTACTTAAGATATCGCCCCGAATTTCATTCTGCTCGAGATGCCCGCCGTTCAGCCGGCTCCGCCTCGGCGAATCGTGAGATTCAGCAGGCTTCGAAGTCATGATTCGAAAGAAAACCGAGCATCCCTGTCTCGACGTACTCTGTCAGCCGCCTCCTAAATGATCGGCATCGATTTGCTCATCAGGAATTTCTTTTCAAGACTTTTTGAAGATCACCAAGACAATACAAAATTTAGATTGATTTTTATTCGAAACACAATATATAGTACTAACATTGTTCGAATTCTTGTTCAGCTAGAGATGGCGGTTGGTCAAGATTCCATTCACGAGAGAGTTGAATTTCTGAAGAGGCCTGTCTGCAGGACGCGACAGACCCAGTCCGGGTTGATCCGGGCTTCTCATCGATGTCTTTCTCAGCTGCACCTCATGCCTCAAGCCTGTCACCTGATCGATGAGCAGCAAGGATCGAGAAGGGGAGATCATAAGACGTAGGGCTTCCAGTCCGTGGCGCCTATCGAACCTGGATCAGCACCTCGACAGGAAGCCCTCCTCAAAAAGAGCGCGATTCGCGGAAGAATCAAACAAGCGAGAACGGCTGCTCGAAAGCCGATGCGAAAGAGACGGGATTCTTCTGGAAACCACTCTGCGGAGGATGATTCTCCATGAGAAGGGCACAAGATACCCATGAAAGTCTCTGGCGGCGTTTCAAGGAAACCGACTGCCCCGGCCTTCGCGACCAGCTCGTGGAGGCCTACCTGCCGCTCGTCAAGGGAGAAGCAAGACGGATCTCCAGCCGGCTGCCCAACACAGTCGATCCGGAGGATCTGGCCAGCGCCGGAATCTGCGGTCTTCTCAATGCGATCGACAGGTACGATCCCGAGCGCGGCACCCGGTTCGAGTTCTATTGCCGGATGCGCGTCAGGGGATCGATGCTCGACGAGCTGAGAAACCAGGACTGGATCCCCAGGGAAGCCAGAAGCCGCGAGGCTCACTTCAACAGGACGGAGAACCGGCTCAGGGACTGCCTCGGCCGCGAACCGTCCGCCGGGGAGCTCGCCTCCGCACTCGATATGCCTGTCAAGACTCTCCGTGCCGCCATTCTCGGCCTCTCCTTTGCCGGAATCGTGTCGCTGACCACCGTGGAGATGGATCATCACCTGGGCTATGACGTTCGCGCGAAAAGGGGGCTTCTCCCTTTCTGCAGCGAGGATCCCTTCGAGATCGTCCACAGGCAGGAGATCACCGTTCTCGTCTACTCCAGCTTGACCTTGATTGAAAAGATGATCATCATGCTATATTATCATCAAGGCATGACGATGAGAGAGACCGGTGAAATCCTCGACATCTCCGAGTCACGGGTCTGCCAGATCCATGCGCGGATGCTCCTCCGGCTCAAGGAAAGGTATTCAGCGGAATATTGAATTCGGACGATCGGTTTTCTGTCAGCCTCTCTACGGCTGTTCTCCCGGTACAGCCTCTCCTCCTCCTTTTCCTCCTGATGGCGCTTCCTCTCGCCCGGCCTGCCGGCCAGCCGGCCGCGGTCGACGATCCTGAAGCCAAGATCATGTCGAGGCGCATCTACAGAGATGCCGTGTCCCTGTCGGAGAAGGGTACCGGCAAGTACGAGGAGCTCTTCCAGAAGATCGTGGACGAGTATCCTGAAACGACCTGGGCGCAGCTTGCCAGGCGATGGCTCGGCGACAACAGGATCACTTCGGTCCGCCGCCTGATCGACAGGGGGCCAACGGGCAACCGGATCGATGTTGCCATCATGGGGGACGGATTCACCCATTCCTACACCGACAGGAACCAGTTCAGACGCCTGGCCAACGAGCTGCTCAAGGAGTACATGCGTAGCGAGGTGCTGGAGGAGTATGCCCCGTACTTCAACTTTCACCTCGTGACGCTGGCCTCCCATGAGGATCGGATCGATTTCAGGAAGCATGACTACGACACTGCCCTGGACGCCAAGAGGTCCGGGGACGGCCGTCATGTCTACGTGGACACCGACAAGGTGAGGTTCTTCCTCCAGGCCTGCGAGTGGAGCGATCAGCTGGCATTCGTCATCGTCCGCGAAGGGGGGCTGGGCACGGGAGGCGGAGGCGTCGCCACGGTGGGAAAGGACATGGGCCCTGTGGTGATCCACGAGTGGGGGCATGCCTTTGCCGGGCTGGCGGACGAGTATTCCAACAACGCCCGGTCCGTCGGCTCGCCGGCCCGCGGCCCCAACATCTCCTCCTCGCCCGATCCGCAGAATGCGCCCTGGGCCAAGTGGTACAAGAGATATCCGACGAAGTTCAAGGCTCACGAGGGCGGCGCCGGCGTCTACAAGGGCGTCTGGCGTCCCACGCCGGACAAGTGCGTCATGAGAGCGGGCCATGATTTCTGCGAGATCTGCAGGGAGGCGATCATCCTGAAGATCTACTCGCGGGTGGAGCCGGTGGAGAGGATGACGCCGAACGACCGGCCGATCGAGGTCACGACCGGCGGCGAGAAGGCGTTTCTCGATATCTTTCCCCTTCTGCCCAAGACCCACAGGCTCAAGGTGCGCTGGAGCGTTGTTCCCGAGGGGGACCGGTACTTCGACGGAAAGGTTCCCGGCCGCGGCGCCATCGACCTGCCCGGCTCGCGTGTGGCGGGCAAGGTTCGAACGGTCGGCGGCCGCAAGTGCCATTTCGTGGAGATCCAGGATCTCGTCTCCCGAAGGAAGGTCGGCAACGGCCGCTACCGGATCTACGCCCAGGTCTCCGATCCGGCCGTGATCAAGGGGAAGCCCGCCGTTCTCAACGATCCGCGGGGCATCCTCTACCAGAACGTGAGCTGGGAGGTCCGGGTGTCGAAGCCGCCGCCCGATCCCCCCCCGGCTGTTGACCTGACCCTGACGGTCACGCCTTCCTTCGAGCGCGGCCGCCTGAAGGGGCTTCATTTCTCCGAGGAGATCCACAACAGGACGAAGGGTAAGGTCCGGTTCATCCCCTTGAACCGTTCCTCCGCCTTCGGCGTCTCCTTCGAGGAACCGCCTCTTCCCGAGGCCAGGGACAGGGACGGGAATGCTCTCGATGTCCGGACGCTCGCTGCGGGCGGCTTCGAGGTCGACGCAGCGGGCGTTGGCCGTTTCTCCTTTTCCTGGACGAGGGAGATCGTGTCGGAGGGAGGGGGAGTCAGGGCTGCTCCTCTGGTCCTCGATTCGGGGGGATTCCTTTACGAGCTGCCTGACGTCAACCTCCGGAAGACCGACTGCGAGTGGAACCTCCCGCCGGGCTGGTCGCTCGTTGCTCCATGGCCTCTTCTGGTTTCTTCCCATCGGATCCCTTCTTACGCCTCGATGAAACGGAACATCATCTGTCTCGGGGACTGGATCAGCTTCGAGTCGCGCACGCGGCACGTGATGTTGAGGACCGCTGTTTCATCCCGTTTCGACGGCGACGGAAAGAGGTTCAACACATTGTGCAACCGGGCACTCACCGCAGCGGGCGAATTCCTGCCCCTGCCGGCGAACTCGATCCTTCTGATCGCCCTCGAACCGGGTCGGCGGGAATGGGATGCCGTCCGCGCATTCGATTCGCTTCTGGTCGAAGTGCCGACAGATCTGGTTCCGCTCACCCTCGAGGGTGAAGCCGAGCTGCTCGAGTTCCTGATCCGTCAGATCGTTCTCTTCTACGGCCCCGCACCGGGCGACGGCAAGGCTGCCGAGCTTCTCGACGCCTCTTCCCATTTCCTGGCCGTCGAGCGGGTGAAGGAGTCCGGTGCGAGGGACTCGAGATGGTTCAACGCCATGGCTGGAAACTATCTCGCCGCCCTGCAGTCTCCCGGTCCGCTCTACCAGGAGGCGAAAGGCTTCGCGGCCGCGTTCTTTCTCGATCAAGCTCTCAGGCGTCTGGCCGATTCCGACAGGTCGCTGGGAGGCTTTTTCGCGCAGCTTGGAGAGGAGGCCGGAGGATCGCACGGTGAGAAAACCTTCAACGAGTTGATGGCGGCCCTTTCCGACTATGCCGGTTTCGACGTGCTTCCGTTCTGGAAACGATATCTGACATTCGCCGGCGGCCATGGCGTGGAAAACGAACTCATGCGGTGCGGCTTGGTACTGAAGCGCGCCAGGGAAGGACACACCCTGGCGAAAATGAAATAACCCTTGCGGGGTCTTGATTCTCCCATGAATCGAAAACGAAAAGGACTGGCGGACGCACTGAGAGAGCTCTTCACCCACAAGAAGGAGAAGGGCCTGCTCGAGGAGCATCTCATCAAGCTGATGGAGATCAACAAGGCTCTTGCATCCGAGCTGAACCTTAAGCGGCTGCTCACGCTGATCCTCGATTCGGTGATCGGCCTGATGGGCGCCGAGCGCGGGTTCCTCATCCTCGACAAGGACGGCAAGCCCCACGTGGAGGTGGCGAGGAACATCGATCACGAGGAGGTTCGGCGGGCTGCCGTCAAGGTCAGCAGCGGCGTCATCGACAAGGTGATGAAGGAGGGCCGCTCTCTTCTGACCGACAGCGCCATGGACGACAAGAGCCTGGCCGGCTTCACCTCCGTGGCGGACATGAAGCTGCGTTCGATCCTCTGCACCCCGCTGCGCGCGCGGGAGGCGATCGTCGGGTGCGTCTACATCGACAACCGCTTCCAGAAGGCCACCTTCTGCGAGGAGGACAGGGTCCTGCTCGACCTCTTCTCCGATCAGGCGGCCATCGCCCTTGAGAACGCCCGGCTCTACGAGGAGAACGAGCGGAAGAGGGTTCGCCTGGCGGAGCTGAACAAGACCCTCGAGGAGCGGGTCGAGAACCAGGCCGATGAGATCCAGGTGATCCGCCGGGTGCTCGCCAGCCAGAAGGAGTCGCTTCGGTTCAAGTACGATTACTCCCGGATCGTCGGTCAGAGCCGCGCGATGCGCGAGGTCTTCCGGTTGATGGATATCGTCACCGACTCGGAGTATCCCACTCTCATTTACGGTGATAGCGGAACGGGAAAGGAGCTCGTGGCGCAGGCGATCCACTTCAACGGGCCGCGGCGGGAGATGAACTTCGTTTCCGAGAACTGCGCCGCCATCTCGGAGTCTCTCCTGGAGAGCGAGCTCTTCGGTTACGAGAAGGGGGCGTTCACCGGCGCCGACAGCCGGAAGATCGGGTTGTTCGAGACGGCCGACAGCGGGACGCTCTTTCTCGACGAGATCGGCGAGATGGATCTCAACATGCAGAAGAAGCTCCTGCGCGTTCTCCAGGAGGGAGAGTTCCGCCGCGTGGGAGGGCGGGACGCCCTGAGCGTGAACGTGCGGATCATCTCCGCCACCAACGCGGACCTGCCCAAGCTGATCAGGGAAGGTAAGTTCAGGGAAGATCTCTACTACCGCCTGAAGGTCATGACCATCCGGCTGCCGCCTCTCCGGGAGCGGCGCGAGGACATCCCCCTCCTGGTCGATTTCTTCCTGGAGAGATATGCCGGAGAGACGGATGGAGAGAAACGCGAGATCGGGCAGGAGGCGCTCCGCCGCCTCATGTCCTATTCATGGCCCGGCAACGTGCGGGAGCTGGAAAACGAGATCCTCCGCGTGGTAACCATGACCAAGGGGCCTGTGACAGGAGAGGCCATCGGCGAGCTTGCCACTATTCTCGAACCGACAGTCAGCGGAATGGCAAAAGATCTCTACAGGGGAAAGACCCTGGCAGAAATAGAGAAGGAAGCCATCGAGATGGCGCTCGAAAGAGCGGACGGAAACAAGGCCCGCGCAGCCAAGGAGCTCTGCATACCACGGCGCACCCTCTACAACCGCCTCAAGAAGTACGGCATCGAGCTATAGGTGTTGGTTCATGCCCTCCATTTTGGAGCTTTCGTTGTCTGCCTGCCGGTCGGAGTTGTGGGGTCCTTCAGAGCCTTCGGACGTCGGAGGACCTCCTTCCATGAGAAGGCCAACCGTGTCAATGGAGAAAAAGAATTCTTAAG
>CAYZWU010000062.1:0-29530 GCA_964482235.1 uncultured Phycisphaerales bacterium
GGGGCGGCGTGGCGGGCCCCGTGGCGGCGGGGGGACGGGGGGGCCCCCCGTCCAACCCCCCCAAGGTCGCACTCAACGCCGATTGGAGGGGGATCTCTTCAACAGACAGATACAAGAAAGACCACGGACCGTCGGCATTTCGAGTTTTGGAAGCGCCTCCGACGAAGAGATGCTTTCATTTCTTTTCGGGGGACGTCATGCCGGTGGCTCGCCAGTCGCTCCAGAATTCAAATAATAACTGAGAGAAGATCGCAGTGCTGGAGATAGCGAGTCCGCACAATCTCAACCAAAGATGGCGATACTGAGCCCGCGCAATCTCCGTCACTTAGCGCCCGTGGTGAAGTGAAAATCCCAAGGATCGAGCGGACGCGGTAACGGGAATATCCGACCTCACGATAACAGCCTACACAATCGGATTTGTGCGGTCCTTCAGAGCCGCCTAAAGGAGGTCTTCCGACGTCCGAAGGCTCTGAAGGACCGCACAAATCCGACCGGAATGCAAACTCCGAGGATTCCCGGCTAGGTACCAGCGAGAACTTGCTTCTCCCCTTCGAGCCGTGCCACCACGACGGCGCCGCAGGAGTCGCTCCACACGTTTACCGTGGTGCGGCACATGTCGAGTATTCTGTCCACGGCCAGGATGATGCCTATTCCTTCGAGAGGCAGGCCAATGGCCGTGAGGATGATGGAGATCATGACCATGCCGGCCATGGGCACGCCCGCCGCGCCTATCGACGCGGCCAGTGCGGTGACAACGACGAGAAACTGCTGTCCGAATGTGAGGGGAGGGACTTCGCCCATGGTCATGTAGACCTGGGCGATGAACACCGCGGCCACGCACTCGTAGAGCGCCGTGCCGTCCATGTTCACCGTGGCTCCCAGGGGAAGGACGAAGCTGGAGACCTTGTTCGACACGCGCGACCGTTCCTGCACGCACTCCAGGGTCAGCGGCAGGGTGGCGGACGAAGAGCTCGTCGAGAAAGCGGTGAGCAACGCCTTGGACATGGCGAGAAAGTGGCGCTTCGGGCTGACCTTTGCCACGAAGAAAAGAAGAAGCGGCAAGGTGACGCAGGCGTGGATCGCGAGTCCGCCGAAGACGCAGAGGGCGTAGAGCCCCAGGTTGCCGAAGGCCTCGAATCCCACCTCGGCGATAACCCTGGCGATGAGGGCGAAGATCCCGATCGGTGCAAAGAGGATCACGAGCTGCACCACCTTCATCATCACCTGGAAGCAGCCGGTGAAGAAGCGCGTCAGCGTTTCCCGGTACGGATCCGGGATCCGCGTGATGCAGAGGCCGAAGAGCAGGGCGAAAACGATGATCTGGAGTACATTCGGCGCCACCATGGCCTGCACCGGATTGGCGGGGATCAGGTTGAGAAGGAAGTCAAAAAGAAACTCCGAGATCCCTTTCTGCGCCGACTCCAGCCCCTTGGGCACTTCGCTGAATCCGAAGCTCGCCCCCTCGCCCGGAGCGATGACGTTCACCAGGACGAGCCCGGTGACTATGGCGAGCAGAGAGGTCGTGAGATAGTAGGAGATGGTCTTGAAGCCGATGCGGCCAAGCCCGCCGCCTTCCCCGATGGAGAGCACGCCGCTCACGATGGAGAAGAAGATGATCGGCACGATGATCATCTTGAGGAGCTTGAGAAAGAAGTCCCGGAAGAAGCCGACGATCTGCCGGAGAAAACCGGCCCAGGCCGATTCGTTACCAGCCAGGATCCCCGTGGGGAGCCCGTCGTCCACCGTGACGGCGAGCCGCATCTTGTCATCATGGGTCACGATTGACAGCAGCGGCTGATCCTTCCCGCCCCCATCCCTGTCCAGGGTGAAGGAACGGCCTCTCTCGTCATCTATGTACTTGACAACATCTCCCAGGCGGCCGTCGCCGTTCGTATCCACGAAGGTGGAGATGAAGCGGCCGACATGCTCATGGTAAAGAACAACAATCCCGAACGAGTCGTCCGAGTCCCCGTCGCCGTTGAGATCCTTGACCGGCGTGTGGGTAAAGGCCGACTCGTCGAGAAAAACGAGGTGGGGCCGGCTAACCGTCAATTCACCGATAGCGGTGAGAATTCCATCGAGCCCCCGCCCGTCGGCATCCTCGACCCTCCCGCCTTCTTCCGAGTCAATGATCGTGGCCGGCTTCAGCTCGAGGTCCCCGGGCGAGGTGCGGACCAGGAAGCCGAAGGCCACCCCCAGGAGGATGGCCAGAACGATCCAGGTGTTCAGAGTGAACTTCAAGGGCGATCCCCCTTCCGGCCGGATGCCGTCAATAACCGAGCTCCTTCAGCCTCTGCCGCGTCTCCTCGCTCATCCGGTTCACCCGCTTCTTTCCCGTCTCGAAGTCGACCTTCCACCTGCCGAGAGCCTTCTTCAGGACTTCCCGGATTTCGGTGCAGGCCGGATCATCGGCGAGGTCGGTCAGCTCGTACGGATCGTCGTTCATGTTGAAGAGCTCGCCGGGTTGGCCGGTGAAGGGCATCTCCTGGTACTTCCAGGGCCCCTGCATCACGCACTTGGCCTTCTTGAAGTTGGGCCGCCGGGCGTTCCGCTCCGCCTGCTTCGGCTTCGTGGCCTCGGCAAAACGAAACTCGGGCAAGTCGGGACGTTCCTCTCCGAGAACCACGCCGTCGAATGCGGCGCCCCGAAATCCACGGGGAACGGAAATCCCCGCCAGGCGGCAGAGAGTGGGCGCCAGGTCGATGTTGCAGAGAGGATCTTCGTTCTCGACGCCGGCGGGAACGACCCCCTCGCACTGGATGATCAGCGGGATGTCGATCGTCGTGTCGAAAACGTTGAGACCATGGTTGAAGTACTCCTTGTGATCCCAGAAGGTCTCGCCGTGATCGGACGTGAACACGACGATCGTCTCGCCCTCCTCCCCCGTCTTCGCGATGGTATCGAGAAGCCTGCCGATCTGCTCGTCCATGTATCGGATCTCGGCGCAGTAGAGCCGATGCAGGTTGAGCGCCATCTCATCGGGCTTCCCCTCGGCGGCATGCAGGGCGCTCATCGCCTGGTTGATCTCCGTGAGGCTGGCCTTCACTCTCCTGTCGGCGTCGCTGCAAAACTCGTCCAAGAACCTCTTCGGCGGCTCGTAGGGATAGTGCGGATCGAAGTAGTGGATCATGGCGAAGAAGGGGCGGCTCTTCTTCCTCTTGCCATGCCACTCGAGAAAGGCGTCGGTCACGTTGGTTGCGGAGCGCACCAGGTTGTTGTCCGGGAGAAGGGATGTCCGGTCGAAGTTCGCGTCGAAGAGGTCGAACCCCCTTGCCATGCCGAAATCGGAATGGAGGCAGTAGCTCGATACGAAGGCCGCTGTCTCGAATCCCTCCTCCTGGAACGCCTCCCCCAGGGTGACCGCCTCCTCGAAAGGGGTGAAGCCGTTCCTGAAGGCGCCGTGGTCCTTGGGATGCCTCGATGTGAGCATTGACGTGAAGGAGGCCAGGGTGGATGGAACCACCGTCTTGAAGTTGCGGAACAGGGTTCCGCGGCCGGCCAGGCGATCGATGTTGGGGCTCGTGTTCAGCTCGTACCCGTAGCAGCCGAGGCGGTCGGCGCGGAGCGCGTCCGCCACGATGAGGATCACGTTCCTCTCCTGTCGCCAGAACAGGAGCTTCTTCAAGCGAAAATCAGGAAAGAGGGCCGGCTGGATGAGAAGGTAGAGCACGGCCAGGGCGAGGAGAGCCGCAACGGGTATGAGGACTCTCCTGAGCATGACTTGTTTCGTATTGCCGGACATGAGATAAGATTCTATGTTCCAGCGGTTTTATTGGCAAGGCGAGGAGCTGCGCAAAAATAATTTCGGACAGCCGGCGGGAGGAGAGCATGAATACGGTGTTCTATTACGATCCCCTCTTCCTCGAACACGAAACGGGAGAGCATCCCGAGTCGCCGGAGAGGCTGCGCGCCGTTCTCTCTCACTTCGATGGCCGGCAGGATGGACCGGTTTTTCGCAGGCCGGGGCGGGCTGCCCGGAAATCGTTGATCCTGGCCCATGACGCCCGCTACGTGGATGCCGTTGAAGACCTCTGCAGCCGGGGAGGCGGCTTTCTCGACGGCGACACCCCCGTTTCGGAGAAGTCGTTCGAAGCCGCGGTGCACGCTGCCGGCGCCGTTCTCGACGCCGCCGACGAGCTTGCCGCAGGCAGGATCGCTTCGGCCTTCGCCCTGGTCCGGCCGCCCGGCCACCATGCCCGCCCGGCACAGGGGATGGGATTCTGCCTCTTCAACAACATTGCCGTGGCTGCGCGCCATCTGCAGGAGGAGCATGGCGCGAAGAAGGTGCTCATCGTTGATTTCGATCTGCACCACGGCAACGGCACCCAGGAGATCTTCTATCACGATCCCGACGTGGTCTACCTCTCGATCCACAGGTTCCCCTTCTATCCCGGCACGGGAAGCGCCGGGGAGACCGGCGAAGGGGCCGGTGCGGGCGCCACCGTCAACGTCCCCGTCAGCGGCGGAATCCCGCCCGACGAGAGCCTCGGCTTCTTCATCGCGGCGCTGGACCGCACGGCCGATGCCGTCCTGCCCGACGCGCTCCTCGTCTCCGCCGGATTCGACGGCTATGCCCATGATCCCCTGGGCGGACTTGGCTTTCTCCCCGCCCACTTCAGGGAGATCGGCGCGGCCCTGCGGAAAACGGCCGATGCCTGCTGCGGCGGCAGGATCCTCTCGGCCCTGGAGGGAGGATATTCCATATCAGCGATGCCTGTATGCCTGGAAGCGTACCTGGAAGGCGTGGGGTAATATAAAAGCGCTCCCCCGGGAAAGGGGAGCGCTCCTTAGGCTTCTCCGGTCAGTCGACCCGTCTCTGGTTTCGGGACGAACCGGAGTTCTGACCAACTCAGTACTGCGCCTGGACGGTGACGCTCTCGTACTCTTCCCACTTCGTCTTGTAGTCCATGTTCCAGTAGGCCTTGAGAGGAGCGTAGTACTCGATCTCGTAGCCCTTGTTCTTGATCTCCATCACGTACTGGTAGATCTCCTCGTAGGTCTGGCCGTAGAACATGGCCACGCAGTCCCAGTCACCCGGAATGCTCGAGGTGAAGGCAACCCAGTCGTAGTTCTTGAGCTCTTCGTAGGTGGAGTAGATGTCCGTGGAGCGGATCTTGACCCATCCCCAGGCCGGCATGTCCCAGAACTCCCTCTCGTTCCTGTAACCGTAGTAGGTCTGATTGGTGCTGGTCCTCTCGACCTCGGGCCAGTAGCGGACCTTGGAGATCCACTTGTAGGCTTCATCGATATCTTTGGTGTCGATCCAGGCGATCACATCCCAGGGCCCCGTGGTCATGAAGACGCCGATCGTGTTCTGCCATTCCTTGATCATGTTGTAAACATTGTCAGCTTTGCCGGGATAGGTTTTGATGAACACGTAAGCTGAACGTTTTTCCCATTCCATTTCATTTTCTCCTTTGTGAAACTACGCTCTGCAATCCGCCGATCGCGAACGAACAGGTAGAGAGAAAATCCCGAAATCCCTTTTCGGGAATGATAATCCATGTGGAAAAGAAACGCTTAGTCAGCGGCTGGCCTCGCTTGCGCTTTTTAAGCAAAAATCCTTATCGGCAGCTTTTGACGCGGATCTTCATTCTTTTTTGAAACATTCGATTTTTATCGCGCCAGATACCGGCGGGCTTCCTCGGCGCCGGCTTCCTGCCCCTCATCGGAGCCGAACCGGCCGAGGAATTCCTGATAGTGGGTCACTGCCTTTTCCCGATCCACCCGGGAACACGACCGGGCCATCAGCAGCAGCGATTCGGGAAACAGGGGATCCATTGCGCAGGCCGCGGCAAACTCCCGGATCGCTTCATCGGGGCGCTGGTCGCGCAGGAGAGCCTCCCCCATCCGGAAGTGTTCCACCGCGTGGAGCCTCCGGCCCACGAACTCGGGGCGATTCCACTCAAGACCGAGATCCCTTGCCAGATCGAGGCTCAGTCTGGGGCTGCTGCTGCCGGGGACGTTCACATCCCTGACCGGCGAGAGCTCGGCCAGTGTCCTCTCCAGCCTGGAAATGACGAGATTGCGGTGGTTCTCTTCGGGAGTCACGGGCATGCCGTTCCTGTCCAGGAACTCCATCTTCCCGTCGGGATGGGCTCGCATGTGCAGGGCGAGATCCTCGAACCAGACGGTGCGGGTCACCTGCACAGGTTGAACCTCACCCTCTTCGACGGACCGATCGGAAAGCGGCCCCGTCGCCTCCATCAGGAAGGCGCGCCCCTCCTCCTCCTGTCTCGTCATAGGGAAGGCATTGCCCCTTGCAAGGTCTCGGAATACGAAATGCAGATCGATGAGCGAGGCGGGCTTCAGCATCTTCTTTCCCGGCGGTGTGCCCAGAGGATCCCCGATCAGGGCAAGAAATTCGTCCGCCTTTCCACCGGGAGCGCAGACCGCCGCGATCCCCTTCTCGAAAAAGCCGTTGTCTTCGAGAAAAACGAGAATCTTCTCGATATGTCCTTCCACCTCGCCGGCCGATCCGAATCTGGCCGTGTCGATCTCGATCAGCTCGAAGATGGAGAACGAGCTGGAATGGTCGCAGGCAAAAAGAAGGGCTTCTTCAACGGCCTCCCAGGTCGGATCCTCGCAGATCTCGTCGAAACCCTGGAGCACGTTGGTGCAGGAGAGCAGCGACTGCTCTTCCACAACGGCATGGTTCCAGTATCCCATGGCGCCGATTCTTTCCGCAACCGTTGCGACATTGCGGCTCAGGTGGGAGTGCGCCCTGGTGAGCCCGTGCTCCGAGGGGTACTTGCCGGTCATGAGCGAGGCGGCGGCGGACGGATACCATGGGGAAGGTGCGATGCACTTGAGATAGGTCACACTCCTCGAAGAGGGGATATTCTGAACAGGTTCGCTGCTCCGGAAAAACCAGGAGTCGAGGCAGTTGTCGCGATCGCGGATAACGAGCAGGACGATATCCGGGCTTGTCTCCTCGGGGGCCGACTTGTAGATCCTGACGGTGACCACACCCGCGACAAGGACACACATCATGATGACGAACATCGATATCAATGAAAAACGCATCTAAACCTGCCTCGGATAGAAATGATGATCAGGCAGGCCGAGCTCCCTCTTCACGGCGCACTGCCTGCCACGTGCTTCCAGGAACTTATCGGAAAAGTGAATTCGCGACCTTGAACGTAACAGCTTTTGACACTTCGCTCTCCGATCTTTATAAGAAAGTTCGGTCCGCATTCGACCGAAGTAATGTCAAGTTCCCGTATCATCTGCTGTTTTTTTTCCGGCAGAAACGGCGAAGAAAGGATGAGGATCCTGAAGATGAGATCAAGACTCGCACCCAGGCGCGTCTGCGCTCGACACTTTTCTGCAACCCTCGGATTCCTTCTCCTCCTGGCCCCCATGAGCGGCGCGCAGCCCGGTAACGAGCTCCAGAAGTTCAAATCGTGGTTCAGCCAGTACAGGAGGGGGAAGATCATCCTGTACCAGAAGAGCCCCGTTCCGATCCAGGACGGGAACGGTGTCAAGCTCCAGTACTTCAAGACGGATGCGGTGCGCGAGATGGATGGGCTTCTCCAGGCTCTGGTGGATCGCAACAACCTGAAAGCGACCATGCTTCTTGCGGAAGCGGCCATGTTCCGGTTCGATCGAAGGGGAGACGTGGAGGAGCAGAAATTCTCGGACCGGCAGCCCTGGCTCCTGCGGGCCCACGCCTCGGAGGCGTTGACAAGGATCACGGATCCCGAAAGCCTCGATTGGATCCGCAAGAACCTCCTCGAATCGCGCTCACTCTGGGATTCGGCGCAGAGACGGGTTCTTGGCACCATGGTTCTGGGCCGGCAGGGCGATGATCCGGAGCTTTTGATTCCCGCACTGTCCGACCGAAGCGAGAACGTGCGCGAGGAGGCTCTTCTCGGGCTGGCCGATCAGGGAACGTACGATCAGATCGATCACGTCTTCACCTGCCTCGAAGACGGATCCGAGATCGTCCGCATCGCCGCCGTACAGGCCGTTGACGCCATTCTGCGGAACGACAGGAACACGCATCCCTCCTTTTTCGGAATCTGCTTCGGAAAGATCGTTCCCATGCTGGACGATCCCTCGTGGTCCGTGAAGGATGTGGTGCTCACCTTTTTCGAGAAGCAGAGGTCCCCGCGGACCATCCCCGTTCTCATCGGATTTCTCGAGAAGACCGCTGCGAACAGGGACAGGTACAGGATGAGAACGCATTACAGGACGATCGAGGTCCTGCAGTCGCTCACCGGCGTGACCCATCCGGGAAACGATCCTGCCATCTGGTCCAGGTGGTGGCAGGAAAACAGGGATTCCTTCGTTCTCCCTCCGGAAAGGGGAATGCGCCGCGGCTACCAGACGGGAACGGCCCAGTTCTTTTCCATTGCCGTCAATGCGGACAGGATTCTGTTCGTGCTGGACATATCGGGCAGCATGAAGGCCCCCCTCGGCCGCGCCGTCGACCCAGGCAGCACCGAGAAGGTCGAATCGAAGATGGATCGCGCCAGGACCGAACTGACCCGGACGCTCGGCGATCTCGAACAGGGAGTCCGATTCAACATCATCGTGTTCAATGACAGCGTGGACCGCTTCTCGAAGGAATTCCTGCCCGTCACGCCCGTCACCATCAAGAATGCGAACGCTTTCTTCAAGGATTCCGAACCGTCGGGCGGCACGAACCTCTTCGACGCGCTGAACAAGGCGATGTCGCTCGAGGATCTCGGGACGCTGGATCGGTTCGGAGAGGAGATGGAGTGCGACACGATCTTCCTTCTCTCCGACGGCGTGCCGTCCACGGGGCTCGTGATCGTTCCCGACGAGATCGTCCGCATCGTCTCCAAGGCGAACCGGCGCTGCCGCATGAGGATCCACACGATCTATCTGGGCGCGGAGCCTTCCCCCTTCATGCAGGAACTGGCTTCCCGCAATTTCGGCCGATATGTGCACGTGAAACAGTAGCGGCTTGACGGTCAGGGTCGGGAGTTGCCTACTTGGACTGGAAGCTCTCCAGGAATTCCTCGTTGTTCTCCGTCTTGGAAAGACGATCGAGAAGTACGATCATTCCGTCGATCGATTCCATCTGGTTCAGAACGCGCCGCAGCATCCAGATGCGCTCGAGATCCTTCTCGCCCACGAGCAGCTCTTCCTTTCGGGTCCCGGACTTGTTGATATCGATGGCGGGAAACACCCTGCGATCGGCAAGCTTGCGTGAAAGAACGAGCTCCATGTTGCCCGTGCCCTTGAACTCCTCGAAGATCACCTGATCCATCCGGCTTCCCGTCTCGATCAGGGCCGTGGCCAGGATCGTCAGGCTGCCTCCCTCCTCTGATTTCCGCGCCGAACCGAAGAAGGCCTTCGGTTTTTCGAGGGTTCTCGAATCGACGCCGCCGGAAAGGGTTCTGCCGCTGTTCTTGATGGAGACGTTGTAGGCCCTTCCGAGTCGCGTCAGCGAATCCATGAGGATCAAGGTATCCTTGCCGCTTTCCACCAGCCTCCGCGCTCTTTCGATCACGATCTCGGTAACCTTGATGTGGCGCTCGGCAGGTTCGTCCGATGTGGAGTAGATGACCTCTCCGTCGATCGCCCGCTTGAAATGAGTGGCCTCCTCCGGTCTTTCGTCGATGAGCAGGACCATCAGATGGACCTCGGGGTAGCATTCCATCACCCTCTTCGCGATCTTCTGCAGAATGATCGTCTTTCCCGCCCTGGGCGGCGACACGATGAGACCTCTCTGCCCCCGGCCGACGGGTGTGAGAAAGTCGAGGACGCGCAGTGTGACGTCCTTGCCGTCGCCTTCGAGGACCAGCCTTTCCTGCGGATCGATGGATGTGAGGTTGCTGAATGCAGGATAGTTCCGCGCCTCTTCAGGCGAAACTCCCTCGACCTTTTCGATCTCCCAGAGCACCTGCGAACCGTTGAATCGTCCGGCGCCTTCCGGATCGCCACGTCCCTCGACCAAGACGCCTTTTCGCAGTGCGTACTCCTTTACCAGATCAGCGGGAACGAGAACATCGCCATCTGTTGGAGCGTAAGAATATTTGAGCCGTCTCAGGAAACCGTGGCCTTCGGGCATCAGATCGAATACGCCGGAGAGCGCTTCGAGTTCTCCCTTGGGCTTCTGTCCCACATCGATGGGAACACGGGCGCGCGGCTTCTGATTGTTGCGCGGGCCGGGATATCGGCTTTTTTGACGGAACTGCGTATTCTTGCTGAACTGCTTCTTCTTTGTCGATCTGCCGCCCGTGGGCTTTCCTCCGCCGGACTTGCCGCCTGGAGGTTTGCCGCCGGAGCGGTTGTTTCGCTTATTAAACGCCATTGCCTTTTTCCGGTTTTTTTCCATCGCTCGAAAAACGCTTTCCAATTCATGAAGGTGTTTCTGGGTTTAACAGGTCGTCGACAAAATGCTTCGAGATCGAAAACGAGAGATAATGTGTCGGATCAAGGCGCCAGACAGGTGGCGAATCAATGGATTCGTCGAAGAACTGGCAACACAGAGCCGACGCAAGAGATCCGTTTTCTGCTCGAATGACTTTTTCAACGGTCTGTAATCATTCCGGCATCAAGAGGCTGATGAAAAGGTCACTGTTCGCTGGCACCCCCGGTGCTTTCGGCTTGGCTGACTTGTATCACAGCCATTCTGCAGGCCGTCGAATAGTCCGAACGACTTTTTCAAAAGCCTGTCAACCGGGTCTCCTGGTGAAGGAGAACTATTACAAGATCTCAGAATCTTGACTTTTCCATGCACTCCGCATCAAGTTTTGAGGTTGACCGCCACATTGATTCCCGATGCTGAAATGCGGGGAAACCCTTATAGGCTGCCCATTGGAAAGACGTTCCGACTTGCCGGACGTTACGGAACATTCTAGCGGAGTCGTGGCTTTTGGCAAACAATATATTTCGGGAAAATTCCTCTGCAGCATCGAAACAGTGGTAGTTGTTGATCATCTGGTGAGGATCGAATCCCCAAGGGTTTACTTTTTTTACTTGAAAATAAACTGTGTATGATAGAACTCTTTGTAAACCGCTGATCTCCGATTATACATTTCTCTGTTAAACGGGAGACCATCAGATGAAAGTGGAAACCAAAGAATCCGCGGCCAAAACCACAAAAAAAAGAGCGGTCAGAAAAAAAAGAAAAAAGACCGGCACCAGAAGAAAAGCCGCTGCGACCAGAAAGGTCGGCACGAGAAAAGCTCGCAAGGTGAAAAGACCCGTGGGAAGACCCCGCCGCACTGCCAAAGCCGCGGTCAAGGAAGCGCCCAAGAAAACCAGGAAGAAAGCCAAGAGAAAGACGCGAAAAAAACGCGCTGTCCGCAAAGTGGCCGCAACCGCCGGGCTGATCAATCTCCCTATCAACAGCGATACGGATATCAACTTCTGGTCGAATCTGATCTCATTCCTCAATGATAAAAAGAACAAATCGTTCATCATCCAGCTTGATGGCGAAAAGCTTTCGCTCGGTTCCCGTTGAGATAAAATAACCGAGTTGATCGAGAGAACATAAAAGGCCGAACAGGACGTTCGGCCTTTTTTCCATCTGCTGCGCTCAGCAGATCGCCACGAGTCCTAGAGGTTCTCTGTCCCGTCGAATCGAGATGCCGAAGGATCGGCTGGAAAAACGGCTTTTCGGGTCGAGTGACTTTATCAAGGGGCCGCTTATTCTTCGGTCTTCTTCGAATCTTCGGTCTTCTTCGAAGCCTGTCCCCTCCTGGGCGGCTTCTGAACGCAGCCTGACTTGAGGCAGTCGGTGCAGACCTTGACTCTTATCACCTGGGTCCCCACCTGGGCGCGCACCCTCTGGATATTCGGCTTGAAGGTCCTTCGCGCGATCCCCGTGGTCTTGATACCCACGCCGCCTTTAGCTTTTGCCAAGCCGCGCCGCGCCACCTTGTTGCCGAATTGGGTTTTTTTCCCGCATATCTCACAGACTCGGCTCATCGTCGTATCTCCTCTGCGACAGGTCTGCACCACTCGATATCCGTGGCAAACGAGCCTGTCTTTTTCTGAACATGCATAGAACCTCGAAAATATAATTCAAAAATTGCCCATTACAAGAGTTTTCCCGGCGAACCCGGAATTTCATCGATTTCGCAGCCAGAAGCCGCAAAATGCGACAGGGCAAGAAGAAAAGACGGGACCGGGAGGCAGATCCCGGACCTATCTCTCTCATCTGCAGACAGTTAAACGGTTCTTTCGCAGGGATATCGACCATGGATGACACGATCAAGCCGGAAAAAGCGGCTCTCCTTGTCAGCGTGATCATGCCGGCTCGCGCTCTCCTCGAGCAGTATGGGACCGATCTTGCGGCCTTCGGAACCATCGTCCGGGCCGGTCCGGTCCTGAACTTCGACTTCACGCGCTATTACGAGAAAACGATGGGATCGCCGCTGTTCCGCCGCTTCTACCTCTTCGCGCCGGGCTTCCCCACCGACGAGCTGGCGAGCGTGAAGATCCGTACCAACGAGATGGAGCGCGAATTCGCCTCGAGGACCGCTTCCCCTGTCCCGCGCCCCGTGAACATCGATCCCGGCTACCTCACACTTTCCAAGCTGGTGCTGGCCAGCACCAAGGATCATGCCCACAGGATCCACATCCGGGACGGCATCTTCGCCGAGGTGACCTTGACCTTCAAGCAGGGCAGCTTCAGAGCCTGGCCATGGACGTATCCCGATTACGCGTCGGAAGGCTACATCGAATTCTTCAACAACGCCAGAAAGCAGCTGTTCGAGCGGTGAAAAACGTCATGTCCTGATGCTGTCGAAAACGCAGATACCCAGGGATCCGCAGAAGATCACGGAGAACCAGGCGGCCAGAATGGGTGGCACGTAGTTCTGCGTCCCCAGATCCCTCATGATCATGTCGAGAGCGAAGTACCCCAGGCAGATGGCGAGCGCCACGGCAATCCCGAGAAAGTTCGATCGCGACTCGTGGCGGAGGACGAAGGGCAGCCCCAGCAGGAGAAGCAGGATGTTGGTCAAGGGGAAGGTGATATGGTGATGCAGGAGGATCTTCAGCCTCAGGTCCGTGGGGCTCATTGAGTAGAGCCGCCCGATCTGGCCGAGCGACAGGTCGGCGGGGCTCTTGATGTAGAGAATGATGTCATCGGGCTCGAGATCGAGCTCGAGAGTCGTCACGCTCCTCCGCTCTCCCGCATCGAAATCGGCGCCGAGGTTGAGCGGCTCCTTCAAGATTTCGCCCTTCTCCGCGCTCCACCCCCGGCCCGGGCCGAGCCAGCGCAGATTCTCTCCCATCATCCTGCAGTTGAACTGCATCCCGTCCCTCTCCTCGATGTACGAGGCGTCGAGGCTTCCGATCACACGGGTATTCACGTTGAAGTCGTTGACAACGATCTCCTTCCCGTCCACCGACGTCAACAGCTGTCTCTCCAGCACGAGGTGCTTGTCCTGCTCCATCAGGAGCGACTCCATCAGGAGTCTGGTTGTAGAAAAGGAGGGGGCGAAGAACTCCTGGATCAAGGTCATGGACATCATCAGCAGAAAGGCCAGGCAGAAGATCGGCAAAAGAGCCCTGAAGACACTGACACCGGACATGATCATCGGGATCAGCTCGTTGGCCTTGTTCAGCCTGGTCACGGTGAACATCGATGCCATCAGGGTGAGGTAGGGCGCCACCTGCAGAAAGACTTCGGGAACCTTGAGGGCGTAGAGCTGAACGGCGAGGAAGAAGAGGGACTGCCCCATCTCCTCGACGAGATCGCCGCTCTGCAGGATCTCATCCATCTTGGAGACGACGTCGATCACGATGAAGATCCCCAGGAAAAAGATGAAGCAGACGAGATACGACGAGATGAAATAGCCTGCAACGTACCTGTCCATTCTTCGGAAGAACTTCATCGTCTCGCCACCCTCATGAGTAACCAGACCCCCCCGAGTAGAAGCAGCACGTTCCCGGGCCAGATGCAGAGAGCGGGGTGCCACTTCCCCTCGAGAGCAAAGGTCTCGCCCAGCATCATGACCGGCCAGTAGACGAAGATACCGATCAGGATGGCAATCAGAAAGGCCACGATGCGATTCCGGTACCGGAACATGATCGCCACGGGCAGCCCGAGAAAGACGAAGAGCAGAGGGCTGACCGACCAGGCTATCCGCTTGTGGATCTCGGTGCAGACCCGTGTGTTGGGATAGAGCTTGAGCCTCTTCCTCATGAAGCTCATCAACGAGGCCAGGCTCCTGTGGTCGAGACGCACGTCGAAGCCCTCCGAGGGCAGCTCGAAGGGAATGATCGTCTTGGCCACGTGCGTGCTGCCGCCAACCACCTGGTCGGCGTTGGTGAGAATGAAATCGATGCCCTTCCTCGACGTCTTGGAGGGAACGACCTCCATGCTCTCAGCCACGAACTCCTCTTTCAGGACAGACTTTTCTGCCTTCTTTTCGTACCTCCTGACCCGCACGTTCCTGAACTCCCAGCGCGCCGGCGCCCCGTCTTCGGATGCCTGCTCCTTCTTGACGCTGCTCTCCCAGGTAATGATCAGGTTGGGGAGATCTTTGAGCTGGGTCCGGCCCCGCTTCACCTCGTTGTCGAGGAGGAGCATGAGATCCTGCTGCGTCCCCATCGTCTTGATCCGCTTGTCCGCATCGGGAACGTACCTGTCGTTGGCCACGAGAAGGAGAAGGGAAAGAAAGATTCCGAAGAGAGCGCCGGGCACCACGATCCGGAAAAGATGAACGCCCGTCGATTTCAGGGCCACGATCTCGTTGTCCGCCGACATCCGGCCGTACGTGGCCACCACGGAGACCAGGACCGAGGTCGGGATGACGAGAAACAGGGATCCCAGCATGATATAGGGGATCATGGAGAACACGAGGGTGAGGTTGATCCAGGAATACTCGTAGACCACCTTGAACAGCCCGGCCAGCAGGATAACGGCCGAGATGACCACGAAGGCCAGGAGGAAATTGTAGACCAGCTCTTTGAAGATGTATCTCTGCAATATTATCATTCTTGCATTCGATCCAAGCAGCGGTCCGGGTTTGCCTCGCCCTCGCACTCCCTGTCCGGCGCCAGAGGATCCGGACGCGGTCCTCGAGAAAAGCGGGGCCGCAAGATAGCGGTCTCAACCAGCTGTTGATAAGACAATCTACCCCGGGACGCAGTAGAGTCAAGTAGACGCATCTGCAAGGCCTGTACAGTAATGAAGCACCTCGGTCAGAACAAGCTCTCTCGGAAACGGCTCGGAAGCCTCGTCTGGCTCGTTCCGGCAGCCCATCCCGGCCTTGCTGAAACTCTCGACAAAGCGCTGCGGGACAGGGAGAAAGACCTTCTCAAGAAATCGTCGAGCCGCCGGGTCCGCGCGGTACGGCCCTCCCTGCCCGGGCCGGATCTCGTGCTGAAGGAGTTTGCACCGAGCGGTCTGGCCTCACGGCTGAAAAGACTCTTCCGCGGCAGTCCCGCTGCCAGGGAATGGAGGATCCTGCTCCATCTTCATCGGGCGGGCGCGCCGGTCCCGGAGCCCGCGGCTCTCGCAACCCCCCCCTTCCCCCACCTCTGGTCACGATCGTACCTGGCGCTCAGGGCCGTACCCGGCGCCGTCACCCTGGAGGAGATCCTCCTGCAGAAAGAACCGCCCCCCCTGCCGCCGCCCCTTCTTGCCGAGAAGCTCGGCCTGGCGGTTCGCGCCGTTCACGACGCCGGCGTCCGGCAGGGCGACATGCACTGCGGGAACATCCTCGTCTCGAGAGAGGGCGGCGTCTTCCTGATCGACTTCCACGGCGCGACGCTCTCGAAAGGACCGCTGCCTGTTGCCGCCCGGTTCAGCGACATCATCTCTCTCTCCGGCGCCTTCCTGCTCCACGGGAGGCGCAGCGACAGGCACCGCTTCTTCAACGCCTGCTGTCTCGGCCTGCCAGGGCTCGGCGATCCGAGGGAAGCGGCGCGGAGCCTCGAGATGGCGGCCAGGCAGAACCTCTACCATGTTCTCAGGAGGTATGACCGCCGTCCCGCGAGGAGAGGAAAGAAGTTCCACGAGATCTCCCGCCACAACTGGCGCGGCATGGCGGAGAGGTCGGAGAGGGCGGACAGCCTCATCAGCCTGCTCGGCCCCTATCCTGACGAAACCCTGGAAAAAGAAGGCCGGCTGATCAAGGATCAGCCCGCCTCCTCGGTCTATGCTCTCACGGTCGGTCGATCTTCCCTGGTGATCAAGATCTACAGGCGTCCCGGGATTGCCGGCCTGCCCGGCAGGATCTTCACCGGCTCCAAGGCTAAGCAGGCCTGGATCAACGGCCACCGCCTCCTCCACCGCGGGATCGAAACCGCCTGCCCCGTTCTCTATCTGGCAGAGCCTCTCCACAGTCCGAAAGGCCAGTCGCTCGTGGCTTTCGAGGAGATGACGGACGTACGCGACCTCGACCGGTTCGTCCGGGAATCGGACCGCGAGGCCGTCACGAGCCTCTCTCTCCGGCTGGCCCGGGCTCTGGCGCGGATGCACGATCTCCATCTGGCCAACAGGGATCTCAAGGCGCAGAACATTCTCGTCACCGGTGACAACAGGATCGTGTTCATCGATCCTGACGGTGTTTCAGCCGTGCGGGAGGCGGATCTCTACATCATGTCCCGCGATCTCATGCGCCTCAACGCCTCCTTTCCTCCCGGACGCAACGTCTCGCTGGTCGACAGGCTCAGGTTTCTTCGTGCCTATTCCAGGATCCGGGGCCTGAGCAGGGAGACGATCCGCGCACTCCGTTTCGAGATCCTCGAGCTCACGGTGCTCAAGTGGCAGAAGTGGCGGCGGAAGAAGAGGTGATCCGCTCCCGGAAAGATGAATGCAACGGATCATTTTCAACACGAGAAGCTGGACGTTTAAAAAGAATCTGATGCCTTTCCACCCACAGATTCTGCTGAAGGGCTCCTTTTTTTTGTCAATCCATGGGCAGCGAAATGCCGAAAAGAATAGAGACATTGGAAACCAGCGGCATTTGCTCATAAGAGGCTGAAACGATGTATTCTTGCCCGCACTGTGGTGCGCACTACTCTGGCGATAACAACACCCTGCCTGTTGTCTGCGAGAAATGTGGCGCCGACCTCTATTCCGAGGAGGTCGCATATATGGAACACCTGCAATCCGAACCAGTAGGATCCTCGAAGTAGTTCGAGGCCTTCCATTCACTGCAGGCGGATTGAGAGCTATCGTACCTAGCTTCAGAAGAGAGGCGTAAGCCTCTCTTCCCTTATTACCGCCCGCGCCTCTTCCTCCTGCGATCTCGATTCCGCTATTGAGTCCTCGACCGCGATGGCGACAATGGTTGTCGCGCGGTGCGGATCTGGGCCGCAGGCCGGCCCACGGCAGGAGGAAACCTTGTCAGATGCCAGCAAGCTGACGGCCTGGCTCGAAGAATCGGGGCACACCCTCTCGGGGCGAGGGACGTGGGCGCTCGGCAAGGAACCGGGCCGTCCGGATGGAGCCGGTTTTGATCGAGCGGACCTGACCGTTCTCGTGGTGCGGCTCTCGCCCTATGCCCACGTCGCCCTCTCGACGAGCCACTTTCTCGTGGCCGCCCTATTCCATGAAGCTGGAAAGACCTGCGGCAGGTCCGTTTTTGCCGACACCGCCTTCATGCCCATGCCGCGTGACAGCCGCCTCCTCGACGAGGCCGGCCTGCCCGCTCTCTTCGGGACCGCCTCGCACAGGCGGGCCGCAGCCTTCGACGTGGTGGCCTTCTCCTGCTCCCATCCGTCGGAATTCCTCAACATCCCGTGGCTTCTCCGGCAGTCGGGCATTCCCCTGTCGCGAGAGGAAAGGTTGAAGACCCGGATCTGTCCTCTCGTGATCCTGGGCGGCGCCGCCTCCTCCCACACCGCGGCGCTGCACGGCGACGTTGACGGCGGGGGCAGCGGCGGCCTGCTGGACGGCGTGGTCGTGGGAGAGGGGGAAGCGTCGATCCCCATGCTGGTCCGGCTCCTTGGCGCCTGCCGGGACAGCTCTCTCGATCACACCGCTTTCCTGGCCCGGGCGCGCCGCGAGGTCCCGGGCTTCTACGATCCGGCCGCCTATCGCCATCTGCACGGTCAGGCCGGCCGCGGCCGGCTCGAGAAGATCGAGCCGCTCTCGGCGGAATCCCCTTTTCCCGTGCATCGCGCCGTTTCCTTTCCCATGCCCGCCGGCGAGCCCGAAGAGGCCTGCGTGATCCCCTTCAGCATCGAAGCGGCCGGCACGGCCAATGTGGAGTTATCCCGGGGCTGTCCCTTCTTCTGCGCCTTCTGCCGGGAAGGCTACGACCAGCGCCCCTATCGCGAGCGGACCGTCGAGGACGCGGAGGCCGCCATGATACGGGCCAAGGCCGGCCTCGGAGCCGAGGAGGTGAACCTCGCCTCCTTCAGCTTCAACATGCACTCGAGGATCTACTCCCTGCTCCTGTCCGCCGGAAGGCTCTTCAACAGGGTCAGGCCCAAGAGTCAGCGCTTCGACATTTTGGCCCGCAACCCCGAATCGGCCGAGATCTGCGTCCGGCTCGGCAAGCGGGTCTTCACCCTGGGGCTCGAGGGGATCTCGGAACGGATCCGATCGTTCCTGGGCAAGGAGATCACCCGCAGCCAGGTGCTCGCCGCGGCCCGCGCCATCGCCTGGGCCCGCGCCGCGGAGCTGAAGATCTTCGTCATCGCCACCGGGCTGGAGAAGGGGGCCGATCTGCGTGATTTCAGGGAGCTGCTCACCGATCTGAAGAGGGATGCGGCGGGCCACAGCCGGGGCGCGCTCCGGATCGTGGTCAGCCTCACCCCTTTGATCATCCAGCCCCACACGCCGCTCCAGCACCTGGGACGCGGGATCCGGCCGGGCCGGTTCGAAAAGGTCCGATCGTCCCTGAGGGCGCTCTGCATCGAGTGCGGCGTGGAGTTCCGGGTCGCGGCATCGGTTCACGAGATCAACACCCTCCAGCTGCTGGCTGTCGGCGACAGGCGCCTCACCGCGTCGCTCGTCCAGGCGTCGTGCAGCGATCTGGCCCTCTACGTCGATGCCGTTCCGGACAATGCGGAGGCGGCGCTGATGCAGGCGCTTCGATCGCGAGGGATCGACCCGGATTCCCTTCTCTTCGTGCCGGATGGCGGCGGTCTCGAATCGGTCCGCACCACCGGCCGCTGTTCGCCGGACCGGACGGCGGTTTTTCCCTGGTCCGACATCTCGGCCAACGTGCCGGAGAGCTTTCTCGAGTCTCGGTTCGAAAGCGCCCTGGCGTTCCGGAGCGACGGGCACTGCCTGGGAGACGAGACCGAAAAGGGCGAGTGCCCGGCCTGCGGAGCGTGTCCGGACAAGGAAACGAAGAGGGGGATCACGAAAAAACGAGGCCACGTCCCCCCCGCCTCCCACGACCTCGAAAAGATCGAGAAGGCGCGAGGCGCGCCGGTGCGCCTCGTCTTCGGCATCCTTCTGGACGATCGCCTCAGGTTCGTGCCGCGGCAGATCGTTCCTCGCGCCGCGGCGCGAAGCCTCATGCTCGAAGAGGAAGCCCTGATCCCCTGGTATCTCGGTCCGGGCGAGGTGAGCGGTTCACCGTTCCGGTACGCCTCCGGCCTGATGCAGGTGGAACTCCGTTTCAGAAAGGAAATCCCGGCCGGACTCCTCGACCTGATGCGGGAAGAACCCTTCCTGGCGCGGGCGTCCGGGAGGTGGCCTCCCCTGGCTTTCGTCCGGGTCCGCTCCCCGGAGGAGAAAAAACAGCCGGAACCGCCCTGCGAGTACACCCTTCTCTTCCCCGAGGGCATCGAACCGGGCAAGGTGGCGCAGGCCGTCTGCCGCCCGGGCAAGGGACGCCCCCTGCCCTTGACCCAGCTCAGCACCCCGAAAGGCTACAGGCTCAAGCCGGAGGGGAAGAAGAGCCGATCGTGCCCCGTCATCGACGCCCTGGTGGAAAAAGACGGCTCCGGGCAGGTGAGGCTGCACCTGACCTGCCGGGCGTCTTTCGATCCCGGCCGTATCCCGGCCGCATTTCTTGATGGAGATGACTTTTTTAAAGCTGTAATAAGAAGAAAATTATGACTACTTTGAAGTTCTGACTGAATCCGCGCCTCCCTGAAGACGATAAATTCTGATAGGACAGTGTTGTACGGCCTCACACCTCGAAGGTCAAAGAGCAGTCAAATGAACGATTCTCCTCCTGACATCGGCGTTCGTGCCCAGGCAAAGAAAAAGATACCGCAGGAGCCGTTTCCCACGATGGCCGTGCCGTTCTGGATCATCGTTTTCGTGGCAGCCGGAGCCTGGCTGCGCGTGCGCTGCTGCGAGCTGCCCGGCCTCTGGCTCGACGAGTTCCAGACCTACTGGATCTGCAGCGGCGACGGATTCTTTTCCGTGATGGAACGGTGCGCCGACCAGATGACCCAGTTTCCTCTCTACTATTTCCTGACCCGGATCTGTCTCGAGTACCTGGATCAGACGGAATGGGCCATGCGGATGGTTTCCGTGATCGTCGGATCGGGCTCGATACTGCTGGCCTACCTCGTGGCACGGCGCCTCTTCAAGCCGAACACGGCGCTCCTGGCCATGGCGATGGTTGCCGTGGCCACACCACAGATCGACTTCAGCTGCTGGAGCCGTCCCTACAGCCTGATGCTCTTCCTCGGCCTCGGCTCCATGTTCTGCTACCTCGAGTGGATGAGAAAGCCGGAGCTGAAGAGGCTCTGCATCTACATCGTCGTGTCGACCCTCCTGCTCTACACGCACCTGCTGGCAGCCTCCCTCCTGGCAGCCCATCTACTGCACCTCCTGTTTCTCACCCGGAGCAGCAGGGCGAAGCTGTCGTTCCTTCTGGGGCAGGCGGTGATCGCCATCCTGTTCATTCCCCTGGTCCCGCAGTTCCTCGCCCTGTTCGAATCGCGCGACTCCTTCGTCTACGGAGATGTCTCGCTTTCCGTGGTTCTCAACCACGTTGAGTATTACCTCGAGTCGGATATTCTCCTGCTCATCCTGCCGGTTCTCTTCGTTCTCGGCGCAGCGCGGCTCTTCGGCAGGACGCCCGACCAGCAGATCCGGATCAGGGAAGAGGACACCGAGGACAAGCCGCAGCAGGAGTCGTGGTTTCCCGGCGAGTCGTCTCCCGGCGAGCCGTCCGGCGAGACGGACGCGCCGGCCAAGGATCCCGTGAAGTTCTCGGGAGAGCCGATGTACGACCTCCCGCCCTGGCGAACCGAGCCGCAGAGCGAGGTGGTGGCGGAAAAGAAGCCCGAGAAGAAGAAGAAGGAAACGGAATCCATGTCCGTTTCACCCTTCCTTCTCGTCTGCACCTGGATCGTCTGCATTCTCGGGATTCCGCTCCTCGCCTGGTATCTCGGCTGCGGATCGGTCTTCTCCTCGGAAAGGTACCTCGTGCTGCTGTCCGTTCCTCTCTACTTCACCGCCGCCCGGATCCTCATGCTGTGCACCGGTGGCGAGAGGAGCCTGTCGTGCCTCGTGCCCGTGGTCTACTGCCTGATCTATCTCTTCCTGGCCAGGGTGCCCGAGACGGTCGACGAGGGTAGGGACCGGTTCCACTTTCTCACCCTCGACGAGGTGACCTCGGGAGTCGAGACGATCGACGAGGACCGCTTCTTCACCACGCAGCCCGTGGAGGACTGGCGGGGAGTGGCGGACACGCTCAACAAGAAAGCCAACCCCAGGGATTCGGTCTACCTCTTCACGGGATACGTGGAGACGAATTACGAGGAGTTCGTGACCGATCCGGAATTCAAGGAGTACCTCGAGGGGCCTCTCTCGGACTTCTACCTGAGGCGGGAGCTGGATGTTCATATCCTTCCGGTTGATCCGTTCAATCCAGAGCACCAGCGGATCTGGCAGGAAACGATGCAGAACGAAGTCGGCGATTTCTGGATCGTCGGCCGGAACTGGCCGGGCTTCGCGCACAGCGTGAACTGGATCCAGACCTGGGTGCAGGACGAGATGAATGATCTGTTGAAAAAGAATCCACGCACCATCCCGAAGCGGTCGCTCCGTCGATTGCCGAAGACATACGAGGGCAACCTGGTGATCTGGCGCAGCCGGAACTTGAAAAAAACTGGCAACTGATCCGATCTTTCAGACGTAATATCTCCCATGAAGAGCCCCCTCGAAAGCACTCCATTCCGATCCGGAGCGATCCTTCCGGCAATCGGCCTGGTCCTTTCCCTCTGCCTCGCCGGCTGCGGGAAAAGCGACGCGATGCCGAATATCCTCCTCGTCACGGTGGACACGCTCCGCGCTGACCGGCTCCACTGCTACGGCTATGCCCTGGGCAGGACCCCTGCAGTGGATTCCCTCTCTCGAAGAGGTCTGCTCTTCGAGAACTGCACGGCGCACGCCTCGTCCACGGCGCCCTCCCTGGCCAGCCTGATGACCGGCCTCTACCCCTCCGAGGCCGGGATCCTGAACAACACTCGGCCCCTGTCGGACAGCGTGGAGACCATCGCCCAGAGGCTCGCCGGGAAGGGCTACAGCACCGCCGCGTTCATCTCCAACTTCAACCTGAAGCCGAGAATGGGTTTCGACCGCGGCTTCGAGCACTACGACGCGAAGCTGGATGATCGGGAGCAAAACCGTTCCTTCGTGCCCGAGCGCACGGCGGAGAAGACCACGGCAGCCGCCCTGGCCTGGCTCGAGGGGTTGAAGGTTGACCGTCCCTTCTTCCTCTGGGTTCATTACCAGGACCCCCATGGACCCTACCGCCCGCCCGAAGGCTTCGAGCCGCCTCTCGAGGAGTACTCGAGCTACGAGAGGGAGCTTCCCATCCTCCTGAAGAACTGGGGACGCGGCGGGATACCCTCGTACCAGGCGATCGGCAGGAACCGCAGCGAGGGCTACTACCAGGCGATGTACGACGGAGAAGTCGCCTTCCTCGACAGGCAATTCGAGCGTCTTCTGAACGGTCTCGAGAACCGGGGGCTCGAGAAGAAGACCGCTGTCGTCTTCACGGCCGACCACGGCGAATCGATGGGCGAGCACGGCTACTGGTTCTCGCACGAGCAGGATCTTTTCACCGAGCTGATCCGTGTCCCCCTGATCGTTGCCGGACCGGGAATCCAACCGGGCCGCCGCACGGACAGGGTGTGCCACATCGACATCTTCCCTACCCTGATGGCGCTGACCGGCGAGACCGATGATGGGGAAGCCGCTTTCCGGGGCCGCAACATCCTCCTCTCCCAGACAGGCAAGCCGCGCCGTCCGATCTACTCGGAGACGAACTTCGTGGCAGGAAGGACCAAGTTCACCTCAGTGACCGTCGGCCGCTGGAAGCTGATACGATCGGTGAACAGGAAGCTGCTTCCCAGCCTCTTCGACATCGAGGCCGATCCGGAGGAGAGGCACAACCTTGTCCACGAGAAGCCCGACGTGGTCGCCAGGATGATGCAGATCCTCAAGACCGAGGAGAAGCGAGCCGCTTCCAGGGGTGCTTCGGCGCCGCTGAAGTTCAGCGAGGAGGACAGAAGAGCCCTCGAATCGCTCGGCTACACTGGCGAGTGATACTGAGCCCGCGCAATCTCCGCCACTTAGACGATTGGGAGCCCGCGCTATCTCGGCTACCCTCCTCTCGTCTAAGTGGCGGAGATTGCGCGGGCTCAGCGTCTTTCACGGATCCTGCGGAGCCCCTCCCGGGCCTTCTTGTTCCGCGGATTGATCTCCAACGTCTCCTTGTAGTGGAGCTCCGCCTCGCGGAGAAGCTCGCTGTCGGTCTCCTCCCCTTCCCGGGCCAGGGCTTCCAGGTTGCAGGCCAGCCTGAAGTGGGCTCCCGGCTTCTTGCCAGGCCATCGGCGGCAGAAAATCCGGAAAGCCTGCACCGCCTCCTCGCGGCGGCCCAGTTCGTCGTAGGCCACACCCTGGTTGAAGTGGAAGTACGGCACACCCGGATCGAGCCGGATCGCCTCGCTGTAATGCTCGAGAGAGGCTTCGTGGTCATCGTTCTCGCTGAGAACGTTTCCGGCCGCGTAATGGAAGAAGGCCAGGTCGCAGTCCCGGCACCGGTCCGGACAGAGCAACGACGTGTTCGACAGGAAGAAGCCTGCGGCCAGCACGAGCGTCGCGAGGCCGAGCCGCTTCCAGAAGCGTCTCTTCACGCAGCCGATCCCCCACCAGACGGCATGGGAGGCGAGGAGGAGCAGGAACGGCAGGGCAACGATCCTGTACCGCGAGGTCACGAAGAAGAGAACCAGCGTGCCCATGTATGCCAGGGAAAAGAGGAGCACCAGCCCGGAGCCTGTCCGCCATTCCCTCAGGAGGAGCAGCAGACCCAGCAGGGCGAAAGGCGCCGCGAGACCGAAGCCCAGCGTCATCAGGCGCAGGATCGAGGAGTGGGCATCCATGTAGTAGAAGTTCCCCTCGAGGGGCTTCTCGTAGTCGTGCCAGAAGAGTCCGGCCTTCCTGAGATAGAGGGCGATCGCGTCGGCAGGGTTCTCGAAGATGAACTCCTTCGCCTCGCCGAACCACCAGCCGGAGACCTCCCCGTGGGTCATGGACCGCCCCGTCTCCTGCTCCGCCTTCTTCCGGCCGCTCCGGATCAGGCCTTCCTGGCTCCCCTCGAGGCCGGGCGGCGTCTTGTACCATCCGTCGGCCTCGGCGTTGTTTCCGATGTAGAAGTTGATCCCCCCGTGAGCGGTGATCAACACGAACTCGTCGCCTTCCTTCAGGTTCCTTGCGGTGACGGGCGCGATCACGGCCGCGGCGCCGATCCCGAAGATCAGCCCCACGACCAGGCCGTCGCGAAGCACGCTGCCGTCGATCCGAAGCGGCAGCCATGACGGCGCGTTGTCCGTCCCCACGGGACGGAAGGTCAGCCACACTCAGAGAAAGGGGATGAAGAGAAGCAGGTTGGGCCGCCCCAGGAAGGCCACTCCGAAGAGGAGGCCGGCGAGGAGAGCCTGCCCGATCTTCCAGGCGCCCCTTCGCGCCGGATCGACGGGAAAGACCGCAAAGGCGACGAGAAGGCAGAAAAGGACCCAGGTGCTCTGGATCAGCTCGCCGTCGTAGAAGAGGAAGGGACCGTAGAATATGGCCAGCACGGCGGCAAGCATCCCTGTCCTGAAATCGAAGAACCTGATTCCCAGCACGACGAGAAGAATGCAGTTCAGGGCGCCCAGCACGCACTGAACGATCCTGACGGCAAGAAAATCGGATTCCCCCACGACTCGATAGAGCACGGAGAGGATTCCCGGGTAGAGGGGGTTGTAGGTGAGCACGCCCTCGGCAGTCTTCTTGCCGTCCATGATGAGACGGGCTTTCTCATCGTAGTTCGCCGAATCGAGGATCGGATTGTCGAAGAAGATCACATCCTCGATCTGGGACAGGTAGAGAAGCCGCAGCGCCAGGGCGGCGACGAAGATCGCGAAAACAGCTGCGATCACCCGGGCCCGTCTTGGCGTCTTCGAGGCGCTCCCCATTCGATCCTCCGTTCCAGCGTGCACCATCGGGCCGAGTTTAGACCGGGAGCGGCGGCCGGGTCAATCCGATTCCGGGCTTTGACGACGTCTCATCGATCGAGGTGTTTGCCGAAGAACGCAACGATGGCGCGGATCGCGCTGTCGAGGGTGAACCCGCCTCCCGTGAACCGGTTGGCCGTTCCGAGATTGTGATCCGAGCCCTCCATGGCGAGCAGTGTCAGATCGTGGCCGTCCGACTGGCTGACGATCTGCTTCGTCTCGTCGAAGGGGATCACTTCATCCTCCGTGCCATGGATCAGCAGGTGCGCCGCCTGCATCCGGGCCAGGGCGCTCTTCATGTCGTAGCGCTCTACGTTCCGCTCGAAGTCGTCGAGGAAGCTCACGTTCATCCTGAGCTCGCGGCCGGTGTCGCCCTCGATCACCGGCCAGTAGCCGGCTTGCCGCCAGGCGATGCGCATCTCCGTGGGAAAGCGGTTCGTGAACGCCGGGGCGCCCACCGTGGCCACGGCCCTGATCGCGCCGTTGTTCTCCGAGGCCGAAAGGATCGAGATGATCCCTCCCTTGGAATGCCCCAGCAGGCCGACGGGCCCCGGCTCGATACCCGAGGGAAAGCCGTACCCCTCGCCAAGGATCTTCTTCAGGAAAAGGTTGAGATCATCCAGGTCGCTGCCGAAGCTGCCGCGCTCGAATCGTTCGGGATAGATCACCGTATGGGTGTCGCGGCCCATCCCCGAGAGGGAGAAGTTGAAGGACGCGAAGACGAAGCCGGTCTCCGCCGCGATCCTCTTCCCCAGGTAGGGCCACGGCCCCTTGTCCTTGGAGCCCTTCAGGCCGGGACAGAAGGCAACGACGGGAGTGCGTGCCGCAGCAGTCGAAGGGATGTAGAGATCGAAGTGGATCTCCCGCTCCGGGCTGATCGTCAGGACGTCGGAATGGCGCTCGATCGTCACTTCACGATCGGCCGATTCCCCGCAGCACAGGCACCGCACGAGGCAATCACACGAACAGGTGTCAGTATCCTTCCCCCTTCCCTGAAGTGGTATCTTCCCCATCAGAACGAACCTCCGACCGCTTGATCTCTCCCGGCCCGGCAGAAATTCTTTCGAGCCGCTCCCTGGCCATGGCGACAGCCTCTGAGGACATGTCGCACCCGAACCAACGCCGGCCGCACTGGGCGGCTGCCACCAGCGTGGTACCGGAGCCCATAAAGAAATCGGCAACCAGGTCGCCCTGACTGGAGCAAAGAAGGACAACTCTTTTCAAAAGAGCCAGGGGCTTCTGTGTCGGATAGCCCGTTCTTTCCGGATCGCGCTGCTGCAAATGGGAGATATCGAGCCAGACATCGCTCGGGGTCATCGGGTCGTCATCGTAGTAACGGTAGGTTTTTCCGGCAGTTCGGATCGTCCGGACAATGCGGCCGTCGCGATCGGTCTCCTTTTTCATGTGGTTGCGCGATCGCTTCGTCTCCCCGCAGGCCGGGCAGATGTTTCGCGGCAGGGCAATGGCATCGACGTTGCAGGTGAACCGCTTGCCCCGCGAGTACCAGAGAATGACATCGTGCTTCCGGGCAAGCCGCCTCGTGGTGCGGCCGCCCCCCGACCGGTAGACCCAGACGATCTCGTTGACGAACCTCTCCTGGCCGAAGAGCTCGTCCAGCAGGATCTTGACATAGTGGGACATGCGCCAGTCGAGGTGGACGAGAAGGGAGCCCGTCGGTTTGAGAAGGCGCTGGATCGCACGGATCCGGGGCCTCAACCAATCCACGTAAGATCGGCTGTCAGAAGGCAATAGGTCGTCGTACGATAAGGATTCCCCCTCCATCTCCGTGCGCAGGCGCCCCCCGCGCCTCTTCTCGAGCCTGACTCCGGACCTTTTCCTGCCCGTCCCGAAGGGCGGATCGAGGTAACAGAGATCGATCGACTCCCCCGGCAATCCGGCGGCCACGTCGAGGCAGTCGCCTTCCGCGAGCGAGCCTGCTGGAGAATCAAAGCTGTTGTTCATCGCCGTACTCCGGAAACATCTCCGACCGGGCACCGCCGCCCCGCATCGGGCGGCCAGATTCAATAAAGCGAATTAATGAGCGGGATTTCAATGTTCCGAAAAAAGACTCTGGTATAATCCTCCATTTGACCGTGCTCGAGAGAACTGCCATGACTGAAATCAAGCGAATCGTCATCGCGCTGGGCGGCAACGCCGTGGTGAAGGACTATCAGCGGGGAACCGTCTACGAGCAGTTCGCCAACACCCGCGAATCGTTGAAGGATATCCCGGCCATCATCAAGGAGGGGCACGAGGTGGTGGTCACGCACGGGAACGGACCGCAGGTCGGCAACATCCTGATCCGTGTGGAGGAGGCGATCGAGGAGGCGTACGAGCTCCCTCTCGGCGTCTGCGTCGCCGAAAGCCAGGGCGAGATGGGATACATGATCGTCCAGACCTTGAAAAACTTCTTCATCCTGGAGTCGATCGACAAGGAAGTGACTTCGATCCTCACCCAGGTGATCGTCGATCCCGATCATCCGACGAGCTACACACCGTCCAAGCCGATCGGACCCTTCCTCACTGCGGAACAGACATCGAGCCTCGAGCAGCGCAGCATTCCGTTCATCGAGGATTCGGGCCGCGGCTACCGCAGGATCGTCCCTTCGCCGATCCCTCTCAAGGTGGTGGAATCCCAGGTCATCAGCAAGCTCCTCGAAGCCGGCATCCAGGTTGTGGCCGTGGGCGGCGGCGGCATGCCGGTCTACGTGGACGATCGAGGCTGCCTCGAAGGTGTGGACGCCGTGGTCGACAAGGACCTGGCTTCCGAGATCCTGGCGGCTGAGATCGGCGCCCAGGAATTCATCATCCTCACCAGCGAGGACAAGGTATTCCTCAACTTCAATAAATCGAACCAGCAGGCGCTGGATACACTCACTGTTGACGAGGCCAGACGCTACATGAAGGAAGGACATTTCCCTGCCGGCAGCATGGGCCCGAAGATCGAGGCGTCCATCAAGTTCCTGGAAGAAGATGGCGGCGAGAGGGTGGTCATCACGTCGGCAGAAGAGCTGGGTGCCGCTTTTCATGGAAAAGCAGGCACCGTCATCACACGAGACAGATCCTGAATGACAGGAACCCGCGTCAGAGGGAGGCGGGAACAGCGTGAAAGGAGGAGAGATCATGCATCTTCTGAAGCTTTCGGACTGGACCCCTGAGGTCCTGATGTCGGTCATCGACAAGGGTATCGAGGTGAAAGCCCGTCCCGGCGACTATGCCGAAGCCTGTCGGAACAAGACTCTGCTCATGTTCTTCGAGAAGCCTTCGCTTAGGACGCGGCTCTCCTTCGAAACCGGGATGACCCAGATGGGCGGCCATGCGATCTACTACAACATCAAGGACTCGGCGCTGGGAAAGAAGGAGAACATCCACGACTTCGGCTGCGTGGCGTGCCGCTACGCCGACGTGATCATGTGCCGCCTATTCAGCCATCAGGTCCTCGAGGAGATCGCCGAGAACTCCACCGCGCCCGTGATCAACGGCCTCACCAACTTCGCCCACCCCTGCCAGATCCTGGCGGACCTGATGACGGTCAAGGAGAAGAAGGGCCGCCTCGAAGGCCTCAAGCTCGCCTACCTTGGCGACAGCTTCAACAACGTGACCCACTCCCTGATCTTCGGCTGCTCCATGGTGGGCATGGACATCGCGGTGGGCTGCCCCGACGACCCGAAGATGTCTCCCGATCCGGCCGTGGTGGATGAAGGTCTCGCCTTCGCCGCGAAGTACGGCTCCAAGGTCGAGGTCTTTCACGATGCCGCCGAGGCGGCCAGGGAGGCCGACGTGATCTACACCGACTCCTGGATGAGCTACCACATCCCTCCCGAAGAGGAGGAGAGCCGCGTGAAGATCTTCAAGCCCTATCAGGTGAACACCGAGCTCATGTCCCTTGCCAAGCCCGACGCCGTCTTCATGAACTGCCTCCCGGCGATGAGAGGCTACGAGCAGACGGCCGATGTGATCGACGGTCCCCAGAGCGTGGTCTTCGACGAGGCCGAGAACAGGATGCATGCCCAGAAGGCCGTGATCCTGAAGCTTCTGGAGCAGTTCTAGGCTGCAAGCCCGCTTGGAAGAAATTGGGTGCCTGCCGGTCGGCGTTGAGTGCTCTGTCGAGGAGCTGGGACGTCGGGGGACCTCCTTCCATGAGAAGGCCAACCGTGTCAATGGA
>CAYZWU010000063.1:0-28899 GCA_964482235.1 uncultured Phycisphaerales bacterium
GGTGACTGGCGGTCTCGGCGGCATGGGCGGGGCCCAGCCCCTGGCCGCCACCATGGGCGGCGCCGCATTTCTGGCGGCGGAAGTCGACAAGGAGCGGATGGAGAAGCGCCTCAGGACGAAGTACCTCGACATGATGACGGCGGACATCGACGAGGCGATCGCGCGCGCCCTGAAGGCGAAGGAGAACGGCGAGGCCTTTTCCGTGGGCTGGGAAGGGAACTCCGCGGACCTGCTCGAGGAGCTGATCAAGCGCAATGTGGTGCCGGACATCCTCACCGACCAGACGAGCGCCCACGACCCGCTCAACGGCTACGTGCCGCGCGGCATGTCGTTCAAGGAGGCTCTCGATCTGAGGGAGCGGGATCCGAAGGAGTACGAGAAGCATTCACTGTCCACCATGGCGGACCACGTGCGCGCCATGCTGGCCCTGCAGGAGCGCGGCGCCGTGACGTTCGACTACGGCAACAACATCCGCGCCTTCGCCAAGGAGGCGGGCGTGGCAAACGCCTTCGACTTCAAGGGATTCACGCCGCTCTTCATCCGGCCGCTCTTCTGCGAGGGCAAGGGGCCGTTCCGCTGGGTGGCGCTCTCGGGCGACCCGGAGGACATCTACAGGACCGACGAGGCGGTTCTCCGCCTCTTTCCCGAGAACGAGAACCTCTGCCGCTGGATCAAGATGGCCCGCGAGAAGATCGCCTTCCAGGGCTACCCGTCGCGAATCTGCTGGTTCGGTTACGGCGAGCGGGCCCGGTTCGGACTGGAGCTCAACCGCATGGTGCGCGACGGCGAGATCAAGGCGCCCGTGGCGATCGGCCGCGACCACCTCGACTGCGGCTCCGTTGCCTCGCCGAACCGCGAGACAGAGGGGATGAAGGACGGCACCGATGCCGTGGCCGACTGGCCGCTTCTCAACGCGCTGCTCAACACGGCGTCAGGCGCCAGCTGGGTCTCGATCCATCACGGCGGCGGCGTGGGAATGGGATACGCGATCCACGCCGGCCAGGTGATCGTGGCCGACGGCACCGACGAGGCGGCCTTCAGGCTGGAGAGGGTGCTCACCAACGATCCCGGGATAGGGGTGGCCCGCCACGCCGATGCGGGGTACGACGAGGCGATCGCGGTGGCGAACGAGCGCGGGGTCGACCTGGCGCGCTGATCCGGGCTGTCAGACTTCCTCCATCATCCATTCGATGTAATCATGAATGCGGGCTGCGAGGAAATAGGGCAGATCCAGCAGATGGAACGGTTTTCCTTCCTGTGTCTTCAATGAAGCGAGAGTCAGCGGACCTGCATGGAGCCGAATGGCATAACCGTGGGGGCATCTGTTGATGAACTGATGCAGGGAGCGCAGTCGTCCCACATTTCCTGACTTCACCTCAAGAGGGATGACAAGGTCCCTGTGCTGGACGATAAAATCGACCTCAGCGCGTGACTGGCTTTTTTCCCGCACCCAAAAGGAATGTTCGTGGCGGAGCGTCGGGTCGATCGCCTTGAGTTCCTGCCCGACGATCTGCTCGGCGAGAATCCCCTTGTAGAATGAATGCAGATTGTCCTTCTCGAAAAAGTGATGCTGCAGCCCAACACAGTGATTGAGCAATCCCGTGTCCAGGAACTGCAGCCTGGGGGATTTTTTCAGATCGGGGACAATCGGGATTTCAACGCTCGTTGCCGGATAGATCAGAGAGAGCAGCATGGCCAGTTGAAGCGTTCGCAGCGCTTCTCCGACTTCTCGGGAACGGTAGTTGGAACTCCCGAAACCCGCAAACTTTATTCGTTGACCTGCAGAGTAGGGTGCCGTTTCGATGCAGTGTCGCAGGATGGTTGAGCTCGTTTTGTTGCCGGCATACTTACCGACATCGTCGAGATAGGAGAGAAGTAGGGAATCGTAGACAGGTCGCAGTTCGCTCACGTTCCGTTTGTCTATATAGGTCGCCACCACCTCCGGCATCCCGCCGATCTGAGTGTAACGATGGAACAACTCGAACAGGGTCGTCTCTGCAAAGTCCGGGAGAGGGATCGTTTCGAGGGCGGTGAGGGCTTGATCGGCCTGATTGGCTGCAAGGAATTCCCTGAACGAGATTGGATGTAGGAACAGATGCTGAACCCGTCCAACGGGGAAGGCGATGTTCGATTCGCGGAGGGTGATTTCCAGCAGAGATCCTGCAGCGATGACGTGGATATCCGGGAGTTCCTCGTAAAAAAAGCGCAGATATGAGATTGCCTCGGGACAGCTCTGTATTTCGTCGAGAAACAGGAGGGTCTTGCCGTCGGAGGGTTGTGATCCGGTCTTGAGGAGTATCGCCTGGAACAGACTCCGAACATCCAGATTTCGGCGGAAGGGATCGCCGGCACGGGGCAGCTCGAGATCCATGTAGATGAATCGGTCGAATCGTTCCGAAAAGAGCTTGACCGCGCTTGTTTTTCCGACCTGTCTCGCTCCCCGAAGAATCAGCGGCTTGCGACCCGGATTATCAGCCCATTTCTCGAGTTGTGCCAGAATGTCTCTTGAAAACATGACTGCTCCAATGATCAAAGATGGCTTATTTTAATTGATAAAATGTATCATAACAAGCCAATAATATAACAATGATTGTAATAAAATAAACCTAAATAGCGATCGAATATTGATGCTTATATGCTTTAAGTTGATAAACATTAAGAGGTTAATAACGAAAAGTAGAAGGTGCAACACAGAGTGAGAATTCATCTCCGAAGGAAAAGAGAGACGAATCCTGCTGGAAACGCTAGAATGCTCGTTCAGGTCGTCCTAATACAGACCGCCGGAAAGGAGGAGCGATGAAGAAGAAGGTCGATCGCCGCACCTTCCTGAAGGCGGCGGGCGCCTCGGTCGGTTCTCTCGGAGTGGCAGGAAAAGCCGCCTCTCTTTCGGCGAGCAGGAACAGGCCCAACGTTCTCCTCTACGTGGTCGACGACCAGGGCACGGACGATGCCGGCTGCTACGGCAATCCCGTGATCAGGACGCCGGGGCTCGACAGGCTAGCGCGTTCTGGTGTGCGGTTCACCAATGCCTTCTGCACCACGGCGTCTTGCGCGGCGAGCCGGTCGGTGATCCTGAGCGGGCTCTACAGCCATTCCAGCGGGATGTACGGCCATTCCCACGCGTGCCATCACTTCCAGTGCTTCGACAACGTCAAGGGATTGCCGGTGCGCCTTGCCGAGGCAGGCTACAGGACGACCAGTGCGGGCAAGTATCACGTGGCGCCGGAAAAAGCCTTCCACTTCGACGAGTACATCCGCGGCCCCTCACCCGTGGACATGGCGGAAAAGGCGCGGCACGTTTTGGCCGACAGGAGCGGCCGGCCCTTCTTTCTCTACTTCTGCACCCACGAGCCTCACAGGCCCTTCAAGCGGGGCGGGTCCGACGCGATCTCTCCGGAGGATGTGATCGTACCGGATTTTTTGCCCGACATCCCCGAGTGCCGCGAGGAGCTGGCTCGATACTACATGTCCGTGCAGCGGGCCGACAGCGGCCTCCTGCGGCTCATCGAGATGCTTCATGAGACCGGGCGCTGGGAAGACACGCTGATCATCTACATCTCGGACAACGGCATCGCCTTCCCCGGCGCCAAGACAACACTCTACGAGCCGGGGATGCGGCTTCCCTGCGTGATCCGCAATCCCCTTGCCGGGAAGAGCGGCTTCGCCTCGAGGGCCTTGATCACCTGGGCCGACGTGACACCCACCATCCTCGACTTTGCCGGGATCCTGACCGAGGCGGACTTCGGGCCAACCGTGGAGCTGCCAGAGAAGATCCGGTTCAACGACGGGATTCCGAAGAACAGGTTCCTCCATGGCCGGTCGGTGCTGCCCGCTCTCGAGGAGGAATCGCCCGACGGCTTCGACGAGATCTACGCATCCCACACCTTTCACGAGATCACCATGTACTATCCGATGCGGGTCGTGCGGGAGCGACGTCTCAAGCTGATCTGGAACATCGCCCACGAGCTCGAGTATCCCTTTGCCTCGGACCTCCATCGATCGAAGACCTGGCAGGCCGTGCTGCAGAGGAAGATCCGGACCTACGGCAAGCGGAAGGTGTCCGCCTACCTGCACAGACCCGAGTTCGAGCTCTACGACCTCGAGGCCGATCCCCACGAGGTGATGAATCTTGCCGAGGATCCCGCCTTTGCCGGCGATCTGGTAAGATTGAAGGATCAGCTGAAGCTCTTCCAGTACAGGACGCACGATCCATGGATCGTGAAATGGGAGTATGAATAGGGCGCCCCCGAAGTAGCGAGGAAAACACCATGATGCCCGGACGAAACCTGATCCTGATCTCCGCTGACGCACTCTGGCGCGCCTGCGCTCACCGATTTTTTCTGTCGTTGATGTTGACACTTGTCCTGGCCGCCTGCTGCTGGTCCGGTGCCGCGGCGGATGAATCTCCCGATTACGTGGCGGACGTTCGCTTCGCCCTCGACGAGCTGGAGAAGAAGTGCGGCCATTTCTTCGAGCTCAAGGGCATCGACTGGAAGAAGGTCTCGAAGCAGTTCCTCAAGGAGGCCAAGGCGGTCAAGACCGACCAGGATCACCTCGTGCTTCTCGTGCGCCTGCTGGCGCGAGTGCGCGACGGCCACGCCGGCGTGCGACCCCTGGAGAAGGGCCAGGGCGTCAAGTGGCCCGACGACGGCCGGGGACAGCTCACCGGGCCGGGCTTCTTCCTCTGCCGCGTGGGGAAGAAGATCTTTGTCAAGAGCAGCTGGTCGTCGGCAAAGTCGAGCGGGCTTCTGCCGGGCATGGAGGTCGTCAAGGTCGAGGGGAAGCCGGCGCTCAAGTGGCTCGAGGCGCTGAAGGAGGATAACTGCGACACGCGCAGCTTCTCCACCGATCACCAGGCTTTCTTCCACACCTGCCACTGGGGCCTCGCCAAGCCGGCGGGCACGCGCCTGCAGATGGAGATCAAGGACCTGAAGAACAAGAAGAAGAAGCGCACCGTCACCTACACCAAGGCCAGCACCGTGCCGTGGGGGCCGGCCTTCTTCCCGAAGGGGACGGAGGGCGGCAAGGATGTGCGGTGGTGCACGCTGCCGTCAGGCTACGGCTACATCCACCTGCGCCGCTGCCCGGGGAACCTGCCCGAGCTCGTGGACGAGGCCCTCGCCGCTTTCGGCGACGTGCCCGGGTTGATCCTCGACTTCCGCGCCAACGGAGGGGGCGGATTCGATCACGACGGCTTCATGGGGCGCTTCGTGCCCGAGGGGAAGACCCTGACCTTTGCCAAGAGCTACAAGAGCGCCGGCCCGAAGCAGTACGGCGGACCGATCGTGGTCATCGTGGACGCGATCACGCGCAGTGCGGGCGAGACGGCGAGCGGCATCTTCAAGGAGGACGGGCGGGGTTACATGATCGGCGAGAGCCCCACGGCCGGCATGTCATCGTCGAAGACGACGATCGAGCTGCCCTCCCGGCTCTTCTCCCTATACGTTTCCGTCCACTCCAACAAGGCGCGCTTCCAGGGAGGCAAGGGGATCGAGGGGGTCGGGGTCATTCCGCACGAGACGGTCGAGTACGATCCCAAGGATCTGGCAAAGGAGAGGGACACCCTGATCGAGTATGCCGAGAAGCTGCTCGGCAAGTTTCCCAAGAAGAAGGTTCCCTACGACCCGGCGAAGTTCGGGTGGAAGGGGAAGTAGGCTACCGCCGCGCCGTACTCCTGTCGCACCAATCGCTGCTTCATGCCAAAAAAAGAAGAGGCGCTCCGCCGGATTAATTTGCGAGGCCGGCGGAGCGCCCTGCCCGATCAGTGGAGCCTGATGGCGGGGTCCCCGAAGAGATTGGTCTGGTAGTAGCAGTGCTTGATCTTGTCCATCTGATGGTGGCCGAAGAGCTGGGCCTGGAAGTAGGCTGACGACTTGGAGATCTGGTTGGCCGCTCCGAGCCTCTCGCCGTTCATCATGGCTTCCCTCATGAAGGCAGCCTGGTACATCTGCGAGGGGCTCTCGTCGATGTTGTCCTGGATGTAGTATCCCTGGCCCGCATTCGCCACGACCGCAAAGGCGCCGTCCCTGTCCTTCACGGTGATGTACTCGGCCCAGCAGTCGGGCTGGTCGAAGGCGCCGGGAAAGCACGCCTGGGTGTAGATGAAGAAGAGGTCGTTCTTGCTGTTGTGCGAGTTGGTCAGCTCGTCGAGATAGGCCTCGTCCGAACCGGCGTTCCTGTCGGGGTGCACGAGCTTCATCGCCTCGAAGGGCTGGCCGTGTCCCATGTGGTTGATGACGTGGTAGCCGTGGGGCGTGTTGAGCATGTTCACCAGATTGTCGCCGGTCCAGTTCGTCTGGGACTCGTAGAGCTTCGTGATGTCGTACTTGCCGGGAATCTCCCACACGAGGGCGTTCATCCAGTTGCCGCCGTAGACGAAGTCGACCTGCTCTCCCACCATCAGTACGTTCTTGATGTGATTCCAGTCGCCGTCGTGATAGTAGGCGTGCGTCTTGGATACGAACCTCTCGGCGTCGGCGCCGTTCGAGACCGGCGCCCGGCCCACGAAGACCTCGGCGTCGAGGTCGGTGTGGAAGGGATCGTCGAGGCAGGCGAAGTACTGGTCCGAGACGATGAACTCCATTCCCGACCACATTTCATGGGAAGGAAAGAGATAATGATTCCCTGCTATCAGGACGTAGGTGATATCGGAGTAGTTGTAGGCGTTCTGGATGATCTGCCTGACACGGTCGGCCGTTCTGTCGGCAGGATTCTGAAGAACGCGGATCCGGGTCTTGATCCCTTCGCTTTCGTGGAGCTCTCTCAGCCTGTCGAACTCCGCCTGGATCGCCTTGTTCGGCACGAGAATCAGCATGTCGTACTCGAGTGACCAGCGGTTGTCCACCTGCAGGCCGCCGGCGGCGGCGGGGGGAGCAGAGAGCAACAGCAGAAGCAGTGCGAGGCTTGCGAGGAGTGTCGATTTCAAGCAGTACCGTTTTTTCTTGATGTCCATTTTGTCTCTCCGAGGTTGTGGCCGGGTTTTTCAAAAAGATCCTTGAGGATGTTTGGCACCGAGATGCCTTCGATGCGGGAATGAACGCCCCGGAGAGTGCGGATTGGTTCAAAAAAATCGATACCGAGCCCGCGCAATCTCCACCATATTCGTACAGCAACGTACACGGATTCAGTTCATCCGCACACGAATATGGTGGAGATTGCGCGGGCTCGGTACTCCCGGGATTCGGTGCTAACCGCTCAGGAATAGCGGGCTGTCCGGCCCAACGGGCAGGCCGAGCACGTACCAGATGATCGTCATGGCGATCCACCCGAAGAGAAGGAAGTTCGCGTAGGGCAGAAGCAGGGAGAGGACCGTGCCGACGCGGCCCTTCTCCTTGTCGATGCTCGCGATCCAGCCGAGTAGGATGGGGAAGTACGGGTAGAGGGGACTGACGCAGTTCGTGATCGAGTCGCCGATCCGGTAGAGGAGCTGGGTGAAAGCAGGGTGGTAGCCCAGCGATATGAACATGGGCACGAAGACCGGCGCGAAGATCGCCCACTTGGCCGAGGAGCTTCCGAGGAAGAGGTTGGCCAGGGCGATGATCACGATGAAGGCGATGAGGAACGGGACGGGCAGCTCCTCCATGCCGACGGCGCGCAGGAGCTCGGCCCCCTTGATGGCGATCAGCTCGTCGAGGTGGGCGTACTGGAACATCTTCGTGAACTGGGCGATCACCAGGATCAGGACGATGTACCCGCCCATCCTCTTCATCGCGTCGACCATGAAACCCACGATGTCGTCGGCCTTCCTGATCGAGCCGGTCACCTTGCCGTAGACGATGCCTCCCGCGGCGAAGAGCGAGAAGAGGATCGGGATCAACCCCTTGAAGAAGTTGGAGCGCCAGATCAGGTCGGGGTTCGGATCCGGATTCCGGAGCCACCCCTTCTCCGGCAGGATGGTGATCAGCCAGATCCCGGCCAGGATCGCCACGCCGATCCCGGCATAGAGGAGGCCTTTCTTCTCGAGAGGGGTGAGCCGCTCAATCTCCTCCGTCTCGGTTTCCTTCGCGTCGCCCAGGCGCGGCATGATGATCCACTTGGTGACCACCGTACCGATAACGGCGAGAAAGAACACGGACGCGGACATGAAGTACCAGTTGGAGAGAACGTTGATCTCCGGGTCGTTCCCCGAGGCCGCGTTGGTCAGCGACATGGCCAGCACGTCGGTGCCGGCGGGAAAGAAGTTGGCCGTGAATCCGGCCGTGGCGCCCACGTAGCCCACGATCAGCCCGGTGATCGGATTCTTGCCGAGCTGCTTGAAGATCGCGGCGGCCAGGGGTGGTATCACTACGACCCCCGCGTCGGATCCCACGTTGCCGCAGGCAGCCAGGATGAAGAGGGCCGGGATGATCAGGGGCGCCGGCACGTTCGCGGCGATGCCGCGCATCAGGGCTGGGATCAGGCCCGCGCCCTCGGCGATGGCCACGCCCATCAGCATGACGAGAACCAGGCCGAGGGGCTCGAAGTGGGCGAAGTTGTGGACCATGCTCAGCACGAACCAGTTCAGGCCATCCTTGGTGAGGAGCGACTCGACGGGCACCTCGCGGGAGCGGTTGACGACCTTGATGCGGTACGTCCCGCCTTCCTGCAGAACGGGGAAGCGCTCCTGCGACACGGGGAGGCTCTTCAACGCACTCCGGTCGATGGCCTCCTCGTGGATCGGCTTGCCGTCGGTGTAGATCTCCACGTAGAGGTTGTTCAGCTTGGAGCTGTGGGAGCTCTTTTCCATCTCGATGACGAAGGGCTCGAAGCCGGTATCGATGGTGAAAAGGCGTCCGTCGACCTTGACACCCCCCTCCACGCTCTGAAGCACCTCCGTGGCCGGCGTGACGGCCACGACACCGAGACAGGAGAGAAGAGCCGACAGGCCGAGGACGATGGCGATCAGAATGCAGAAGAGCCAGAAGGGGTGGGGAAGCTTGTTTCCGTACTTCTCCACCCAGTCGAGAACCTTCATCATGGGGCCGCTCTTCGGCCCCTTCGTTTCCGCTGAGCTCATGTTTCCTCGATCAAACTGCCGGCAGGACGGTGGAAGAGACGTTCGCGTCGCAAGCGGATTCCAGGCGCCGGCTCTGCGCCGTCGAATCCTCGGCGAATATGGGCGCGGTCCAGTTTACCCCATTCGGTCGAGGATTTCCGTCTTCATCAGGATCGGATTTGTGGCAGGGAACCCATTTAGTATACTGAACGGACAGGACAGAGCGCGGCGCAGTGATCCGGAGGGATAAACATGATTCAGGGCAGGAACATCCATCTGCGAACGGTCCGGGAAGAGGACCTCGATTCCCTGTACGCCTCCTTCAACGACCTTTCGACCCGGGGCGAGCATTATCCTCTCATGCTCTTTTCCGAGGCGACGTTCAGGCAGGAGTTCCGTGAAACGGGTTTCCTCGAGGAGGATAAGGGGCGCTTGCTCATCTGCGACAGGGACGACCGGGTGCTGGGCGGCATCTGGTTCTTCAGGACGGCCCGCTACTTCGACGGCTACGAGATCGGGTACCAGATGTTCGACGTCGCGAGCCACGGCAAGGGTGTGATGACCGAGGCCCTCCGCCTCCTGTCGACCTGGCTCTTCGACTCGAAGAAGATCAACCGCCTGCAGCTCGGCATCATGATCGCCAACAAGGCCTCGAAGAGAGTGGCGGAGAAGGGTGGTTTCACCTATGAGGGTCTGGCGCGCGGCGCCTTCTTCTTGAAGGGCGAGAACCACGACGTGGAGATCTGGTCGCTTCTGCGCGGCGAGCATGAACGGCTGCAGTGAACGAATCGCTCCACCGGGTTTCCGGCTCCCTCTCTCTTACGCAGGATTTTCTTCCTCGAAAAAGGACGCCCAGTCGCCGGGAAAGTAGGTCTCGGGGAAGAGCTCGCGCACCTCGAGGATCAGCTCCCTCCACTCCTGCACGGAGTACCGGTCCGAGAGGTGGAAGAGCACCAGCTTCTTCGCCGCAACGGACCGCGCCACGGCCGCCACCTCGGACGAGGTCATGTGAAAGTTCTTTCGCGCCAGATCCCTGTCGGCGTCACGGTAGTTGTTTTCGCAGACGAGGGTGCTGCAGTTCGAGAAGAGGCGGACAAGCTCCTGCTCCGTCTCAGGCGAGACCATGAAGTCCGTGAGGTATCCTACGCTTTCACCATCCTTTATCCTGAGCAGCTTCTTTCGAAGGTCTCCGAGCGAGAAGACCGCTTCGCCGATTGTCACGGATTCGCCGTCGTCCGTTGCCGGATCCTTCACCTTCCCCAGCCAAGGGCCAGGGCTGAGTCTCATGGCTTCCAGATTTTCCGCGTCCACTATCCGCTGCGGTTTTCGCTTTACCATGTAGCCGATGGATGGCGTTCCGTGGTCGAGGATCACCGCATCGATCGCCGTTTCGCTGTTATCCATCACTCGTCCGGAAAAAGCTGTTTCTTTTACGGGATTCAGTTTCTTGAACCCCTCGGCCGCCAGGATCACGAAGGTGCTCAGGCGGTCGTGATCGATCTCCGTCACGTGGAACTCGCCGGGCGATCCGTCCACCCTGTTCCAGAGGATACCCTGCAGCCTGTGATGGATGATCTCTGCCGTCCCCTTCGGCCCGTGGATTCGCACAGGCTTGCTGTCGCGGTCGAAGTTGAAGCGGAAGAAGTGGTCGAATCCCGCAATGTGGTCGAAGTGAAGGTGCGAGAAGTAGATCTCGTCGATCTTCCGGATCTCGCTGATCGAGAGCTCGGCGAGGCAGTCCGCACCGCAGTCGAAGAGGTAGCGCCAGGTCTTCTGCCCCGTATGGACGCAGACGTGAAGCGCATTGTCCCTGCCGGGCTTGCCGAGGACGGCAGCAGTGAGGGCCCGCGTCGAAGATGAAGGATCGAGGGTGAGTCGTTTCATCGCTCTCTTTTCCGGTATCAAGGGATCAATCAAGACATCCTGTCGTTCATCTACGGATCATGATGTTCGCTTGTCAAGAAAACGTAAAGTCCACAGTGGAATTTAAAAAAAGCGTAAGGGACGGTGTTACTCCTCCGTCAAACTGCATTAGTTATTAACAGCATCCGGTCTTTTCAGGAGTGGTAAAGTGAAGGGAATAACTTCAGGGTCAATCGTTGTTGTACTGCTCTTCTTGATGATATCTGCCGGCGAGGCCTGGGGTGTTCCGGGATCGAGAGAAATAGCGATAGGAGACTACCCTTACGTTATTTCCGTTCCCACAAGCTGGGAAAGGGGCCGTTCGGACGACGTGGAGTCGATGAAGCTTCACCTCGAGACCCCGGCGACGCGCGACGTGATCGGCCACTTCACCGTGCACATCCAGAACCGGCGCGGCACAAGCCTCGACCGATGGTTCGAGTATCACGTGACAAAAAATCTTCCTGCTGCGCACGGTACGTTCCGCGTCAAGTCGCGGGAAAACCTGACTTGCGGCTCTCGCGAAGTGAGGCTGATCGCGGCGACGGATCTGCAGCATCATACGGGCTACTCTCTTCTCGACGCCATCTTCATGACCGATTCCCACGCGATCGTGATGAGCTATCTCCACGACCGCGCCCTTTCGCAGCAGGCGCTTCGCGAGATGTGCGCCATCCTCGACTCTTTCCAGGAATCGGAGGGTGCCGTCAACCGCGCGAAGCTCCTGTACGAGGAGGGACGCGCGCTGGGGCTCGACCGGTTCGGCCTCTTTCTCCGGCTGCCGCGCGGCTGGATCCCTGAAAAAGTCTCGAAGAGCCGGGGCGAAGTCGATGTGATTCTTCCGGGCGGCTCGCTGAAGATATTCACCTTCAGGACCGTCTCGTCCGGCGTTCCCGGTGTCCGGAAGATCCTGCGAAAGCGGATGCCCGGTCTGCTCGACAAGATACCGCTCGAGGACGCCACCTTCGGGATCGGTTCAGTCCCTGTATTCCATGCCCGAAACGAGGCATACGGGAACTCCTGCACGGCAGACTGCCTGCTGGGGCTTCACGGCAAGGGGGGATTCGCCATGGTTCTCGTGACGGAAAGCGCCGCTGAGCGGGATCTCTTTCACAAGGTCGCTGCCCGTTCGCTTCTCATCCAGCCGGCCGAGGCCACGGCGCTCTGCCGCAACTCGACGAAGCGGCTCAAAAAGGCGATCCGCGAGAACGACCGGGCCGAGGCCTGCCTCGCTCTCGACACGCTCTCGCTCTTCTCGGAAAGCACAACGGCGATGCGCGAGATCGGCAAGGGCCTCAAGGCCAGGAACGAGGAGATCCAGGTGGATTGCGCCGATGCTCTCGGCCGCCTGGGTTCGCTCAAGGCAAGCAGGGCCCTCGAAAAGGCGCTGAACGACGACAAGTCGGGCCAGGAGTTCCGTGTGGCCTGCGTCCGGTCTCTCGCCGTGATCGGCGGCGAGAGGGAGAGGGATGCGTTGATCAAGGTGCAGGAGCGGCTGCCCCGGGAAACTTCCACTCTCCTGGTCGACACCCTGAACAGGACGCTGGCCAACTTCATCGTCCCGGGAAAGAGGCGACGGTAATACGCCTTTTAATCTCCCCTCGGAGTTATGGCTGTAAGAAAATGACGGAAAATCGTCTATAATGGAATCGTCCCGCAGTCGGGACGGATTTCCGCGATTTTTCAGAAGAGAACTCCAGTCATGTCCTTCTACCACACTTTTTTCAGACCTGATCTCCTGGCGCTTCTCATTCCCATCGTGGCCATTGTCGGCGGATTGACCGTTGCGATCGTGAAGATGCTGACCCGTCACAACGAGCGCATGGCCATGATCGAGAGGGGCATTCATCCCGATTATCCTCCGCCCATGGATGATGTGGATGAAAACAGGATGGAAGGCCTTCGATGATCCGCTGACCGGCCGTCCGGTCACGGCTTCTTGAATCGGACCTCGCGCCGGTCGGGATCGAAACCGCCATATCCCAGAGACTGCATGATCTTCCTCAGGTCTTCCGAGGAGACCTCCTTCAATCCCCTGTCGGGCTGCCGGCCCGGTTCGTTGATCCAGGCCTCGATCTTCCCCCGCATGGCGCTGGCAGCCTCGGGCCTTAGATCCACCAGATTCTTCCGCTCCCCGCGATCGACGGCCAGGTCGTAGAGCTCCTCGCAGTCGATGGAGAATCCCTGCGTCCGCGGATCGGACGGATCGAGAGGACCTTCCGGGCCGACCAGGCTCCAGGGCGGCTTGATCGGGCAGGCGCCGCGGGGGTTGAAGATGTATTTCATCCGCCCGTCGCTCACCGAGTAGATCAGATCCTGCCACTCGGCAAAAACGAAGTCCCTGCCGCGGCCGTCTCCGCCATCCAGCAGAAGCTCGTCGATGGAGATCCCTTCCATCGCATCGGGCGGCGAGATCCCGGCCAGCTCCAGGATGGTGGGGGCGATCTCCAGGTTCTGCACCAGGGCCTTCGTGCTCTTTCCGCGCGGGGCCCCCGGACCCCTGACGATCAGGGGAATCCGGAGCACCGAGTCGTAGATCGAGGCGCCGTGATAGTAGTAGCTGTTGTGGTCGCCCAGCTCCTCGCCGTGATCGGAAAGGAAGAAGACCCACGTGTTTTCCATCAAGCCTTCTTTGGTGAGCGCATCGATGATCCTCCCGATCCGCTCGTCCACTCCGGCCAGCGAAGCGTCGTAGCAGGCCAGGATCCTGTCGTGCTCGCTCGGCGGCAGCGGGCGTCTCTCGAGCGTGGCACTCCGGATCATGGGGGCGATCCGGTCGATTGGACCGCGCTCCGTCTCCTGCACGAGCGGATCGAGCGGTCCCTCGTATTCAGGATAGAAATCCGGGCACGAGGCGTCGGGAACGAAGGGCTTGTGCGGATCGTAGAAGTGGACCCAGAGGCAGAAAGGCTGCCCGGGCTCCCGCCCGGTCCGCTCGATCCACGTCAGGGCCTGCTTCTCCACCCGCTCGTCCCAGACCCACTGGTTTTCCATGGTGACCGCATCCCCGGTCTCGTGGAGGAAGCGCCCGCCGAAACCGTCGCCATAGGTGTCGAACCCCTTGGTCCACCAGGTCGGACGGATCGGGGGATTCAGGGTCATGGCCTTGAGGTTGGCCACGAATCCGGCGGTGGCGTAGCCCGCCTTGCGAAGGGGCTCGACGAAGCTCGTCTGCCCGTCCACAGGCCTCAGTCCGTTCTCCCTGAGTCCGTGCGTGATGGGGAAGGTGCCGAAAAGCATCGATGCCATGGATGGATGGGTCTGGCCGCGCGGTGCGAAGCAGTTCTCGAAACGGAGCCCCCCGGCAGCCAGGCGGTCGATCGCCGGGCTCGGCGATCGACCCCAGCGGTCGTAGCCGTAGCACCCGAGGTGATCGGAGCGCAGCGTGTCCACGGAGATGATGACGAAGGAGGGCGGCGGATCATCGGGTAAAAACTGGAAAATCAGCAGGGCGATGAGGGCGGCAATGGCAAGCAGTCTCAGCCACGTTTTCATCAGTTGAAGAATGCCCAACCGTTGAGGTAGCTCTGACCCCAGAAACGCACCACGTTCTTCATGAATCCGATCTCCCTCTTCTGGTGACGCACGGTGCGCGTGTTGTTGATCCGGTTGAGGTCGAGGGCGAACTTCTTGTCCGGATCCACGATGGCACCCACGAGCGGCTGGTCCGACTCGCCGCGAAGCAGGAGGAACTCCTCGTCGCCCTTCCACTGGTGGATCTTGGTGAGCCCGTTCTCGAAGCAGAGCTCCAGGTCCACGGGGAACGCCTCGGTGCCGCGGTTGCGGACCAGGACCTCCCAGGCGTACTTCTGCTCCTCCTTCCCTGATGCGGTCTTTTTCCTGCCCTTCTCGAACTTGACCGGATCTCCCGGCGCCTTCTGCGTGGTGAAGCCGCGCTGCGGCACCACCTCGTGGCACGTGACGGAATCGACGGTGAAGTCGACGGTCCCCTTCGTGCTCAGGAGCTTCGTGATCATGTCGGCGGCATCGTGTCCCGCAACATCCCGGACCACGTCGAAGAAGTCGGCGGGCCGGGGGTGCTTGAACCGGAACTTCTCCGTGTAGTTCTTCAGGACCTGGATCATCTTGTCGCGGCCGATGTGGTTCTCCAGGGTGAGCAGGCTCAGCGCGGCCTTCGAGTAGGCGATCGGGTGATAGCTCCCGGGATAGAACTTCTCGGTGCGGTTCAACGCACTCGACGAGGCGGCATGGGGCAGGTACTCCTTCTTTACCCGGATGTCGCGCCGCACGTTGAATCCGGGAAGCTCGAGATCGTCGATCCGGTAGCCGAGAAGAGTCTTTTCACCCTTCCGGCAGAAGGGGCTCTGGTCGAATCCAACCAGGGAGGTGATGTTCAGCTGCCCCACCCACGAATCGGCGAAGGAGCCATCCGGGCTGGCGTAGATGCCGATCCCTTCATTGATCATCTTCAGCAGAAGGTGGCGCTCGCCCTGGCGCAGAAACGGAAGACTCTCACCGGGGCCCAGGATCGCTTCCTTTGCCTTGATCGTCGAGTAGGTGGTCAGGCCCTCGTCGAGCCAGGGATGATCGGCCTCGTTCGACGCCACCGTGCCGTAGAAGTACTGGTGCGTGAATTCGTGAATCAGCACTCCCGCGGGGGCGGATGTGTTTGTCAGGAGCCAGTCGAAGTGTGTCGGGAAACGGAAGGAGATGTCGATCAGGCCGGGGTACTCCATTCCCGCGGAGACCTTGTGCGGGGCGCCCACGATGACGAGGCGGTCGTAGGGATAGGGGAAGTACCATTCCGAGTAGAGCTTGAGGCACTCCTCGATGACCCGGTTGATCTGCTCCGTCTTGCTCGCGGCATAGGGCTGGACCACGTTGACCACGTTCACGTTGCTGTAGGACGATGCCGGCGGGATCTCGGCGGAGGCGTCGGCGACCCAGCTGAAGTCATGGACATCCTCGGCCACGAAATTGAAGGTCCTCTGCTCTCCCGTCTCGTCGACCGAGGTGGAGATCAGGTTTCCCGTTCCTTCCAGGTTGTAATCCTTCGGCGTGGTGATCGTCACGTCGAAGGTCCCGAACTCGCCGTAGAACTCGGCACGGGGATAGAAGAGCGGAGCATTCCACCCCTCGTCCTCGAGAACGGCGATCTTGGGATACCACTGTGCGGCGCGCAGGTGCTGCCCGATGTACCCCGACCGGCTCAGTATCCGGGAGGGGAACTTGACCAGGAAGCCGATCTCGAGGCTCACCGATTCGCCGGGTTCGAGAGGCGCCGCAAGGGGAACCCGCAGGATCGTGTCGTCGATCGTGGGCGAAGCGGGGAATTCGCCGCCGTCGGCCAATGCGACCCTCTTGATCTCCATGTACCCGCACTCGGCCTCGTCCCGGTCCTTGAAGCCGCGATGGCGCCGGCCGATCTGATGGAGAGCGCCGGAGTTCGCATAGGCATTGGGGTAGAGGTGGAAGACAAGCTCGCTCGTGGCGTTTTTCGTGCCGTTCCTGAAGAGGATCGATTCGTGGCAGTCGATCGTCCACTCCTCGGTGTCGAGGTCGGCCGCGATCACGTATTCCACCAGGCGGTCGCTCAGGGCGACCTCCTCTTTTGCGGTGAGCAGGGGCGGGATGCCGACGAGGAGGAAGGAGAGCACGGCGAGGATCAATACGCTGCAAGGAGGGCTCGCTGAGTCGGTTTTTCTGCTAGACATGGCTTTTGCCCTCCGCTGCTGCTGTATCGGTGAAGTCGATCGGTCCCGGTCGAGACGGCATCGGGTCAGGAGCGTCGACCACGAAATAGGCATCGGGAATGTTTTTCTGCAGGTCGGGATCAGGGTGCGACGACGGATCCATGAATCTCCTGTAGATGAAGATCTGCCCCCCGAACCGCTGGAGAAGGCAGGCCTGGAAGAGAAACTGGACCAGCTGGGAGAAGGCGAGATAGACGAACGAGCCGGACACGACCCATGTCCAGGGCAGGATCCCGCCGAGGACAACGTACGACGCGAGTGGATCGATGGTGCGCGACAGCCAGAAGTAGAGAGAGGCCGTTGCCGCGAAGGGGATCACCGAGAGAAGGAAGTAGAGGCCCGTTGAGAGCGGGTGGGAAATGATGAAACCCATCGCTCTGACCATGAAGAATGCCGTGCAGTGTCCGCCTTCCACCACAACGGCCGTCTTGGCGTAGTTCAGCGAGAGGAGAGCGAAGACCGCGAAGATGATCATCACGTATTTCTTGGCGTCGAGGAACCAGCCAAGGGTTCCTGATCCTGCGGCATAGCCCCACACGTCCTCGAAGAGCCAGGCGAGGAGGCTGTTCAGACAACCGTTCAGCAGGTAGATCAGGGCCAGAACGATGGCGTAGTAGAAGATCAGCCTGAAGAAGCGGAAACCGTACTTGCCCGCGAACTTTAGAAAGGTCTTCAGCGTGGTGCTTTCCCGCGGATCGGCCAGGATCGCGATGGCGCCCGCCGTGATCACGTTGAAGAGCAGAAAGTAGAGGATGGCGAGATAGCCGCCCGTCTTCAGGAACTGGTCCACGCTTTCCCTGTTGTGGTTGAAAAAGTCGACCACGAGCTCAGGATCGAAGGCGTTGATGAACTCGCCGGTTCCCCCGAAATGCTCGCAGTCCTTCTCGATCAGGGAGTTGAGCGGCTGTGTGATCAGCACCCCGAAGACGAGATTGAAACAGAAGAAGAAGAAGACGATCTTCCATCTCTTGATCGTTGCGAAGATCGAGATCAGGAAGGCGCGCAAGGCGAGGATCATTATTTTGCCTCCGGGTTATCCGCTTGGGTGCGGCCGCCAGTCAAGTCAGGGAGCAATTATACATCGAGGCTTTCCGCTTTTTCCAGAAAACGGCGGTGGACTGTCTGTTCTCCCGAGATTTCAGGGTGGAAAGTGGTGGCCATCAGGTTGCCCTGCTCCACGTAGACCGGACTTCCATTGACCGAGGCAAGGACGCGCACGCCGGCTCCGGTCTCCCGGATCAGCGGGGCGCGGATGAAGACCATCTCCGGCAGGGCGAATTTCCCCTCGACGCCGGGATCGTCCCGGAAAGCCACGTGGCTCTCGTTCTGGCGGCCGTACCCGTTCCGCTCCACCACGACATCGAGGAGCCCCAGGGACTTCTGGTCCGGATTCCGGACCTCCCGTGCCAGGAGGATCACCCCGGCGCAGGTGCCGTAGATCGCGCCGCCCCCGGCATGGAAGTCACGGATCGCCTGCTGGAGGTCAGCGGTCATCAGCTTGAGCATGGCGGTGGACTCGCCCCCGGGGATGATGAGCCCCGAGATCTCCTCGAACCGACAGGCCGCGGTCACCTCGGTCCACTCCGCACCGAGGCTTTCCACGATCCTGCCGTGAGCTTCGAAATCGCCTTGCAGTGCCAGGATGCCGACTTTCATCGGACCTACCAGCCCCGCGTCTGGAGCAGCTCGTCCTCGGGGATCTTGGAGATGTCGAGACCGGGCATGGCGCCCTTCAGCCCGCGGTGGATCTCCAGGAGCATCTCGGGTTTGTCGTAGTGGGTCACGGCCTGGACGATCGCCTTGGCCCTGTTGGCGGGATCCTCGGACTTGAAGATGCCCGAACCGACGAAGACCGACTCGGCGCCGAGCTGCATCATCAGGGAAGCGTCGGCCGGTGTCGCCACGCCGCCGGCGGCGAAGTTGGGCACGGGCAGCTTGCCCTCGCGGGCCACCATCCGGACGATCTCCACGGGAGCGCCCAGATCCTTGGCCTTGGTCATCATCTCCTCGTCGCCGAGCCGGGTGAGCTCGCGGATTCCATCCTGGACGGAGCGCATGTGCCGGACGGCCTCGACGATGTTGCCCGAGCCGGCCTCGCCCTTGGTGCGGATCATCGCCGCGCCCTCGCCGATGCGACGCAGGGCTTCGCCCAGATTGCGGCAGCCGCAGACGAAGGGGACCTTGAAGGCGAACTTGTCCACGTGGAACCGCTCGTCGGCCGGGGTGAGGACCTCGCTCTCGTCGATGAAGTCGACGCCCAGGGCCTGCAGGATCTGGGCTTCCGCGAAGTGGCCGATCCGGATCTTGGCCATCACGGGAATGTCCACGCACTCCATGATCTTCTCGATGATATCGATGCTGGCCATGCGGGCCACGCCGCCGTCCTTGCGGATGTCCGAGGGAACCCTCTCCAGGGCCATGACAGCCGCGGCACCGGCATCCTCGGCGATCTTGGCCTGCTCCGCATTCGTCACGTCCATGATGGCGCCGCCCTTGAGCATCTCTGCCAGGCCCACGTTGAGCTTCATTCTTTCGTTGCTGATCATCGACCTTTCCTCCTGTTTATTCGACTTGGTATTCCGCTTGATATTGGTCCAGTCTATCGTTGCCCGGCTCGTCAGAGGAGCTGGGGCGTTTCCGCAATACCTGTGTTCAGCGAACGTTTCGAGCTGATCTCCTCCTTCACGATCTCTCCGAGGATCTTGATCCCTTCCCTGATGACGCTTCTCTCGGTGAAGGAAACGGAGAGGCGAACGGCCGAGGGGTCGGCGCCGCCGGGCTGGAAGAGCGTTCCCGGCGAGACGAGAACGCCTCTCTGTCCGGCCCGCTCGTGGACTCTCTCGGAGCGGACTCCCTCGGGCAGGCGGACCCAGAAGACATAGCCGCCGCGCGGTTCGTGCCAGGAGCAGCCCTCGGGCATGAACTCCCCGAGGGCCTGGAAGGCAACCTCGAACCGACGGCCGATCAAGGCCCGGATCTTCTCGAGGTGCTCGTCATAGTGGCCGCGGCTGCAGAACTCGAAGAGGGCTCTCTGGAACAGGGCGCTGTTCTCCAGGTCGGAGGCTTTCTTCAGCTCCACCAGGGTGGGGAATATCTTTTCCGAGGCCTCGAGCCATCCGATCCGGAGCCCGGGGAAGAGCGATTTCGAGAAGGTGCTCAGGTAGATCACGCGGCCTTCGTTGTCGAGGCTCCGCATGGAAGGCGGTCTCTCGCTCGTGTCGATGCCGAGATCGTTCTGGAAATCGTCTTCGAGAACGGTGATCCCCGCTGTCCCGGCGATCTCGAGAACCCTCAGGCGGTTGGCCTCGTCGGCCGTCACGCCCGTGGGATTCTGGAAGTTCGGCATGGTGTAGAGTAGCCGGACGGCCGGGTCGCGCGCCGCCTCGGCCAGGGCATCGGAGTCGAGCCCCGTCGCGAGAACGGGCACGGTCTTGATCTCCGCCCGGAGCTGCCGGAGCAGAGGGAAGATGTTGTGGTAGGTGGGGGCGCCCACGATCACCTTGTTGCCGGGCGACAGAAAACATCGAAAGACGAGGGCCACGCCCTGCTGCGCCCCGGAGATGAAAAGGATCCTGTCCGGATCGACGGCACGATCCCTGAAGGACATCTTCCCGGCGATGTATTCCCTGAGAGGCCGGTATCCCAGCGTGCCGCAATATTGCAGCGCCTGCCCCTTGTCCCTGTCGAGTACGGCGTTCAGGCACTCCTGAAACTGCCGGAGGGGGAAGAGCTTCTCGTCGGGAACGAGGGTGGCGAAGTTGTGTGTCACGTCCTTCGGGCTGGTGAGATCGGGAAGCGCAGCCGCATGGCGTCTCAGCTCGGCCATCCCCTTCGAGAAAAGCGGCTCATGAATGGACCGGTCCAATTTGCCAAAGTTGGGGCCAACCGAAGCAATGACATAGGTTCCGCTTCCGACACCGGACCGAACGAATCCATTGCTTTCCAGTTTTCGGTATGCCGTGGAAACGGTGGTTCTGTTTACACCTAACTCTTTTGATAATAGCCGAGTAGATGGGAGCTTGCTGTCGTGGGTCAAAGAGCCGGATCTGATCTTCTCGACGATCTGGTCCATGATCTGCCGGGCAAGCGGGACCGACGCCGAGCGGTCCAATTTAATAGTGATGTCCAATCCATTTTTCATATTGGTATGGTTCAATTGTCGAGGGAGTTTGTCAAACTTTATTTTGGACGGAAACCAGCTGGAATTGGAGGGGAATCGGACCGGATCGCTCCCGCGGCGAGCCTCGAACCCAAAAAACAGGTGGACGGACTGCAGCGGAATGGTGAAGATTGGCCCGTTCCCTAACGACCTGCAAGAGGAGAGATCAGATGAATCCAGCGACCCTGTTGATATCCTTCCTGATGGTGATTCTCGTGGTGCCCGCGCTGGCCTGCTCGCCGTCGGACGAAGAGAACGGCTCCGCCGATGGGGCTGCCAAGGCGGCCGTCGAGCCGTCGAAGAACTGGAGGCTTGCCGTGCAGGCCTGGACCTTCAACCGCTTCACCTTCTACGAGGCGGTGGACAAGACGGCATCCCTCGGCCTGAAGTGGATCGAGGCCTTTCCCGGCCAGAGGCTGTCAAAGGAGGAGAGCAGCGCCGGATTCCATCACAACATGCCCGCGGAAATGCGGGAGAGGGCGAAGGCCAAGCTGAAGGCCGCCGGCCTCCGGGTGATCAACTACGGCGTGGTGGGCCTGCCGAACAACGAGGAGGAGTGCCGCAAGGTCTTCGACTTCGCCAGGGAGATGGGGATCGAGACGATCGTCTCGGAGCCGCCCTTCGAGGCCTTCGACCTGATCGACAGGCTCTGCAAGGAGTACGAGATCAACGTGGCGATCCACAACCATCCCGCTCCGTCGCGCTACTGGAACCCGGACACGGTCCTCGCGAACATCGAGAAGAGGAGCCGATGGATCGGCGCCTGCGCGGACACGGGCCACTGGGCGCGCTCCGGCGTGAAGCCCGTGGACGCCCTGAAGAAGCTCGAAGGGCGGATCGTCAGCTTCCACCTGAAGGACCTGAGCGAGTTCGGCAAGAAGAAGGCCCACGACGTGGTGTGGGGCACCGGGAAATGCGAGATGGACCTGATTCTCGACGAGGTGCGGCGCCAGGGTTTCAAGGGCGTCTTCTCGATCGAGTACGAGCACAACTGGGACAAGTCGCTTCCCGACCTTCGCAAGTGCGTCGAGTACTTCGAGAAGAGGATCGCGTCGTACGGCGGTTGATGGTCCCGGCTCGATAACAGTTCTCCCTTGAAATTGTCGTGGTCTGCCGGCGGAGAGGAGTTTCCATGCTTTCGAGGACCTGTTCTTTCGTTCTTCTCGTCTCTGTTTTCGTTCTGTCTTTCCCTGCCTGCGTCGCACCCGTTGCTCCGAACCTGACAGGGGAGCCATATCAGCTCGATACGGGCCTCGTGTCCCGCTCGATCTCCTTCGAGAATCCCACGGGAGCGCCGGGCGAGGGCGGCAAGGAGGCCAGCGGCCTCGGCCAGGGAAGAAAGGGGAAGCCGTGTCTCCACCTCGAGCCCGGCCAGACGGCGCAGCTCTGCGACATCGGTGGCGCGGGCACGATCCGGCACATCTGGATCACCACGGACAACGCGCCGGCCACCCTGCGCAGCCTGGTGATCCGCGCCTGGTGGGACAACCAGGAGCACCCGAGTATCGAGGCGCCACTGGGCGACTTCATGGGTATGGCGCACGGCAAGGTGGAGGCGTACCAGTCGGCCGTGCATTCCGTGGGGCAGAGGGCAGGCATGAACATCTGGCTGCCCATGCCCTTCCTCGAGCGCGCACTCTTCACCGTGGAGAACCAGGGGACGAAGAAGGTGCCGTTCTTCTACCAGATCGACTACACCGTCGGCGACCGGCACGGCGAGGGCACGGGGCGTCTCCACGTCCTGTTCCGGAGGGAGAACCCCACCACGTTGAAGAGCGACTTCGAGCTGTTGCCGCAGCGCAGGGGGAAGGGGCGGTTCATCGGGTCGCTCATCGGGGTGCGCAACCTTCACCCTGATCAGTGGTGGGGTGAGGGCGAGATCAAGATCTACATGGACGGCGACACCGATTTCCCCACGATCTGCGGAACGGGCAGCGAGGATTACGTCGGGCTCTCGTGGGGGATCCAGCAGACGCCCTATCTCTTCAACGGCTGCAGCCTGAACAGGAACAACTTCATCACCATGCACCGCTGGCATCTGCCCGATCCGGTCTACTGGAAGAAGGAGTGCCGGATCACGATGCAGCAGATCGCCTGGAAGGGCGGCCTGCAGGAGACGTCGGACGACTGGTCGTGCGCCACCTTCTGGTACGAGCCCGTGCCCTCGGATCCGCTGCCGGATCTTGCCGACGTGGCGGCGCGGACAAAGGAGATCTGGCAGGAGTGACGATCCTGCCTTTTCATTTAACAGTGCGGAAGAAGAATGACGCAGCATCGATATTCCGAGACCGTGGCCCGTTTCGAGGATTTCGTCCGTGAAAGGCCGCGCGACAGGACCCTCGTTTCCCTGATCATCGACTCGCCCTGGATGCCCGGCTACGCGGGGATCAACACCGTCGACTTCTTCTTCGATCCCGAGGTGTGGCTCGACACGTACGTCAAGGCGCGCGACGATCTGCCGGGCGTGATGTTCATCCCCGGCGCCTGGGTCGAGCACGGCATGGCGGCCGAGCCGAGCGGATGGGGGGTGACGATCCAGTGGCACCCAGATTCGCCGCCGTCGCTGAAGCCCTATCCGGGCGGCCTCGACGCTCTTGTCGACGCGCCCCTCCCCGATCCCGAGACGGACGGGCTGATGCCGGTGATCCTGAGGCAGTACGAGAGGATGAAGCCGGCCCTCGAGGCCGAGGACCTGTCGCCCCGCATGGCCGCGGCCCGCGGTCCGCTGGCCGTGGCGTCGCACCTGATGGGGGTGACGGAGTTCCTCATGGCACTCAAGCTCGAACCGGAGAAGTGCAGCGCCCTCCTCGACAGGACGACGGCGCTCTGCATCCGCTGGCTCGAGTGCCAGCTCGAGCGGATGGATGATCCGATCGGCGTTCTGGTCCTCGACGATCTCGTGGGGATGCTCGGTCCGGCGGACGCCGACGAGTTCGCCCTGCCGCGCCTGGCGGAGATCTTCAGTCGCTTCGAAGGAAAGATCCGCATCTTCCACAACGACACGCCGAACGAGAAGGTCTTCGCCGGAATCGCCGGCCTGGGGATCGACATCTTCAACTTCAGCCACGTCGTCGACCTGGACGAGGCGCGCCGGCTGCTCGGCCCGGATATCATCCTGCTGGGAAACCTCCCGCCCGTCGACCTGCTTGTGCGCGGCACACCCGACGATGTGAGAAAGGCCGCCGGGGAGCTGATGGGTAAGGTGGGCCGGTGCGGCCCGTTGCTGGTCTCGCCCGGCGGGGGTGTTTCGCCCGGCACGCCGATCGAGAACCTGAAGGCTTTGGTCGAGGTTGTCGGGGCGGGGTAGGTCCGTCCCTCTGGACAGCAGACCTGATTGTTCTTCCAGCATGCAAGCCCTGTAAGCAGTTTCTCCCGTCCGCCTCATCTCGTGAAAAATACGGACATTTTTGTCCCCATGCCTTCCCCGGCGGCGACTCTGAGATGGGAGAGCTGGTATACTGAGATCCGCTCAGGGAGTGCTGCAGATGGACCGGCATGGAAGTCAAAGATGAAACCTGAAGAACTCCTGGCACAGAGGGATTTTGTCAGGCGACTGGCAGGAAGCCTGATTCGGGACGAGAGCACGGCCGAGGACATCACTCAGCAGGCCTGCCTGGCTGCAATGGCGCGGCCGCCCGGACGGCTTGGCTCGCCGCGAGTGTGGCTCCGCAAGGTTGTCAGGGGTTTGACTGTCGACTTCTTCAGGCGGGAGGAGCGGCGCGGCCGACGGGAGAAGGCGGTGGCGCGTCCCGAGGGAGTTCCTTCTTCCGAGGAGATTGCGCAGCGTGAGGAGATCCGCCGCAAGGTCGTGGAAGCAGTGGACAAGCTCGAGGAGCCGTACGGTTCGGCCGTCATTCTCAGATACTACGAGGATCTGTCCGTTGAAGAGATCGCCCGGCGGCTTCATGTCTCGAACGAGGCCGTGAAGAAGCGGATCCAGCGCGGCCTGGCAAAGCTGCGTGCCCGCCTCGATGCCGAGTTCCATGGCAATCGCGACTCCTGGTGCCTCGCCTTGGCGCCGATCGCCGGGATCAAGCTGGCGCAAGTTTCCACTGCGGCAGTGTCTGCTTCCGCGGTTTCGACAACTGTTCCATCCATCATTTCAGGGACCCTGGCCATGAGCGCAAAAGTGAAGATTGGTTTAACGGCTGCGATCCTGATCGGTCCGGCAGTCCTTCTATTCTGCCTGATGAATGAGGACTCGGGGGAGTCCGGCAAGCAGTACGAAGATTCGGCTGTAGTTGAGAACGCGGCACAGATAGCCAACGATGCGGATCAGCACCTGCGGATAAAGGATGGCGAGGATCCTTCCCGGGATAGGATCCTGGTCGAGCTCACTGTCGTGGAATATCTTATCATCGGGAAGGTTCTGTCACGGGAAGATGACACTCCAGTTCAAGGTGCGGTCGTGACCGCGAACAAGCTTCCGTACCAGGAGGATTTGAAGCCTTTCAAGGTCTCCACCGATGATAAGGGATTCTTTTCCGCAACCTGTTCGGTTCCGGTGGAAAGCGACGTATCAGCCTTTCAGCTTCACTTCACGTGCGAGGGATACCGGAGTTTCAAAACCGTGTTTCCTCTGCTGGATTCGAAGAAGGTACTGAACTGCGGCTGCTTTTATCTCGATGTCAATCGTACTTTCGACATCCAAATCATCGATGGCGGGTCCGATCCCGTTTCCGGAGCCAGGCTCCGTATCTTCAAGGACAGATCGAGGAGCATCTTTCTGGAAAGATTCAGTGATCGGCAGGGGTTTGTTTCATTCACGGCAGATGAAATTAATCTCGATAGGACTGGATGGCGGCACCTTGCTCTGGCTGTCCGCGCCCCGGGCTATTCGGATTATGTCTATATCTGTTCTCTGGGCGGTCGGAGAGTCTATTCCGTCAACTTTCCGGATGAAATAATCCTAATGCCGCATTCGATCTGGTCGGGGTGGGTGGTGGACTCCGAGACGGGTCATGGTATTCCCGGTGCGATGGTTCATTATGACACGCTGCTCTGGGGTTTAGGAGATCTACTACCGGAGAGTCAAACAACAACCGATGCGTCCGGTTATTTCGAACTCCCGATCATTGACTTCGAATGTGAGCTCTACGGGGATAACAGGTGTTTTGAAACCTCAGTTCGAGCTGAGTGCTACAACAGCTTCAGTTCGCTCCCACATAAAGATCCCTATCCTGGATTCATCGCGCTGAGGAAACACTCTGGATGGATCACCGGTCTGGCCGTGGTCGACAGCACGGACGAACCGCTTGTGAATACGAAGATCGAGTCCCCACTCGGGGATCGTATGACAGACGAAAATGGTTGCTTCAATCTATTGGCCCGTCATGTCGATGATTTCCGGTTCATTGCAACAATCCCAGATCGAAAGCTTCACTTCTATGGAAAACTGGATCGTGACAGTATGAAGTCAAGCTGTGTGATCGTTCCGTTCAAGCCGACTATCCAGATGAAATTCACTTCTCTTGTCGTTGATGAACTGGATTGCCCCGTCAGTAATGCGAGCTGCCGTTTAGTTAGCCGAATATCAGACGCAATCAAAACAAAGAATGATAGAGCCACGGATGTCAAAGGTATGGCGATCCATGAACTCTATTGGGTTGACGAACCAAAGTCGACCTACATGGAAATTTATCACCCCGACTTTTGCCGGTTCATATCGGAAGAATTCGAGCTTGGCGGCAATAATTGCATCGAGCTGGAAAAAAACGACAAACCGATGAAGTTCGTTTTGCGAAGGGGGCTCGTGTTCCGAAATATCAAGGTCATGGATTCGAGCGGACAAGGAAAAGGGAATGTCGGTATTTCTGCAGAGATTGATACATGCAATGGCGAAACTGTCAGGCTGTTCGCAAGTTCTGACAGGCGCGGATTGTGCGTCATGACCTTCCCATTCTTCGATCAGGGGAAAATCTATGTGGACAAGAGACCGGACATAACGATCGAGCTCGACTACACCAGGATCATGAGGGGGGAGTGGATCAATCTCGTCGTTCACGAAGAGATGAATCCCGATTCGATTCTGGAAGGGATCGTCGTCGACGAGAGGGGAGTACCGATTGAAAGTGTTCGGGTTCGTCCTTCTGTTGCTGAAGGGAAACGGTATACGATTGCTTCCAGGATTACCACTGAAAGCGGCAAATTCCGGATTCCTGTTCTGAAGGATCGCCTTTACAACCTGATTTTCTACAGGGACATGGAAAAAGGTGTCAAGTACAAGGTTCAGAAGGAGAAAGGCCTGAAGGCAGGAAGTTATTTGACTGTAACCATGCGGGAGAGCCGTGGAGTCGAAGTCACTTTGATAAGCTCGCTCAGCTGGAACGAGATGCAGGATTTGAGCAAGATTGGATTCAAGGTGTGGTTGGAGATGGAGGACGGTTCAGCAGTAGATGCGGGTGAAATCATCTACGACCTATTCGGAATCATCTTTCTCGATATCCCCGATGGCAAACTGAGAGCTGTCATCAGAGACAGCGAGGGAAAATTATATCGATCCGAGTTCTTCCAGGTAAAAGAAGGAAAGTGTGAACAAGAGCCGGTAATCAATATGAACGAATAGCCAGCGGCTGAAAACAACACCGCCATCCCTTCTGTCGAGGGGACGGCGGTGTCTTCAAAGGAAGCGATACCGAAAAACCAAAGCTCGCTTCGAGAGGCGCTCTTGCCCTTTACTGGTACGATCCTCCATAGGAAACCATCGGAAGATCGCTGAAGTACTCGTCAGCTCCCATGTCGACCACATCCTTGACGATCCGCGGATCCCCCTCGAAATCAACCAGCGGGATTCCGTCAACGTAGTTGTCCCCGCTGTTCTTGCAGGGAGAGACTACGGAGAGCCGGAGGTCGTAACGTTTCGGCCAGATGAACAGCGGATCGCTGTCGATCATACCCGGGCCCCAGACGAGGGCGCATCCCGGATCGACGTCAGCCATGGCCTGGCCGCCCTCGACATCGGAGTAGCTGATCTCCAGGCTGGAAGTGCTCGCGAGCCGGCCGACATAGATCTCCGGTCCCGAGGAGTAGGTCGAGTTTCCCCAGAGGATCGTGTTGGTCATGGTGACGGAGGAGTCGAACACGGCGATCCCGCCGCCTCGGGGACCATAGTTGTCGAAGATCGTGTTGTTGACCAGGTTCAATACCGACAGGGTGCACAGGATGCCGCCCCCGTAGGGCGCCTCCGTGTTGTAGTTGCCGCAGATCATGTTGTTCGCCACCGAGGCGTTCAGGACGCTCTCGAAGTAGATGCCGAGTCCGGTGTTCTGCCGGATGATGTTGCTCTCGATCACCGCCTCGGCCTCGCCGATGGCAATGCCGGCGCAGTTGTTCTTGACGATCCGGTTGCGAACGATCGTCGGCGCGCACTCGGCAGCGCAGACCACGGCCACCTGGTTGGTGTTGCCGGTGATCAGGTTGAACGAGATGTGCGGTGCCGAGGTGGCAAGAAAACAGGCGATGGCGCTTCCGGCGCCGTCCAGGTCGCAGGAATTGTTCGAGATGACGTTGTTGTGGATGTAAGGTGACGCTTCGTCGCAGGCGATCCCGCCGCCTCCTCCGGGAGGTCACCCGGCGCCGACATGGTTATCCGTGATGATGTTGTTGGTGATCGTCGGGGAGGACGACCAGCAGTAGATGCCGCCGCCAACGTAGCCCGAGACCAGATACTGGTGGTACTGGACGAACGTACCCCGTCCTCCCGTCACGGTGAAGCCGTCCAGGATCGAGTCCGGACCCTCTCCGGTGATGAAGCTGACGACGCTCTCTGGTTGATTGCCACCGATGACCGTCGCTTCAGCTCCCGATTCGCTCTTGAGATGGATCGCCTTTCCCAGAAAGTCGATCATCTCGTCGTAGGTTCCCGCCCTGACTGTGATCGTATCTCCATCAGACGCTGCATTTATGGCATCCTGGATCGCCGGAAAGTTGTCCGGTACATACCAGTCCACCGCCTGTGAGCTGCCCATGATGAAGAAGAAAAAACCCAACACGCATACCAGAATCTTCATGATCACTTCCTCCTTAATTGAGATCGGATTGAGCCGCTTTCGCGCCGATCCGATCCGTACTTCGTTGCTGAAAGAGGAGAAAGCAGCTGCGCTGAAAGCGAACACCGGGATGGAATTTTTTTTTGTCCACCTAAAAAAGAA
>CAYZWU010000064.1:0-28785 GCA_964482235.1 uncultured Phycisphaerales bacterium
TCGGCTCCCCCCAAGAGGGAGTTTTTCAGGCGACAACTATCCTGACACAGGGGGCGACTCCCAGGTCTCGTTGGCCCGCCTGATCAGGCGGCTCGGGGGCTTCGTCCATTTCACGACACCCGAGGGGATCCGATTGGAAGCCACCCTCACTCTCGAGCAGCTTCTTGAAATCGTTCACGCCAACCAGGTGCAGTACATCGACCGCTGGGGCGGTCCCGGCGAGACGGACATGAACATCGTGCGGGCCGTGGGCGGCGCCGATTACATCGAAGGCCTGACCGGCTGGACGGGACAGGGCGTTCGCGGCGAGATCTTCGACACGGAGCTCAGGACGACCCATCAGGAATGGGGATCCACCCCCATCATCCACAGCTCGGGCACATCGGGAAGCTACCACGGGACGAGCTGCTTCAGCATCAACTTCGCCCAGGGTGTCGTCTCGACGGCGCGCGGACTGCTCCCCGACGGGCAGGGGATCTTCTACCTCTACAGCGAATCATCCCAGTTCGGCGGTCCCAAGTCGCGCTACACCATCAACCAGGAGCTGATCGATCCGGCCGGGCCCTACCGTGCCGTGTTCCAGACGGCGAGTGTGGGTTCCTCGCGCACCACCGCCTACACCACCATCTCGGCCGAGACGGACGACTACCTGTTCCAGTACCCGATCCTGAGCACCCAGTCGCAGAGCAATGCGGGTGACCAGATGTCCCGGCCCCAGGCCTGGGCCAAGAACATCGTGTCCGTCGGCGGGGTCTACCACTACGGAACATCATCCCGGACGGACGACAGGTGGAATTACGGGGCCAGCATCGGCCCTGCCGAGGACGGCCGCATCAAGCCGGACCTCGCCTTCTTCTACGACGACATCTATGCCGCCTACGGATCGGGCGATTCGAGCTATTACCAGTTCGGCGGAACCTCCGCCGCGACTCCCGAGACGTCGGGGCACTTCGGCCTCCTCTTCCAGATGTGGCACATGGGGATCTGGTCAGGGCACGGCGGCGGATCGTCGGTCTTCGACAGCAGACCCGAGATGGCCACGGCCAAGGCCATGATGATCAGCAACGCCTTTCGCTACGACTGGACCCAGGGCGGATCGAACGGAGACATCAACCGCAACGTCCAGGGCTGGGGCACGGCGGACGTGAAGAACCTCTATGACAACGCTGCCGCGACCATGGTCATCGACGAGGGCGATGTGATCGTTCCGCTGGAGACAAAGTCGTACGTCGTCAACGTGGCAACGGGAGAGCCGGAGTTCAGGGTGACCATGGTCTACACCGATCCGATGGGCACCGTGGGCGCCGCACATCACCGCGTCAACGATCTCTCGCTGAAGGTGACCTCGCCGTCGAGCACCGTCTACTGGGGAAACAACGGGCTTACGAGCTCCAACTACTCCACGTCAGGCGGATCGTCCAACACGATCGACACGGTGGAGAACGTCTTCATCCTCGATCCGGAGGCAGGCTCCTGGACCGTGCAGGTCATCGCCGATGAACTGGTCGAGGACGGCCACGTGGAGACTCCCGAGGTCGATGCAGACTACGGCCTGGTCATCTGCGGGGTCACGACGGGGAACTCCCCCCCCGCCATGCCTTCCAATCCCGATCCGGCGGACGGCGCAGCCGGCGTCGATATCCTGACCGACCTGACCTGGAGCGGCGGCGATCCGAATACCGGCGACACCGTCTACTACGATGTCCACTTCGGCACGACTCCGATGCCCTCCTTTGCGGAGAGGATCGGCCCCTATCCGGCCAGTCAGACGACGATCACCTGGGATCCGGGAACGCTGAGCCACGGCACGCAGTACTACTGGCAGATCGTGGCGGAAGACGACCAGTCGGCCACCAGCACCGGTCCGGTCTGGACGTTCACCACCGCCGAGTTGAACGTTGCGCCCAACACGCCGGCAAATCCCGATCCTTCCGACGGGGCCATCGACGTGGGTACCGGCGCCGACCTGTCCTGGGACGGCGGTGACGCCAACAGCCTCGACACCGTCTACTACGAGGTCTACCTGGGCGAGACGACTCCTCCTCCCTACCACGACACGACGGCCGGCTACCCGGCCACGCAGACCAGGATCACCTTCGATCCCGGCAGCCTGAACACCCAAACCCCCTACTACTGGCAGATCATCGCCTTCGACAGCCACGGGGCGAGCACGGCCGGTCCCGTCTGGAGCTTCACCACGCAGGAACAGCAGCCGGAGATGTTCTACGCATCCCAGGACATCGTCGTCGCCAACGGCGGCATCACCGGCGACTTCACCTCCACTCATGGCTCCGACAACCTCTACGAGGCGATCGCCGAGCAGGTGTCCAACAAATCTTTCCTCGAGCACAAGTGGACAATCAACGTGACGGGAGGCCTCAGCTCCTACATCTTCTACGTCGAGGCCCATCACTCGGCCAACAGCGAGAACGACGACTTCGTCTTCTCCTACTCCACGGACGATGTGAACTACACCCACATGGTATTGGTGAACAAGATCGCCGATGACGACACATCTCAGAGCTACGTGCTCCCCGCGAGCCTGTCGGGAACGGTCCACATCAGGGTGATCGACACGGACAGGACCAAGTGGAACAAGGTCCGCGACACGATCTACATCGACCACTTCTACATCGAGGGAACGGGCACTCCTCCCGAGAACGATCCGCCCTACACGCCTTCCAATCCCGGCCCCGCGGACGGCGCCGTCGACGTCGACGTGAATGCCGATCTGGGCTGGAACGGAGGCGATCCGAACAGCACCAATACCGTCCAGTACGAGGTCTCTCTCGGCGAGACATCGCCCCCGCCGTACTTCGACACCACGCCGAGCTATCCCGCCTCGCAGACGGCGATCACCTTCGATCCGGGCAGCCTGAATGCGAACACCCAGTACTACTGGCAGATCGTCGCGCACGACAATTTCGGCAAGTCGACGGCCGGCCCGGTGTGGAGCTTCACGACGGGAGCGGCGCCGCTGATCTTCGTTGCGAACCTCGACATCCCGGTGCTCAACGGAGGCATCGCGGGCGACTTCATTGATACACATGGCTCGGACAACGTTTACGAGGCGATCACGGAGAAGGCGAACAACAGGTCGGCCCTGGAACACAAGTGGACGATCGACGTCTACGGCGGATACGCCTCCTACACCTTCTTCCTCGAAGCCCACCACACCTTCAACACGGAGGGAGACGACTTCATCTTCGCCTACTCGACCGATGACGTCACCTACATGAACATCGTGACGGTGACCAAGACAACGGACAACAACACCTATCAGACGGCCGTGCTGCCCGCTTCGCTTTCCGGGACGATCTACATCAAGGTCGTGGACAAGGACAGGACAAAGGGCAACAGGGTCAAGGACACGATCTACGTGGACCACATGTACATCGAAGCCGGTCTCTGATCGGAATTGACGACTAGCCCCCTTTCGAGGTAACTTTCAAGAGGCACCTGCATTCCCAGCTGATTGGGAGTGCAGGTGCCTCGGCAGATTCGGCGAGGTGGTGTCGAGGAGGGGATTCGAGATGACTCACACGACGGGACGACGCGACTTCCTGAAAACGATCGGGCTGGGGGCGGCCTCCCTGACCATGCCGGGATGTTCCGGTCTCCTGACGGAACCGGGCGCTCAAGAAAAGAGGGAAGAGAAGCCGAACATCCTCTTCATCATGCTCGACGACCTGGGACCCGAGTGGATCGGCTGCTGCGGCGGCGAGGATGCCGATACGCCGAACATCGATTCGCTGGCGCGGGGAGGGACGCGGTTCACCTCCGTCTACTCGATGCCGAAGTGCACCCCCACGCGCGCCTCGCTCCTCACCGGCCAGTACCCTTTCCGCACCGGCTGGGTCAACCACTGGGACGTGCCGCGCTGGGGTTGCGGCTGCCACTTCGACTGGAACCACAACATCTCCTTCGCCCGGGTGATGAAGAGCGCCGGCTATGCCACCGCGGCGGCGGGGAAGTGGCAGATCAACGATTTCCGCGTCCAGCCCGACGCCATGGAGAAGCACGGCTTCGACGACTACTGCATGTGGACCGGGTACGAGACGGGAAACAAGGCCAGCGCGAAGCGGTATCACGATCCCTACGTCCACACGAGGCAGGGCAGCGCGACTGTGAAGGACGGATTCGGCGACGAGGTCTTCACCGACTTCCTGATCGACTTCATGAAGCGCAACAGGGAAAAGCCAATGATGCTCTACTTCCCCATGTGCCTCACCCACGGGCCGCTCACGGCAACGCCCCTCGATCCCGATGTGAAGGGAAAACACGAGACCTTCCGGGCCATGGTCCGCTACGCCGACCATCTGGTGGGCCGTCTCGTGAAGGCGATCGACGACCTGGGGATCCGCGAGAGGACGATCGTGATCGTCACGTCGGACAACGGCTCCCCCGGCGGGATGAAGGCGCGGATGAACGGCCGCGAGGTGAAGGGCGGCAAGGGGAAGATGTCGGAGAACGGCGTGCGGGCTCCCTTCATCGTCAACGGGCCGGGTTTCGTGCCTTCGGGGGCAACCTGCGATGCGCTGGCCGACTTCACGGACATTCTGCCCACCTTCGCCGACCTGGGCGGCGCGGCCCTGTTGGCCGGTACGGTCTGCGACGGCCGCTCCTTCGCGGACGTGATCCGAGGCAGGACGGACGACTCGACGCGGGAGTGGATCATGGCGATGGGCGGCGGCACGTCCCGTGTGGTCGACGGACGCGTGGTACCTGCCAATCCCTACGCGGACCGCGTGGTGCGCAACAAGCGGTACAAGCTCTGGATCGAGGGCGGAGAGAGCACGAGGCTCTTCGATCTCGAGAACGACCCGGCCGAGGAGGCAAATCTCATCGCGAGCCGCGAACCGGATGTCGAAGCGGCGCGAAAGAAGCTTGAAGAAGCGGTACAATCGTTCCCGTCCAGGGACGCGATCCCGCGATACGATCCCGTGCCGCCGCAGGCGTGGGACAACAGGAAGGACTGGCATGAAACCGGCTGAATGAGGATTCGAGAATAGTGAAGAACAAATCGCTGAAGGATCATTCCCTGCTCCGCCGCGACTTCCTGAAGAGCATGGGGCTCGGAACGGCAGCGCTCGCCCTGCCGGGCTGCAGCCTGCTTCCGCGCAGCGAAGACAACGGCGGCAAAGCGAGGCGGCCGAACATCATCCTCTGCATGTCCGACGACCAGGGGTGGGGTGACACGGGCTACAACGGCCACCCACATCTCAAAACCCCGGCGCTCGATGCGATGGCGCGAAGCGGCATCCGCTTCGACCGCTTCTACTCCGGCGCACCGGTCTGCTCACCCACCCGCGGGAGCTGCCTCACGGGGCGCCATCCTTACCGGTACGGCATCTTCGGCGCCAACTCGGGGCACATGCCTGAAAGGGAGCTCACCCTGGCCGAGGCGCTGAAACCGCTGGGCTACACCACCGGGCACTTCGGGAAGTGGCACCTGGGCACGCTCACGGCAACGGAGAAGGATTCGAACCGCGGCGGACCGAAGCACAAGGATCATTACTCGCCGCCCTGGGACAACGGATTCGATGTCTGCTTCTCCACCGAGGCCAAGGTGCCCACCTGGGATCCCATGCTCAACCCGAAGAGCAGGATTCAGGGTGTGTCGAAGAAGTCCGAGCCCGGCACGCCCTACGGCACGCGATTCTGGACCGGGCCGGGAGAGAAGGTCGAGGACAACCTCGAGGGCGACGATTCGCGGGTGATCATGGACCGCGCGATCCCCTTCGTGCGCGATGCCGTGAAGCGCAATGTCCCGTTCCTCGCCGTGGTCTGGTTCCACGCGCCCCACGCCCCCGTCGTGGCGGGCCCCGATCACCGGAAGATCTACGCCGACCTCGGCGAGGGCGAACAGCACTACTACGGCTGCATCACGGCCCTCGATCAGCAGGTGGGCCGGCTGAGACAGGAGCTCCGCGATCTCGGCGCCGCCGAGGAGACGATGCTCTGGTACTGCAGCGACAACGGCCCGGAAGGAAGGAAGAGGGAGGGCCGCAACCAGGGATCGGCCGGACCGTTCCGCGGGAGGAAGCGCAGCCTCTTCGAGGGCGGCGTGCGGGTGCCCGGCCTCCTGGAGTGGCCGGCCGGAATCGTCGAGCCCCGCGTCATCGATTCGCCCTGCTGCACTTCGGATTACTTTCCGACGGTCATGGAAGTCCTTGGCTTCATGCCCGGGAATCAGGCCGGCTCCTGCGACGGCGTCAGCCTCCTGCCGCTCATCGAGAAGGGAGACGCCCCGCGCCCCGTTCCCATCGGCTTCGAGTCGGGCAAGCAGCTCTCCCTCACCGACAACCGCTACAAGCTGATCAGCCAGGACAGGGGAGAGACGTACATGCTCTTCGACCTGCGCGACGATCCGGGAGAGACGACCGATCTGGCAGAGGAGAAGCCCGGCACGGTCGAGGCGATGCGCAACCTGGTCGAGAGCTGGCGCGCTTCGTGCGAGGAAAGCCGAACCGGCTGAGGCGGCTCACTCCTCCTTCCGCAAAGCGTTTTCTTCCCCATTTTCATGAGCTTGTTCTCCCGCCTTTTCCGCCTCTCTTTTATGAAACCCGTTCTTCAACCGGACTCTATCTATTGCGGGAGCAACCATGAAAACTTCGAAGAAAATCACGGCAAAAGCGGCTCTTCTGATCCTCTTTCTGGCAGCGGCATCGCTCTTCTCGGCAAGCGACGGGGGCGCGCAGACCGACCCCCGCTGGGATCCCTGGATCGGCTGCCCGGATCACGGATGGGACGAGTACGACGGCGTTTACGCCATCGGCGTCTACAACGACGGCTACGGTGACGGCGATGAGGTCTATGTGGGCGGCGATTTCACGATCACGGACGAGTGCGGCACGGGCGATCCCGTCACGAACATCGCCAAGTGGAACGGGCAGCACTGGGAGTGGATCGGCAGCGCCCTGGACGATTACACGGTCCATGCCCTGGAAGTCCATGACGGAAAGCTCTACATCGGCACGGACGACGGGCTTTACTACTACGACGGCGGCTGGATCACCAAGGTGCCGGGGATCAGCGGCGCCGACGGATCGGTCCATGCGCTCCATGCCACGGACGACGGTTGGGGAGAGCTCTTCGTGGGCGGCTGCTTCACCCACGTGAACGGCCTGGTGGCCGACAGCATCGCCATCTACGATGGATCGTGGATCACGATCGACAGCCTGATCAATCCTTCCGGAAAGGGCGTGATCAGCTACGACGAGCCGAACTCCATGCTCGAGCCGGCAACGGTCTACGCCATCGAGGAGTACAACGACAAGATCTTCATCGGCGGACATCTCTTCTATCCCGGCCATTATACAGAGGAGATAGGCCTGATCGCCCAGATGGACCGATACGATCCCGTCATCGACAAGGTCCTCGGCGGGCTGCAGGGCGACTGGTGGTACCACAGGCACGGCGTCTTTGCCCTGGAGGTCTACGACGGCCGGCTCTTCGCCGGCGGCAAGATCCTGACCGCCTACAACAGCAACGGAACCGTGGCCCTGGACATCAAATACCTCGTGGAGTACGACGACTACTCGACCGCCTGGATCGACAGCACGGGCGGTGTGGACCTCTCGTGGCACTGGCCCCTCGACGAGGCGGAGCCCGTCTGGGCCCTGGCCGTTTTCGACGACGGCACCGGTGCGGGCGAGGAGATCTACGTGGGAGGCGAGTTCGATCGCGCCGGCTTCGGTCCCGACATCTACACCTATCACATCGCGAAGTGGGACGAGTCCACGGGGTGGTCCAAGGTGATCGACGGGCTCGAGGACTATCCCTCGGACTACTATGATTCGATCTTCGCCCTCGAGGCGGTCTGGGACGACTACTACTGGGAATACGAGGATCTGATCGTCGGCGGGGAGGGCTTCTACGGCGTCCAGGTCTCCGCTGATCCCGGAAACTACGAATACGTCGAGTCATCGGGCGTGCTGAGGTACGCCCCGGACGAGTACTTCGCGGCGGATACCTACATCATCGACTCGATCAACGGCAGCCAGGTGAAGCTTCAGCTCGATGCGGGCGCGAATGAAAACTACTACAGAAACTGTCTCGTCCTGGGCAGCGCCACGGGAACCTATCCCGGGTTCCCGCTGCCAGGCGGCTACGTCGAGATGCCGCTGGTCTGGGACAGCCTCACCGATACGGTTCTCGCCCTGCTGAACATCTCCGTGTTCCTCGACTTCCTGGGACAGCTCGACGGATCGGGCAGGGCCGTGGCAACAATCGACGCCCCGCCGATTCCCGGATGGGCGGGCACGGATCTTTACTTCTCCTTCATCATGGACAATCCGTACGACTACGCCTCCGAGCCGTTGAAGATCCGGATCCAGTGAGATTGCCCTGCATCGCGCACATTTCGTTCGGCCCGGACGGTTCAGCCGTCCGGGCTTTTTCTTCGTGCCGGATATGCGGAGTGGGTTCCTGGATGATCTGTTCAACAGGATTTCATTCGAATTGAAGCCGGATTTCAACCGGCAGCGACGGTTCCAGAGTGACCTTCAACGTTCGAATTTCGAAGCCTTCCGCCTTGACCTTGATCTCCGCCGGTCCGACGGGAAGCTTGTCAAATCGAAATCGGCCGGGGCCCAGTTTTTCTGACCTGTGCTGCGAACCGATTTCCTCGTCATTGCAGAAAAGCTCGAATTCCTCGATGGGATTCCCGCTGCCGTCAAGGAGCTCCAGATCCAGGACTCCGCAGGGTGTGAGCTTCACCTCGCCAAAGTCGACATCCTGCCCTTCGTTGACCTGGAAGGCCCTGGACACGTATCGCAGATATCCGACCACATCGGCCACGAGGACATATGTTCCGGAGCAGATCCCGGTCATCTCGAACCGGTCCCCGCCTTGACCGGATGCGCGAGCCGAGCCCGCCCCGCCGCGGCCGTACAGGAAAACATTCCATTTTGGACCTGCGTGATCGAGGAGGAGACCCGTTCGGGAATCGCAAAAAACTCCCGTGACCGTTCCGCTGGGAAGCACCAAGTTCAGGGGGCGGTGATTCAAGGTATCAACGGGAAGATAGATATTGGGAAAGATCGTCGCCATCCCCCCAGAGTGGATCACCTTGGGTTCCCATATCCCGGGCCTCAGACCTTGCATGAAGAACCGGCCCGATTCATCGCTCACTCCCTTTGGATTGATCGATTCCGCTTCTCCCTCTTCCAGGTATGGCGCATTGGAGGAATCGGCCGAAAGCTCGATGGTCGCACCCGCCACGGGAGATCCGTCCGCATCGGTCAGCCTGCCCGACAGTGTCATGTTTGACTTGGAGTAGATGAAATCGCCTGATCCGATCGAGATAACCGTCTCCCTTTCATCGACGATCTCGAACAGGGCATCATATTGACCGACACCCCGGCTTCCCGGATGGGAGATGATGGCCAGGTACTTTCCGGTCTCCAGGCCGATCGTCTCTTCCAGGCTGCCATCATCGTCGAGGAGCAATCCGGTATGGCTGTAGATCCGAAAACCCTCTGCCAGGCAGTACCGGACATTGATCCGATCGTGTCCCGGATCGTCGAAGCCTTTGATCTCGAGCTTCAGCCGTCCTTCCTCGATGAACGGGACCTCCACTCCGGCGACCTTCTCGTTCTTGCCCACCTGGACGAAACGAACCGGATCGCGAGTACTCGGAATACGTCTGGTTTCCCTTTCAACGGAGAGGCGGTATTGCCCCGCCGGCAGGTTCGTGAACCGGAAGCGCCCATTCAGGTCAAAGGGTGCGGTGAATTCCTTGTATATCCTGGAATCGACCCAGTCGGCCGCGACAGTGCCCGTCTTTCCCAGCACAGGCTCGCCACTCCATCCATACACGACTTGACCGCTGATTTCGGAACCCTCTTCCGTGAGATGGATATCCCTCTCCATCAAACCGGGCTCGCTGAAGGTGATCTTCTCCCAGGCAACCTCTCTTGATTCGTTTCCTTCCCGGAAGCTGATTTCCACTTCGTAGCGGCCGGGAACGAGCTTTTCCACCTCGAACCGCCCTGCGGCGCCGGTGACGACAAACCGCAAGCCCCCGCCGCCTTGGGTTTCCTTCCATGGATACGAATAATCCCCTTTGAGAATCAGCGTGCCCCCTGCAACCGGTGATCCATCAGGCCCGTACAGAGTCCCTTTCCAGGTGGCGTACTCCCCGGCAACCCCGAAGTTGACCTCCACGTCCCTGTCCTTGATCTCGGCGGCCTTGGTCTCTTTCTCGAACCGGTACTTTTCCAGCTCCTTCAATATTTCGGGAGTGGGACGTCCCCCAGCTTCTTCGATTTTCTCGGCAAACGATTTCTCGATCTCCTCCGTCATTCCGACCAGTGTGGAATCCTCGCCTGCCGTCACGGTCACCAGGCCGGGAAGGGCGGGTGCAGTGCGATAGGCGCCGTCCTTGCCGGAGCGGACAAAACGGCCGAAAGGAATATCGTGCCCGGAAAGGTGGATGAGGACTCCTTCCAATGGCTCACCGCTCTTCCCCAGAACTTTCCCGAAAACACAAAAACCTTTCTCGAGCCGGATCTCGATTGCGCCCGGTTCTCCGGGCATGCCTTCGTTGAAGCCCTCGGCAAAATCGGGATGGATTGCCGTGACCCGCTGCTTTCTCTCCCCCAATCCCGTCAGCTCGAACAATCCCTTCTCGTCCGTCTCGGCATGAATCAAAACCTCGCGAAGCCCATCCGCAAAGAAACGGATTTCATCCCAGTTGAAGCCGAATGCCATGACCTCGGCGTCCTCGCTCATCACGACAGCGCCCGGTACCGGTTTTCCAGTCGCGTCCTCAACGACACGCCCCGTGACACAAAGACCCGGATCGAGGGCGATCTCGATTCCAGACAGACCCGCTGTATCGGAGACGAGAAGCCCTTACCTGGATGCACTCTTGTGCTTCGAGGAAGAGATCTCGATCACGTACTCCCCGCTCGATTCCACGGGAACGAAAAACCGTCCCTGTTTGCTCTTCTTGGATCCTTCCCAGACGACCACGCGCACTCGGCCGACGAATTCCATTTCCGAAAGATGTTGAAGATGGTGCAGCTCGAGGTGAAACGCCGTGACCGGCTCGCTCGTCGCCCTGTCCGTCACACGCCCCGAGATGAAAAGCCCGGCGGGCTGAACCGCTTCTTTTGTTATTTCTTCTTCTGATATCTTCGCCGGATCCGAAACATCGTCCTCGAAAACGGGCGAGTCACCTTGATTAACCGGATCATCTATCGACTCGGACGCACCTGGGGAGGCTCCAGGTCTTTTTTCCTCCTCGTCCGTTCCCCAATCACCCAGCAGATAAACGGCTGCAGCCGCGACGATCACGACGGCAAGGATCATGGTCAGCCATAACTGGCGAGGCATAGAGGCACTCATGCGGAGTATTCCCTGCTAGCTGTCGGTCCCGTACTATCGCACTGTTTCGGATGATACCAGACCGCGCGTTTCAGGAAAAGGAATCCGGAGCGAGAGGGCAATCCTCATGATGCAATGCAGCCCGCATCGCATCTTGCGCCTCCGCAGCAGAAATCGAGGAAATGTCCGGCCTAGATCCCGAAATCGAGCAGGTCGGCCACGATGGGATACTCGCACGACATGTTGGAGCAGGCGGCCATCCTGTCGAAGTGCGGCACCTTCTGCCCCGTGACGAGCCTCGAGACCAGGTCCATGCAGTAAAGGGTCGTCAGCTCGTCGAGCTTGCGCGATTCGATCCGGTCGAGGAGCCTTTCCACCACGCGCCAATTACCCAGGTAGACGAGGCTTCTCGCCGCCATCGCCTTGGTCGCCTCGACGTTCGTGGTCAGGAGCAGCCGCTCCAGATCCTCGAGGGAGTCGCGTTCATCGAGCAGGCAGAGAGCCATGGCGGCCTGCGTGCTGACCTGGGGGAGATCCTGGTCCTTCAGCGCTTTTTTCAGCTGCCCGGCCGCCGACTTGTCCCCGATCATGCCAAGAGCGAGGGCACAGTATCCCTGGAAGGACGGATCCCCGCCCTTGTCGAGCATCCTGGTCAGCACCCTGGTCGCGGAATCGCTTCCCGCCAGCCCCAGCGCGATGGCGATGGCTCCCCTGGTGGATCGATTGCCGCTCGAGGTCAGCCTGGACAGGAGCTCCGCCTCGGCCTTCTCGCTCGATCCGCTGCGCAGGGCGAGACCGAGGCCGAGCGCCGCCCACGGCCTGTCCGAGTTGTTGCCGCGCGAGAGCACCCTCCTGAGATTCTTGATCGCATCGGGGCCGCCGATCAGGCCGATCGAGACGAGGCAGAAGCCCTTGAGAGTCTGCTCCTGCGCCTGGGAATAGCAGCGGAAGAGCCGCTTGAGGCTCTCCCTTTCCTCGGCAGGCGAGATCATCCCCAGGGCGAGGGCGGCGGACTGGCGCAGGGCGGTCTTCTTCGATCCGAGCATCTTCAGCATCGCGGCGTGCGCGCTCTCCGATTCCGTCTTGCCGAGCGACGTGAGGGCCGTGCTGAGAAGGCGATAATCGTGCCGCGTGTTTGTGATGAAATCCGAGAGGAAACGGACCGATGAATCGTCGCCAAGCAGCCCGAGGCCTTCGAGGGCCAGGGCGCGGATCTCGTCGTCGCAGCGCGCGTCCAGGGCGATCTCCTGCAGGATCGGCCCCGACCCGAGCGTGCGCGTGGCGGCCAGCGAGATCTCGGCGAAGCTCCGCATCCGCGCCGGGATCAGGGATTGGCCGATCAGCCGGCTGCCGTCCCTCGATCCCCTGGCCAGGTGCATGAGCGAGTAGCGCGCCTTGGCGTTTCCGTGCAGGCCGAGGGCGAGGATCGCCGAATCCCTCACCGTCAGGTTGCCGTCAGCCAGCAGCTTCTGCATTTTCTCGAGGGAGTCCTCGTCGTTCAGACGGCCGAGGCTGAGCACGGCGGCCTGCCTCAGCCGGGCCGATCCGTGGCCGAGGTAGGGGCGGAAGATCTCGAGGCTCCTCGTGCGCAGCTGTTCCCGCTTCGCTCGCATGATCTTGACCGGGTTGTTGTCCGGCGTGAAGACCTGGCCCGGTGCCAGGGCAAAGGGCGTATCCGGGAACTCCAGGAACCGGTACCTGTTTCTGGCCCACCAGTATTCCCACGAGCCGGTCTGTGTCACGGCCCCTGTTGTGCGCTTCGTTCTCGCGCCCTTCGGATCGTTCTGCGGCGTCGACGGTCCGCCGGGCGTCCCTGGTTTTGTTCGGGGCATCGCGACGGGCAGGTTGGGTGAAGGAGCGCTGGCCCCCGGGCCGGAAGCCGGCGGTTGATAGATGTGCGAGCCGTGGGCTTTCACCGTCTCCGTGCCGGACAGGAAGCAGCTGGCGAGCGCGCAGAGAGCAAGGACAAGTGCGAATGCCGGCCGCGGGAGGATCGAGGAGGCCATGGTTCCTCCGTAAATAATTGATTCAGATTGCGATAGGCAACTCCGGCCGCATCCGTCCGAGCCGAGGGCAGCCGGTTCTCCTTTGATAGCGTCAATCTAATATAAGTACCGGAGAATGAAGGGTTACAGATTATCGAGCAATGCACCCTCATGCCTGGCTCCGCGCCCTCGTCGAGTGAAGGGTTCCAGATTATCGATCAATGCACCCTCATCCCTGGCTCCGCGCCCTCGTCAGGGGAGATCACGAAGATTTCCTTCTCTCCGGGTCCGGCGGCCAGAACCATGCCCTCGGAGAGGCCGAACTTCATCTTTCGCGGCTTGAGGTTGGCGGCCACGACCACGTGGCGGCCCTTCAGATCGTCAGGGTTGTAGGCGCTCCGGATGCCGGCGATCACCTGCCGCGTCTGGCCCCCGATATCGATCTCGAGCCTGAGAAGACGATCGGCCCCTTCCACCACCTCCGCCTCCAGCACTTTGCCGATGCGAAGGTCGATCTTCATGAACTCCTCGAAGCTGCACTCCGCCTCGAGCGGCTCCCTGTCCAGCTGCGTTTCCTCTTTTTCCTCCGCGGCGCCCCCCGCTTCGGACTTCGTTTCATCGATCATGGCTTCGACCTTTTTCTTGTCCACACGGCTCACGAGATGGGAGAACTCGCCGATCGGCTGCTCCTCCAGCGTCCGGTCCAGGTCGGACCAAACGAGAGGCCCGGTACCCAGGATCTTCTCCACACCCTCGGCGAAGCGAGGCACGATCGGCTTGAGATAGATCGAGAGGATCCGGGTGGCGTTCAGTGCAAAGGTGAAGACGCTGCGGGCCGTCTCGGGATCGTCCTTGACCAGGGCCCACGGCTTCTTGTCGTCGATGTAGCGGTTCACCCGGTCGGCAAGGGCGCAGATCTCGCGGGTGACGCGGGCGAACTCCAGGTTCTCGAAAAGGTCCGCCATCGTATCCGCGGCGGTCCGCAGGCTGTCGAGGATCTCCCTGCCGTCGTCGGGCACGCGCCCCAGCATGCCGCCGAGCTTCTTCTTCAACGGCTGCGCCGATCGGGAAGGGATGTTGGCGAGCTTGCCCACCAGGTCCGCGTTGACGCGCTGGATGAAATCCTCCAGGTTGAGATCGATGTCCACCGGCCCCGCACTCAGCTTGCAGGCGAAGTAGTACCGCAGGTACTGGGGATCGAGATGCTTCGCGTAGGTCCGGGCGTTGATGAAGGTCCCGCGGCTCTTCGACATCTTCCGGCCGTCCACCGTGAGAAAGCCGTGGATCCGGACGCGGGGCAGCTTGAAGTCGGCTCCGGCCAGCATGGAAGGCCAGTAGATCCCGTGGTGATAGCCGATATCCTTGCCGATGAAGTGATGGATCTCCACGTCGTCGGTGAGCCACTCCTCCAGCGTCGTGCCCTGCGCCTCGCAGTACTTGACCAGGGAGGCGTAGTATCCGATGGGAGCATCCCACCAGACGTAGAAGTAGAGACCGTCGTGCCCCGGCACCTCGAAGCCGAAGTAGGGCGCATCGCGCGTGAAGTCCCATTCCCGCAGCCCCGGCTCGATCCACTTGGAGCGCAGCTCCCTGGCGATCTCGGGGTTGATGCTGCTCTCGAGCCACGAATCGAGCAGATCCTTGAAATGGTCGAGGTGGAAGAAGGCGTGCCGCGACTTCCTGACCACGGGCACCCCGCCGCAGATGGCGCACTGCGGATCCTTCAGATCGGTCTGGGAGTAGGGCGCATTGCATTCCTCGCACTGGTCGCCGTACTGCTCCGGGGCGCCGCACTTCGGGCAGGTCCCGCGGATCAGCCGGTCGGGAAGGAACATGCCGTCCGTCTCGCAGTACGGGAGCTCCACGTCGCGCAGGGAGATGTGCCCCTTCTCGAGGTTCCTCTCGTAGAACATCTCGGAGAGGGCGCGGTTCTCGGGACTGTGGGTGGTGTGATAGGAGTCGAAGAGGACGTCGAACTCCTCGAAATCCACCAGGTGCTCCCGGCGGCAGTCGTCGATCAGCTCCTCCTCGGTGATTCCCTTCTTCCGGGCCGCCACCATCATGGGGGTGCCGTGGGTGTCGTCGGCGCAGCAGTAGGCGACGTCGTGGCCCCGGAGCTTCTGGAACCGGACCCACACGTTGGTCTGCAGATGCTCCACCAGGTGTCCCAGGTGAATCGCCCCGTTGGCGTAAGGCAGGGCGGAGGTGGCGAATATCTTCCGTTTCATTATCTACTCCAATGACAGACCGCCCCAAAGGTCTTTCGCGTCAAGGCGGATTTCCATGCGGTCTGTCGAGCCGGGCCGATTCCCGGGCACTTTCAGGCTCTCCCGGCTCTCGGAATCACGGTCATCCCGATGAAGAAGCGGGGCTGCAACAAAAGGCGGAATGATATATCAGAGCAGTTCGGGAGTAAAGGGGGCTTCCGGAACGTCTGTCGACAGCCTACCGGTAATCGCCGCCGTTGAGGCTCTGCACCACGGAGACGAGCCAGGTCTCGAGATCGGACAGCAGATCGCCGGCTCTCTCCGGCTCCAGGGCGGCCAGGTCGTTCTCCTCCATCGGATCGTCGGCCAGGTTGTAGAGCTCCACCTTCATCTTTCCCTTCTTCTGGTTCTCGATCCTGTGGAGCTTCCAGGGCCAGTCGAGCCAGGCGGCATGCCCGGGAAAAGAGTCCTCCGGGTATTGCTTCTCGATCTCCCCCGCATCGAGATGAAGGCGCGGATCGTCTTCAGGCTCCTGCCCCTTCTCCTGCTGATCGAGCAGCTCGCTCATCAACTTGTAGCTCGGCACGCTGCGGCCCGGCTCGGGCATCTGCCAGAACCCCATCGGCTTGCGGCGCTTCTTCACGCTGCCGCGAAACAGGGGTGCCAGGCTGATCCCGTCCAGCGGCGGCTGGTCCTCGACGTCCACGCCGGCGATCTCGAGGAGCGTGGGATGGATGTCCGTCGTGTTGCCGGGCAGGTTGGTGATTCGCCCCGGCGCAATGCGGGCGGGCCACTCGATGAAGGCCGGCACGCGCAGTCCGCCTTCGTAGACGGAGCCCTTGGCGGCGCGCCCGCCCGTCGAACCCAGGCCCGGCAGTCCGCCGTTGTCGCTCGTGTACCAGAGAATCGTGTTCCCGGCGATGCCGAGCTCGGCGAGTCCTTGGCGCAGCTTGCCGAAGGCCCGGTCCATGGCCGTGATCTCGCCGTAGAAGTGCCGCTTCTTCTTCTTCTCCGCCTCGTAGGGAGCGAGGTCCTCCTCGAGCGCCCTGTGCGGCGAGTGGGGCGATCCGAACCAGACAACGGCCAGAAAGGGCCTGCCGGACTTCGCCTGGCGGCGGATGAACTCCAGGGCGGCATCCACCGTGACCTGGGAGCTCTCTCCCTGCATGGCCGCGGCCTTGCCCTCGCGGCTGAGGATCGGATCGTTGTCGAAAAAGTTCGGCGCCGAGAACCACTCGTCGAATCCGCTGCTGCCCGGGTTGACGGGGCTGCCCCGGCGGACGGAGCCGAGGTGCCACTTGCCGAAATGGCCGGTGGCATATCCCGCCGTCCTGAGAGCCTCGGCGATCGTCGTCTCCTGGGGCCTCAGCGTGTACCCCCACTTGAAGCAGCCGAACCGGTTCGGGTGGCGCCCGGTGAGCACGCTTCCACGGGTGGGAGAGCAGACCGGAGCCGCGGCGTAGAAGCGGTCGAACCGGAGGCCCGCCTGCGAGGCGGCGTCGAAATGCGGCGTCTTCAGGACAGCGTGGCCGTTGTAGGCCATGTCCCCCCAGCCCTGGTCGTCGGCCATGCAGAGGACGATGTTCGGCAGGGGATCGCTCTCGTAACTCGGAAAGATGGAACAGCCCGTGACGGCGAGACAGGCGCCCGCCCCGGCAGTCTTGAGAAAATCACGACGATTCATTCATTCACCTGCAACGAAATCCACGATCTTCTCCATCACCTTCTCCCTGTCGAAGTCCCAGAAGAGGTGATGGTTCGATCTCTCGAAACTGACGAACTCCTTGCTCCCGCTTCCCAGGAGGCTGAACGCTTCTTCCGCCGCATCGGGACAGGCGGCCATGTCGCCCGTCGAGTGCAAAAGGATCACCGGGCACGTGATCTTCTTCAGCAGCGCGGGATCGCGCACGACCGACCCCACGTCGCTCAGCACGGTGACGGCCGCTGTCGGTATGACCTTGTAGGAGAAGATCTTGTCCTTCGCCTCCTCGCGGTTCACGCGGACGAAGGAGGAGCGCTTGATCACGTAGCTGATGAAGGGGCTCAGCAGGCTGTTCCAGACGTCGGGAGGCAGGACGTAATAGAACTTGTAGGTGATATCGAAGTAGGGCGCCGCGAGGACCAGGCGGTCCGGCTCGCCCGGCAGGCCCGACCTCTCCGACGTCACGATGGCGGCCAGGGCCGCACCGAGGGAGAAGCCCACCAGCGTCACGTCGCTGTAACGATCCCTGAGCGCTTGATACTCCCGGCGTACGGCCTGCACGAAATCCTCCCGCTGCTGTTCGGCCAGATCGCGCGGAGTCGTGCCGTGCCCGGGCAGAAGCATGTACCGGACGGTCACGTCGCGTTCGTGCAGACGGCGGCCCAGGTCGTTGAAGTCGATCCGCGACCCGAGCCAGCCGTGAACGAGCAGGCAAGCCCGCTCGCCCGCTGCCTGCAAGGTCTCCGGCTCGGTCCCGAGGATGATCCCCGTGGCCGGATCGCGCGGCGTCTCGGCGATCTCCTTCTCGAGCGTTCTTTCCGCGGCGCACGAATAGAAGAGCGCCGTCACGACGGTCAGGGCGATCAGCAGAAGGAAAAAGAGAATGACCCGCCTGGTACGCTTCACGATTCTGGCCTCCCTGGATCCGGATTCGAGGAGGAAACGATCTCCCTGAAAAGGTCGAGCGTGGCGCCGGCCGCAGCAGCCCACGTTCTTTCCTTCGCCCGCTGGGAGCCGCGGCTGGAGAGATCCTCGCGCAGGCCCTTGTCGCGAACAAGCAACTCCATCGCCCCGGCCATCGCATCCACATCCTCGGGATCGAGAAGAATCGCGGCATCGCCGGCCACCTCGGGCAGGGAGGAGCGATTCGACGTGATCACGGGACAGCCCAGGGAGAGCGCCTCGGCCACGGGCAGGCCGAAGCCCTCGCTCAGCGACGGGTAGACGAGCCCCAGGGCGCCTTGATAGAGCCGGGCCAGCTCTCGATCCCCCACGCTCGAGACCAGGCGGATCCTCTCCTTGACCGGCGATCTCGCCACGGCGTCCAGGACAGGCCGGTACAGCCAGCCCGGCTTGCCGGCCAAAACGAGATCCAGATCGCTGCAGGATCGGCTGACGATCTCGAAGGCTTCCACCACTCTCCTCTGGTTCTTCCGCGGCTCCAGCGTTCCCACCACGAGAAAATAGCCTGCGCCCCCCTCTTTCCGGAAATCAGGATCGGCGAGAGGCAACAGATGGTCGAAGCCATGAGGGATCACGTCGATCCGAGGCGGCTCGCCGCGCCTGCCGGTCAGGGGAAGAAGAGTCCCGAGCCGGCTCGCCGTGGCCTCGGAGGGGACGATCACGGCGCTCGCCTTCCCGGCCACCGGCTCGAGGCGCCTTCCGGCCTCCTTGCCGAATCCGGCCCCATGATAGCTCTCCGACTCGATATAAGCGAGGTCGTGGATCATGACGGAGTGGCGGCTCCTCTTCAGGGGCGGAAAGGTGAGATCGGTGTAGTGAAAGAGGTCGAGCGGCCCGGTGAAGCTTTCCACGGACATGATCCCGAGCCGGCCGGCCAGATCGAGCAGCCGTCCCGGCACGCGCCTTCTCTTCAAGGTGACCTTGCCGGCACCGGGGACGGGCTGGGGGATCCGGTCGGCGAGCGATCGGTCGATCGGGGCGAAGGAATGGCCGAAGAGCACAAGCTCCTCGCCGCTTTTCAGGAGGGGAGCCATGGCGTGGACCAGCTCGCGGACGTAGCGGCCCACACCCGTCGAACCAAGAAGCGCCGGCCTGTAGTCAATCCCGATTCTCATCTTCATCCAGATCGAATGGAATCAGCTTGAAAAGGAACAGGATACCACCCATCAAGGCGGCAAGCACGGTCAGGACGAGAAGAATCGGCTCGCCGCGGAGCAGCCAGGCGGCGGCTCCCACCGCCCCGGCAGCCGGAACGATCTTGATCATCTCCGGCGAGAAAGCCCAGAAGCCGGAATGCCGCCGGACCGCGATCGACGCCGCTGCCAGGACAAAGGCCTCGGTGACCACCGTCGCCCAGGCGGCTCCCTCGATGGAAAAAAGCGGTATCATGATCAGGTTGAGGACCACGTTGAGGAGAAGCCCGGACACGGAGATCCAGGTGAAGGTGAGCTGCCGGCCCGAGGCGATCAGCACCGAGACATGGGGATAGGTGAGAAAGATCATCGCCACGGCCAGGCCGAGGATCTCGAGGCACGTCCGGGAGCGGATGTAGGTGTCCGGAAAGATCAAGATGAGCACCGGTCCGGCCAGGGCGCCGATGGCCGCGGAGATCGGCAGGCCCACGATGCCCATGTAGAGGACGGCTCTCCGGAAGATCCGGACGAACCGCCGGGTGTCGGAGAGGATATAGCGGGAATAAACGGGCAGCAGGACCTGGTTGAAGAGGACGGGAACCATGATGGTGAAGGTGAGCAGGCGGAAGGCGGCACTGTAGAGCCCCACGGCCTCCTCGCCCTCGATCGGCCTGATCAGGATCGTGTCCACCTGGAAGAAGGCGATGGCCGTCACTGCGGAGATGCCCAGGGGGAGCGCTTCCCGGAAGAGCCGGAAGAAATCGGCGTTCCCGCCCCGGATCGCCCCGGCGTGAAGCCGGCGGCCCAGAAAGAAAAAAAGCAGGTTGGTGAGGGCCAGCCCGGCGCCGAAGGCCAGGAGATAGATGAACGGATCGTTCCGGTCCCTCAGGTAGAGGATCAGCGCCACGACAAAGAAGCAGCTGTGCCCGATCGTCTGGCCGAAGACCATCCATCCGAACTTCATCTGCACCTGGAAGATCACGCCGAAACCGCCGAAGGTGTGGAAGAAGAGGTGCAGAGCGGCCAGGACGACGAGAAACCTGGCATCGCGGCCCGGCTCGAACAGGACTCCCAGGCCGCAGGCCGCGGCGAAGCAGAGGAGGCTGAGCATGCCGCGCAGGCAGGTCAGGGAGTGCAGAAGAGCCCCCATCCGGGCCGGTTCCTTCGATCCCTCGCGCACCGCGATGGCATTCGTGCCGAAGTCGATGATCACGCCGAGGATGGTGAACAGGGTCAGGTAAAAAGAAAAAATTCCGAATCCCTCTGCCGACAGGACCCTCGGCAGCAGAAGGGCAACGACAACGAAGGTGAGGAGTGACGTATAAATCCTGCCTAAAAAAGAAATTACAACATTCCTGATGACCGTGTCACTCAAGGTCATGAGTCGCAATACCCCAGAAAGACAGGAACTGGCCGTCGAGCCGCGCCGGACGACACTCCAGGATCTTCCGATCGACGGGAACGTTGCCAGGGCATATCCGAGTCGATACAGTGAGGACTAGGTTACTATGTCGCTAACCGTGATCACAGGATGATTTGCCATGGCTGCAAGAGAATACTCTCGTTCCTTCAGGACTCCGAGACGCCCGATCCTGTCCGGCCTCTCGGTGATTCTGCTTCTTCTTGTCCTGCTGCCGGTTTGCTGCTCCGGCGAGGAAAGCAGGAAATCGACGCCGATCCTCCTGGTGAACGGCATCGCCGTGACCCTCGAGGATTTGAACGACCAGATCGCCTTCGAACGCACTTTCCGGCCCGACGCCCCGGCGAGCCAGGAAAGGCACCCCAGCGCCAGGAGCCGGGAAGAGCTGATCGAGGAGATCATCACCAGGCAGCTGATCCCCCTGGCAGCGGTGCAGAGCGCGTACAAGGACAAGATTCCCGGCCTGCTCGAGAAAGCAAAGGAGGCCAGGAGCCGGGTGAACGAGGACCGCTCGAACTTCGACGACATCTCCGCAGAGCTTTCCGCCAGATCGGTTGCCGCGTCCCGGGGGCGGCTGGGCTATGTGAGCAGAAACTGCGGTCTGCCATATCCCCTGCCCCAGAAAGCCTTTTCGTTGAAGGCCGGGGAGCTTTCCGAGCCCTTCCTCTCCCTGGTGGGCTGCCACGTCCTCTACGTTCAGAAGGTGGAGGAGGGAGCTGTTGACGCCACCGACAGGGTGCTGGTATTCCATATCCTCCTGCCCTTTGACGACAGGGACGACTTCATGCACGAGATCGTGCCGAAGCTGGCCGCGGAAGCCGGTATCGAGGTCAAGAATCCCGAATATGCCCGATTCGCCAAATCGGCAGGTGGTAAGGAGGAGGGGCAGGGCAAATAAAAACGCCGCAATCGAGTTGCGGCGTTTTTAATTTTCTGGCGAGGGTGAAGGGACTCGAACCCTCGGCCTCTAGCGTGACAGGCTAGCGCTCTAAACCAACTGAGCTACACCCCCGTAACGGGTTCCCGCCGGCCGAGGTGGCGGGCTCAAAGATGAAAAATTATAAAGAGACGAGGTCTGATTTCAACCGTTTAAATAAGATCCTGTCGATTTTTTTACGACACGACCGTGACGATGAAACCATTTTTATCCGGAACGACCTGTACTTCCTGGCCGGCTTTGATCGAGGAGACGAACTGCTGGATCTCTCCCAGGCCTGCCTGCACCCGGATGGTCAATCCACCCTTAGGAGCCGCGGCAGCCTTCTTGGGGGGCCTTCCGGGAGGACGGCCGGGACGGCGGCCCGTTGCCGCCTTCTTCTTCGGTCTGCCCACGGGGCGGCCGACCTTCTTCTTCGGTCTGCCCACGGGGCGGCCGACCTTCTTCTTGGGTCTGCCCACGGGGCGGCCGACCTTCTTCTTGGGAGGCCTGCCGGGTCGACCGCGTCGGACTCCCGCCTTCTGGCCGGAATCGAGCCATTTCTGAACAGACTCCTTGCTGACGAGCAGCCCCCTCCCCTTGCCCTTGCTCTTGAAGGGAAACTTCTTTCTCAGCCGCCACATGCAAAGAGTGCCCTTGCGCACCCCGACCAGTCCAGCGGTCTCCTGAAGCGTGATCCAATCGGCCATTTTACTCTCCACTCACATGCAAAAGGAAAACCAGTTCGGATGTAATGATCTAGGAAATGTCAAACGAATAGCATACAGACGGGACTCGACCACAGGGGGAATATAACAAACCCCGGATCAAGGAAAACATATAAAAAGTACCTGTCAACACGATTTTCGTTCGAAAAGAGCCGGAATTTTTGATCACAACCTCCATCGAACAAAGCTGCAAGCCGTTGAAGGGAAGAAGACCATTTCATCTATTGTAAGGTCCTGGCAGGTTGTATATGCTCGCTCAGGATCGTTATCCGGCCGGTCGATCCGTCCGGCAGCGACTGCACTGTAGTTCCTGTTTATTGATCAACGCATGAGTACTCGAATTGAAACGAATCCCGAATACCGCGAAGCGGCCGAGGAGATTCTCCGTCTACTCGAAAACCGTGAACAACTGGCTTCGAAAAGGATCGTGAAAAGCAGCATGGTTCGATCGGTCTATCATCTGCAAGCCGATGGATTCACCATTTTCCTGAAAAAATATCACTCCCGCAGCATCGTCGATAAATTGAAAAGCCTTGTCGCGCCATCCCGTGCCGTCACCGAGTGGACGGCCATGAACCGCCTGATCGATTTCAGGATTCCAACGGCTGTTCCTGTTATATTCGGGGAGACGCGGCGGTCCGGTCTTCTCGTCGATTCCTTTTTTGCCGCACTGGCCATCGGCAGTAAAAAAAATAACAGAGGCGAGGAAGTGGAGGATGCGCTGCAATTCAACTCCATCGTTGCCTGGATGAAGCGCAGGGAAATCTGGACCGACGAGATCGGCGATAACCTCTACGGCGATCTGGCGGAGCTGATCACCCGGCTTCATCGTCATTCCGTGAAGCATGGAGATTTTCACGTGGGCAACATCGTTGCACCGCGTACAGAAATTCCACGACCGACGCTTCATGTTATCGACCTGCACACCGTGAAGTTTCCCTCTTCCCTTTCGAGACGATTCAGGCTCCTCAACCTGGCCAAGCTGGTCGAGGGAATCCGCTACAATTCGCCGGAAGAAGTGAAGATCTTTCTCGAGAAATATATCTCCCTCAATCCCGATTTTGCAGAGAGCGCCGCGGCTCTCGAGAAGGAGATAATGCAATCGATCCGCAGGCTCGACAGGCGCAGGATCGGGAGCAGGACGCGCCGCTGCCTGGCCAGGAGCACCGAGTTTTCACCAGCGCGAAAGGACGGCTGCCTTCTGAACCTGAGGCGCCCCTTCACGCCCGAGGAGATCCTGGGAGCGATCGCGGTTCACGACGGCATTCCACGCCAGGGCGACGACAGGCTGATCTATCCGTCGAACAAGAACAAGGTCACCGTGGTGACACAGGAGACATCCCGGGGACCGACCAAGCTCTGCGTGAAAGAGTACAGGAAGCTCGGTTTCCCGGCCGCCTGGATCCCCTCTCTTTCCGAGGCGAGGCGCTCGTGGATCGCCGGCCGCGGCTTGGAGGTTCGGCTCATCGACACGCCGCAGACCGTGGCCTGGGTTCGCAAGGGGGGACGGCACTATCTCGTCACCCGCTTTATCGACGGGGCGGAGAAGCTGTTCTCCTACGCTGCCCGCTCCATGGAAGGGATGGAGGGTGCAGAGCGGGCCGCTTTTCTCCGCACTCTTGCCGGGGAGGCGGCCCGATTCATGCGCCGTCTCCACGATTCGGGTGTGCGCCATGGCGACATGAGCGAGCAGAACCTGCTGGTGAAGGAGGACGAGGGCGGGCGGAGCCTCTGTCTCATTGACCTCGATACGGTTGGATTCAGGAGGCGCCTGTGCGAGAGCCGGATCGTCAAGAACCTGATACAGCTCGGCCACCTGCCGGCGGAGATCGACGTGATCCAGAAGGCGCGTTTTCTCGAGGTCTACCTGGGCGAATCGCGAGCTCCCGAGTTCCGCGGGCTTCTCAGGCGGATCAACAATGGTATCCTTGAACGGATGGCAGCCAAGAGAATGCGCTACGCGAAGCGGGGCGAGCCGGACCCCCACCCCTTTCCATCCAGGCTGAAGAGGAACTGGTGACATGCCGCAACCGGTCACCATCGTGATACCGAACTACAACGGGCTCGACCTGCTCAAGGCCCACGTGCCCTCCGTTCTCGAGGCGCTCGCCTCCTACGAGTCAGGCGGCGAGCTCATCGTGGTGGACGACGGCTCGACGGACGGGAGCGCCTCGTGGCTCGAGTCGTGCGCGCCCGGCCTCCGCTGCATCCGGCACGAGGCGAACAAGGGATTTTCCGCCGCCTGCACCACGGGGATCCGGCAGGCCCGCTTTCCCGTGGTCGTGCTCCTCAACAGCGATGCCGAGCCCCTGCCCGGTTTTCTGGAGCCTCTGGCCGTCTCGCTCGAGGGCCACGACGTTTTTGCCGCCGGCTGCCTCTCCCTCCAGGATGACGGCAGGACGGTGGGCGAAAACCTGAAAGTCCCCCACTTCGTCTTCGACAAGCTCAGGTTCCGGAAATTCCGGGGACTGGATGGAGAGTCCCTGCAACAGAGAGTGCCGGCTCCACTGCCCTCCTTCTTCGCCTCCGGAGGCTTCATGGCCCTGAAAGCCGCTCTCTTCCTCGAGCTCGGCGGCTTCGATCCGCTCTTCGAGCCGTTCTACTACGAAGACGTGGACCTCTGCTACCGGGCCTGGAAGAGGGGCTATACCGTTCTCTTCGAGCCCAGGAGCGTGGTGGTCCACCGCCATCGATCGGGAAGCATCCTGGCGCACAACTCGAAGAAACGGGTGAACACGATCATGGAGAGGAACCGTTTCCTCTTCACCTGGAAGAACATGACCAGCGGCCGTCTCCTCTGGGGCCGCCACGCTGCTCCCCTGGCGTTCCGGATCCTCACCAAGTGGCTGGCCCTCGACTTTCAGTTCTACTCCGCTCTTTTCGGGGCTCTCGGCCGGCTCGGCGCCGTCCGCCGCGGCCGGCGCCTGGAGAAGAAGGAGAGCATGCGGTCCGACAGCGAGATCTTCGCGGCCATCTCCGACGCCGCTCCGCCGGGAATCCGCTGAAATCCTCCGGGCTCACGGCTCCCCTTTGCCGCCCTTGAACAGCAGCGGGATCGTCAATCCCTGAACGATGATCGAGAAGAGCACGACCAGATAGGTGCTCGTGACCAGAAGATCGCGATGGGTGGATGTGAAATCCGGGCGACCGGTGAAATCCGGCAGGGAAAGGACCAGCGCCACGGAGATGCCGCCGCGCAGACCGCTCCAGGTCAGGATCCGGATCACTCCGGGAGTGAACTCCTTCAGCTTCTTCAAGATGCCCATCGGCACCGAGACGCTCACGAACCGGGCCAGGAGCACGACGGGGATCGTCACGGCGCCGACGAGCAGCATCACGGGGCTGAGGTTGAGTGAGATGGCGAAGATCTCAAGGCCGAGGAGGAGGAAGAGTAGGGCGTTCAGGATCTCGTCCACCAGCGACCAGAAGTTCTCCAGATGATCGACGGTCACGTCGCTCATGGCGAATCGACGGCCGTGATTGCCGATCATCAGTCCGGACACGACAATGGCGATCAGCCCCGACATGTGCAGCGCACCGGCCAGTGAATAGGTCGCCGTCACGAGAGCCATGGTGAAGATCACCTCGAGGCGGTAATCGTCGATGCTCTTCATGGCACGATAGGCGATAAATCCCGTGACGAGACCGAGCAGGGCGCCGCCCACCGCCTCCTGGAGAAAGAGAAGGACCACGTCGCCGAAATCCATCGCCCCGTGACCGCCCGAGCCCATCGCGAGCGCCGTGAGAACGATGAAGACGACCACTCCCACGCCGTCGTTGAACAGCGATTCTCCGGCGATCTTGGCTTCGAGGCTCCTCGAGGCGCCCGCCCTCTTGAGAACGCCGAGGACAGCCACCGGATCGGTGGGCGAGATCAGGGCGCCGAAGATGAAGCAGAAGAGGATCGGCACGTCGTATCCCATCCAGCCGAAAAGGAAGTGGCAGGCTCCCCCGACCAGCACCGTTGAGATCCCCACCCCGACCGTGGCCAGCGATCCGATCGCCCACTTTCTGCTGAACAGATCATCGAGGTTCACGTGAAGGGATCCGGCAAAGAGGAGAAAGCCGAGCATCCCCTGCATGAAGGTGGTGCTGAAGTCGAGGCTCCCGACCCAGAGACCGATCGAATCACGCAGCGAGAGCGACTCGAAGAGACCCAGGGCTCCCTGGATGAAATCGAAGGCCAGCACCGCGGCGGAACAGGCGAGAGTGATCACCATCAAGCCGATGGTGGACGGCAGCTTGAACAGCTTGTGGTTCGCGTAGCCGAAAAGGGCCACGAGAAAGAGAAGAAGAGCGGCGGCATTGAATGCATCCATGGATGGATCCTTGCGAGAGGAGACCGGATGTCCGGTATTCCGGTCCCTGGAACAACCTGTTTCCAATCCATCATTTCCACGGTTCAGGCGGATTTCAAGCGAGAATAGTGCGAGATTCCTCCTCACCCCTGTTGTTTTCACGGCACCAATCCGATATAAATTTTGATACAAATAGAAGGCTCCCCTCCCCCCGGCCCGACCGGGACCGGAGGAACCCGTTTCCTTTTATATCGAGGTCTCTCATGAACTCCAGATACAAAGCTTCCTCGGCATCCGATTCCACTGGATCCTATTCGCTCTGCCGCTGGATCGCCTGCGCGCTGGCGCTGGTCGTCCTTGCCGGTGCAGCGCCCCTTGCCCTTTCGAGCAAGGACACGGATCCGGAGGAGAAGGCGATCATCAAGTACGTCAACGAGAAAGAGGGGAACACCTACTTCGCCGACATGCTCTGGGGCATCGACCTGAAGAACGGCAAGTTCCTCGACCAGAGGACGGCAAGTCTCAAGGTCGGCATCTTCGCCGTCCAGGATTCGACCGGCGAGCTGAAGAATATCAAGTACTCGAAGAAGGTCATCTACCCGGACAAGGACTTCAAGAACGGATCGGTGGGCACGATTCTGCGCGGTGTCTTCTACGCGGACCTGGTCAAGCAGTTCAACAAGAAGCTCAAGACATCGAAGAGCACCCGGGACAAGGTGATGAAGCGGCAGAAGCTCCTGCGCCTCCTGAGCTGGTGCGACGCCCACTACCTGCCGGGCATGAAGTCGAAGGTCGAGAAGGAGCTGAAGCGGATCGACAGCGAGGTACTGAAGGACGAGCTTTCCGGCGACATCTTCAACAGGACCGAGGAGCAGGACGCCATCGTTGAAAGGATGAAGGGCCTCACGGACATCGAGACCGTCCACCTGGCCGCATCGGATCACATCACCCTGGCATCCGACTTCATCCCGCCCAAGACTCTCGAGAGAATGATCAAGGTCGGCGAGCGCATCTACCGCGACTTCTGCGAGCTGATGTATGTCGACGGCGTCGACAACCTGAAGCCCAAGCCCGAGGGCGAGGTCCTGAGGATCTACTTCATCAGCCACACGACCACGCTGGAAGAGATGCTCACCCAGGCGAGCAAGTTCGGGCCCGGCCTGAACGACATGAAGCACAAGGAGTCGCTCAAGCTCTTTCTCATGCTGGGCGGCGGGATCATGGGCACAACGCTCCACAAGAAGAAGTCGATTCTCAGGGTGTCGTTCCGCGCACTCGAATCCCGCGACCGCGACGACCCTTCCAAGATCAAGAAGAATCCGCCCAACTCCGACTACACCGACAGCGTGGTCAGCGGTCTGGGGCACACTTTGATCGACAACTGGCTCGGTCACCCGCCCGCTTTCAAGGGACGCATCACCATGCCCTGGCTGGCCGAGGGCTATGCCCAGTACCTCTGCATCAAGAACCTCGGCATCCGGGGACCGTCGACCGTGGACTTCGACTTCGCCTACGCCCGCAGGGAAACGGGCCGAGGCTACTCCTGGGTGGGCGACATCGAGGAGATGATGCACCGCATCGCCCACGATCCCGAGGCGGACAAGTTCGAGGATCTCATCAGGATCTCCCACTTCAGGAACCTCAAGGCCGAAAGCGTGGCCAAGAGCGTCAGCCTCATAGACTTCCTGATGGAAACGGACCGCATCGCCTTCCTGAACTTCCTGAAGGACATGCAGAAGCTCTACAGGAAGCTCGACAAGACCGGAAACCAGCAGCTCTTCATGAACGGCCTCGATCCCTTGATCGCGAAGCACTTCGGGACCAAGCAGGAAGAGGGAGGCATGGCTTCACGTCTCAAGAAGAAGTCGACCATCCTCGCCTCGGTAAAGGACATGGAGAGAGCCTGGAGCGACTGGACAGCCAGGTGGATCAAGGGCAAGAAGAAGTAGCCTTTCCCCCCTCCCCTTCGTTGAAGAGAATTCAGAAGCCGGAGCCCTGTTTCGGGGCTCCGGCTTCTTGAGTTGTGTCTTGAGTTGGTTGCCTGCCGGTCGGGGGGGGGGGGGGGGGGGGGGGGGGGGGGGGGGGGGGGGGGGGGGGGG
>CAYZWU010000065.1:0-27115 GCA_964482235.1 uncultured Phycisphaerales bacterium
GAGTTGAACGACCGTATGGGATATATCAGGAAGACCTTCGACCGATGGAAAAGCTGATTTTCTACATTCTGGCGGCAGCGGCCCTGGCGGGCGGCCTGAACATGGTGTTCCGGCGGAACCCCGTGGTGGCCGCCCTGAACCTCGTGGTGACGCTGCTCGCCCTGGCCGGGATCTATCTCAGCCTGGGCGCCGAGTTCCTTGCCGTGATCCAGGTGATCGTCTACGCCGGCGCCATCATGGTTCTGTTCCTCTTCGTGATCTTCCTCGTGGACGTGGACAAGGTCACGGTGGGCAGGATAGCGCCCTTCAGGTTTCCCGTTCCGATCCTGACGCTCCTTCTCGGGGCGGTCTGGGCCGCCGTCGTGGCCGGAGCGGAGCTCCCGGTCTTCGGGACCGTTGCAGAGCAGGGCGGCACAGGCAAGAGCGTGGGCGAAGCCCTCTTCACGCGGTTCGTCTTCCCCTTCGAAACGGTTTCGGTCATCCTGCTGGCAGCCATGATCGGCGCCGTGGTCCTGGCCAAGAAGAGGAGTGTGGAATGATGGACGTCCCCCTGCAGAACTATCTGGTCTTGAGCGCACTCCTCATGAGCATCGGTGCCGCCGGCTTTCTCTACCGGCGAAACGTGATCATCATGTTCATGTGCGTGGAGCTCATGCTCAACGCCGTCAACCTCACCTTCGTCGCCTTCGCGCGGCACCACGGGCTGGACGACGGCTCCGTGTACGCCCTTCTGGTGATCACCATCGCGGCGGCCGAGGCTGCCGTGGGGCTGGCGATCATCATCTCGATCTTCAGGCTCAAAGGCACGGTGGAAGTGGACGACTTCGACGAGTTGAAAGGATGATCGTGAACGAACAGATCTACACTCTCATCCCCCTTGTTCCTCTGGCCGGCGCCGCCGTCAACGGCCTCTTCTGGAAGAGGATGAAGGGAAACACGCCGGGCTATCTCGCCTGCGCCACGGTCTTCGTCTCCTTCTGCCTCTCCGTGGCCGCCTTCTTTCAGCTCATCGGCCAGTCCGGGGAGCTGCGGCAGCTCGAGTGGACCGTGTACGAGTGGATCTCGGCCGGGAGCTTCATGGCCCCCATGGGCTTCCTCCTCGATCCCCTCTCCATGACCTGGACCCTGATCGTGACCGGCGTCGGCCTGCTGATCCACATCTACTCGGTGGGCTACATGGCGCACGAGGAGGAATACTCGCGGTCCCGGTACTTCTCCTACCTGAACCTCTTCATCTTCGCCATGCTGATGCTGGTGATGGGAAACAACCTCCTGCTCATGTTCCTGGGCTGGGAGGGCGTGGGCCTCTGCTCCTATCTCCTGATCTCCTACTTCTTCGACAAGGAGTTCTGCGCCGAGGCGGGCAAGAAGGCCTTCATCGTCAACAGGATCGGGGACGTGGGCTTCGTCCTGGCCCTGGTCTGGACCTTCGTCACCTTCAAGACGGTGGTGTACGGCGATCTCTTCACGGCCCTCGGGAACATCGATCCCGGGGCCATGGTGCTCTTCGGCATCGCCATCCTCTACTTCGTGGGCGCCTGCGGCAAGTCGGCCCAGATCCCTCTCTACGTCTGGCTCCCCGACGCCATGGCCGGCCCCACTCCCGTGTCGGCCCTCATCCACGCGGCCACCATGGTCACGGCCGGCATCTACATGGTCTGCCGCCTCAGCCCGCTCTTCTCCCTGAGCCCCGAGGCTCTCGGCGTCGTGGCCGTGGTGGGATGCGCCACCGCCCTCTTCGCGGGGATCATCGGGCTGCTCCAGAGAGACATCAAGAAGGTGCTCGCCTACTCCACGGTGAGCCAGCTCGGCTACATGTTCATGGCCGTGGGCGTGGGCGCCTTCGCGGCCGGCGTGTTCCACGTGACGACCCACGCCTTCTTCAAGGCCCTGCTCTTCCTCGGATCGGGCGCGGTGATCCACGCCCTGCACGGAGAGCAGGACATCCTGAAGATGGGAGGATTGAAGAACAAGCTCCCCGGAGTCTTCCTCATCTTCGCGGCCGGCTCTCTCGCCCTGGCGGGCGTGATCCCCTTTGCCGGGTTCTTCTCGAAGGACGAGATCCTCTTCTCCACCTTCTCGTCGGGCCGCTACATCCTCTGGGGCATCGGCGTGCTGGCCGCGGGCATCACGGCCTTCTACACCTTCCGCCTCCTCCACCTCACCTTCCTGGGTGAAACGCGGATGAGCCGGGAGGATGTGGAGCGGATCCATCCGCCGCCGAAGAGCATGAGCTTCTCCCTCTGGGTCCTGGCCGGGCTGGCCGTGATCGGCGGGTTCCTCGGCATTCCGGCGGCCTTCGGCCTGCCCAACGTGATCGGCGATTTCCTGCATCCCGTCTTCGCCACCGCGCAGCACAACTTGCAGCTCCATGCCCATGGTGATCATCACGCCCTGGAATTCGGACTGATGGGGATCTCCCTCGCGGTGGTCCTCACCGGATTCTTCATCGCCTGGAAGATCTACGGCAGGGGCATGGAAAAATCCGACAGGATGGCCGCATCGAATGCTCCCCTCCATCGCGTCGTGCTGAACAAGTTCTACGTGGACGAGGCCTATCTCGGCTGGATCGTGAAACCGCTGAAGAAGGCCGCATCGATCTTTGGCCGCGGCGATCTCATCATCGTCGACGGCCTCGTCAACCTTGTTGGCGGTGTTGTCAATGTGTCCGGCATCGTGGTCAGGGGCTTCCACACTGGTGTGGTTCGGTCCTATGCTTTCTGGATCGTAGTGGGAACAGCGGCCGTTCTCTGGCTGGCTCTTCTCTGACATCGGCCGCTAGATTCGAATCAATGAAGGAGGACATTTCCTGATGGACCTGTCCGGCATACCGATCCTGAGCATCGTCACATTCCTGCCCTTGGTGGGAGCGCTCTTCCTGTCGGTCTTCTCCGAGAAGAACAGCGGCGCCATTCGGGCGGCATCGGTCACCGTCTCCGTCGTGACATTCGTCGTCTCCCTCCCGCTCTTCTTCCTCTACAAGGGAACGGGCGTCGAAGGCGGAGGCATCCAGTTCGAGGAACACCTCTCCTGGATTCCGGACTTCGGCATCAGCTACGGCATGGGCCTCGACGGCATCAGCATGCTCCTCTTCCTCTTCACCACCTTTCTCTCGCCGCTGGTTCTCCTCTCGTCGTACAGCCACGTGAAGGAGCGGGTGAAGGAGTTCAACATCCTCTATCTCCTGATGGAGACGGGGATGCTGGGAGTCTTCGCGGCCACCGACCTGTTCGTCTTCTACCTCTTCTGGGAAGTAACCCTGATCCCCCTCTACTTCATCGTGGGCATCTGGGGCGGGCCGCGACGCTTCTACGCCGCGATCAAGTTCTTCCTCTACACCGTGGTCGGATCGGTCCTGATGCTGGTGGGCATCATCTACCTGATCATCACCTACGGCACGTCGGATCTCTTCCAGATCCTCGACATGATGAAGGTCGAGGGAGGCGACCTGACGGGCGTCGAGCAGGGCTGGCTCTTCGCGGCCTTCGGCCTGGCCTTCGCGATCAAGGTACCGCTCTTCCCCTTCCACACGTGGCTGCCGGACGCCCACGTGGAAGCGCCGGCGAGCGGCTCCGTCGTCCTGGCCGGCGTCCTGCTGAAGATGGGGACCTACGGGCTGCTCCGCTTCTGCATCCCTCTCTTCCCCTCCGCGGTCCAGACCTTCGCACCGACCATCATGGTGCTGGCTGCCATCGGCATCGTCTACGGCGCCTTCCTCGCCTGGGCGCAGGAAGACCTGAAGAAGCTCGTGGCCTACTCGTCGATCTCGCACCTCGGCTTCGTGGTGCTCGGCATCTTCGCCTGGAACGTCCGCGGCATCCAGGGCGGCGTGATCCAGATGATCAATCACGGCCTCTCGACAGGCGCGCTCTTCCTTCTGGTCGGAATGATCTACGATCGCCGCCACGTGCGGATGATCTCCGATTTCGGCGGGCTGGGAAAGGTGATCCCCTGGTTCTCGGCCATGCTCATCATCGTGACGCTCTCCTCGATCGGGCTGCCCGGGCTCAACGGATTCGTGGGCGAGTTCCTGATCATTCAGGGGACCTTCGAGGCGAACTGGTGCTTCGCCGTCCCCGCCGCTCTCGGCATCCTGCTGGGTGCGATCTACATGCTCTCCATGGTGGGACGGACGCTCATGGGGCCCGTCGTCCACGATGAGAACAAGGACCTGGACGACCTGAACCGCCGGGAGGTCTGGTGCCTCCTGCCCCTGGTGGTCATGATCTTCGTGATCGGTTTCTTTCCCGGCCTCTTCCTGGACAAGACGGAGGCATCCGTCCAGAAAAACGTGCTCGAGTACAGCGAGAGGATTCACACTGTGCAGGAAACGGCAGAGAGTTCTTGCCTTGATGGAATTTCGGCATGTCGTATGAAGAACTGAGTCTCATCCATCCCCTCCTGATCGTCGCCCTCACCGCGGGTCTCGTCCTCGTGGCCGACCTCGTCCAGAAGGGCAAGGGGAAAGAATTCGCCTTTATCATCTCGCTCCTGGGGCTGCTCGTCGCCCTCTTCACGTCCCTTGTCGGATGGGATGACGACAGCTCGGTCATCTTCAACGGGCTCTACACGGTGGACCGCCTCGGCTCGGTCTTCGATGTCATCTTCCTCGTCGCCGCGGTGCTGACCGTGCTCCTCTCCTGGACCTACATGAAGCGGACCGGCGTGACGGCGGCGGAGTACTACGTCCTCCTGCTCTGCACCCTGATGGGAATGATGATCATGGCCCATGCCAACGATCTGATCCTGCTCTTCGTGGGGCTCGAGCTCCTGTCGATTCCGCTCTACGTGCTGGCAGCGTTTCTGAGACAGCGCAGCCGCTCCACCGAGGCGGGGCTCAAGTACTTTCTCCTGGGAGCCTTCGCCTCCTGCATCGTCCTCTACGGCATCGCGCTGCTCTACGGTGCCGCCGGTTCGACCCAGCTCCCACTGATCGCCGCGGAGATGGGAACGGCCGGCTCGTCGTTCCTCTTCATGGCCGGGCTCGCCTTTGTCATCGCAGGGCTCGGCTTCAAGGTGGCGGCCGTCCCGTTCCACATGTGGGCTCCCGATGTCTACGAGGGGGCTCCGACCCCGATCACAGCCTTCATGGCCACGGCGGTCAAGGCCGCCGGATTCGCCGCCCTCGTGCGCGCGTTCCACGAGCTTGCCGGCGCTTTCGACAGCGCGGCCATTACCGGCGTCATCTCTGCCATCGCGCTCCTCACCATGCTGATCGGAAACCTCGGCGCGCTCCCGCAGACCAACATCAAGCGTCTTCTGGCCTACTCGTCGATCGCTCATGCCGGGTACATCCTCGTCGGCGTGGCTGCGATGACGGCGTCCACCCTGGGCAAGGAGGGGGCGGAGGCGGTGCTCTTCTACCTCCTGGCCTACACGTTCACCAACCTGGGAGCCTTCGCCGTCGTGATCTTCCTGATCGGGCAGAAGGAGGAATACAACGAGATATCGGACCTGGCAGGGCTGTCGCGGAAGCATCCCGTGCTCGCGCTGTCGATGGCGGTCTTCATGTTCACCCTGACGGGAATTCCGCCCACGGCCGGATTCTTCGGCAAGTTCCTCCTCTTCAAGGCAGCGGTGGATGCCGACCTGATCGTCCTGGCCGTGGCCGGCATCCTGATGAGCGTGATCTCGCTCTATTACTACGTGCGCGTCGTCGCCTACATCTACATGAGGCCGTCGCGCGGAGAGACTCCGGTAATGGATCAGAGCAGCACCCTCGCCATCGTGTCGCTCATCTCGGTGGCCGGCGTTCTGCTTCTCGGGATCTTCCCCCAGCCCCTGCTGAACGTCCTGAAGACCGTCTTTCTGGCCTAGTACGACAATTCCTCGATTGCGCAGCGGCATATAAGCAAAAAAGTGCCTGGTTACGTAATTTCCCGTGATTTTAATTCTAGCTCCCAATAAAAACTCCAATCTGTTTAAAATTCTGACGATGAGTCTACGGTAAATTGACTAAAACCACAAACAAGAGGTCTTGGCCCATGACTCCCGTCTCGACGGTTCCTTCCGAGTTTCTTGACTTCTTCACTCTCCCGGGTACGTATCTGATCCTGCTCGGCAAGACGTTGAACGTGAACTGGCAGATCCCGGCATCTGACAGGAACGTCAACTTCGACGAGGTGCTCGGGCGGGTTCGCGAGATCATCATCACCACGCGGGAGGCCGACAAGCTCAAGGGCATTGTCGCGGACAAGGATCACTCGATCCACAAGTTCCAGCTCAGGGAAGACAATTCGCGGACCATGAGCTACCTCCTGACGCTGAAGAACCTGATCGGCGACAACAGCGATGTCGTCGGCTACCTGGCCATGGTTCAGGAAACCACGGCGTGCTCGGTCTCTTCGCCGATACTCGAAATACCGAAGAAGCGTGGTAATGTGACGGCAGAGGAGTTCCGGACCTTCGTCCACAAGCTCTCCAATCCTCTCTCGACCATTTTCGGGTTCGCGCAGATCATGTCGTTCAACATCGAGAAGAACGATCCGAACCGCGAGTACGTGGACGAGATCTTCTCCAACGCCGAGCGGGTCCGCGACATCCTCAATAATGCCCAGACCATCAAGCACTCTCCCGACCGGAACAAGGACAAGATGCTGCTGGAACGAGATCCGTCGTAGTCTTTTTTCCTTCCCCTTCCCGCTCCCGATCCCACTCTCCCCATCCCGACCTTACCGTTTTGACGAATCGGGGGGCGGGGGCGGGAGCGGGAGGCGAGACCAACGAACCGTTTTTACCTATCGATTGTCGCCCTGATCGCGGGAGCGGCTTTTCTTGTAGAAGGGGCAGTGATCGAGCTTCGTCTCGCCCTTGAGGATATCCTCCGCGAAGGTGGCGCAGGTGGGACAGCCGCAGACGCAGCAGTCGATCCCGGGAAGCTTGGCGCTCAGCTCGTCGCGCTGTTTCATGGCAAGGATGGCATTCGGGATGTCGGCGTTCTTCTCCTGCGTTCTCGGCTTGAGCTCGTTCTCCATGAAGAAATAGCCGTGATCGTAGAGCTGGCGAACCCAGTCCCTGTCCTGCCCCGACTGCCCCTCGGACCGCTGGTTGCCGTTCTCCTCCTCGAGCATCAGGATCTTGCTGCGGGCCACGTAGACGTTCTCCGTGTTGAGGCACCCGCCGAGACATCCCTCGAAGCAGGCGTTCGCCTCGATGAAATCGATCCCCTCGAGACGCATCGCCTCCAGGTCGTCGAGGATCTTGACCACGTGATCGAGACCCGACACGGCGATCCAGCTCTTGACCTTGAGCGACCGGCTCATCAGCCCCGTTCTCTCCCACCCCGTGCCGAAGACCACGTTCTCGGCGGAGAAAGCCTCCACCTCCTCTTTCTCGAGATCGCGGATCGCATCGCGCAGGCGGACGTAGATGTCCGAGATGGAGATGAAGCCGTCGAGGAACGACCGCTCCTTCTCGGCAGGCTGAAGGACCGAGATGCTCTTGGCTGGACAGGGAGAGATGTAGAAGGTGCCCACCTTTCGCATATCGATCTGGCGGCTCTGCGCGACCTTGATCTTAGCCTCGCGGGCCGTCAGTTCCCTGGGCGGCTCGAAGGGGATCACGTGCGAGACCAGGGACGGGTACTTCACCTGGATCAGGCGGACCACGGCTGGGCACATGGAGGAGATCAGGGGCTTGTCCTTCTTGTCGGTCCGGGCCAGGTGCTCCTGCACGGCAAGGGCTTCCATGCCGCAGGCATCGGCCACGTCCCAGATGTAGTCGAATCCCAGCTTGTTCAGGGCGAGGTGGACCTCGCGGGGGGAAACGCGCAATCCAAGCTGGGAGTAAAGGACGAGCGAGGGGACGGCCACCTTCACCTCGTAGGCGCTCGTTTCGCGGATGCGGTCCACGTTGGGCTGGATCGCCTTGCGGGGGCAGGAGGCGATGCAGGCGCCGCAGTCGATGCAGAGGTCGTCCAGGATCAACGGGGTCTGACCGCGGACGCGAAGGGCGTGAGTGGGACACGACCGGAGGCACTGCATGCAGCCATCGCACTTGTCGGGGATCGTGATGATGGCATGGTAGAACCTCTGTGTCATTCTTGAAGTCCGCGAATATCAGCAAAGTGTCTGGTTACGAGATCCGTTCGGGGCAAGGGATCTGCGCATCTTCCTCGGATCGATCCGTCCGGACACGACCCCTCACGTCTTGAAAAAGAGCTGGACCACGGTTCCCCTCCCCACCTCGGATTCGACCTCGAGCCGGTCGGCATTGAGCTTCATGGTCGGCAGCCCCATGCCGGCACCGTAACCGAGCTTTCTGATCTCCGGAGTTGCGGTCGAATACCCTTCCTGCATGGCCAGTTCCACGTCCGGGATGCCGGGACCCTCGTCGCGGATCTCCACGAATATCCTATCCGGCGCGACCTCCAGGAGGACCACGGCCGTCAACGCGTAGAGGACCACGTTCATCTCGGCCTCGAAGGTCGCGATGGTCACGCGGCGCACGAGCGGCGGATCAAAGCCGATTTCCTTCAGCCTGGCCTTGATATCCGTCGAGACCTCACCGCTCCGGTTGAAATCTCCACCTTCGATGCGGTACCTGGAGCAGAGCAGCGCTTCCTCGTTTCTTTCCAGCATGAGGGGTGGTGTCACTCCTTCTTTATCCCGGCCTCGAATAGAGAGATGCACAGGGGATAGGTTTCCTCCTTCGTGGAAAAAACTGAGATCTCCACCCTGTCCGCTATCTCCAGCGTTTCCTTCGGCACATCCTTGCCTCTGGTCACGATGATGGCAGCCGCATCGACGAGGTTCGCGGCGGCAATGATGTTCTTGTGGGTTTGAACCGTCACCCAGATGCATCCCGGCATGGCGCCGTTCATCACATCGCTGACCATGTCCGACACGAAAACCCCGCTTGCCTCCTTGTTGTAGAGACCGTTGAGGGGATTGATCGCGAGTCTTGCAGCAAGCTTTTCGACGTCAACCGGCATCGTCTGTAACCTCTGATCCAGAAATCGACTCTATCTCCCGTTCCCGAACTGGCTTCAGAATAACCGATCCCGCCCGTCGAGGACAAGGCTCAAAAAAGCGAGGGAGATCAAGGGGAGCAGGAAGGTGATCCCTCCCGCAACGAGAAAGGTCGAGGAGAGGCCGGCCATGGGTATCAGGAATGAGCCGGCCAGAAGCCCCCCCAGCGCGGTTCCCAGGATATCCACCGCATAGATGACGCCACCCGGCGATTTCCCGTCCCTTTCCAGCGCCAGGGCCGTGCCGCGGAAGGCAAGGCCGCCCGCCGCTCCCAGCAGAACGGTGACGGCCGCGAATGTGAGGAGCACGAAGCTCTCCGCCCCGATGCAATCGGCGAAACGAGGCAGGCCCAAGGCGGCCGGGACACCCAGAGCGGTCAACAGGCAGGAGAGGGCGAAGGGCGCTTTCCGCCATTGCCGCTCCAGGGGGAGAAGCGATCCGAGCGTCAATCCCGCCATGTACGCGGCGATGACGAGCCCCATCTGGCTGTAGAGATAACCCACCACGTTCTGGAAGGAGAGCAGAAGTCCGATCTCGAGCGTGATGCCGCCGAAGCCCACGGCCGCGGCGGTGAGGAAGAAGTGGGCGCGGATCATGCAGGCGGCCGTTCTCGTCCTTCGCCGGGAAACGAACACGGCGATGAAAAGGAGTATGCCGAGGAGGGGGAAAGCGGCGGGAATCCAGAGAGCCGCCGCTTTCCTGCCCCTGCTTCCCGTCAGCCATTCACCGGCGAAGCGCCACCCCTTCGGCGTCTCGCCCGAGCCGATCATGCGCAGCCACAGAAGGTGGTCCTTGAAGTAGGCCACGGGAAAGTCATCCCTGTTGACCTCGACGCCGCCCTTCTCGATCGCCTCCTGAAAGCGGCTCCTCACCTGCTCCAGGGCGAACTCCTCGGTGCACCCGTAGAAGAGGTAGGGGCTGAAGGGCTCCGCCCGGACGCCGCGCTCCTCGTACCTCTTCACGAGCTCCTCGAAGGAGGCCGTGATCGTCGACTCCTTTCCCGATGCGACAACAATGGCCGTCTCGCCCGGAGTGACGAGGCGGCAGGGGAACGACTCGGAAAGGGCCCGCAGGATCGAGCCGTTCCTCTGCAGCATCTCCTCGCCGATGAAGTTCGGCTGGCTGCTGATCTGAAAGGCGAGAACTCCCCCGCTGCGCAGCACCCTCTTGCAGGAGCCGAAGAACTCCGCCGTGTAGAACCTGTTCGCATTGGCGTTGGATGGATCGGGAACATCGAGGAGGATCAGGTCGTATGTTCGAGGCGGCGCGTTCCGGATGAAGAAGCGGCCGTCGGTCAGGTGTCTTCTCACCCTCCCGTGATCCCAGGCGTCCCTGTCCTCCCTCACCACTGCCGGGGCCGTCAGCGCGAGGAGCTCCCTGTCGTACTCGACCCAGTCGACCCGCTCCGGATCGTGCGCCAGAAGGTCGGTGAGCAGTCCCCTGGGTCCGCCGCCCACGCAGAGCACCCTCTCGGGCAGCCGGTGCTGCAGCATGGCGAAATGAGGGAAGATCCTGTCGCCCGGCTCTCCGTCGCGATCGACGCGGAGAGAGCTGAACAGGATCTTGCCGTTCGCGAAAACGGCGGGCATCCCGTCCAGTTCGAGAAGGGCCAGGTGCTGGTATGGGCTCTCCTTCGTCTCCTTGAGCTCCATGGCGGGTTGGAGGACCTTCCAGCGTTCGGTCTCTGAGAGGCTGTTCAGGACGGCTCCGGAGAAGAGGCCCGCCAACCCTGTTGCCAGGAGCAGAATCCGGAAGGGACGCCGAAGCCGCGAGGGCGGCGAGCTCCCGTCGCCAGGGCTGCAGAAGAGGAACAGCCCGCTCAACAGGGCCAGGAGACCGCAGATGGAAAAGGGATCGAGCAGGAAGACGAGGACGAAGGAGAAGAGCAGCCCGCCGGCGAGCGATCCCAGCGACTCGACGCCGTAGACGAAGGCCGAACCGCGGCCGCCCGACCGGCCGAAGAGGAACCGGAGCCCGCTCACGAAGAGGAAGCCGTCCACTGCGGAGACCGGCGCCACGACAAGGACGAGAAGGATGAGATAAAGGGAGAAGGGAAGATCCTGTCCCTGCCCCACGTCGACGAAGCTGCGCGCCACACGGGCCAGGTGGATCGAGCCGGCCAGGAGAAAGGGGAGAATGGCCAACAGGGGACGGAAGCACGCCCCCACGGGCAGCCCGATCCGCCCTCCCGCCGCGCCGAGAAGGGCGCCGGCACCGTTCAGGAGAGCCCAGGCGGCGAAGCAGAAGGCGAGAGCCGTCTCCGAGCCGCTCGAAAGGATCAGCACCTCCCGCAGGATCAGGAGCTGGCCGATCTGGGTGGTCAAACCGAGAAGGAACGGCAAGAGAGAGAGAGCCGGCCTGCCGGAGAGGACCCCGCCGTCGGGCCCGTCATTCCCCTCCCCGGTGTTCGTGCTCGAAGATACCGGCGATTTTCCTGCCACAGGGACACCGCCCCTTTTCGAGGAAATTCTTGATGATCTTGAATCCGACACGCTCGATCAAGGTCCGCCCGCATCGGGGGCAGTAGGTGTTGTTGCCTTCGTGAGGAGCGATGTTCGATGTGTAAACGTAGTCGATGCCCTGGTCAAGAGCTGTTTTGCGGGCATCCTCGAGCGTCTGGATCGGCGTCCGGGGAAGATTGGCGAGCTTGTAGCGCGGCACGAAGCGCGAGAAGTGCCACGGAACGTCGGCTCCCAGGTTGCGCCGGATCCACCTGGCCATGTCCCGGATCTTCTTCATGTCGTCGTTGAAGGTCGGAACGATCAGACTGGTGAGCTCGAGCCATCGTCCCTCGGAGCGGATCTCCTCCAGAGCGGCGAGCACGGGCTTCAGGTCCGCGCCGCAGACCTTCCTGTAGAACGCCTGGTCGAAACCCTTGAGCGTCACCGCGAAGGCGTCGATGTGGCGGCACGCGTCGCGCACCGGCCGGCGGTTCGCGAACAGCGCCGTTCCCGCAACGGTCCGGATGCCGTGCGCCCCCGCCTCGGCCGCGATGTCGATCATGTACTCGTAGAAGGCGATCGGTTCGGTGTAGGTGAAGGCGATCGTCCGGATCTTCTTCTTTCGCGTCGAGGCCACGGCTGCGCCGGGATCGAGGTCGTGGACGGGCCGCACCTTGTCCGGGATCTCCTGGGACTGCTCCCAGTTCTGGCAGTAGAGGCAACGGAGGTTGCACCCGCCGACGGCCAGGGAGACGACCTTCTCGCCGGGGAGGCAGTTGCCGAAGGGCAGCTTCTCGATGGGATCGATCGACACGATGCACGGCTTGCCCCATCCGCGGCTGTAGAGCGTGCCGTCGACGTTGATCCGGCTCCTGCAGAAGCACGTCTCCCCCGGCTTCAGGACGCAGTTGAAAGGGCAGACGAAGCACTGGATCTTCCTGTCCGGAAGCTTGCGATAGTAGTAGACCTCCCGCTCGAAGGGCGCGGCGCCTGCCGCCGAGGCCGGCTTCCCCGAAAGCAGCAGCTCGAGAGCCAGGGGGAGGGAGGCGGCCTTCACTCCGGACCTGGCTGCGCGGTTCAGGAACTGCCTCCTCGAGAGAGGACAGCCCGGGCCGCAGGAGGTCGGACCGTCGAATCCGGGCGCCCCGCTCAATCGATGGCGCACTTTCCGTCCCGGCATGTCTTGGCACCCTTCAGATCGTCGAGGTCGACCTGGCCTTCACGCTCGAACCGCTTCATCTGCTCGAGACGCCTCTCCAGGATGGGGATCGCCCGGGGCGTGAGAAAGTACTGCGCGATCTGGCCTCGCGCCGCGAAGCGGGGCACTCCCATCTTCTCCAGCTTTTCCTTGATCTGCCCGATCTGGTCGGGCGGCTCGATCCCGTCGGCCAGTTCCTGCTTGTTGAAGAGGAACTCCTCCTCCGTCATGCTCCGGGCCTTGTGGAAGGTGTAGCGCAGGCGCTGTCTGTAGGCCTCCCGGTCGTCGTCGCGCATCTTTCCCATGTGCTTCTCCGCCAGGTTGACGAGGTGCTCGATGATCTTCTCAGAGCCGGCGCCGTACCGGCTCTTCGGGATGGAGCGGATCTTCTCGACCAGGGGAACGAACCTCGAACCGTCCGAAGCCTGCCCCACTCGCACCGGGTCCTTCAGGTCCTTCGGCGGGATCAGGCAGGGCTTGAAGGTGGCCAGCACCTCGATCTGTGAATCGGTGAGCGCGCCTTCAACAGCGGCGGCGCACTGCTCGACGCAGGCGCGCATCTCGTGGGTGTGCGCCTTCATGAAGCTCCGGCTCCTCTGGCGCATCATGTTGTCGTACCTGGCCCGGTAGGTCGTGGAAACGTCCTTTCCGGCATGCAGCTTCCGGCGGACCTCATCGAGAAGGACGAGCTCCTCCTTCAGCTCCTCGATCGGCACGGCCTCCTTCACGGGTCCGCGCTCGCGAGCCACCTTCCTGGCCTGCGCCAGGATGATCTCTATCTGCTCGACGGTGAGGTGCATCCCGTTATAGAGGTTCAGGAGGTTGATGTCGGCGCGCAGTTCCCTGATCTCCCTGTAGCAGGTGTCGAGATCGGGCAGCTCCTTCTTGGCCTCCAGGGCTGCCGGTCCCGCGAGGCCGGAAACGAAAAGGGCGACAAGAGCGATCCGGCATACAACCTTCATCATGTCCTCCATGCGACCTCCCGAAGAAGCCGCGAAAACAGGGGGCGCTTCACCGCTTCCCGGCAACGCCTGCCCCCCCTTTCTTCGGTTTCATCTTCGCCAGATAGTCGATCACCTCGGGATTGAGCAGATACCGGGCCACGTTGCAGAGCTGCTCGTGCTTCGATCTCGCGATCTTGCCCATGTCGCGAACGAGCCACTGCGCCTCGGATGCGAGAAGCTTGAACTCGATGATCTGATCGATGGTCCTCTCCAGCTCCTGGGCGGACAGCTCCCGGACATCGTCGAGAACGCGGCCGATCCGCTCCCGGGCGGCCTCGCCGGTCTCCAGCGGCAGACCGCCTGTCTTCCCGGAAGAGGATGCATTGCTGCTCTTTTCCTTCGCGCCCTTCTTTCCCCTGCCCTTCGACTTCGGCGCAACGGGTCGCGGCAGCTGGTTGAAGATGTCCTTGACCATCTCATCCCTGTCGCGCCTGTATCTCTTCGGGGAAAGGGAATGCGCCGTCTCGAGAATCCTGGCCACGGTGGACCAGCGCCTGTCGGACTTCTTGACCATCTCCCTGTCCCTGTGCTCCTGGGGAAAAAGAAAGGGCTTGTACCCCTCGATCGTCCCCAGCTGCTCCAGGGTCAGCTTCTCGTAGACCGGAACGGACAGCTGGTTCGCCTTGGCGATCACACGATCCCTGATCTCCTTTTCAAGGTGATCGGTGCGCGCGGCATTCAGTTCCACCTCCCTGGTGAAGCCTCGATTCAGCTCGTCCTCGGCCTTGAACTCCCTGAAAGCCGTCAGCTGAAGGAGCCGGATCTCGCGGATCATCTTGCGCCCCGCTTCGAAGTAGGGCCTGGCAAGGCGGGACTGCTTGAGGATGACCGCGACCTGATCGGCATCGAGATCGAGCCGGTCGATCAGGTTGATCGAGTAGATCTCCTCCTTGAGAAGCACGAGCTTCTCCTCGAGGGCCGGATCCCCCTCTTCCTCGCCATGGAGAGGAAAAAGGAAAGCGAGCAGCACGACTGCTGCCGGGACGAACCGGATGCTCTCTCTTCCCAGGGTCATGACATCTCCATGCCTTTTCCAGGTTTTACTCGGAAATCAGGGGGGAAGTTACGCACCTTTTTTACAGAAAAAAGCAATCTGCCAGGCTTCGGGAGGCCTCCGGCCGGGCCAAGGATGGTACGCGCACCCTTTCCGGTTCGAACGACCTTTTCAACGGTCTGTTACCCGCCGGCGAGTGCGACCACTTCCGCAACGGCTTTCTCGATACCGTCCGCGATCTGCCCGATCGACTGGCCCAGCATGTACGCCGGGGTCGTGACCATCTTCTTCTCCCTGTCCACGACGCAGTCGTGAACGGAGCAGTCGACGTGCTTCGCCCCCATCTTCTCCATCGCGGCGGCCGTGCCAGGATCGGTCCCGATCGTGATGCTCGGGCTCTCGCTGCCGAAGACCCTGGCAAGGATGCAGGGAGCGATGCAGATCGCGCCGATCGGCTTTCCTTCGTGGTGAAACTCCTTGAGGAGCCTGGCCACTTCAGGGTGAGCCTCGCAGCCGTCGCCCTGCGTGGCGAAGTTGCAGAGATTCTTGGCCGCACCGAATCCGCCGGGAACGATCACACCATCCAGCTCGGTGGACTTGACATCGGCGATGTTGCGGATATCGCCCCGGGCGATCCTGGCCGACTCCTTCAGGATGTTCCTCGTCTCGTTCACGGGTCGACCGGCCACGTGATCCACCACATCCATCTGATCTCCGTCAGGCGCCATGCAAACCACTTCGGCGCCGGACCGGTCGAGGGCCAGGAGCGTGATCACGGACTCGTGGATCTCGGCGCCGTCATTCACACCGCATCCTGAGAGAATAACACCGATCTTGACCATGGACGTTCTCCTCCGTATCGACTTCAGAAATACCTAACTGCTTCAAAAGAGTTTAACACCGGCGCCGAAAAGGTAAAATACCCCTTTTCAACTCTCGACGGACCGTGGAAAGGGCCCTCCGGCGGAACCGGACTCGATGTCGCCTTCGAGGAGCCTGATCAACAGCCTGTCGAACCCTGTTAGGCTTGATCGAGGGAATGATGAATTTTCTTGGCAACAGAGAGATCGACAAGTTCAGGGAAGCCGGCAGGATCGCTGCCAGAGCGCTGCAGTTCGGCCTCAGCCGGATCGAACCGGGCGTCCCCCACCTCGAAGTCTCCTCCTCGGTGGAAGAAGAGATCATCAGGCTCGGCGGCCAGCCGGCCTTTCCGGCCCAGATTTCCCTGAACAACATCGCCGCCCATTACTGCTCGAAGCCCGATGATCCGCTCCGCTTCTCCATCGGCGATCTGGCCAAGCTCGACGTGGGAGTGCAGATCGACGGATACGTGGGAGACACGGCGGCGACCAAGGATCTGGGCGGGCACAGCCTTCTCGTCGACGCGTCGAGGCAGGCCCTGAAGGCGGCGATCCGCGCCGTGGGACCCGACGTCCCGATCCGCGAGGCGAGCCGGGCGATCCAGACGACGATCGTCTCTCTCGGCTTCAGACCGGTGTCGAATCTCACCGGGCACGGCCTGGGAAGGTTTCAGGTCCACACTGATCCGCAGGTTCCCAACGTGATCACTCACAGGTCCGGCATGTTCCGGAAAGGAATGATCGTCGCCATCGAGCCCTTTGCCACCGACGGCAGCGGCACGGTCCACGAAACCGGAGAGCCCGAGATTTTCAGCTTGAAGCGCAGGATCAAGCTGAACAGCGACATGGACGAGAAGGTGGTCGAGACCGTTCTGCGGTACAGGAACCTTCCCTTTGCCCGCCGCAACCTGACGGACAGGCATCATCCCGACAGGGTGGAGCGAACCCTGAAGGCGCTCGTCAGGAAAGGGATGCTCCACAGCTATCCTCCCCTGGCGGAGAAGCCGGGAATCTTCGTGAGCCAGGCCGAGCACACTCTCTACATTGGTGAGAGCGTCGAGATCCTCACTCTTCCAGATTGATCAGAGCCCCACACGCGGACGGCCCGGCCCCGAGTTCCTGCTACTCCAGCGGCCGCAGGACCAGGGAATCGATACCGATCAGGTATCCTTCGGAACGATCATCGGCGTCCACCGCCTCGAAACGCAGCGTCAGCTCGAGGCTGTCGAGCTTGATGCGGCCGAGAACCACGCGCTCCTCGATCTTCTCGTGCTCCCTGCCCTGTCCACCGCGGTCGCCGAAGAACTCCTGCACCGGTCCCACGGGAGTGCCGTTGACGGAGAGCTGGTACCGGCCGCACCGGGTCGACGAGAGGAAGCGGCCCGACAGCTCGTGCTCCCCCTTGGCCACGGCATGGGCCGAGAAGGTGATGAAACCGCCCGGCTCCTTGGCATCGAATGTTCGAAGCACCGCATCATCGAGGATCTTGACACCGGCCGATTCGTTCGACGCCTCGACCTGGCCGAGCTTCTCGCCCTCCACAGTGAACCTGAGGTCGCCGGAGATCCGGTCCGCCACGAAGGGGATCATCGCGAAGGAGTGGTGCGGGTCGTTCTGATACCAGTAGGCCACGCTGAAGTAGGCGTCCCCCCGGGCGACGTTGTCGAGGGACTTCCTTCCCTTGGAGAATCTCTCCCCCTGATGCTCGAGACAGAAGAAGAGCTCCTTGTCGAAGGCGATGGGATCGTTGATGTGGAACCTGTATCCCGTGAACTCCTCTCCCCTCGCGAGATCTCCGGCCTGGGGTGTGCCGAAGTAGGGAGAGCAGAACCCGTGCTGAAAACCCCAGGCGCAGCCGAAGTAGTCGGAGAGCCCGGTCCCCTTGATCGACGCCACGTCCTCCCCGTCCACGTAGAACTTCTCGTCCCCCTCGCCGAACCATCCGTCCTCGCCGAGGACAACGGAAAGAACGGTGCCGACGTACTTCCCCTTTCCGATGGCATGGAGAACGGTGTAGTGATTGGAGGTGCGGTTCAGGTAGCCCTGGGCATAGTGGGCGTGGAACAGGCCGGCGCCCCGCTCGGGCGCCCCCTTGGTGTAATCGATCTGGTAGTGGATTCGAGCCTCGGGTCCCCGGCCCTCATGCACGAGCAGCAGGTGTGCGCGCTTCCTGAAGGGCATGGGGAAGTAGCACGTCATCCCCCGGCCTTTCCCCACAACGACAGGGAGCGAGTTGACCGGGTAGTAGCGGCCGTTGCCCAGCGCGAAGAAGTCGCCGAGAGGGCAGTCGACGCAAGGATCCCGCGTCTCGTCCCAGTAGAACCGGAGCAGCATGGAGCGGAGATGGGCCGGATCCTCGGTGTTGACCTTGATGAAGATGCGGCGGATCGTCCCCGCCCCCTTGATGTCGGCCAGCACCAGTGAGTTGCCCGGGGCCACGACGAAGAAATCCTGGTTCCCGCCGTCCCTGTCGTAGCTCGAGATCCTCTTGATCCCGCCGTCGAGAAGATGAAGATCGTCGAGCCCGTCAGGAGCTGCCAGTGCCAGGACGCACAACAGGGTTGCCGATGCGATGTTCACAGCTTGCCTCCGTCATCCGATAATTCTTCCCCAGACCCTTTGACTGGCCGGGAGACACGATTCTTCCATTGAAAGAACAAACAGCCCCTTTTCAACGGTCTCCTAGAGAAAGCGAAGCGGCGAGAAGGGAGTCGGGTCCATGACCCGGCACGGCATGCCGGTCACGGCCGCTGCCAGCAGCTCCGCCGCGAAGAAGGAGAGCGTGATGCCGTGCCCGGAAAAGCCCGCTGCCACGAAAAGCCCCTCCGGAACCGACACGGGTCCGAGGACAGGCCTTTCGTCGGGAGTGAGGGTCCGCAGGCCGGCCCATCCGCTGTTGATCGCCGTCTCCGCCAGGAGCGGGCAGACTTCCATCGCCGTCCGGGCGAGCTCCGGCACCCTGTCCCTCGATAGAGGGATCTCGTTGCCGTCGTCGGGTGGATCGAAAGGCTCCACTTCGGCGAGGCTCATGATCACCCCCCCCGACTCGGGACGGAAGTAGAACGACCGCCCGGGATCGAGGACCAGGGGCCAGCCGGGCTCCACCTTCTCGCATGGCGCGGAGGAAAAGATCTGTCTCCTGAACGACTGCAGCGGAAGCGTCACTCCCATCCGCTCGAGCAGCGGCCCGGCGTGCGGACCTGCCGCCACGATCACGTTGCGCCCCGGCACCGGTCCGTGGTTGGTGACCACGCCCTCGACCCGGCCGCCGGACACGGCCAGCTCCTCCACGCGGGTGTCGGTCCGCAGCACGCCCCCGCTTCTCTTGAAGGAATTGATGAATCCCCGCACAACGGTCGGCGGATCGAGAAAGCCGTCGTCCGGCGAGTAGACGGCCCCGGCAAGGCCCTCCCCGCTCAGGCACGGCACCACGTCGTTCACCTGGCCGGGCTCGAGAAAATACGTCTCGAGTCCGAGGCGACGATGCAGTTCGGCCTCCCGCCTCTGCTGAGCGGCGGTCCCGGCGTCCCGGGACAGGACGAGGTAGCCGTTCTTCTTGAAGAAGGGATCCTCGCCGTAGAGCTCGCCGAACCTCTCGAAGGAGGCCATGGAGTACATCGCGGCACGGATCTTCGCCTCGTCGCCGAACTGCTGCCTGATCCCGCCTGCCGACCGGGCCGACGAACCGGTGCAGTAGCTGCTCTCCTTCTCCAGGATGACGACCCGCCCCAGGCCGCCTCTGGCCAGCCGCTCCCCGATGGCCGCACCTGCGATCCCCGCTCCCACCACGATGACGTCGAACGCCGGGCCGGGACTCAAATCTCTTCCTCCGCCAGGAGACCGACCTTCTGCAACAGAACCGTGTCCCCGAGGATATCATCCACGGGCCCGCATGCAACCACCCGGCCGTCATCGAGCAGGGCCGCTTTCGTGCAGATCGCACTCACGAAACCGAGATCGTGCGACGCCACGATGAAGGAGCCGTCGATCCGGCCGATCAGACGCGACAGGGTCGTCCGGCCTCTCGGATCGAGAAAGGCCGACGGCTCGTCGAGCAGGAAGAGACGCGGCTGCATGGAGATCACCGACGCCAGTGCCACCAGCCTCTTCTGTCCCTGGCTCAGGTGATGCGCCAGCTTCTCCTCGAATCCATCGAGGCCGACGAAGCGAAGCGCCGCAGAGCTGCGCTCCCTGGCCTCGTGCTGGTCGAGGCCCAGGTTGAGAGGGCCGAAGGCCACGTTGTCGATCACCCGGGGGAGGAAGAGCTGGTCGTCGGGATCCTGGAAAAGAAAACCGATCTTCTGCCTCAGCTCGCGCAGCGCCCGCCGCTCCACCGGCCGGTCCATGATCTCCATGCGGCCCTGCCCCTTCAGGAAACCCGAGAGAGCGAGAAGCAGCGTCGATTTCCCCGCACCGTTCGGGCCCAGTAGGGCCATCCGGTCGCCCGCCTCGAGATCGAGATCGATCCCCTTCAGCACCGGTGTCTCCTCGTGGTAGGAAAACGTGAAATCCTTGATGAACACGACCTTATCAGACACCGAGACCTCCATGAGCCGCAACGGTGCAGGCCGCGGTCAGCACCAGGGAGAAGAGAAGAAAGACAACCTCGGACCGGGCGATCCGGGGCTTCTGCAGCAGCACGAAGCGGCCGTCGAATCCTCTCAGCTTCATGGCCAGATCGATCCGTTCCCCCTTGTCCAGGGTGCGCACGAAGAGGAAGCCGAGAATACCTGTTCCGGTGGAGAAGAGGGTGCGCGTGCCGAGGCGGCGGCAGGCGCGTGCATCGCGGGCACGCTTCATCCGCCGCGCCTGGTCGGCCAGGATGAAGAGGTAGCGGTAGAGGAACGAGACCTGGTGCGTGAGAAACGAGGGGACTCCCAGCCCCCGCAATCCGGTCACGAGGGCTGGAAAGGGTGTCGTGGCCGCCAGGACGAGCATCACCGCGATGCAGGCGAAGAACTTGATCATGATGCCTGCCGAGACGAGGAGGCCTTCACGGGTCATCTCGAAGCCGAGGGGCCTCGCCACGACTGTTCCCGGCTCGAAGAAGGGATTGAAGGCCACCACCAGGATGATGAGCGGCGACACGGCCAGGGCACGCAGCACCAGCGGCTTCAGGGGAAGGCGGGCGGCGGCCGTCACCCCGGCGGGCCAGGCAAAGAAGAAGAAGAGGAAGGCCATCCTCTGATTCGGCACGGACACGACGCAGATCGTGAAGACGACCGTGGCGACGAGCTTCGCCCTGGCGTCGATACGGTGGATGGCCGTGTCTTCCTGGCTCAGGTGGTCGAGAAGGAATTTCAACGCTTCGATCCGGCGACGCGGTTCACCAGAAAAACGAGAAGGAAGGTCGCCGCGGTTCCGGCGATGCCGGCAAGTGCGACGGAGAGGCCACCCGGAATCCCGGGGACCGTGTAGTCCGGCATGGGGGCGAATTCGGCTGCTTCCTGATCCGCTTCGACACCTGAGAAGCCGCAGATCTGCGCCGCCCGCTCCAGCCCGTCGGGATCATCGGCCGCCACGGTCGACAGACCGCCTGCCACGACCAGTGCGGCAACCACGAAGATCACCACGAGGGCCCGGTTCTCGGCCACGGGCTCGCCGAACGACCTGTGAGGGTAGAGGTTCCGGATGAACTCCAGGACCGCCAGCGTGATGAGCCCCTCCACGGCGCCGATCACCGCATGAATTCCCAGCATGACCAGGAGGAAACCGTCGAGCGGAATGCCGGTCACTCCGGAGCCGCAGACCATGAACGGCACCATGAATGCACCGCCGAGCACGCCGAGCCATGCCGCGAGGAAGGGCGCCGCCCTCCGCGGTAGAGGCGAGGCGGAAACAGCCTGGTAGACCCCGTATCCCAGGAAGCAGGGGATGATCCCCATGTTGATCATGTTGGCGCCGAGAGCCAGTATCCCGCCGTCCTGGAAGATCAGGCACTGCACCAGAAGGATCGATGCCATGAGAATGGTGGCGTGAAAAGGCCCGAAGAGAATGGCCAGGAGCACGCCTCCTCCCAGGTGTCCCGTTGTACCGGGGAGAACGGGGAAGTTGATCATCTGCGCGGCAAAGATGAATGCGCCGAGGACGCCCATCACCGCGATGTTCCCCTCGCCCGATCGCTCCTGATCCTCGTCGGACTGACCGCGCCTGATCCGCGCTGCACAGAGGCTCAATCCCGCCACGGCTACGGCAGCAGCCGGGAGATAGATCCTCGCCGAGAGAAGCTGGTCGGTCATGTGCATCGGTCTATTTTCTTCCTCGCTGTGTACATACGAACATCGGCCGATTATTCTACATAAAATATCATATAAACTATATGCGCTGCACTATCACAAGGGTATTAGCTTCTCGGCATCCTGGCGCTGCGGGAGACTATCATGACGGGCAGTGTTTCGAAACCGGCAGTCGCCGTCACCTGCGGCGATCCCAACGGCATCGGTCCCGACATCATCGTCGCATGGCTGGCTGCAGGAGAACCGGCCTGCTGCCGCCCGCTGCTCGTCGGCTGTCCCTCCGTTCTCGAGGAGAACGCCGAGCGGATCGGCTTCTCCCTGGATCAGACGGATCTTGTCCCCGCAGGCGGAACGCCCGCGGAGCCGCTGCGGCGCGGCGAGATCCAGGCCGAGGCGGGACGTCTGGCCCACGCGGCTCTCGTGGAAGCCCACAGGCTCGTGGCATCGGGCAGGGCTGACGCCATGGTCACGGCGCCCTGGAGCAAGGAGGCGCTGCAGCTGGCCGGCCTGGGCGGCACGGGGCACACCGAGGTTCTCGCCTCTCTCACGGGCTGTCCCGATCCCTTGACCCTCTTCGTATCCGGACCTGTGCTCTGCGCCTTCTTCACGCGGCACATTCCGCTGGCCGCCGTGGCGGCCGAGATCCGCAGCGAGAAGATCGCGTTCTTTCTCGAAGGTCTGCAAAAGGAGCTGATCCGCATCGGACGACCGGCGCCCTGCATCGCCGTGGCGGCGCTGAATCCCCATGCAGGCGAGGGAGGGCTTCTCGGGCGGGAGGAGATCGAGGAGATCGCTCCGGCCCTGCAGACGGCGCGGTCGAGAGGGATCGACGCGGTGGGTCCCGTTCCGGCCGATGCCATCTTTCACGCGGCCTTCGAAGGCCGATACGACTGCGTTGTTTCGCTCTACCATGACCAGGGACACACGGCCCTCAAGACACGTGATTTCTTCGGGACGGTCTCTCTCACCCTCGGCCTGCCCTACATCCGCACTTCGCCCGACCACGGGACCGCTTTCGACATGGTCGGCTCAGGGAACGCCAATCCGGCCAGTCTGATCAAGGCCGTGGAACTGGCGGCGAGCCTCGTCGAGGTCTACAAGGATTCCTCTTCTCAATCTCCATCCGACCCGGGTTGATCGACCGCCGAGATCTTGATCCGCTCCCCGTCGCCGGAACCGTCCGCCTCCGCGGAACCGGAGATCAGCGCCTCCGCCTCGTCGAGGAAGGGGCGGCTCCGTTCATTCGCCGCCCATTGCGGCTCTTCCATCAGGGTGCGGGCTCTCCCGAGCGTGGCATCCGCCTCGACGGCGTGGCCGAGCCGGTAATGAGCCATGGCGATGAACGCCACATCGTGAGGCACGCCTCCTTCCACGACCTTCGAGTTGAGCCGATCGGAATCGAGGAGCGTGGCCAGGGCCTCCTCGTAGAGGCCGGCGCGATACTGCGCCACGCCGAGAGTGTTGAGAAAGTAGCCGTTTTCCTGTTCTAGACCGCTGGCGGCCTTGGCATAGCGGATCGCGGTGCGGTACGATTCGGCGCCCCCCCCCGGCGACCGGGCGAGTTCCCATGCTGCGCGATCGAGCTCCTCGGGATCGTCGCTTCTCTGCACAGCAAAGCGCAGAGCCGCGTTGCGGGCCGGCTCGGCAAGCGTCCGGTCCTTCTCTATCTGCGCCTTCACATCGACCACGAAGCGAAGCTCGGCAAAGAGCGACTCCACGAGCTCGGCGGCCTTCTCTTCACCTGGATTCCAGACATGGAACTCCTTCTTCTCCTGGAAGGTCAGCTCGCGCGGCATCCTTGCCTCGGCAGCGGCGAGGAGACCATCGGACGGCGGCACATCCTCTCTCTGACCGACTGCCGACAGGGCATCCCAGATGCGGGCCGTCCCGTCCTCCGACGAGGTGAGAAGCGCCTGGCCGTCTGCCGCGAAATCAGCAGCGATCACGGCGCCTTCGTGACCTTTCAGCACGGCAGTCTCGCTGCCCGTGATCCGATCCCAGAGCCGGGCCGTTCCATCATCGGAAACGGTGACCACCCATTGGCCGTTCGGGCAAAATAGCGAACCCCGCACGGGTCCGGCATGCCCCTGCAGGGTCATGGTCTCCTGACCGCTTCCCATCTCCCAGATGCGGGCCGTCCCGTCGGTCGAGGCGGTGACCACGTGGCTGATGTCGGGGCTGCAATCGATGTCCGTGACGGCGCCTTCGTGTCCGATGATCTGCACCATGGCCGCACCAGTGACGGCATCCCAGGTGCGGGCCGTCTCGTCGAGCGATGCGGTGACCAGGCTCTTGCCGTCCGAGCTGAACCGGACCGAGGTGATGGCCCCCTCGTGGCCCTGAAGGGTGACGATCTCCACGCCGATCTCGGCATCCCAGATGCGCACCGATCCATCGGACGAACCCACGACGACCCTCCAGCCGTCGGGGCTGAAGCCAACGGCCGTGATGCTGCCGGCGTTCCCCCCGAGCGAGTGGAGCTCCTCCCCGCTCGAGCTATCCCAGATTCCAGCCGTTCCATCGGCCGAGCCGGTCACGACGCGCAGTCCGTCAGGGCTGAAGGCCGCATCGTTGATCCTGCCCTCGTGCCCTTTCAGGCGGACGATCTCCTCGCCAGTGGCAGCGGACCGTATCGATGCGGAGGCATCATGCGAGGCCACCACGACTCTCAGGCCGTCGGGGCTCAGGCCGGCTGTCGCGATCCCGCTGTGGGCCAGGGTGCGGCGTTCGTGGCAAAGATTCCATGCGGCGAGCAACGCCTTGTCGGATGCAGGACCAGGACTCCGTCTGGCACTCTCGATGGCAAGCAGCAAAGCCTGTCCGGGATTCTTCGAGAGGATGGAAGCCGACTGGACGGCGAACCGAAGCCCCTCGGATCGTGCCAGCGCGGCGGCCAGGCTCGCGTTCGAGTTCTCCAGTCCGGAGACGGAGCCCTTCAAGCCGTCGCGCTCCAGGACAGCCTGCTCGCATCGAGCTGCGGCGTCGCTCATCGCCATCGTGGACCAGGCGACATACCAGCCGAGCCCGGCCAGGCACCCGATGACCACGACGATCGGGAGCAACCTGTTCTGCCACCATGATCTCGGCCATGCGCCGGCCAGCCTGGCCGGCGCTACTGTTCTCGCAGGGAAACGCTCCTTCACCCTGTTGCCGCTGCTGAAGACCGCGACTTCGCTGCGCTCGGGAGCCTGGCCGGTCTCGAGTCCGGCCTCGAGCTCTTCAACTGCAGGCGATTCCGCATCGGTCTGCTCGACCTGCGGAGCGGCTTCGAGCTCTTCCGCGGCGGTGGGTACGGATTCCAGAGTGTTGATTTCCGGCGCGGACTCGAGCTTTATCGTTTCAGTCGGTGCTCCTTCAGGCTGGTCGAACTCCGGTGCGGCATCGAGCTCTTCAACTGCGGGCGATTCCGCATCGGAATGCTCGACCTCCGGCGCGGCCTCGAGCTCCTCGGGCGAGGGAGCGGCATCCTGATCCCGGGTCGGCTCCTTCACTGCCGTCTCGGAAGGCTCCGAAGTCTCGGTCTCGTCGGCTGCGTCCATCGTGGCCACGGCGACATCCCTGTCGAGTTCCTCCTTCTCGCACACCTCCGGCGGTTGGGCCGGTGCAGCCTTCAGTGCGAGTTCCATCTCGGGGGTCATCATCGATCCGGGAGCCTCAGCAGTCTCGGGCTCGGCATCCTGATCCTGCCGGCTCGACTCGCCGGCATCGAGGCCGCTCTTCTTCGTCGCCTCGAGGAAGACCGGTTCGGCGGCGGCGGTGCTTGCAGGTTCAGCCGTCGCCTCCTGCGTCATCTCGTACTCGGCATTCAGGCCGACCGTGGTTGCCGGTTCCGGCGGACTGTCCGGTGCAGCCTCGAGTGCCAGGCCGAGCTCGGATGAGATGAGCGGCTGATCGACCTTCTCAGGTTCGGATCCGGCCTGCGGCGGAGACGGCGACTCTGCATCGACCTGGAATGCATCATCAGCTTCGACCTCACCGGTCGAGCCTGCGAGATCGGATTCGAGCTCCTCCGCTGGAAACGGATCGACCTCTTCGGTGGGTTCGGCCAGGTCGAACCCGGAATCCTCCGCGGGCTCCGGATCCGCTTCACCGGCGGAGTCGGCGGAAACCGATTCCAGCTCTTCCCCGGGATCCGGCTCCATCTGATCCTGGGTATCGGCAGGAATCGATTCGGGCTCTGTCGCGTCCAACGACGCGACCGACTCGTCGACGAGCCCCTCGTCCTCGAGCTCCTGCAGAAGCGCCTTGAACTCCTTCTGGAGTTCCGGATACCAGAAGATGTACTGCTCCGGCTCGACCATCTCTCCCGACTTCCGCCGGTCCAGGAACTCCTGGAAGATGATTTCCGCCTTCCTTCTCTGCTCGCTGTTCTCTTGCGGGGCGCCGCCGCCCTGCATCTGATCGAAACTCATGGCCACTCCTTCCAGATGGATAAGCGCCACCGCTAGGAGTCCCTGCCGGACTCCCTGTCCATGACATGACGGACCGGTGACGTGCTACTGATAAGACTTATCGGAAGGATTCAAAAAAATGGTGAGTGCTTGCCGGGAGTTTTCTCCCCGCTGATCAGCTCCATTTCCTGCAGGAGCCGCACCCTCTCGATAAAGTACTTTTTTTCCTCTTTCCGTTCCGCGAGAATCGCTGTCATGAATACACGCAAAACACCAACCATGCCGCTTCTCATTGCCGCTCTCCTCCTGTCGTTCTCAGCCGGTGCCTCTTCCGGAGAAACGACGGACACACGCAGCCTCCTCGTCGAGATGATCGACCTGGAAGGGCTCTCTCTCTTCCCCAAGCCCTGGTTCACCTGCAAGCAGTTTTCCAGCTACGACAGGGCGTCCATTTCTCCGGATCAGGGCTGGTTCGCCAACCACGACTGCGGCAAATACCTCAGGAGCGAGACGAACGATGGGCGCACCGAGTACGTGATGATGGATGCCGAAGGACCCGGCGCCATCGTCCGCATCTGGTCCGCCAACCCGGGCGGAACGCTCCGAATCTACATCGACGGATCCCCCGAGCCCGTCGTGGAAACGCCGATGACCGATTTCCTGAGCGGAAAAGCCGAGGGATTTCCGTTCCCGATCTGCCACACATCGAGCAAGGGGTGGAACTCCTACTATCCCGTTCCGTACAGCGGCCGATGCAAGGTCACCAGCGACGCGAACAACTTCTACTACCAGATCAACTACAGGACCTATCGGCCGGAAACGACCGTTGTCTCGTTCGACGCCGGCACGGCGGCCCGGCTCGGAGCGGAAGCGAAGCGCGTGGCCAGGGTGCTGGAACGAGGCGGCGATGCGCCCGATCTTCGTGAGCGCTGCGTCGAGAGGCCCTTCTCCCTGAGCTGGAAGAAGGGGGCTCGCGGCAAGGTCAAGATGGCCACCGTCACTGGCGAGCAGGCGATCTGCTC